>JBCCHE010000012.1:0-106709 GCA_039028875.1 Myxococcota bacterium | reverse complement strand
TTCTCGGAAACCGTTTTCGAAGCGTGATCCAGGCTCAAGCCCTCAGAACTACTTCGTTTTGTGGGTTCCCTGCCCCAACTTCGTCCGCAAAGGGACGCCTTCTTTAGCGGCTCCCCAGAACCTGGTCAAGCCCTTTTCCGGAGGGTGTTTGACGGGCCTTCCGAGGCCTTCGCGAGCGAGACCAAGACCGAGCTGGCGAACGGTGGGATAGCGCCACAAGTGTCCGAAATTAGAGCTAATTCGATCGAGACCGCATGCCTACGCTGGGACGTCACTCCTGGACGTAGAACGCGCCGAGGATTCCGAACATCTCTTCCTCGGTCGTGACGCCCCCCCAGACGGGACACGCGTCACAAGCGCCAGCTTCGCCGCAGACGCTGTCGTCGCCGTTGCAACCCATGCCTTCGTTATCACCCCCGAGGCACGCGCGTTGACTGGGTTCACACCCGCAGCCGTTGATGAAGGCGCTGAAGATCCCAAACGAACACGTGTTGGCGTCCGGACGTTCGGAGTGGCGCCGAACCTCCATCGGGTTGGTCGCACCGTTGTCCCAGATCGCGCAATACCGAAACGTTCGATCGTTGACGCCCGGGCTGTCAAGGATGGGCAGGTTGTTCTCAGCATCGAAGCGTTGGTAGAGCGGGTCTTGATAGGTGAAGCTCCGGTAGTCGGGATCGCCCTCTGGCACGTCGCAGTCGAGCCGTTCGTCGATGGCGCCGTTTTCGAACCCGCTGCCGCATGGCTCGTTGGGTGGATACCAAACGCGGAAGTCTCGACCGAACTGGTGCGTGTGGGTCGACAACGTGAGAAGCCGTGAGCCAACCGGAAGCGTGAACGTGGCGCAGCCTTCGTAACTCTCGAACGGTGGGATCACACCCATCGAAAAAATGTTGTCGAGCACCGTCAGATCTTGCCGGATGAACCTACGATCCTCCTCGGCGATGTACTCGAAATTGATGTACTGGGACACCGTCGTATCGAACTTCGTGAGATTGAAGGAATGGCTGTTCCAAATCATGAAGCCTTCAACAGGTACGACGCCGTACACGCCTTCGGGATACCTCTCCCGGAAGGTCGCTTCTTGCGCGACGGCGACGTTCTGGCGCGTAGATGCCTGTCCGAAGAAGCCGAGAAGCGTTCCTAGCTCTTCGGGGCCGTTTTCGTATCCGGTGCACCCAAGCGATGTGAGCGGAGCCGTCGCGCAAGTGTTGAGCGGGCCGCACTCTCCCTCGTTCGTGGGGTCGCAGGGCTGTCCGGCACGGTCGCCCCCGACGCATTGCCAGTCCTTCCAAACGGGGCTCTTCGGGTTCCACTCGTCTTCGTTGCCGCTGGGAGGAATGTAGCTTTCGATGATCGAGTGGTGGGACTGTGGGTCTTGGATGTGAGAGATCACGTCGTACGCGAAGCACGCACGCTCTGAACCACCGTACGCTTCCGGACAGGGAAGTTGAAACTCCTCAGGAACGCGGTCCGCGTAGTCGTAGTAGGTGACGTAGCAAACCTCGTCCTCGGACTCGGCCGGTAGGGCCCAACCCCCGGACACGAACTGGATCCCTTTGTCTGCCCCGGGGGGATCAGGAGCGGGGACCTTGTTGGGCGTCACATCGCCAAGGGTATCGCCACAGGAAATGTTCTTGGGTGTGCCATCGACGACCCCTGCGCGGGGAGCGCCGCCACGGATCCAGGCGCGGACGAGTTCGAGCTCGTCTTCCGTCAGGACATCCGAGTTGGTCGGCATCTCTGAGCCGGTGATCCCGAGCGCCGCGATGTCCGTGCCGAGTGTTTTCGCGGCGAGCTTCAGGTAGAGAACGCTCAGCTCCTCGTCAGCTGGGAACACGCGCGCGAAGTCGCCAGACGTCGCATCGACATTGACGAGGCTGTCGAAGGCGTTCCCGTCGCGAAGATCGAGGCCAGCCGCTGGGTCGTCGGCGCCGTGACAGGTGGACGCGGTGCAACCGCGATTCTCGAAGACCTGTTGGATCAGCGAGAACGTCCCGTCGACCTCCTCGCAATCGATGGACTGCTCGCTGCCACCGCAGGCGGCGAGACCAACGGCCATCACTAGGTACAAGTACGCAAATCGGCGGCGCATCGAGTCGTCTCCTCAATCCGGTAAACGGGAATATCGGTCAGTGGGAAATACCGTTATCGGAGCTGGCCGTCAACGTAAGTTGACAGTAAATAAAGTATCCTTCAGAGCCATCCGCCGGGCCGCACCGAACACACCGGAATCCCTCACAGAACCCCACTGCGCAGAAAGACCTCATCCAGATGACCCAAGACGGACAAGACGGACTCTTCGACATGCCGCTGTTGCCTCACCTGATCATCGACGGGCTCAACCGGTACGATGACCGACCATTTCTGTTCCTCGGGGCCGCCACGATCACCTACGCAGAGCTCCGCGCACACACCAGTCAATACGCGCAGGCGCTCGCCTCAAAGGGGATCCGAAAAGGCTCCCGAACGGCCATCCTGTCGGCCAACCGTCCGGAGGTGCTCTACAACCTTTGCGCGAACATGGTGATCGGCTCGTGCAACACGCCGCTTCACCCGCTCGGATCGGCTGACGACCAAGCGTACGTGCTTGAAGACGCAGAGATCGAGACCCTCGTGTATGACCCCACGGTCTTCGAGCCGCGCGCCGCCGAGCTCAAGGCAAGAGTCTCGGGCCTGAAGCATATCCTCGCGCTGGGCCCAACCGAAGCAGGGGTCGACCTCAATGCATTGGCCGAAGGTTTCACGCCGAAGCCGCTCGTCGCGCCTGACATCCGACCCGACGACCTGAACACGATCGTCTACACGGGAGGGACGACGGGCCGTCCCAAGGGCGTGCGGCAACCCTATCGCTCGGCAGCCTACATGACCATGGTGCAGATGGCGGAATGGGAGTGGCCCGACGAGATGAGGTTCCTGATCGCGACGCCTCTCTCACACGCGGCCGCCGCGTTCGTCGTGCCAACGCTACAACGGGGCGGCGCGTTTGTGGCACTGCAGGGCTTCACACCCGATCTCTTCTTCGACGCGATCGAGCAACACAAGATCACCTCGACGTTTCTCGTGCCGGTCATGATTTACCCTCTGCTCGACCACCCGCGTGCCGCCACCGCCGATCTCTCTAGCCTCGAAACCCTCTTCTACGGCGCTTCCCCAATGAGTCCGGCCCGCCTCAAAGAGGGGGTGGAGAAGTGGGGGCCGATCTTCTTCCAATGCTTCGGCCAGTCGGAGGCGCCCATGGCGATCACGCACCTGAAGAAGGGTGAGCACGATCTCTCCAAGCCGGAGCGTTTCGCGTCGTGCGGCCGCCCGAGCCCATGGGTTCACGTCGCGTTGCTGGGCGACGACAACGCGCCGGTGCCCGAGGGCGAGGCCGGTGAGATCTGCGTCCGCGCGCCCTTCGTGATGGAGGGGTACAACGGGCTACCGGACCAAACCGCAGAGGCGTTCGCAGGCGGATGGCTTCACACCGGGGACGTCGGCCGGTACGACGACGACGGCTATCTCTACATCGTCGATCGAAAGAAGGACATGATCGTCACCGGGGGCTTCAACGTGTTTCCTCGGGAGATCGAGGACGTGATCTCGGCGCACCCTGCGGTCGCGCAAGTCGCCGTTGTCGGAGTCCCAGACGAGCGCTGGGGCGAGGCGGTCAAAGCGGTAGTCATCGTGCGCCCTGGGCACGATGGCTCGGAGTCCCTTGCCGCCGAACTCCAGGCGGCCGTCAAAGATGCCAAAGGCTCGGTTCAGTCACCGAAGTCGGTCGACTTCGTGTCCTCGATTCCGTTGTCGGCGCTCGGGAAGCCAGACAAGAAGGCACTGCGCAAGCAGTTCTGGGGCGAGCAAGAACGCAGCGTGAACTGACCATGTTGCATGAACGCAAGCTAGTCGCGCCACTTCGAACCTGAATTGCAATGTTCAGAGCGTCTCGCCAACGAGTGTCACAATCGCAACGCTGCTCGGGGAGTGCTAGGAACCACAGCTTGATCGCCATGACAGCTCTGAGTGCACCGCAACCATCGGTTCGTTTCGTCCTTCGGAGCGGGCGCTCCATCGCCGCCGACGCCTACGGAGATCCCGACGCCACTCCCGTTCTGTTCCTTCATGGAGGCGGCCAAACACGCCATGCATGGGCCGGAAGTGCCGAAGCCCTGGCACGCCTCGGGTTCTACACGATCACCATGGACCACCGTGGGCATGGGGACAGCGACTGGGCGCCACAGGGTCACTACTCGATCGATGACTTCGCCAGGGACCTCATCGAAGTTGTGGGGAAGCTTCGAGAGAAGCCCGTCGTGGTAGGCGCATCGCTTGGAGGGCTCTCGGTGCTCGCCGCCGAACAGATCAGCGCGGAGCCAGTCGCGCGCGCGGTCGTACTGGTCGACATCTCACCCCGCATGGAGCTGGTCGGCGTGCAACGTATCGTCGACTTCATGCGAGCCGATGGAGACGGCTTCTCGTCACTCGAGGACGCTGCCGAGGCCATTGCTGCCTACACACCGCACCGGAAGCGAGACAAGAACCTCGCCGGCCTCGCAAAGAACCTCCGACGGGGCGAGGACGGACGCTATCGCTGGCACTGGGATCCCGACCTCCTCGAGTTCTGGGACCCAGAACAACGCGGCCGAGAAGATCACGACGAAGCCACCGTGCACCGGCGTCTCGAGGATGCGGGCCGCATCGACGCTCCGATGCTGCTGATTCGCGGGCGCATGAGCGATGTACTGTCCGAAGACGCCGCGGCGGAGTTCCGCCGGTTCGTCCCGAAGGCAGAGTTCATCGACCTCGCCGACGCCGCCCACATGATCGCGGGCGATCGAAACGATGCGTTCACCGACAGCGTCGCGCGGTTCATCCTCGATCACACGAAGGGGCCCCGATCATGACGGCCGAGTCGCAAGACCGCTACTTGATCGTATCGACGGACGGTCACGCGGGACTGCGGCCGGAGGCCTACCGTGACTACTTGGATCCGAGCTTCCGAAGCCTGTTCGACAAGGTGCTGCCGAAGCAGATCGAGATGACCAAGCTCGCCGAGTCGAAATTTCTCATTCAAGACTTCAACGAGCAGTGGCGCGCAGGCAACGAGGCGAAGCTCGCCGCCGCTTGGGATCCCGCCCTTCGCGACGAAGTAATCGACGATGACGGCGTGGCCGCAGAGGTCTTGTTCCCTGACGGCATCACCGAGATGAACACACCGCCGTTTGGTGCCGGGCTTGGCTTGAAACCTTGGGGTGTCGATCCATCACTTCAATGGGCGGGCGCGCGCGCGCACAACCGATGGCTGGCCGAGTTCTGCGCGACGAATCCGCACCGACGCATCGGCGTCGCTGTCGTACCAATGCTCTACGATGTCGACGAAGCGGTCGCGGAAGTCCGATGGGCCCATGAAAACGGGCTCCGCGGCATCCTGATACCGGCGCTGATGGGGAAGTACCCGTCGTACAATCATCCAAAGTACTACCCGGTATGGGAGGCGTGCGAGAGCCTTGGCATGGTGGTCCACAACCACTCGGGCCCGGGTCCTGACTTCGACCTCGACTTGCCAGGGGCGATGGGGATCTACCTCGTCGAGTTCGCATGGTGGGCTGCCCGGCCGATGTGGCATTTGATCTTCGGCGGTGTGTTCGAGGCGTTTCCGAAGCTCCGATACTGCCTCACCGAGGTGAGTGAGTTCTGGGTTCCGTCGATGCTCGAGATGATGGACGTTCGAGCCTCGGTGAAACACACGACCGGCAAGCTCGGCGACTTCCGCTCCAATCTCACGATGCAGCCGAGCGAGTACTTCAACCGCAACTGCTGGCTGAGCGCATCCGCCTTGTTCGACGAGGGCAGTACGGCGGTACGTCACGAGATCGGCATGGACAACATCATGTGGGGAACCGACTTTCCGCATCCGGAGGGTTCGTGGCCTCACACAGCCGAGAAGATGAAGCGCTACATGACCGGGATCCCCGAGGCCGAGCTAAACAAGCTCTTAAGCGACAACGCAATCGACTGCTACGACCTCGACGAAGCCCCACTGCGTGAGATCGCGTCGCGAATAGGCCCAAAGAAGAGCGAGTTCGTAGCGAGCTCGCCAGGAGGATGACATGGCCAAGCTTCGGTACGTCCGAAACATGGAACGCCAAAAGGCCGGTAGTCGCAGTTCGGGCATGAAGAACGTCGTCCAGTCGATTCGTGCGGTCTATGAGACGGACCCGGAGATCGCTACCGCGGTCCTGCCGCGTCCGCTCGTGCCCGCGAGCGAACCGCGCATCTTCGTGCAGTTCGCGAACGTGACGATGCACATCAAGAAGGACAAAGTGCTCACGGTCGGCGCGGCAACAGTGGGCGTCGCGTGCACCTACGAAACGCGGCCTGGGTACTACGTTCTCGCGATGCCGATGGAGGGCGAGTTCGTCGTCATCGGAGGCCGAGAGAAGTTCGGGGAACCCAAGAAGATCGCGAAGACCGAGTTCAATCTCGGCACCGACCATCACGTGAACGCCAAAGTGTCGCGCCATGGGATCACCTTCCTCGAGCTCGACGGCACGGTCGGCGAACCGTCGGACAGCAAGCGTGCGTTCGTGGAGCACTTCTTTTGCTACAAGGCCCTACCCGCAATAGACGGAGCCGGCGGTTTCGATGGCGAAGTATTTCTGACACAGCTCAACTGGGAACGGAACTACGACCGCATACGCCGGATCGACGGTGGCCAGATCATCCTGCGTGAGTCGATGTTTGACCCCTTGATCGACGTCCCGGTGCGACGGATCGTGAGCATGGAGTTCGCCGAAGGGGCATCCGTCACGAGCGGAGAGATCCTTCGAACTGTCCCAGGGGAGTGGCTCGAGCCGTTTCTGGTCCAGCGCTACGACGACCCGACTCGTGGTACCGACATCGCCCTTGCCTCGGAATCGGAGCCTCAAGATGCATGATTTCTCGGGGAAGGTCGCAGTCATCACCGGGGGTGCAAGTGGGATCGGGCGGGAGCTCGGGCACTTGCTCGCCTCGCAAGGCGGTCGCGTCGTACTCGCCGACATCGATCGATCCGCGCTCGATGAGACGGTGGCCTCCTGCGCTTCCGAGGGCCTCCACGAAGTCATGGGTCTAGTAGTCGACGTCACCGACCCGGAGTCGGTGGACGCCCTGGCGGACCAAGTGTTCGAGCGATTCGGAGACGTGCACCTGTTGTTCAACAACGCGGGCGTTGGGATCAAAGAGGCCAAACGGCGCATCTGGACACTCCCCGAGTCCGATTGGCAGTGGGGCTACGCTGTCAATGTCATGGGCGTGGCCAACGGCATTCGGTCGTTCGTGCCAAGGATGCTCGAGGGCGGTCAAGAGGGACACGTCATCAATACGTCATCGGGGAACGGCGGGCTGGTATCGATGACCACAACCCCGATCTACGCGTCGACCAAAGCCGCCGTCACGAGCCTGACCGAGGTTCTGCACTACCAGTTCCTGATGGACGACGCGAAGCTCCAGGCGCATGTGCTCTTCCCTGGGCCCTACCTCGTAAACACCAACATCCTGAACTCCGCTCGGAACAAGCCAGAACGATACCAAACGGAGGGTGAAGGGCCAGAGCCGTACACGGATATGGAAGCGCTCGCGAAGAGCGTTGGGGTCTCCTTCAAGCTCACGCAGCCGGACGAGGTCGCGCGGCAAACGCTCGAAGGGATCCGCGCCGGCCGGTTCTGGATCATGGAGCATGGGTCCTCGGCGGAGAAGTGGCTGACGAAAAGAACCGAGAGCATCCTCGAGCGAACGAACCCCGCCCTCGGTGAGCGACGATAGAAAGCCCGGCCCGCACCGGGGCGAAACCGATGACCGACGTGACCAAGATCAAGCCAAAGCCCGACGGGCTCGACAAGCCCTACGTCAAACGAATCATCCGAACGATGTCGAAAGTGAATGTGGCCCTCTACCGATGGACGGGGGGCGTCGTGGGCTCGACGTGGCGCGTCGGCTCGGCCTTCCCTTGGGGGATCCCCTTGCTGTTGCTCACCACCACTGGCCGAAAGAGTGGCCTCGCGCGCACCGTGCCTCTGATCTTCATCGAAGACGGGGATCGCATCGCGGTGGTGGCGTCCCAAGGCGGGCTTCCGAGCCATCCACTGTGGTTCCGGAACATTCAGGCGAACCCTTCGGTCGAAGTGCAGATCCGCCGCCGCAAGACGAAGATGGCTGCCAGAGAGTGCTCCAGCGAGGAGCGCGCACGATTGTGGCCTCGGCTGGTTGATCACTACCCGGACTACGCGAGCTACGAAACGTGGACAGACCGAGTCATCCCCGTGGTCATCTGCGAGCCGGTCACAAGCTAACGCGTTCTGACTCCACTGGCATCAGTCGACGGCCCGAAGGGTCAGTCGACGCGTATCGCCCGAAGCGACCTGTGCCTGACAACAAAGGCGAACCCGATCGGGGGTGTCGCCGAATATCTCGAGCACCTCGATCTCGTCCGAATCCGCCGGGACGAGCGCGTCGCCTCCTTCGATGACCTCGGCACGACAGGTTCCGCAACTCGCGGAGCGACATGAGTAGGGGATGTCAGCCTCTGGGTTCGCATCCGTGATGTCCATGATCATCTCGCCGGCCTCGGCGTCGACCTCGAACCCGGCAGGTTCGAACCTGATGCGAACCGCACTCACGACTTGATATGGATCGGCAGTTTGGTGTAGCCGCGCGTGAATCCTGACTGACGACGCTCCGCGTTGTCCCAGTCGACCTCAAAGTCTTCCCCGATTCGTGCACCCATCTCCTCGAAGTAGACGCGAATCATCAGGCGCGCAACGTGGGCGCCGATGCAGAAGTGAGGCCCTTGTGCAAACGAGAGATGCTTCTCTGCGCTCCGGCGAATGTCGAGCGAATCGGCGTCATCGCCCCAGTGCCTAGGGTCGCGATTGCCTGAAGCGTAGAGATTGTGAACCTTGCTTCCAGCAGGAATCGTCCGTCCGTAGTAATCGACATCCTCCGTGACCGTTCGGGACAATCCTTGGACGACGGATTCGATCCGCAGGAGCTCTTCAGTGGCATTCGGGATCAGGGATGGATCATCGATCATCATTCGGCGTTGGTCGGGGTGCTTGTCGAGCTGCTCGATCGAGTTGCCGATGAAGTTGCTTGTGGTGTCGTTTCCTCCTGCAATCATCACGAAGAAGAACCCGACGATGTCCCAGTCGCTCAGCGTATCACCGTCCACCTCGGCTTGGGTGAGCTTGGTAATCATGTCGTCTTTGGGGCTCTGTCGGCGGGCCTGACACATCATGGAGAAGTACGTCACCAACCCCTGAACCGCGTCGACCGCGTTCTGAACATCCAGGGTGAAGTCTGCGGACGCGGATGTGATTGCATCCGACCAAGGATCGAACTTCTCGCGATCCTCTTCGGGCACACCGAGGAGGTCAGCAACCACTATCGTTGGCAGCGGCGAGGCGAGCTCTGGAATCAAGTCTACTGGGCACCCGTCGGCAGCCTTCGCCTTCATCGCTTCGATTCTTTCGACGACGAATGCACGGATCTTGGGCTCCAGGGCTTTGACCGTGTCAGGCGTGAAGCCCTTGGTGATCAACCGCCGCAGCCGTGTGTGGTCGGGCGGATCCATCATGATGAAGGTCGGTGGCAGGCCAAGCGTGGCGATCTCGTCCTTCTCGGGCGTCAGCCCCTGTGCCGACGAAAACAACTGAGGCTTTCGGAGTGCCCTGTAGATGTCCTCGTAGCGAGACAACACGTAGCAATCGAGCCGTTCGTTGTAGTAGAGCGGATGTTCGTCCCGCAGTTGCGCGTAAAAAGGATACGGGTCGGCCATCAACCCGGGGTGAAACGGGTCGTAGATCGGATCGTACGCCACGGAGGCCTCAGGCTCGGCTGGACTCATCCCCATCACCTAGACATTAGCAGATTTATGTCTCACAGAAAAAACAAAATTACTTTTTTGTTTCGTCCATGACCAAGGCTGGAACCAACATCTTTCGGAGGTAATCGCGCAGCGCCTGCCCGGAGCGTCGCTGAAGGGGAACGGTGGCCAGCGAGAAGATCGCGCGTGTGGCCCACTCGGCCGCCTCGGCCGCAGTGACACCGTCGCGAAGCGAGCCGTCGATCTTGGAGGACGCCGCCTCGTGAGCAAGGAGCTCGGCCATCTGATCGCGCATGGCAACGGCGTTGCCCGTGAGTTGTGCGGTGAGACCGACCCCTTCCTCGGTGAAGAACGGCGCCACATCTTCGCGCGACTGCATGAGCTCGACGGAGACCGCGGACGCCTCGATGAGTCGTTCCTCGAACGAACGCATCCCGCGGAGCCGTTCCGCGAGAACCGCCCTGAACCCGTCTGCGATGTGCACCATGTACGCATGGAGGAGTGCTTCCTTGTTGGGGAAGTAGCGGTATAGCGTTGCGCGAGAACAACCGGCGACCTCGGCAATCCGGCCCATGCGCGCGCCGCGGATCCCGTCGCGCGCCAAGACGATGCGGGTCGCGTCAAGAATGCGATCCCCTGCAAGTTCCTGACGATCTCCCCCAAGCCAATCGGTCGCGGCAGTCGAACTCATCGCGCTGGGAACATAGTGGATGGGCCGGCTACGGCCAAGCTTCGATAATCTCGCACACCGCAAGGTGCGATGTCGCCACGGATCCCGAGCTATTCCGCCGCGGTTGGAGGCCGTTCGAGCTTACGGACATTCATGGGAAGGCCGCGTTCCCCCGGGTGCATGGAGAGCTCGGTGACGAAATCGGGTTCGAAGCCGTCGATCAAGTTTGGCTCGACGCACTGCAAGAGAGTACCGAGCACGATCCGCATCTCCATCATCGCGAACTGCTTGCCGAGACAAACACGGGGGCCTTGCGCGAACGGTGTGTAGGCGCCCTTGGGCAGGGCGTGCTCAAACTCGCGTGTCCAGCGTTCGGGCCGAAACTCCGCGGGCGAATCGAAGTAACGTTCGTTTCGGCCCATGGCGATGTGACTGATCGTCACCGGCGTGCCCTTCTTGATGGCGTAGCCCTCCAAGACGACGTCCCTTTGAGGCTCACGGGCGTAGGCCCACACGGACGGAAGAAGGCGGAGCGATTCCTTGATGACCCTCTCGAGATACGGGAGGTTCGTGAGATCGTCGACGTCGATCCGCCGGTCGCCGACGACTCGAGTCAGCTCCTCTTGCATCTTTGCGACTTTGGCAGGGTTCTTCGCGAGCAGGTACCAGGCCCACGTGAGCGCGTGCGCCGTCGTCTCATGCCCGGCGAAGATCAGGGTCATGGCTTCGTCGCGAAGCTGTTTGTCGCTCATCTGGCCCTGCTCGTCTTCGACGAAGACCATGTGTGAGAACAAGTCCCCGCGGTCCTTCCCCGTGCGCCTGCGCTCGGCAACGGCCCGGCCGATGATCGCTTCGACGGCTTTGATCGCGCGTTGACGTCTCCGCTGTTCCGCCGTGGGCCACCACGAGGGACGGGGAACGACCTTGTCCGCGTCGCGGACCAGGATCTCGCTGATGTCGACCATCGCGTTGCGGATGCTTGTCGCGTCCCCTTCCTCGATGTCGATGTCGAACAAGGTGTCGCAGACGACCACGAGCGCGAGGCCGACGATCTCTTCACGAAAGTCGCGCTGTTCTCCCTGACCCCATCGATCGACCATGCGCCTCGTAAATCGGACCATCCGCTCGCCGTAGGCGTCGACCCTTCGCTTGTGAAACCCTGGTCGAATCAACTTGTGCTGCCGCTTCCAAGACGCACCGTCGTTCGGAACCAGCCCCTCACCGAGGAACGGCTTCCACATCATCTTGATGTGCGCGGGCTTGTGGAAGTCTTCCCAGTGCGTGACGTTGATCGCGTTGACGACCGCGGGGTCTCGGACGAACACGAGTTCTCGACCAAACACGCGCGCGGAGAACACGTCGCCGTACTTGGCATGCCCGTCGAGCAGGAAGCCCGATCGATCGGCGGCGAGCTGGGGAAGGTTGCCCCACAGCCAATGGCCCCTCGGCATTCTCGGAATGGGACGGGCGGACACCACTCCTTCGCGCGTCTGAACTGCGGACTCCCCAGGCACTGCTTAACTCGTTGTAAACACTGGCAACCCGCGCTGCAAGCAGCGTCTTGGACACAGAACCCCGGATTTCGTGACTCCTAGGCCCTTTACCGACTCAGTCCGGCCGGGCTATACGGCCGATATGCGTATTGCTTTTCTTTTGGCGCTCGCGAGCGCGATGATCTTGGCCTTGGGTTGCGGTGACGGTGGCTCAGACCCGTGCGGCGCAGGCCAAATCCTGTGTGACGGGGAGTGCATCGAAGCCTGCGGTGACGGCGAGGTCGAATGCGACTGCGTCTGCATCCCAGCGTTTGAGGCGACTCTGACAGATTTGCAGCCCAGCGTCTTCGACGTCAGCTGCACCTTCAGCGGCTGCCACGACTCGATGGCCCCGGCCGCTGGCCTCGATTTGAGCTCGTTCGAAGCGTCCGAAACCAACTTGATCAACGCGCCTTCGACGCAGGTCTCGGGTGACCTGGTGGTCCCCGGCGAGTTGGGCGCTTCCTATCTGATCAACAAGCTGACCGACGTCGACATCGCGCCCGGGACGACACCGATGCCTCAAGGTGGCTTTCCGTTGTGCGACGCAAAACTCAACGCGGTTGAGCTCTGGGTGGCAGACGGCGCGCCGCTCTAGTAGACCCAAGATCGTTCCATGGAGATGGAGTACCGGCGACTCGGCCAAGCGGGCATCAAAGTCAGCGTGCTGTCGTTCGGCTCGTGGGTGACGTTTCATAACCAGCTCGGTCACGAAACCGCGCTCGCGTGCATGCAGGCGGCGTGGGAAGCCGGAGTGAATTTCTTCGACAACGCCGAGGTGTACGCGCAGGGCGCTTCTGAGCGGATCATGGGCGATGTCGCAAGAGAGCTTGGGTGGCCCCGAGAGTCTTACCTGGTGTCGACGAAGCTCTATTGGGGGCTCCGGGACGGCCCAAACACGAAGAACACCCTCAACCGCAAGTACCTCCTGCACGCGATCGACGGTTCGCTCGAGCGCCTCGGCCTGGATTTCGTCGACCTCTTGTTCTGCCACCGAGACGACCCAGCGACGCCCGTCGAAGAAACGGTGTGGGCGATGCACGACGTGGTCTCGTCCGGACGTGCGCTCTATTGGGGAACCTCGGAGTGGCCTGCCCACGCCATCGCGGATGCTTACGAAATCGCCGAACGATACAACCTCCGAAAGCCAGTGATGGAGCAACCGCAGTACAACCTTCTGAGCCGTGAGCGCGTCGAGAGCGAATACAGCGACCTCTACGAACGTTACGGAATGGGAACGACCGTGTGGAGCCCTCTCGCCTCTGGTGCTTTGACGGGGAAGTACCTCGGTAGCACGCCGGCGGACAGCCGAGCCAACCTGCCCGGATACGAATGGCTACGCGAGATCATCACCTCACCTCGCCACGAGTCGACCGTCAGAAAGGTCGTCGAGGTGGCCAAGGAGCTCGATTGTACGCCCGCACAGCTTGCGATCGCATGGTGTGCCAAGAACCCGCGCGTCTCGACGGTGATCACCGGCGCCAGCCGCGTGGAACAAGTGCACGAGAACATGCAAGCCCTCGGCGTCCTCCCGCTCCTGACCGATGACGTCATGCAGCGGCTTCGCGACTGAACCGATCCGGGCGCAGGTCAGAAAGCGGCGCCGCCCCTAGAAGGTGGCACTGAGCCGTGCCCCGACGAACTTGCGACCAACGCTTGGCGCCGCGCTCCACCGCACGGATCTCGGCGGCGCGACGCCCGCCTGGTACGCCTTCCAGTAGTTCGACTCCGGCGACTTGAGGAACGAAAAGCCGAAGGCGACAAGCCCGACGCCGACCGTCACACCTCCAACAATGTAGGCCGTCCGCTGCGAATCGTCGGACAGGTCGGCAACGGGCGTGAGCCCGAGCATGAGCGCCCCGCCCATCGCAAGGCCAAAGTTCCCCCAGCGCTGCAACCTCCTGGCGCGGTCCGCGGCCTCGGATTGCGCGCGTAGCTCACCCTCGAAACGGCCAAGTTCTTGGAGTGTGAGGGAAGCACCGTTGACTTGGTTCCAGCGTACGAGTCGACGCTCGGCGGCCGACTTTCGCACCAGCTGGAACATCGCAACCGACCAGTAGACCGAAGAAGTCGCGATCAGTGTGATCCCGATGCCCTTGTCGAACGCGTTCGATGACGAAACGTAAAGCCCAATGCCAATCCCAAGCGCGATCGAGCCAGCAACGAGGCCATTCGCCCCCGAAGAACGCCGCTGCCGCCCCGCGGCGGCGGCGGAATACTCGAGCCAAGCGCCGAGATGTGCGCGTTGATACTCGGTCGCAAGGGGTGCAGCCGTGACGCCGCGCTCTGCAAGCCCCGTGTCGTCCGAACCCGGAACGCCGTCAAGCGCACTGGATGCCCCCGGGGTTTCGGTCACGACCACGCCTCCAGCCGGCGCCTCGGAACCTTGTGCCCCCGCATTTTCGGTCGGCCAGGCCAAGAGCGTCGCGAAACACACCAGACCCACGAAGACTCTTTTCATCGCGCGCGAGCTTACTATGCTTGCCGCATGGCGGCTATCCACACCCTAGGCGATGCGCGGTACGTGAACCTCGAAACCTTCCGCAAGAACGGGACGGGCGTACGGACTCCCGTGTGGGCCGCGCCGATCGGCAGCGAGTTGGGGATCTACACCAACAAAGATTCGTACAAAGTGAAACGACTTCGGCGCAACACCAAGATCCGCATCGCGCCATGTGGGGTCCGAGGTGCAATCAAAGGGGCGTGGCACGAAGGATCCGCCCGCTTGATCGAGGACGCGCCAACCCAACAGGCGATCCTCGCGGCACTTCGCAAGAAGTACGGCTGGCAGATGATGCTGGCCGATGTCGCGGCGCGCATTGGCAAGACGAAGAAGAACTGGGCCTTCATCGCCGTCACGCCAGACGAGGCTTGATCAAGACCGGGCCCGATGAAGGGGCCTCGTCGCTATCGCGCGCGAATCAGGACCCCGACGTAAGGGGTGACCCACTGGCGGCTCTGACTGAAGAAGTTCCCCTCGCCGGAGTAAGAGTACCGTAGGCCCATGTCGAGGTAGATGCTCGGTGCGACCTCCAACCCAACTCCGGCCCGTGCCGTGAAGCCCGGAGTGAATCGGTAGACCGAGGTGTCGGTGCAGTAAAAAGACGTGCAGGTGATCTCGGTTTGGCGGAAGTTCCAGAAGTTCATGTCGAACGAGGCGCTCACGTAGGGTAGCGCGATGGCGAGGTTCGGTATCTGGACACGAAACTCGGGGACGGACAGGAACACTCGGGTCAAGGGGCTCTTTCCTCCGAACGTCACATCGGGTTGGTTGTTGAGGTTGATTCGGTTCCACCCGACACCTCCGGCGCCGCCGATGATGAAGTAGCCGAAGTCGGCGCCTGCGAAGAAGCTCACGTCCCCGCCCGCTTTGACGATGTCGCGGTCGACGTCGAGGAAGATCGGAACCCCCACCTGGAGACCCCAAGCGAACCCGACCTTCGACGGCTCGGGAGGCGGCTCTGCAATCGGTTCCCCGACCCGAGGTGCTTCGATCATCTCCCGGGTGACTGGAGGCGGAGGCGGGGGCACAGACGAGGTCGTCGAAGTCGAAGGGTCGACCGTCGGGTCTAGCTGGGCAAGCGCTGGAGCCGCAGACACGGCGAGCCCCAAGCCGAGAACCAGCGCGTTAATCAGGGCGGTCCAGCACAAGAGCGTCGCTACCTTCGAAGTCTTCATGCCCGTCGCCACCCTCTCCGACTGCCGCTGCGACTCTATCCTGTCACCCACCGTTCTTCAATGTCGGTAACCGCTTGAGGCGAGGTGACTCTTCGGGTAGCACTACGCCCTCTCAGACCCGGCCAAGGCCCGGGGCAGCCCACTCTTAGAGGGGATTGGACCATGCACACTCGAACGACACGCACCAGGATCCTTTGGACCGCGCTGGCCCTCTGCATCGTCAGTGGGGCGCCGAGCACCACGTTCGCGCAAGCCGGCGGCGCCGACGCGGAGAAGTCTGTCGCAGAGCAGATAGAAGAGCTTACGGCCGACCTCGGCGCCCGCGAAAAGGAGCTCGGCGAACTGCGCAAGCAGGTGAAGAAGAACGACGACTCGGTCGAGGGTGAAGCCCTCCGCTCGGAACTGTCCGACAAGGAAACGCGGTTTCGCCGCGAGGTCGCGCAGCTCACCGAGCTTGTACTCGAGGGCGACGACGCCGGAGCGGACACGGCACAAGCCCGAGCCTTGGCGGAGCGGCTGCTCGAAGAAGACGCCACGAAGATTCGGAAAGGAAAAGCCGACTCCGAAAAGCGGGTGCTCGAGCTCGCCAACCTGGTCGAGAACGGAACCCCGGAAGAGGCCGACAAAGCGCGGGGCGAGCGAGATCGCGCCATTATGGACGCCAACGACCTGCTCCGACAGATGCAGGGCAGCATCGATCAGCGACGCAGCCTCGGTCTCGACGTGGAAGCGGACACCGCCTCGATGTCGAAACACCTGGCGACCCGAGCGAACTTCGTCGCTGGCTACCTCCAGGCGACCACCGAAGAGATCGACGACATCAGCGCCCGCCCGGGGGTCGACGAGGATGCTGAGGCACAGCAGGCCCTGTCGGATCTCGGAGATCGCCGCGACCTCCTGGCGGAGACCCAGCGGCTCAATGTCGACCTGATGGATCAGTACGGGCTCGACACCGCTGAGCTCCGTCGCGGCATCATCAGCGCGACCGGAAAGATCTCTGAGGACGTTCTCGACAAGGATGTCGCGGTGGGTTTGGTCGAGGAGTGGGTCGCGGACGCGGGGGAGTGGCTCCGCACCAACGGCGCCTCCTTGGTGTTTCAGGGGCTCATGTTCCTGTTGGTCCTGTTCGCGTTCTGGATCCTCGCCAAGATCGGTCGCGGTGCCGTTCGGCGAGCGCTCGACCGGTCGAGCATGGGAATCTCTAGCCTCGCAAAGAGCTTCTTCATCAAGAGCACCGGTCGGCTGATCATGCTCCTCGGTTTCATCATCGCGATCGCACAACTCGGGATCGAAGTGGGTCCTCTCTTGGCAGGACTTGGGATCGCCGGCTTCGTGGTGGGCTTTGCGCTCCAGGACACCCTATCGAACTTCGCGTCGGGGATGATGATCTTGATCTATCGCCCGTTTGACGTCGGAGATGTCATCGAAGCGGGCGGGGTCATGGGCAAAGTGAACCAGATGAACTTGGTTTCGACGATGGTGCTCACATTCGACAATCAGCTGCTCGTGGTCCCGAACACCCAGATCTGGGGCGGCGTGATCCGCAATGTCACCCACCAGGACAAGCGACGCGTCGATATGACGTTCGGAATCGGCTACTCGGACGATATCCCTGCCGCGGAGAGCGTGCTGACGGAGATCGTCGGCGCGCACGAAAAGGTATTGAAGGATCCGGAGCCTGTGATTCGGCTTCACGAGCTCGGCGATTCCTCAGTAAACTTCATCGTACGGCCTTGGTCCAAGACCGACGACTACTGGGACGTCTACTGGGATATCACGCGGTCGGTGAAGCAACGGTTTGACGAAGAGGGAATCTCCATCCCGTTCCCACAGCGCGATGTACACGTGTTTCACGAGTCGGCATCTTCAGAAGGCGGAGAGTCTCCTGAGGTGAAGCAGTCCGACACGCCGCAGTCGGGGCAAGACGTGGTCCCAGACAGCGACGATCAGGAGTGAATCGAGCGGGGGGGTGACCGATGCGGTCAGTCCTCTGGTTTGCGAAGCGCTTCAAGCCGCCGATCCCCGATTTTGCGAATCCACTCGAGGACGCGGAGCCCGAGCCGAGGGAAAGGCCGGGTCAGGTGCGCCAACACCGCCCGAAAGCGCGGCACAGAAACGACCAATCGTGGCTTGCCGACGAGATCCACCACGATTGCCGCGACGTCGTCGGCTGTGAGCAGATTCTTCGCGGAGAAGATCAGCCCGGCTTCGCTCGAATGCTGCACATCACGAACCATGTCGGTGTCGATGGCGTCTGGGCATACCGCGCTAAGCCGGATCGGGAGCCCCGCGCGCCGAAGGTCCCCCTCGACTGAAACCGTGTACGACAACACCGCGTTCTTGGTGGCCCCATAGACAGCGAGCCCCGGTGCAGGCACCAATGACGAGATCGACGCGACGTTGATGATCTGCCCGCCGTGCTCGCGCATCGCATCGATTGCAGCCCGGGTACCCCACACCACGCCGAGCACGTTGACCTCGACGTGACGGCGGACGTCCTCGTCGTCGAGCTCCCAGTTTGGGCCAAGCGAAAGGACGCCGGCGTTGTTGACCCAGAGCGTGAGCGAACCGCGCTGGGTGGCTTCGTTGGCGACTCGACGATGGGCGTCGGGGTCACGCACGTCGTGTTGCATCGCCCAGGAATCGCCACCGATGGAGGAAGCGGTCTCTTGGGCCGCAAGTTCATCGATGTCCGTCACGAGAACCGAGAACCCTTTGGCCGCGAGGCCCTCGGAGATTTGGCGACCGAGCCCTTTGCCTGCCCCGGTAACTACTGCGGTCTTCATCTGTGCTGCTTCTCCAACCGGTCGAATGCTAGCAGGTTAGGGACCGAGGGTACGCACAACAGGGCGTCCTGTACACGCGCGCACATGAGAGGAACGTGGCGAATCAGTTCGGATCCAATGCGGTAATGACGTTGGCGGCGAGCACCGCAATGATCACGAGCGACATCGAGACCTGAACCATGATCAGCACCTTCGCGCGTCGGCTAAGTGGCATGACGTCGGCGGGGCCGAATGTGAACGAAACGACAAAGGACACATACAGGTACTCGATATAGCCCGGCGTCCACCCGAGGCTCTCGGGTCGCATTCGTTGTGGGAACAGGAGCTCCCAGTCGTCGTCGTCGCGTTCGCCGGGCCGAATACCGGGCGGGTCGACGATCCAGTACCACAGCGAGAAGACAAGAACGTTGGCGACGGAGAGGAGTACGACGTCGAGGATGAAGAAGTCGGCTGCCTTGAAGATCGGTCCGACGAGCGCTTCGACGAGGGCCGCGGTCGACACTGCAACGCCGAGCGTGAGAAACGTGGTAAGCGCGACGATGGCTGCGTGGAGTCCTCTGGTGCGGTTCGCGACCCAAAGTGCGATCACGGACAGCATCAGCACGACGCGAATCACCGTCATCGCGACGAGCCAGGCATCGTGTCCGACCAGCGGGTCGAGCGCGCCAAAAGTGAAGCTGTAGGAGAGGCGCACTTCACAAGCGAGGGCAAGCGCCAAGACAAAGACGACCACAGTGGTGGCGGCGAAGTTACGCTTCCGGAAGAACCCAGCCATGCCCATGGTCTACCGCGTCCGAGAAGTTGCCACTAGAAAATGTGTGTGAGGACCCTTAGCATCGCGTCCATGCGGTTTGTGCGAGTGTTCTCGGCTGGAGCTTGGCTTCTGGGCCTCTTGGTGATGGGCTGTGGCGACGACTCGAACGGGTCGGCCGGCACCGGAGGCGCTGGTGGCGATGTCCCGGCGCCCCCTCTCGATTGCGACCCTCTAGCACCCGAGTACTGCGGATTCCCGTACCCCAACGACTACTGGACCGAGGAGAATGATTCGACGCCGACTGGGCGACAGCTGTCTCTGCCCGAAGTGATCATGCCCGCCAACACCTCGGGCGCACGGTCTACCCCCGACGCGTTCAACGAGGCCGACGGGTTCTCACCTGGGATCGCAGGAATGACCCTCATGCCGGGCGCGACCTTGCAAGGCTTGAATCCGTCCACCGACATCGAGAGCTCGCTCGCTGACGACGCCCGCACCGTCATTCTCAACGCCGCCACCGGAGAGCGTGTCGCCCACTGGGTCGAGCTCGACGAATACGTCATCGAGGCGGCAGCCCGAGTCGATGCGTCTGCGCCACGTCCGGAGTTCGACATCGGCCGTGACCGAGACGAGCTCGAGAACGAACGGGCACTGATGATTCGACCCGCGGTTCGGCTTGACGACGCGACGCGGTACATTTTCGCGATTCGGGGCGTCGTCGATGCTTCGGGGGCTGCGATTCCAGCCTCGGAAGGGTTCGCTGCGCTGCGCGACGGGACAGATAGCAACGACGCGATCATCGAGTCGCGTCGTGTGCACTTCGAGCAGGTATTCACGGACCTCGAAGACGCGGGGATTGCGCGGCAGGACCTACAGCTCGCGTGGGACTTCACAACGGCAAGCAAAGAGAACAACACCCGGTGGATGATCCACATCCGCGACGATGCGTTCACGCGCTTTGCCGACGGCGTGAGCTACACCCTCCGGAGCATCGAGGAAGGAATCGAGGAAGGAATCGCATGTCGACTGGAGGTGACCTTCGACATGCCACTCTACATGACCGGCGGGCAGACGGGAGAGCTACTCAACCTCGGCAGCGATGGAATGCCGGAGCAAAACGGAACGTTTCAATACTCGGCCGCCGTCATCGTTCCAGAGTCAGCCCAAAGCGAAGGCGCCGCCTTGGTGCTTTTCGGGCACGGTCAACTTGGCGCCAAGGAGCAAGTCTTGGGCTTCCAGCCAATCGCCGCCCAGCTCAACTTGGCGGCCATCGGACTCGACTGGAAAGGGTTCGCGTCCGACGACGTCCCGACGGTTCTCACCGCCCTCAGCTCCGGCGATCTGTCTCGCTTCAGGGCGATCCCGGAGCGCATGCACCAAGGGTTCCTGAACTTTCTGATGGCGATGCGTACGCTCTCGCGCGAAGCGGATGGCGGCCCGGACACGCCACTCAACCAAGCCCTCGCTAGCGAGTGTGGCGGCGCCATGCTCGACGGGTCGAAACGATACTACTTTGGCGGGAGCCAAGGAGGGATTCTCGGCGCCAGTCTGATGGCGATCGCCACGGACTTCCAACGCGGCCTCATCGCGGTACCGGGGCAGTCGTACAACCTGCTCCTGAACCGAAGTGTGAACCTCGACGAGTTTGCGCCGTTGATCTATGGGCCCTACGACTGGAACGGCCTCGACGTGCAGATGAATCTCGCGCTGATTCAGGGCCTTTGGGACCGCGCGGAGCCAACCGGGTACTCGAAGTACATTCGCACCGACCGCTTCCCGAACACACCGGCACACGAAGTCCTGATCCAGGTATCGAAGAGCGATCATCAGGTGACCAATCTCGGCGCCCACATCATGGCGCGGACGATCGGAGGGGTGGTGAACCTCGCGCCGCTGATTCGTCCCGTGTGGGGCCTCGACGTCGTAACCGGCTCGCATACGGGCTCCGGGATGATCGAGGTGGATTTCGGCAACCCCGAACCCCCCGCGGGCAACTCGCCGCCGTGGGACGATACCCTGCGAGATCCTCACGGCGAGGCCACCAAACTGGAATCGCTCGGGACGGTTCTCCGAAGCTTCTACGACACAGGCATCGTAGAAAACCCGTGCAACGGGCCCTGTGACGCCGACGATATCGCCGACGACTGATCTTTTGATTCCGGCAAAAGGAGCGCTATTCTCGGCCCAGCCGATGCTACGACTCCTCGCCAACCCATGGACCGTCGTCTTCCTCGTCGCGATCACCGCCTGCATTGGCGGAGGAACCGTGGCCCTCGGAGAGCAAGATAGGCGCGTCGACTCGACTCCCAGCGCTGCTGCGCATGCCCAAGCGGCACCGACGAAAGCCCAAGGGCCCGCCCGAGAGAAGCTAGCAAGTTTGACCGCGCCGCGGGATGAATGGCACGACAAGTCGCAGGCCAAGAACAACCCTGGCAAGGCCGGCCTGTTCGGCAAGGCGTTCCACTATGACGCGTTCGTCTACGACAAAGCCGCCAGCAACCCAGCGGTGGCCGGGATCGTTCGACGTGGGACGATTGTGCCCGTGGGTGCCGCCGTCTCGGGCGCTGGTTGCAAGGGGGGCACTTGGTACAAGGCAGATCCGTTCGGGTACGTGTGCACGAGCCTCGGCTTTCACGTCAGCGACAACCCCACCTCGGACAACTACGGTGTCCCCCCAGCCGAAGTAGGCGCGCGGCTTCCGTACCAGTACGCGCGGGTGATCACCAAGCGCGCACCTCGCTACTACCGAATGCCCACGATCGCAGAGGAGAAGCAAGCACGTCGCGCCATGCTGAAGAAGGGCCCAACCCCAGAGGTGGTGTCGTCACTGATGGACGGGGACTACTTCCTGGCGCTTGGGGAAAAGGCCACGCGAGAGGAAGACGGCAAGGTCTTCTACCGCACCGTCCGCAATCGCTACGTCTGGGCGGAAGACCTCGAGCTCCGCAACCCCGAGATCGTGCGCGGCGAGCAGCTCGGCAAGGACGGTTGGGCGCTTCCCCTCGCGTTCGTCTACGAAGAGGACAGGCCACTGCTCGAGGACAAAGGTTCCACCCTCGAACCCGCAGGCACAGCTGAGAAACACGCCCGGTTCGTGGTGACCGACGAATTCAAGAAGGGCGACGTGGGCTACGTCCGAGGCCGAGATGGCATCGTGCGGAGGGACCAAGTGAGGGTCGCTCGCGCGGTCGAGCGACCAAGCACGGTCGCCGCGGGCACGAAGTGGATCCACGTCGACCTCGGCGAACAGACACTCGTCGCGTACGAGGGCGATAAGCCGGTTTACGCAACGGTCATCTCAAGCGGCAAGAAGGGGTACGAGCCACCGATCGGGACCTTCAAGGTCCAGCAGAAGTACATCTCGACTACCATGAACGCGACCGATCCGATCGACGGATTCTACGAGGTGGAAGAGGTGCCGTGGACGCTCTATTACCACGGCGGTTACGCGCTTCACGGCGCGTACTGGCACACCGACTTCGGTAAGGTCAGAAGTCATGGATGCACGAACATCGCGCCCGTTGACGCACGGTGGCTCTACTACTGGAGCGAGCCCGACGTACCGCCAAGCTGGCATGCGGTTCGCTTTAGGCCGGACACCACGTTCGTCCACTTCACCCGTTGAGCAGACCACGACCCAATAGCACCAGCGCGGCGAGCCCCGCGATGATGACGATCGCATTGCGCAGCATCTGGCCTTCGACTCGGGGAAGGAGCCCGTTGCTTGCTCGAAGACCGGCGAGCATGGCGGGCACGAACGCGACACCCACCACCACTTCGGTAGTCGACACCTCTCCCGCCGCAGTGCGTACCGTCAGCGTGATGCAGACGCCGATAGCGAAGACGAGCGCCAAGTTCGCGCGGACCGTGGGCCCGCGGTCGTTCCGGTAGAGTATCGCGATCGGTGGCCCGCCGATCGCCGAGACCATCGCCATCGTCCCCGAAGCAAGTCCCGCGATCATTTCGGCAATGGGGGTTCGCCTGAATGAGGGACTTCGAACGACGAGGAGAAGCCCGAGAACGACCATGAGGGCCATCAGCACGTCGAGTTCAGGCTCGCCGAGCCACTTCAGAAGCACTACCCCGACGAACGCACCCGGAATTCGGCCTGCAAAGATCCAAGCCGTGCTCTTGAGCTCGACGGCAGACCATTCGCGCGCGGCGACGGCCACGGTCAGCGGAAAGACCGCAACCAGCTGGGGAACCGGAGCGAAGACCGGATCCAGCAGATCGAGCAGGGGGACGCTGAGCAAGGCGAACCCGAAACCGACGGTGCTCTGGACGGTGGCCGCTGCAAACACGACTGCGAACGCGACGATGAACTCTGGCGTCGCAATGTGTTCTAGGGCTTCCATCGTCGGTGCTAGGGTAGTCAGGGTCAGATGATGCGGCCATCCACCACAACGAGCCGGCTCCTCGGGATCACAAGCCAATGGCTCGATGTCGCCGTTCGCAATCTCGACAATGCGCGGCGAATCATCAACTTCCTGCATGGTCGCAATGGGTTCGTCGTGCGACCCGACGACGTCTTCGTCGCGAGTTACCCGCGATCCGGAACCACCCTCACACAATGGATCACGTATCTATTGGCGCATGGTGACGAAGGTGACCCGGAGCACCTCACTCAGGTATCCCCATGGTTCGAGCGCTCGTTGGCGATCGGCGACCATACGTCCGCGTCGTTCGAGTCGTTCCCGTCGCCTCGCGTCTTCAAGAGCCACCTCCCACGAGCGTGGTTACCCGACGGCGCGCGGTACATCTACGTCGAGCGAGACGGGCAGGACGTGCTGCTATCGTACTACCATCTCTACCGAAATTACCTCGGTTTCGAGGGCACGCTCGACGAGTTCTATCGCCGGTTCGTGCGAGGCAGAGTGCAGTACGGCTCCTGGTTTGATCACGTCGAAGGTTGGCGGGCCCACGAGACCGACCCCGACATCCTGGTGGTTCGGTACGAAGAGCTTCTCGCCGATCGACGACAGGGCGTAGAACGCATCGCAACGTTTCTCGACCTCGGAGCAGCCCAAGAGGCGCGCAAGCGAGCGCTCACGCTTAGCAGTTTCGAAGCGATGAAGGCGCGCGAGGGGTTGTTCGACCACGCGACCGCGCTCCTCCTCGAACGAGGCGTACGACCGCGATCGTTCATCCGCGCCGGACACGCGGGCAGTGGCGAAAAAGAACTTACCGAGGTTCAGCGACGCGCGTTCAAGGAGACAGCGTCGACGGGGCGCCCGCCCGCGATTCGCGAGCTCGCCGCGTTCCTGCAGTAGCTGTAGCAGACACGTCGACGACGGACTGAAGGAAGCTCTCAGGTGTGCCTGGGTCGCGGCCAGTCAGGTGCTGACTCGCGCGGGCAAGCTTGCCAAGAAGACGACGGTAGCCCTTGGCGGCGGTGGTATTGGTGCCCTCGTAGAGCTTTCGAACCGCGTTCTCCGGTCGGCCGAGAAGAAGCCTCTCTTCGGGAGAACGACAAAGATAGGGGCAAGCCCTGGGGCGCTGTGGGTTGAGCGTGCGACCTCCGATCGTGTACGCAAACGTGACGCGCGACCCGAATCGGCTTGCGTAAAGGCGGTCGAAGTAGGTCTCGTCGTACGTGGCCGCGGACAGTGCCCAGCCTACCTTCACGCCAGCGCCCTTCTCCCGCATGATGTCGGTCTGGACGAGCTGCTGCGCGACGTAGCCGTTGTCGATCTCGAGCGCCGCCTGCCGTTTGGCGACCTCGCGGGCAGGTGCCAACGAGGATGCCCTGCGCACGGTCACTGGAAAACCGAAGTGGTCGATCAGGGCTTCGAGCGGAGCCTGGGCGGACGATGCCGCGCGGTGAACGTCGAGTCGGGGCACGCCGGCATCGCAGGCATTGCTGTCCGCGATCAGAATCGTGCTCTTCGAATGCCCGAGCGTCCGGCGAACCATCTCTTGGGCAAAGACGAGGATCAAGACGTCGACAGGAAGTCCACGGCTTGCAGCGTCTGCCGCCACCCCAACCCCGAACCAGGTCGATGTGGCTTCGTCCAGTGCGTCATACGCAATGACGGGTTCATACTGCCGCCGAGCAAACAGCTCCTGGCGATTGACTAGCGATGCGAGGCGCTCCCCCATTTGTCTCCCAACGTGGTCCGTCATCACGCGTCCGGTCCCACGGCTCGACCGGCACCCTAGCGGACATGGGGAACAGTCGCAAAACCTTTGAAGATCTCAAAAAAACTGGACGATCGAGCCCTCAAAGTTGTTGGCGCTCTCCCTGAGATGCATCCTGTGAGGACTCGGAGTGCCGCTTGAAGACCCCGGTTCGTTTGCTCAGTTCTCTTGTTCTGCTGGTGCTCGTGACGAGCCTGCAACCGACCCACGCGCAGCGGACGCCGTGGGAGAGGCGCCTGCGAAAGGGCGTGGTTCTGAACGACGCCGCGCGGAGGCAGCCGTTGGAAGTCGCCGGATCGCTCGACGCCCAGGAGCTTCGTCGACTGGGGCTGAGACCGCGCGGGGCGGGCCTGATCGACCTCTCGATCTGGCCCGAGGAGCCGGCCTCTCCCGGGACGGTGTCCGCGGAAGAGTTGGCGAACGCGATGCGGGACCTTTGCCCCGCAAGCTCCCACGACGACGTGGGCCGATACGCCGAGCACATTGTCCGGTACAGCAGGCAATTCGAGGTCGACCCTTGGCTCGTCGCCGCCTTGGTCTACACCCAGAGCGGATGCCGTGAGGACGTCGAGAGCAGCTATGGGACCGGGTTGACCCTGATCAACGCGGGAATGCACGCGCGCCACGTCCGCCGCGGCGTCTATCGATACGGCGTCCGCGACAAGGGAGGCTGGCAGCGACGCGCGCTCGACGTCAGCAAGTTCGCGTTCCACCCTCGCGCGCTTTCGAACGCGGAGTCCAACTTGTACTTCGCGGCGGCCTTTGTGCGCGTGTTTCGGGAGCAGTGCCCGGACGTCGATCGAGCGTTCGACTCGTCCCCGCATCGGCATTCGATCTCGCACTTCGTCTGGGGCGACAAGGTGAGCGACACCGGGCCCGAAGACCGGATCCTGACAGCGCGACGTCGACTCCTCCGAAGTCACGCGGCGACCCGCCAACGCAACCGAACGCTGGCGGGAATCGACTTCGTAAGCCCGCTGCGCGGGTTTCCAAGGATCGCAACGAGTGGCCTCGGTGAACCACGAGACGGCGGTCGCCGATCGCATCGCGGGATCGACTTTGCATCGGAGGCCGGCGAACCGGTCTTGGCCGTCGCGTCAGGTGTCGTGACGTTCGCAGGCGTCGACTGGGAGCGCCGCGCCCATATCGCCCTAGAACCCTGGGGTGCCCTCCTCGTCCACCGCCGCCACATGGGACCGAAGGGCCTATTCGTCGAAGTCGACCACGGTGATGGGGTGGTCAGCCTTTACGCGCATCTCGCACGGTACGACGTCAACGTCGGCGACGAGGTCCTCGCAGGTGAGGTGCTCGGCCTGGTCGGCGAAACCGGCGTGCGAGACTCTGGACCGCACTTACACCTCGGTCTCTTTCGCAACGGACGCGTGCTCGACCCGCTCAAACACCTGGCAGCCTACGTGTTCCCACCACACCTGACGCACCGCGGCCAGGCGAGCCTCGAGCCGCGCGCGAAGCGGCGACGCGCAAGAAGACGTTACCGCTAGCCGGCCGAGAACGACTCAGGGACCTCAGCCGCCTGCACCGCCTGAGCCGCCCGCACCGCCCATGCCACCCATGCCTTGGTTGCTGGGAATGCCGGTCTGCTCGGAAGGCCACTGCGCGAAGATCGCGGCGACCGCGGCTCGGATCCGTTCGGCGTTGTCCCCGCCGTTGTAGACGATCCCCTGGGCCAGCCCGCCAAAGACCGCCTCTTGGAGGGAGGTGGACGCGACGGGAATCAGGAGCGACCCGACGTTGAAGTCCACCGTACGCGGGTAGGACCACTTGCAAGGGTCCCAGTACCAACCCCAATACCCCCACCAGTAGCCACCGACGCACTGCCACACGATGCCCTGCTCTTCACTGACGGCGCCTACGTTGCCGGCCCAAAGGTCGGGTTGGTTCTCGGGCGTGACTTCTTCCGGTGGAATGTACGTGAGGCCGACCCCGGCGGGTCCCATCGCCTGAATGATCAGGGCGTTGATCTGGTCGATCGCCGCTACCGCGTCGTCCGGAAGCTCGGGTGGAGTTGGAAAGTCCGGATTGTTGGCGATGATCTCTTGGGTGACGACGCTAAACGTTTGGAACTGCGTGAAGTCGACCGTGCGATCCCAAACCACTTCGACGGACCCATCGGAACTGGAGCCGCCACAACTCGAGACAGCCAACCAGACGACCGAAAGAAGAACCCCACGTGCGACACGAAGCATGAATACCTCCACCTCGGACAAGCCGATAGCATGACCACCGCAACGCGTGTAGTGGAGTGGCCAGACGCGACCGCCGCTTCGCTCAGACTGGAGGACGTTGCGGCGGGGTCCCCGAGGGTGGACGAGACGCAGAAGCGCCGTTGCCGTCAGTGTCGACTTGGGTCGCGAGTTCTTTTGGAGGTCGTGGTGCTGGAGGGACGATGCTCTCCGGCGGAATGGTCGTCCGAAGCATGCGCGTCCCCCACGGAGCCCGTGCGATCACGAATAGCGACAACAAGATCAGGACGAGAACGATGCCGGCGAGCCACCGATTGGGCTGACGCTTCTGAAAGACGTCCCCCTGACCTACTTCGGGCGTTCGTCGTGGCGCGATCTCGAGCCCGTAGGACTCTGCAATGTCGATCATACGGGTCCCATGAATCGCAGGAACCCCCGATTCGAGGAAGGCTCCCAGCACCGATGGTGGCATCTCGTCGATCCCCTTGGGTGGGCGGCGGTTGACGCCTGCCAAGAACTTCCGTTTGCCGACCTTGGTCCCAACCGAGACGGTGCCTCCACCTACGTTTACGTAGGCTTGAATTGGCCGATCTCCTGCGTTTTCGTAGTAGATGCGCATCCGCTCGCGTACGCGATTCTGGTCCACCGCCGCGAGATCAGACGGCGCTTCCTCGACGAGTTCATCGACGGCGGCGTCGCTCTCCGGTTTGAGTACACCGATGGCCGGGATGTCGTTCCGTTCGATTGCACGGGTGAGCATCTTATGGCCACGGCCGGTGAGCCCAATCGCCTCGTCGCCAACGCCTCCGAGCGACGCTGCAACCGACTTGTAGGGAAACACTTCGTTCTTGCGAAGCACCGACTCCATGTCGAGCCAGGTGAAGCCCGGGTTGTTGGCCCCCCACTGGGACGCGGCCGTGCTCGAAATGATGACCGGCTCCACGCCAAGCTCGTGCATCGCGGCGTACACAGCGATGTTGAACGCTGGAAAAGAGCCGGAGAGGCCGACCGCAACCACGTCGCCGCTCTTGATGCCCAAGTCCTTTAGCCATTGAACGACCACAGCCGCAAAGTTCGGGTTCACCGTGGTTTGCTTCGACACGAGGCTTCCGCTGCCGCTCGTGATCGGCGATAAGAGCACGCCGATCAGACGGGAGCCCGCGGGGTCGGTCTTCTCGAAGGAAGGGAGGCCACGTTTCTCCGACTCGTCGCGGATGACGTCCATCGCTTCTCTCGCCTTGCGGGCGGCGAGCATCTTCTCGGCGTAGTACGGTTGTTGTTCCTCCGAGGGGAAGCGCTCCACCGCGACCAGGCCGGTAATCGCAAGCGCTGCGACGAGGGCACGCTGAACCTGGGAGGCGCCTTCCGGCTTCCAGTACATCCCCCTCATATCGTGATGTCTCCCATGAACACGACCAGCACCATACGAACGATGATCGCCGCGGTGACCAAACTCAGCGTCGTTTCTAGAACTCCCTGGCGCTGATACCAAATCGCGATGAGGCCGGGAATGATAAATCCGATGATCGCCGCTTCAGAAAAGGGCGTGATCTGACTTCCGAGCCACCACCGAAACGTCATACCGACCAGATACCCAACCAAGATCGTCAGCGCCGTCCGGCGTCGCCCATAGACGATTGCGATCTGAGAAAGACCTTTCAGAACCCCGAACGTGACCAATGCGGCGAGCAGGGTGAGCGCGACGTCGACGGGCCTGTCGGCGAACATCGCGATGTAGCCGGGGACGACCATGCCTCCTGCGGCAAGCCCGAAGAGCTCGCCGTAGAGGAGACTCGCGGCCAGCCCAAGCCCAATGGACAACGATAGCAACTCAATCTCTGGCATGTTCCAATCCTCGGTTGGCAAAGTATTCGGTGAGCGCCAACCCCGGCCCCGCAATGTTCCCGAGACCCATCACGAGGGCCGAGGACTCGGCAAGGCCAAGCAGAATCTCGAAGATGTCGGCGGGATGGTCTCGGTCCACGAACACGAGCCGGGTGGGGTCGAGGCCACTCTTCACGGCTGCACGCGCGAAAATGTACTGGCCGGTGCCAAGCAAGACGACCTCGTCCGCTTGAGTCCACGAAGAGTATGACTCTCCGAGCTGCTGAGAGCGATCGGCGCGATCGGCGCGACAGTTGAACACAGCGATGCGTTTCTTGAGTCCGCGGTGGCGCCGAAGTGACTGCTCCCAGATGTACTGAGTGGAGGTCGGATCGTTGGCGGCGAAACCGTTGACGAACACCAGCTTACGGCCGAAGAACTCGAGGGTCTCCTCGGTCATGGCGCCCGGGTCGGGACGAGCACGCCACATGCCACGAAGCGCGGTTTCCATGTCGACGCCCAACTCTTCGCACGTCGCCACCGCGAGCTCCACGTTCTCCTGGTGCTCGAGATACGCGAAGCCTTCCATGTCTTCCTTGGTGACGGGACGAGAGATGTCCGCAGCCGCTCGGAAGCGCGAGTTTCGGTCTTCGGCGACCTCGCGAAAAAACGGGCGATGCTTCTTCTCCGCGCTGAGAAAGACCCCGTTGAATGGGACGGTGGCGACCAAAGCCCGCGCGACGTCGTTCTCGGTCGGGCCCATCACGTCGAGGTGGTCGGGCCTCGCGTTGGTGATCACGCCGTGCGTGGCTCGGACGAGCTTCGCTTCCGAGAGCCACTGCAACTGGGGCTGGAGCGCCATGCACTCGACGATGAGGGCCTCGGCGCGCTGCGCCGCGGCCATCGTCACCGACTGCTTCTGTTCGATGATGTTCGCGCCACCAGGACGATAGACCGGAACCTCGCGACCGTTTGGAAGGATGAACCGCGGGACGGTGCCCGTGGTTTTGGCGACGGTTCGTACCCCGGCTTCACGCAGCCCCGCCGCGATCAACCTAGTTACGCTGGTCTTGCCGCGCGTCCCGTTGACGTGAATCCGAATCGGAATGCGGCGCAAACGCCGCCGATGAAGCAAGAACTCCAGAACTCCGAGCAACGCCAGCGAACCAGACGTGATTAGGATGATGAGGATCTCTTTGGTCACTCGGACGTCCCCCCGCGACCGCAGCGCACGATCGGCGAGCTTGTATCAGGTGCCGGCAAGCCGGCAAGCGTGCCCGTTATCGCCCCGTTTGGGCTTCGGACACCATTTTCCGTGCAATTCCACCGCTTGCCTAGTGCAGATTGAGATAACCCCAATAGATGAATAAAGTTGTAATCAACTGTCCCTTAGGCTAGACAGACACACCTTTAAGGAGCAATACCGACCCTAAGGGGTAGGAGTTGTTTCGAGGGCATTGGATAGGGGTCCTAGGTCTGCTTTTGGTCGCGTGTGAGGGCGTGATCGGAGGCTCGAACGTGGTTGGCGGTGCTCCTGAGGGGGAGCCAACGGGAACGAACCGGCCGTCCGAGCAGGGCGCCAGCTTCCCGAGCGAAACCACGATGCTGCGAATGACCAAGCAGCAGCACCAGCGGACAGTTCACGATCTGCTGGTGCACTTTCTCGGCGGGGACGCGCAGCCGTTGCTGGACGCGATCGACCCGACCTATGGAATCATCCCAGACGATCCGGCAGAGCTCGACTTCGGCGAGCTCGTCGGGTCGACGTTCAGCCGCATGTCACAAAACGTGAGCGAGCTGCACGTTCGCGGCTACTTCGACATCGCGTCCGCGATCGGCGACGCCGTGTCGGGCGATGAGCTCTTGCGCGTTGCGCTCTTCGGGCCGTGTATCGATGAGCCATCAGGCGGCGACCACACCGAATGCGTCGGTGAGTTCATCGATACCTTCGGTCAGTGGACCCAGCGGCGACCATTGAGCGATGACGAACGGAGCTTCTTTCTCGACACGGTGTTCGCCGACGGGGGTCGCAACTACGAGGCGACCCCACAGGCGATCGACGATCTGCTCGTTGCGATGCTCGTGTCCCCGAACTTCCTCTACTTCATCCGCGATCGCGGCCCCGAGATTGACAACGGCCTCTACGAGCTCGATCCCTACGAGCTCGCCTCGAGGCTTTCGTTCCACTTCTGGGGCTCGATGCCTGACGAAGAGTTGTTCGACGCTGCCGAAGACGGGTCGCTTCTGACCGAGCCCGGATACCGCGCCCAGGTCGAGCGTGTGTACGCCGATCGCCGCACGGATGCGACGTTCCAGCGGTTCTTCTACGAATGGCTCGTGCTGTACGACACAGGGGATCCCTACGGGGGGGTGGCGGCCCTCGACCCGCAGAAGATGGCATTCATCGAAGGCGCCGATGTGTCGCCAGAGCTCCGCGACAACATGATCACGGAGGCCATCGACATGGGTGAGTTCTACCGAGCGAACGGCGACTTCGACGACCTCTTCACGAGCAACGTATCCTTCGCGCGCACCGAAGATTTGGCCTCGATCTACGAGGTCCCGGTCTGGGACGGCGTGTCCCCGCCTGCCGAATTTCCGACGCTGGACCGCGTCGGCGTCCTCGGGCGCGGCGCCCTGCTCTCCGCAGCAACCGTGTACACCCATCCGATCTTGAGGGGTGTCCGGATCCGCGAGAACTTCCTCTGCGACGACCTCGGCGATCCTCCAGCCGACGTGAATGGCGCCCCCGACGCCGTGACGGCGACGATGACCACGCGGGCGCGAACCGAAGCGTTGACGAGCCCGGGGAGCTGCAACGGATGCCACATGTTCATCAATGGGCTCGGCTTTCCGCTCGAAGGGTTCGACGCCTTGGGCCGTCACCGAGACGACGAGATGATCATCGATACCGAGGGAACCGTCACAATGACGACGCTCGACCTCGAGGCCACCCCCCTCATCGATGGCGCATCGGACGGAACGATGGTGACGGGGCCTACCGAGCTTGTCGACGAACTTCTCGATAGCGGCAAACTCCAGCGCTGCTTTGCCACACACTACGTGCGCTTCGCGCTAGGCCTCGAAGCAGACCCGGCCTACGGGGGCGATGCCGGGACGATCGACGCCTTGAGCGACGAGATCGTCAACGGAGCAACGCTCGCCGAGTTCTTCAAAGAGATCGCGTTCCTCCCCGCGTTCCGTCAGCGTCTGAGAGGAGACGAGTCCTAATGCCCGTACGACAACTGGGCCGCCGCCATTTCCTCCTTGGGACGGGAGGCGCAGTCCTTTCGATTCCTTTCCTGCACTCGCTCGCACCTCGAACCGCCAAGGCGCAGGCTCCCGACCCGAAATTCTTCGTCGCCTACCTAACGGAGCACGGTGGCGTATGGCCCGAGCACATGTACCCGGGAGACTCAGTCCTCAATCGTTCGCACAGTCTCTACAGCGGCCACACGATGCGATACGGACGCCTGGTTCGCACGACGTCGGGGAGCCAGGTGCGCATGTCGTCTGTGCTCACGGGAGCGTCGGGCGATCTTCCGCAAAGCCTCATCGACAAGCTCATGGTCATTCGTGGACTCGATGTCCCGTTCTACGTGGGCCACAGCACCGCACACGTGCTTGGGAACTACGAGCGCCGAGACCAAGGGCCCGATATCGCGTCGCTGTACGTACCGACGATCGACCAGGTGCTCGCCAACTGGGCGGGCTTCTACGGCTCTGGCGACCCGTACTACCTGAAGTCGATGCACGTTGGGCAGGGGCTTTCCTGGATCGAACGCTCCGCAGGGGTGCAGGCGATGTCGCCAGCGACGAGTCCCGACGCGCTCTTTCGGACGCTGCTTTCGAACGTCTCTCCCTATGATCCGCCCGTGCAGCCACCGCCTTCGCCGCAGCCACCACCGCCCGCGCCACAGCCGCCGCCGCCTGCGCCACAGCCGCCGCCACCCGCGCCGATGCCACCGCCGCCCGCGCCACAGCCACCGCCACCTGCGCCGATGCCACCGCCGCCCACGCCGCAACCACCGCCACCCGCGCCACAGCCGCCACCGCCAGCACCGATGCCGCCGCCGCCTTCACCGGAGCCGCCACCCCCCGCCCCGGCACCGCAGCCGCCCGCGCCGATGCCACCGGGCGAGACACGCACACACGTACTCAACCGTGTCGTCGAGCACTACAACGGACTGGTCAACGGTGCGTTTGGCGATGCTCGTCGCCTAAGCGCCAACGACAAGGCCCGCCTGACCGATCACATGGACATGGTATCGGATCTCGCACGGCGCTTCGACACATCGGACACGACCACCAAGGCGCTGGGAGGAGGCGCTGCATGCGACCCGAATGCCGCCAACCGAGGAAACACGACCAGCAGCATGTGGTCCCCCGACTACTCGGATCTCAGGAGGTGGCATGAAGACTACAACGCCGTTTTCGCGGCTGCGATCTCCTGCGGCGCCTGCCGAATCGCCACCGTCCGCGCGAACAACACGTTCCACCATAGCCCGAGCTACGCGGGGGGCGATCAGTGGCACGAACCCGTGGCCCACCGCGCCGCGTTCTCAAGAGAGAAGTGGGCTCAGGAAGGCAACCTCCCAGAGCATCCACAGGACATCATCACGACAGCCAACGCCAACTTCTTCCGCGACACCTTCGTCGACTTGATCGGCCGGATCGACGAGATCGACGCCGGCGACGGCTCGTCTCTGCTCGAGCAGGGTCTCGTGATGTGGGCACAAGAGTCTGGGCCGAGCACCCACGACTCGGACGGCATCCCGGTCATCACGGCCGGCAGTGTCAATGGTTACTTCAACACGGGTCACTACTTCGACCTGCGCAACCGATCGGGTGGGCTGATGCCTGGCTCGAGCCGAGAGAACGCCGCGCTCCATGACCAGCGTCGGCCTGGAATCCTTTATGCGCAGTGGCTATCGAACGTCCTTCAGGCGATGGGCATGAGCCCGAGCGAGTTCACGCGCAGCCACACGCATGGCTGGGCGGGCTATGGCTACGCGCTAAACGACTCGACGACGCGTTGGCCTCAGCGATTGTTCACCGACGCCAACAACAAGATTCCCAAGGTCACGTCGGGGACCTGAGCTCAGGTCTCGGGGTAGAACTGGGAGTACCAACGACGCAGTTGATGGATCGGCCCGTCGCCGCGCCCGAGTTGCGGCTGCGCGCGGTAGATCTTGCGCTCCCAGATCCCGATGTCCTGCCGCCACTGTGAAATCCAGTTGCCCACGACGAAAGAGGCAAGCGGCTTCGGGACCTTCTTCGAACTGAACCAACGAAAACGAACTTGCTGCTCGAGGGGCGCGACCGGCGTGTGGCTCTGGAACATGACGACCTGCCCGCCGCCGCGGTCTAGGGTGAATGTAAAACGGACCACGCTGCCTGGGCCGTCAAAGCGAACCATGGCGCGGGCACCGGAGTCTTTGATCGGCTTCCCGCGAAACTGGAGGATGGCATCGTTTCCGAACCACGACACGTGCTCTTCCTCGTCGTCGCGTTGCCACGTCGCTTCGTGATGAATGCGCATGCCCGGGATCGGAATCTCGGTCCACGGAATGCGGAGCGCACCGTGAATCGACGAGAAGTGCTGGAAGTCGACGCTGTTCTCAGCGAACTCGATCAGGTGCATCCGAACGCGACCTGCGTCGTGCTCCCCACGGTAGAGCAGGTCGCCCGCGTCGATCCCCGCGACGCGTTGCAACCGATACGGCGGCTCTGGCGCGGGTCCAGGTTCCTTGGCGTCGCTTCGGTGGTAGGCGACAACCCAACCGTGGAGCTCGTCGGTCGCCCACGACCGGGTTCGGTATCGATCATCGAGCTCGGCGGGCCCTGGCCTTCCGACGACGTAGCCGTCTCCTCGGACACGCCAGCCATGGAACGGGCACTCGAGGTGGCCGTCGCGGACACATCCGTCTGCGAGGTTCGCACCGAGATGGGGGCAGAACGCGTCGACGACTCGCGGTGTTCCTTGGTCGTCTCGAAACACCGCCCACGTTTGGCCGACGGCTTGAACGAGCTTCGGTCGCGTACCGAGTTCGGATGAGCGTGCGATCACGTACCAGCCCTCGGGATACGGGGGCGGGTAAGTCGAGCGCCGAATCCCTTCTAGCGACGTTCCAGCTTCCACTCGGCGCTCGGGATACCACGGTTCTTGCGACCTGCACGCGACGTAAAGGCTCGCGAAACCCGATCATTGCTTGTCGAAAAGTAAAGTTGGCTTCACCGCTTCCGTTGGCGTCGCTGTCTCGACCGGTCGGGATCGAATCTCGACCTTTTGGCTCTGAGTCACATGTTCGAAACCTGCGACCTGGCCGGCGCGGAAACGGCACCGATCGCTTCGAGATGCTGGCACGTGCGCTCGATACCCTCGTCCACCGAGACCACCGGGTCGTAGCCGAGATCGCGTCGAGCCTTGTCGATGCTGAAGTAGTGGTGCGTGCACATGTAGCGGATCGCAAAACGCGTCAGCCCATCTTCTTGACTGAGCGTCCCACCTTTTAGCGTGTCGATTCCTTCCTTGACGGCGGCGATCGCGTACACCAACGACTTCGGCGCCCGGTACTTGATGGGCGGAAATCCGAGACGGGCCGCGACCTTGCGGACGAAGTCCCAGAAGGGCATCGGTTCGCCGTTCGTGATGAAGTAGGCTTCGCCCGCGGCGACGCTGTCGGCGCCTTGCCGCGCGAGTGCCTCGTCGGCGAGCACGATCGCGTCGATCAGATTACTCACGTAGGTGTAGTCGGACAGCCAGACGCCGCGCCCAACCTGAACCCGCAGGCGGCCCGAGTTACCTTGCTTCAACAAGGCCGGCATGAAACGACGGTCGCCCGGTCCGAACACGACATGGGGCCGAAGTGCGCAGGTCGCGACGCCACCTTGCCCATTGGCCGCGAGGACGACCTTCTCGGCCGCGATCTTGCTGTCTGCGTACGGCGCTTGGGAGATCGAGGCGTAAGGGAGGCTTTCGTCTCCGTTTTCAATGTCGTGCCCTTCGTACACGACGCTTCCCGAGCTGATGTACACGAACCGGCTCACGCTCTGTTGCCTGGCTGCTTCGAGCATGTTCTCGGTGCCGCCCAAGTTCACCGCCCACACCACGTCTTGCTTGTTGTTCTTGGTGTGGACGATCGAGGCGTTGTGGATGATGGCGTCGACCCCTTGGCACGCTTCCACCACCGCATCGCGGTCGGTGATGTCGACGCGGCAGTAGTCCACGCCTTCGACGGGGCACTCTGCGGCGACGTCGAGCGCAATCACTCGGTCGCCTCGGGCTTTGAGACGGCGTACGATCTCCGCGCCGACGAACCCGGAGGCACCGGTCACCAAGCTGGTGGTCATCGCTACTCCACCGTCCCGAAGATGATGTCAGGAAGCGGCGTGATCGATGCGTAGTTCCCAGAAATCATGCTGTGGTGGTGCCGATCGTGCTTTGCCGCCAGCACTCCGAGCGTCTTGAAGGGGAACCGTGGCGCGTCGACGCCCGCGTGGTTCAAGATGTTGAGACCGGTGTAGGCCGCGAAGAGAACGCCCAGCGTGTAGAGGTGAACGCCTCCGACGAGGGCGACCGACCCGAAGAACAAGCAAAGCCCCATGATGGTCTCTACGGGGTGAAGAAGGAGGCTATCGATGTAGCGGGGGTTGCGGGCGGCGTGATGGACAGCGTGCACCCCACGGAGGATCTTCCATTCGTGGAACAGGTAACGATGCATGAAGTAGTACCCGAAGTCGTAGATGAGTATCACCGTGGTGACCTCGAGGAGGAAACGCCAAAGCGGGATCGAGCGATCGTAGTAGAGGTACTTTCCGAGTCCGAACATGACCGAGAAAATCAGTACCACCGAGACCGTCGTGTTGAGCACGACCCGCCACCTGAGCTCACGCTCCGAGACCGAGCGGTGGGGGTCGTCGCTGATCAAATACTTCTCCGCTTTCGTCGAGCGGTAGGTCAATGTGAGGACGAGCTGGGCAAGGCCCGCGGACGCATAGCTGATCAGAACGACTGCAAGTACTTTGGCTTCGAGACTCATTGGTTCACTCCCTCAATGCACCATCCTGAGCACAAACGTGCCAGCCACCATGAACGCGAAGATCGCGGCCGCCGCAACTTGTGAGGCCCTCCGGCTGTACGAGGACTTGACGGCAGAGGCCGTCCGAAAAGACGTGGAATCGGCGTCGAGTTCCAGGGCATCGGCGCTCGCCGGCACACTTTGACAGAGGAGTGCGACCCCGCGCGCGATATCGCGCTCGGAAAGCGCCTCGTGGGTCCGCATGTGGACCTTGCCAGTGTTGACGTGGGCCATGCACGAACCACAGAACCCAGACTCACAGGAGTGTGCCGGGCTCAGCCCCGCCTCCTGTGCACACTCGAGGAGGGTTTTGCCGCGCTGGTAGGGAACCGAACGAGAGCGCCCGCCCAGCCACAAACTGAACTTCGCCGGTGCCTCGAAGGCCCGCTCCTCGCTTGGGGAACCCTGTGCATGATCCGGATCCACGGGCGAGATAAATCGTTCGATGTACACCAGTTCCTCGTGAACGCCGGCTTGCGCGAGTGTGCGCTCGACCAACTCCATGAAGGGCTCGGGGCCGCACACGTAGGACTCGGCAATGTCGGGTTGGTGCAGGACCGCGGTGATCGCCCTCGCAGACACGTAGCCATCGTCGGAGTCGTAGTGAGACCGAACATCTAGCCGTTGCGGATGGGCCTCGACGAGACGCGCGAGTTCTTCTGCGTAGATAGCCGAGCCGAGATCGCGGTTGGCGTAGAGCAATGTGATGGGGCGCTCGGTGGTGACGAGCGCGCTCTTCAGCAGTGCGATGATTGGCGTGATGCCACTCCCTGCGGCAAAGAGAAATAGCGGCGCAGACGGACGGGTCTCTGGATCGAGGACGAAGCGTCCCTCGGGCACGCTCACCTTCACCGTCGAGCCGACTTCGAGGTGGTCGTTCATCCAGTTCGAGACCCGCCCCCCCTCGACTCGTTTGACCGCGATCCTCGGAGGCTCGTCGAGATCGGGGCAACTCGACAAAGAGTAGCAACGAGTGACGTGAAAATCGCCCCAGGGCACCTCGAATGTCAGATGCTGACCCGCTGCATAGGCGTACGCATCTTGCAAGCGCGGAGGGACGACGAACTCGAACGAGCGGCAGTCCGGCGTTTCGTCGATCACCTTCGAGACGACCAGCTCGTGGAACTCGACCGTCATGAAAGACCCGCCAGTTCGAGGACTGACTCGAGGCGGTCCGACTTGCAGTAGCTCCGCAGCACGTGGCGGACCGCGGCGTCTGCAACTTGCTCTGGATCGTCTTTGGACCCGCGGTCGACCCACATCGCCAAACGGACCTGCTGCGAGGCGATCGCAATGCGTGACATCAACTCCGGGTCGTCGTCGATGAGGTAGCCGTCATCGATGCAGCGACGGAACATGCCGGAGAAGAGCTCCATTCCAGCACCCAACGCTTCGACTTGCTCGGGGCTTCGAAGAAGCTCGATCGTCGACCACGCGGTGACTTCCTTGAGCTGCATGCGCAGGAAGTCTCGGCGCTTCATGAAGAAGGCAAGCTGCATGCGCATCCCCTCGATCAGGATCTCGATCGACTTGGCGTCCTCAGACAAGATGCCGTTTGCGAGGGCCATGACCTCGGTGAGCCTCCGGCGGTTGACCGCGCGATAGATCTCCCACTTCGAATCGAACACGCTGTAGAGCGTGGTCAGCGAGATCCCGGCATCCGCAGCGATTCGCTGGACCTTGGTTGCCTCGTATCCGACCTGTCCGAACACCCGCTCGGCTGCATCGAGGACCGCGTCCCGATAGAGTCCGCGCTTCTTGTCTTTCAAGCTTTTGCGAGGTTTTTCGGCGTTCTCGGCCGTTGACATGATGATTCGGAATGGTAGTAGGGAAAACCAGAATGTCAATTCCGAAGCCGTTGCGGGTGATGGTCACGGGCGCGACCGGCTTTCTCGGCTCGCACGCGGTCCGCGCGATCCTCGAGGCGGGGCATCGGGTCGTCGCTTTCGCTCGAAGCCCCGACAAGGCGTCGAGGGTGTTCGGGGACCAACCGAGCGCGTTGGAAGTCGCCCAGGGCGACATCGGTGATGCGGAAACAGTGGGCGAGGCGCTCCGCGGGTGCGACGCCGTGGTCCACTGCGCAGCGACCGTCGCGTTGGACGCGGGCAATACGCCGGAGATCCTGATCGAGACCAACGTGCGTGGCGCGCGACATGTCATCGGGACGGCTCTCGATCTCGGAATCGATCGTATCGTTCACGTATCGTCCGTTGCAAGCCTGTTCCGCCGCGACGGAACCCGCATCACTGAAAGATCGGAGCTCGTCGATTCGAAGCTCGCGTACAGCCAATCGAAGATCGAGGCAGACCTCTACGTGCGGGGCCTTCAGGCCGATGGGCGACCTGTGCAGATCCTATATCCGGGAGCGATCATCGGCCCTGACGACCCCGGCCTCACCGATTCGATGCGGTCGGTCCAGATCTTCGCGCGGGTGTTCCTGCCGATGACCTCGACCGGAATCCAGTACGTCGATGTGCGCGATCTCGGTCTCGCCCTCTGCCGGATGGTCGAAGACGAACCCGACGCGAGGCGCTACATCGCCGCGGGGAACTTCGTGACCTGGTCGGAGCTGGCCGGCGTCTTGGAACGGGCCACCGGCGAAAAACCACCTGCGTACCGCGTGCCCGCATGGGCCTTTCGTGTCGCCGGTCGAGTCGCCGATCAGGTTCGCCGCATGGTGCCGATTGAGCTGCCCCTCTCACTCGAGTCGGCAAGCTACGTCACGCAATGGACGCCGATCGACAACTCGGCGGATTTCGAGCGACTCGGTGTACGATTCCGGGGCTTGGAGGAGTCGATGACCGATACCGTGCGTTGGATGAGAGAAGCAGGGCACCTGTGACCGAAGAGCAGCACTACAGCGTCGACAGTTGGTCGAGGTTCACCGAACTCCTCGGCGCCCTTTCGACCAAGATCGTGGGGCCGACCGGGGCGCGGGGCAAAAGAGAGCGCGCCGAGGGCTTTCGATACCTGATGGGTTTGCTGTCGGCCGCGCAGGAACTCGAGATGGAGGCGGACCGAATGCACCCGCGGCTAACGCGGATGTTTACTCCGACGCGGAGCTTCATCGCAGATGGAGTCGACACGCTCTATCACGAGGCGAAGCTCGATCCCCACAGCTCCTACGAGTGCGAAATCAAACGAGGCGACGACATCTTCTTCTCGGTCGTGGTGTACTCGAGCGACGACGAAGGCATGCGCGAGATGACCAGCTTCTTGATCGACGACGACATCGTCTTTGAGGACGGGGTCGCGACGATTCACATCAGCGGCGAGCGCCCGCCGAACGCACAGAACTGGCTTGCGCTCGAAGGCCACAACCCCTTCGTACTGACACGGCAGTACTTTCCGGAGTCCGTGCTGGAAGTCGAGCGAGGCGCGTACCGCGAGGCGGTCATGACGATTCGGTGTCTCGATGAAGTCGACCCGCCCAGCCCATACAAACCTTCGGACCTGGCAGCTGGGCTCGACCGTGTAATCGAGTTCATGAACGACACGCTCGATGCGGCACTTGGCATCTCCGCGTACGTCGCGCTCAACATGATCGCCTACGAGACGGACGGATCAACGCCCACCCGCATCGATGAACAAGGCCGTCTCATCGTCGATGAAGAACGGCACGACGAACGGAGCCCGGACGAGATTGTCGACATGGTCGACCCGAAGGTCGTCGCAAACAACCTTCCCGGGCCCGGAATCGGCTACATTGGTGCTTCCTACAAGCTCGCCGATGACGAGGCGATCAAGATCGAAGGCAAGCGAATCCCCTGCAGGTACTGGTCTTGCCAGTTGCTCAGCCACTTCTTGCAGTCGGGGGACTACCGGCACCACGTGGTCTCACTCAACGACCGCCAGGTCACGTACGACTCCGACGGCTCATTTCGGATCTACGCCTCACGACAAGACCCCGGTGTCAAGAACTGGCTCGATACCGACGGCCGCCGACGTGGCCAGGTGGTCCTGCGTACCCTCCTCGCCGAAGTCGATATGGACGCGAATCTCTCGGTCATCAAGATCGACGACATCCCCGATCGGGATCGCGCCTAGATCGAGCTCACCCCGACCTCGGCGTGTCTCGATCGAGGGCCGCGAGCCCGCGCTTCTCCGCGTCATCGATCCCGCGGGCGACCAGCCCCGGGAAGAGTCCGAGAAGACGAATCAGCTTTCCTCGGATCGCAGGGACCAGCAGCTCCCGCTTCGGCTCGGCGATCGCAGCGACGACCTCTTGCGCGAACCGCTCTGGCGGCATCGGCTTCTCTGCGAACACGACCAAGCCGGCGCGTTGCTCGCGCATCCTCTGCAGCATCGGAGTCTCGACCGCGCTCGGGCAGGCCAGGGTCCAGTGGATGCCGGTGTGACGGTGATCGAGGGCGCAACTGTGGGTGTACGCACGAACGGCGTGCTTCGTGGCGCAGTACGCCGCAAGGTCGGGGGCCGGGGCGAACGCCGCCATGCTGGCCACGTTGATGACGTGGCCGCGTCCACGGTCGACGAAGCGAGGGAGAAGCGCTCGGACACCGTGCATGACACCCATCAGGTTAACTTCGACCGTGAGCCGGTCGTCCCGTGCGGAGACTTGATCGCATCGGCCTGGCGAGCACACGCCCGCGTTGTTGATCAGGACATCGATCGGGCCGCCGTGTGTCTCGGCTTCCCGGACGACACGGTCCCAGGCGCTCAGGTCAGCGACGTCGAGCACGGTCACCTCGATACCCGGAGTCTGCGCTTTGAGGCTCGCCAACCCGTCGGCATCGATGTCCGCGGCAAGAACTTGATAGCCTTGAGCGGCGCAGCGTTGCGCGATCGCAGCGCCGATTCCAGTAGCCGCGCCCGTGATGAGGACACGCTTGTTCGGGCTAGCCACGCCAAGGCCCCCACTTGTACATCTTGAGCAAAATTCGGTCCGCAAGCTTCTCGGGCATCATGCCGAACATCCGCACGGCGTTCTTGGTTCCGGCGGGCACGAAGTAGCGGTTCTTCGGGTTGGTCGCTTTGACCGCCTTGACGACGGCGGTCGCCACCTCGTCGGGTGTGATGGCACTCTCGAGCTGTTGTTCGGCGAACGCGTCAAGATCGTTCATCAGCTGGCGGTATGGGTTTTCCGGATCGTCCCGAAGATGTGCGCCAGCCGCCCGCGCGGTCTCGAACGTCGGTGTGTCAACGAAGCCCGGGATGATCATGCTGAACCTGATGTTCCACGGGGAAAGCTCGAGGCGCATGCTCTGGGTCAGGGCATCCATGCCGCCCTTGGTCGCCGCATACGACGCTGCCAAAGGAACCCCCATGTAGCGAAAGAGGGACCCGATGTTGATGATCCGACCGCCGCCCTGGTCCCGCATGACCGGGGTCAGCTCTGCGATCAGTTGCATCCCCGATAGCAAGTTCACTTCGAAGACATGTCGGAGCTGATCTCGGCTCATCTGTTCGAGCGCGAATGGCGGACCGTAGCCCGCGTTGTTGACCAGCACGTCGACCCGACCGAATGCGTCGAGAGCCGCCCGGACGAGCGCCGATGTTTGCGCCTCGTCACTGAGGTCGGTCGGCACCGTGAGCGCAGTGCCGCCCGCTTGTCGAATCGTGCTGGCAACCTCGTCAAGAAGCGCTTCTCGCCGTGCGGCGAGAACGACCGTGTACCCCGCCCCCGCCAGGGACTTGGCCGTGGCCTCGCCAATCCCGGACGATGCGCCGGTCACAATCGCTACCTTTGAGGATTCTTCGTCGCCACTCATCGTCGCCCTCGGTTTTGCCGGCTATGGCGGAGCGTGCTACCCGACGCAACCCGTCAGGACACCCTGCGGCCACCTTGGTTTTCCGTGCCCGCTCCACCCCCACATCGGACTCGCGTCATCCGAATGATCAATCGGGTCGGAGGCGCGGTGGCCCCGAACTGGCCGGCGCTTGATGCGGAACGCATCGTGCACGCCGCAAAGCGCAAAGCCAGATCCGAGCACGTGGGCGATGAGGGATTCCTTACCGCATTGCCCGTTCTGCTCGACGCGGTGGAACGAGAGGCCGATCTGAGCTGGATCGGTCGCATCGCATGCCGACAGTCGCTTACCATGGCGCTCGAAAGCCGCTTCGGGCTCTACCGCTATCGAGCCGAACACCCGGAGATCGCGGAAGTCCCGATCGTGAAGCCGGTCTTCATCGTCGGCCTCCCGAGGACAGGCACGACGATCCTCTTCAACCTGTTTGGCGCCGATCCGGCCAACCGAACCCCGCTTGGCTGGGAGACGCAGTTTCCGAACCCTCCTCCTGCGCCGGACGACTTCTACGACGATCCCCGGATCGATCAGGCACGGAAGTACTTCGCGCAGATGGACAAGATGGCTCCGAACCTCGCGTCGATCCATGAGGTCGGCGCGGAGCTCCCTCAGGAGTGCATGCCGATCTTGGCCCACAGCCTCTTGAGCCCCCAAGCGAGCATCACGTTCAACATTCCGAGCTACCAGGATTGGGTCGACCAGCAGGATGCGGCTCCGTCGTATCGGTACCATCGGCACTTTCTGGAGCACCTCCAGAGCAAGTGCATGAAAGATCGGTGGGTGCTCAAGAGCCCGGTCCACCTTGCAACGCTCGACACCCTACTTGCTCAGTATCCCGACGCGCGCATCGTGTTCACGCACCGCGATCCAGTGAAGACGATCCCGTCACTCGCGAGCTTGGTCTACACGGTTCGGGGAATCGTCACAGACCGTGTCGATCCGCGTGAGGTGGGTGTAGAGCAGCTGGCGTGGTGGGGTCGCGCGCTCGATCGCGCGCTCGAGGTTCGCGCCGCCCACCAAGACAAGGCATCGCAGTTCGTCGATGTGCAGTTCGAGGAGGTCGTCGCCGACCCAGTCGCCACGATGGCGCGGATCTACCAGGAACTCGATCTTCCTTGGACCGACGAGGCCCAGCATCAGATGCGTCGCTTCGTCACCGCGAACCCGCGGGCCAAGCATGGAAGTCACACCTACGCGCTCGAGGACTTTGGCCTCGAGCGCGATCACATTCGTGCCCGCTTCTCCCAATACTGCGAGGCTCACCAAGTGCCGCGCGCAGACTAGGAAGCGCTGACGCTCCCTTCGATCCCGAAGGATTCGGGCGAACACCGCGGGCTTCGTTGACGCGATTCAGCCGGAATGCTAAGCGCGAAAATCAGAATGACTGTTCCGGTTTCGATCGATGCCCCGATCGTGTCTGACGCGTCGACCGCGGAGATCCCGTGTGCCGACCCTGCGACCCGACAACCTCTCGGTCGGATCCGCGTCGATTCGCCCGCCGACGTGGATGCGGCTGTTGCGCGGGCCAAAGTGGCCCAGCAGGCCTGGCGAAAAACGACGTTCGACGAGCGGCGTGTCGTCCTCGAGAAGCTGCTCGCGTACATCGTTGAGCACAAAGACGAGATCTGCCTCGCGATCCAACGCGACTCGGGCAAGACTCGCGAGAACGCGTTGGTCGGCGAGATCTGGACCACTTGCGAGAAGCTCCGCTGGACGATCAACCACGGCGAGAAGCACCTTCGGCCCGAGCAGGTGTCGTCCGGTCTACTGCTCCACAAACGAGCCCGCCTCGAGTTTCATCCACTCGGCGTCGTCGGTTCGATCATTCCGTGGAACTACCCGTTCCAGAACATCGTCAATCCGATCCCGCCCGCCCTGATGGCAGGCAACGCAATCGTCATCAAGCCATCCGAGTGGGTGGCCTGGTCGAGCGCGAAGTTCGTCGACGCCTTTCGGCGCGTGATCGAGCAAGCAGGACATGATCCGAACTTGATCCAGGTCGTCCAGGGATACGGCGACACCGGGGCAGCGCTTGCCCGGTCCGCGGTCGATACGATCTTGTTCATCGGCTCGGTCACGAACGGGCGCAAGGTCGTCGAAGCGAGTGCTGCTCGGATGACACCGGTGGTCATGGAGCTCGGCGGCAAGGATCCGTTCATCGTCTGCGACGATGCCGACCTTGAGCAAGCCGTGCATTCTGCGCTCGCTGGATGCTACGTCAATTGCGGCCAGAACTGCGTCGCCTCGGAACGTCTTCTCGTCTACGACGAGGTGTACGAGGCGTTCGAGGCGCGTGCGGCCGAGCTCGTGCGCGACTTCCGCCAGGGAAACAGCCGCGAAAGCCTCGTCGACGTCGGTGCGATCATCACACCGCTCCAGCTAGACGTCATCGACCGCGCCGTTCAGGGGGCCGTCGCACAGGGCGCACGTTTGGTGGCAGGGGGTCAGCGCACCCTCGCGGACCAAGGGGACTACTTCGAACCGACCATCCTTGCGGACGTGACGCCAGACATGGACATCGCCAAAGAAGAGGTCTTCGGGCCCGTCATGCTCTTGATGCGTGTGCACGACGACGACGAGGCCGTCGAGGTCGCGAACGGGGTCAGCTACGGACTCTCTTCCTCGGTGTTCTCGAAAGACCATGACCGCGCGCGGGCGATTGCAGCACGACTCGAGGCCGGGATGAGCGCCGTCAACGAGTTCGCAGGCGTGACCTACATGGCGCAGGACCTGACGTTCGGGGGTGTGAAGGCTTCGGGCTTCGGGCGAATGAACGGTCGCGACGGCCTGCGGTCGATGTGCAACATCAAGGCCGTCGTGGATGATCGGTTTCCGATGCATCAACCGAGCAAGATGTTCCCGGTCGCCCCCTCTCTCTACTCTCGGTTCAGCGGTGTGATCGAGCTGATCTACGCGCGCGGGTGGGCAAAAAAGTGGCGCGGCTTGGTTAGGCTGCTCGCGCGCAGACCATGACCGAGCGATACGACTACGTCGTCGTCGGCGGCGGATCGGCGGGATGTATTGTGGCCTCGGAGCTCGCCAAGGATCCGGCGGTTCGCGTGCTGATGCTCGAGGCGGGGCCAGCGGCCGAAGCGCACCCAGAAACCCTCGCGGCGAGCGGCTACAAAGATGCGTTCGTCAACGATGCCGTGATGGGCGAACGTTTCAGCGTGCCCCAAGTGCACTCGGCCCGGCAGCGGGTGTTCGCCGGAACCGGCACCGTCGTTGGAGGAAGCGGCTCGGTCAACGGGATGGTGTACACGCGAGGCTCGCGCCATGACTACGCGGAGTGGCCTTCGGGGTGGCACTGGGATGACGTGACTCCCGACTTCGAGGCAATCGAACGCGTCATCCGCCCACACCGGCGTCCCCCAACTAACTGGACCGAGGCCTGCGTGGCCGCCGCGGAACGCCACGGTTTTCGTCGCGACGAGGACCTCAACGATGGCAACATGAGCAACGCGATTGGCTACGAGTGGATGTCGTACGAGGGAGACGCGCGGCGAAGCTCCTACGTCGCGTTTCTCAAAGAGTCCGGGGTCCCCGCCAACTTGACCATCGTCGCGGAAGCGTGCGTCCACCGGGTCGCCTTTGACGCGAACAGGAGGGCCGAAGCGGTGGAGTACGCGCACGAGGGCGCGCTCCGACGCGCTTCGGTCAACCGCGAGGTCGTTCTTTGCGCAGGAGCGCTCGAGACGCCCAAGCTCCTCCTGCTCTCTGGGGTCGGACCTGCCGAGCACCTTCGGCAAGTTGGGGTGCCTGTGGTGGCCGACCGCGTGGCGATCGGCAGCGGACTGCATGACCACCCGAACGTCCCCGTCTTCTTTCGAACGACGCGAGACATCGACTGCTTCTATCCTCAACTCTACAGCTTCTTCCGAACCAACGAAGCTTCGGCGCTTCCGCCCGGCCAGAGCGATACTTGCTACGTGTACTGGCCGGCGCCGTCCGCCATGAAGCAGATGATGCAGCGCATGGTGCCTCCGAAGCTGGTCCCTCATCGTCTGTACGGGCCGCGATCACGGGCGGCGGTGAGGACGCTAATCGGGGCCGCGTTCCGTGTTCAAGCACTCCAACGCTTCACCGACCACATGTTCGGGATCATCATCATCCTCGGCAAACCCAAGAGCCGTGGCTCGCTTCGACTCCAATCGAAAGACGTGCGCCAACAGGCTCTGATCGACCCGGGCTACTATTCGGATCCGGAAGATATGGAAACGATGATTGCGGGCGTGCGGCTGGCTCAGCGGATCGGCCGAACCGACGACCTCGGGGCATGGGGAGCCACCGAGCTGATGCCCGGCCGACGGGTCACGACGGATGCGGCCGTCGCGCGGTACGTCCGCAAGAACACGATCACGACCTATCACTTTGCGGGTTCGTGCGGCATGGGCGAACACACATCAAGCGCGGTCGACCCGGAACTCCGGCTAAGGGGTGTCTCCGGCGTCCGGGTGGCCGATGCGTCGGTGATTCCCTGGACCCCTGTATCCGCACTCAACGCGCCTAGCATGCTGGTCGGCTACCGCGCCGCAAAGTTCATGCGCGCGGCGCGTGGTTGATGCTCAGAGGCAACGCGGATCGCCGAGTTGGGCAGCCTCGATCAGCATGTCGCTGAGCGTGAGTGGATCGCACCCGTTTCCCGTCTCGCACACGAAGTCGTTTTCGGGCGCGGCGGAGTGGCATTCGAAGCAATTGAGGCCGAAGGAGTTCTCCGCTTCGGCTGCACCGCGGGTGGCGATGGTCGTCCCCTCTGCGGCGACCTCGAGAAAGAAGAACTCCCAGTCCCGGGTCTCGGGTGAGAAGCCCTCTTCGCGTTTCACCATGGCCTCTTGAGGCACGAGCTGAAGCAGTGTGCCCGGTGGGTATGGCAGGTCCGCCTCGCCGTTGGCGACCGCGAGCGAACCCGCCAGGTCACCGGCGAGGTTCTTGACGAAGAACTTTCGGACCTTCTCGCCGTCCAGGATGCAATCGAACGAGTCGGCGGTCACCTCGATCGGCGTGTTCGCCGCCCCACCCGAGCCACCTAGGCCAGGCGTCTCCCCATCACCGTTACTGTCTCCGCACCCCGCAACCACGGCGAGACACAAGGCGCTCGCCAACCACCAAGTTTGCTTCACACGTTCCTCCGGGCTCATGGGTAGCAGACCCTAGCATGGCGGACACCGGTGAGGTCGCATGGACGGCGTACCTGCGATCGTTCATCTTGGTCATCGAGCACCATGACCGTTACCAAACGATTGTTCGTCGCGCTGATCGCACTCAGCGCACTGCTGATCCCGGGGACCATGACGAGCGCTCCAGCACATGCGTCATCCCCGATCGTCATCCGTTTCGCCTCGCTGGCCCCTGCCGGATCCGCCTTCATGAAGGTCATGAAAGCCTGGAACCGAAGCCTGAAGAAGGAAACCGACAACCGAGTGGAACTGCGCTTCTACTCCGGAGGAAGCCAAGGCGACGAACGCGACTTCATTCGCAAGGTACGCGCAGGTCAGATGGACGCCGCAGGAGTGTCTACGACAGGGCTTGGAATGGTCGCGCGACCGGTGCTCGTGTTGACTGCTCCCGGGCTGATCACTGAGTACGAGGAACTCGATCGCGCTCGAGGCGCGCTCGACGCCCGCCTCAAACAACTCTTCAAAGACAACGGCTTCGTGCATCTGAATTGGGGCGATGCCGGGAAGAACCGGATCTTCTCAACGACAAGCTTTGAAAAGCCTTCGGATCTCAAGTCCCGGCGACCGTGGGCTTGGAAAGACGACCCCGTGTTCGCCGAGTACGTCCAAGCGATTGGCGCGAACCCCGTCCGGCTCGGCCTTCCGGAAGTCTACCCAGGGCTGCAGACTCGGATGGTCGACACCGTCCCGGCGAGTGCGATCGCGGCCGTCGCACTCCAGTGGTACACGCGGCTCAAGTATGTGGCCGACACCAACTTCGGGATCATCCTCGGGGGTGCGATCATCAAGCAGGAGAAGTTTGACGAGCTCACAGAGGCCGACCAGCAAGCACTGCTCTCGACGAGCATGCGTGCCGCCAAGGCCAACGACGCGCTTACCCGCCGCGATGACGGGCGCGCCTACAACTCGATGGTCGCGCGCGGCATGGTCGAAGTCGACATGTCGAGCTCTCAGGCGGAGTGGGACGCCATCGCTAAAAAGGCGCGCAACAACCTCGCGGGTCGCGTCTACAGTCAGAGCCTCCTGGACGCGGTCGAGGCCGCGGTCCGGAAGAACTAACCGGGCGTACGGCTCACGCCGACCCGCGCCGTGTAGAGCGGCAAGTCCCGAATCGAGAGAACCCCAGGGGCAGCGGCGCAAACCGTAGGGATCGCATTGACTACCCGCATGGCGGTTCCGGTCACGATCCCCGTGTTGTGATCGCCGTCGTCACCTTTGAGATCGATCTCGCAGTTGAAGTCGGGCGAACCTCGGACCTCGATTCGGTACCCCGATTTGTCTCCTGCAAGACGCTCCCAGTCCGGCGCAACATCGGTGCGAAGTCGCTGCGTGTGGGACGAGATGACCACCACACGACCGTCGCTGACGCCTCGAACCTCAAAACGTACTGCGGCGCAGGTTCCCCGCTCCACGCGCCCCATGTCGGTGTCGAACGCCTCGTGGGCAGGGATACGTTCACTTTCCTCGACGATTTCGTCGAGCTCGAAACCGAGCGCATCGGCCACGAGCTCGATGACGCTCCCCCAGCCAGCTTTGATCGCGCCCGGATAGAACATCGGCGCCTTGAAATCGAGCGGCTTGCCGAAGCCAAAGAACTCGCCCGTGAAGTTTGGATCTGCGTAGGTCGAGTAGTCCATAACCTCCGCCACGCGCACGCTGTCGACCCGCTCGGAACCGGCCGCGAGAATGAGCGGTATGAGGTCGCCCGTGAAGCCTGGGTCAAAGCCGGAGGTGTAGAAGCTGACGCCGTTGTCTTCGCAGGCCGCGCGCAGTGGGCCAGTAAGCTTCCGGCTCGCAAACGGCGGGTAGACCATGGACACCACCGCCGTGTTGGCGACGTTCTTGCCAGAGCGAACGATTCGCAACCAATCGTCGAGCGCATCGTAGACTCGCGTCTCGCCGATCGCCATGTAGCAAACGCAGTCTGCGTCGAGGGCGAGCAGCTGGTCGACGTCGTCTGTGGCGACAATCCCAGTCGGCGAACCGAGCCCGCAAAGGTCGGCAGCATCGCACCCAACCTTGGCTGCGCCATGCGCATGGACACCGACGAGTTCGAGCCCCGGATGGGCGATGATCCCTCGAAGCGCACGCCGACCCACGTTTCCGGTGCCCCACTGAATCACGCGGAGGGGCCGCCGCCCGGACGCCGCCATCAGCCCTCTTTCTCGCGCGCCTGTCTGGCCTTCTTATATGCCTTTGTGAGGAGTTGCGGAGGGTGATGGCCCCATTCACTCACCTTGCCGTGGGTCGTGGTCTCCCACGTCGCATCATCGACCTCGACCCCGCCATAGCCAAATTCGAAAAAGAAACCGGATGGCGTGTAGCCGTAGAAGGAGAACATCTTGTCGTTGGGGTGCCGACCCAGGGTTTGGTGCACCATCCCGCCCGAAAAAAGCAGCCGATCGTAGCAATAGCCGACTTCGTTCATCGCCTTGGCCTCGATCATGAAGTGCAAAATACGCTTGTGATCGCCCTTCGCGAACGCGAATGAATGATGCCGTGCGTTGGCGTGCATGAACGTGACGTCGATCTTGTGCCCGAAGTACTCGCAACGAATGTAGTCACTCAATCGCAGGCCAAGGATGCGCTCGTAGAAGGCCTGGTGTTCAGCGCAGTCGGCGGCGGTCACGACAACGTGCCCAAGGCCCTGTTCATCGGCCACGAAGCCAGAGCTCACGACTTCGGACGCGAAGGGCACATCGGCCATCTTGGGGCCATAGTACAACTCGCAGGGGTGACCTGCCGGATCGTGAAACGACACCAACCGCTCGACGTTTCGGCGTGCAGCATCGTCCGCAGTTCCGCGTAAGACCGCGTGGCCCTCCGCTTTGAGACGGGCCACGACATCGTCGAGATCTTCTTCGCGCGCGACCTCCCAGCCGACCGCGGCAAGGTCGTCTGCCTCCCCTGGAACGACGAAAAACCTTTGAAAATGACCGTCCATTCGCAGGGCAAACCCCTCCTCGCCGCGATCGTCGACGAGGTCAAGACCGAGTACCCCGGTGCCGAACGCTCGCCACGCGGCAAGGTCACTCACCTCAAACACCAGGTAGCCTAGTTGCGAAGCACCACTCATTTCCCTTTACCTCTGCGACGAGCATAGTACGCGCGTACCGTCCTGCACGGGGAAAGGAACGCTCATGACGTCACCGCAGTTGGACCTCGAAGGGAAGGTCGTCATCGTGACCGGAGGAACGATGGGTGCTGGCAAAGGCATTGCCCATCGGTTTCTCGAGGCGGGGGCGAACGTCACGGTTTGCGCGCGCCACGCACCGTCGTCACCGATTACAATCGAAGGTCGCGAGGCCACGTTCGTGGAAACCAACGTACGCAAGATCGACGACATCGAGCGCACGATCGCCTATGTCTTGTCGCGTCATGATCGCCTCGATGTGCTCGTCAACAACGCCGGCGGTTCTCCGCCGGCAGACGCAGCCACCGTCTCGCCAAAGTTCTCGGCGTCGATCATCGACCTCAACCTGGTCGCTCCGCTCAACTTTGCGCAGCAAGCCAACGCCGTGATGCAACGGCAAGCCGAGGGCGGCTGCATCATCAACATCGGGAGCGTGAGCGGCCTACGTCCATCGCCTGAAACGGCGGCCTACGGTGCCGCCAAAGCGGGGCTTCTCAATCTCACGAAGTCGCTGGCGATCGAGTGGGCGCCGAAGGTCCGTGTCAACGCGATCGCCGCCGGCATGATCCTCACCGAGAAGGCCGACATCCACTTCGGCAGTGGCGAGACCCGCAAAGCGGTCGAACGGGTCAAGCCGATGGGCCGGATGGCGTCGCCGACCGACGTGGGTAACGTGTGCCTGTTCCTGGCGTCGTCCCTAGCAAGCTACGTCACCGGCGCGAGCCTCGAGCTCCATGGAGGCGGCGAAGTTCCTGGGTTCCTCCTCGCCGCCAGGGGCGAGAGCCCATGAGCCGAGACGCGATCTCCGCTTGCGAAATCTGCTGAGAAACGCCACCTTCGCCATCGACATGGAATCTGAAGTTCAATCCACGGTCACGGTAGACGACACGCGCGAGCAAGCCCGCGGGCTCACGGTCCCCGCTTGGGGCTTCATGGTGGGGTTCATCGTCGTCGGCACGGTCTTCCACATCTGGCTGCACCACACGTACCGAGGCACCTACAACGTGCACCAAATCGCGATCGCGTTCTTCCTGATGGTGAACCTGCTCGTGAACTTCTGGGAGATCGGTCTACTGGTTTGCGCCGACCAGATTCGCAGCGAGTACGAGGCCACCAAAGACAGCTACAAGGGCCGCGAGACAGAGCGCTTCAACGAGATGTTCCGCAAGCGCGTTCCGGTCTTGAAGCTCTTCTCGTTTTGGCAGTGGACCGAGGTGTGGTCGAGCTACGCGCTTTTCGACCCTGGCTATGCCAGCAAGAGCTCGTTCGGGTTCAACATCGACGGGGGCAACGGGTGGTCGACTCCGATCTTCGCCACCCTCTTCGTGTTCGGCATGACCTTCGACTTCATGTCGGCCCGGGTACTCGGCATCATCGGTGTCGTGATGTTCTGGCAGATGTTCTACGGCACCGTCATCTACTTCTTTCAGTTCTTCAACGCTGGCCGACACAAAGGTCACCCCGTCGGGACGATGGTCCTCTTCATCGGAACAAGTAACGGGCTTTGGTTCGTGTTTCCGCTCTGGGGGATGATCCTCAGCGTGTGGATGATCCTGAACGACTCGTACTCGCTCTTCTACTGAGGCTCAGTCAGAGCGGGCCGAAGAGGGCGCCGGCGAAATCGAGCAGGAAGAGCATGATCAGGCCCGCCGCGCACGCAGCCCCTGCGACTTTCGTCAGGCTCCAGTTCGCCCGTCGGTCTTCGTCGAGGGGGTAGAAGATGGGGAAGCTCGCAACGAAGTAGAGCGCGTAGAACAACGAGCCGTGCGAACGCATCCGCTCGGGGTTCTCATAGTAGAACTGGGCTTCGATCAGCGGGTTCGCCATCGCGCGCGTCTCGATCCACGCCCAGGTGTATGCGACCGCGAGGATCAGCAATGGCCAGGCGGCACGAAACAGTGACAGCCGGGAGGTTCGAAGCCTCCGGAGCACGACAACCGCGGTCGTGTGGTAAGTCATGAAGTAGGCCTGGGTCAGAAGATACATGACGACCGGAACGCGTTGCTCCCCCGAACCGACGAGCCACGAGTCGAGGTTCCAGTCGATCGCCGGATAGCGATAAACCATCCCGAGAACGTCGAAGAAATACTCTGTGCCGAAATAGTTCGCGGCGAAGTTGAAGATGGCGATGTAGAGGTTGGCCTTGAACCAGTAGGTCTCGTACCAACGCCGGCCGAGCGCTGCTTCGTCGCGAATCAACAGGGGCACGACGACCAGAGGCGCCGCGACAAAAAGGCCGATCGCGAGGAAGCCCCAGTCCCCGACGATGTGGGTCAGGCCGAACGCCATGACGAGGCCAATCGCGATCATCCACATCGGCGAGTACGCCAGGAAGAACTTCTCTCCCCAGGCCTTGCTTTCGTTCTCCGAGAACCAACGCGGCACGCGCTCGACCGCGCGGGCGTCAGAGGGGCGAGCGTCTGACATGATGTTCGGACCCAAGGCTTCTTGGTAGAACAAGTTTGTCTTTCTTGGCAACCGCGTTCTGTGCTTTGCTTGTCGTGCACGATGAAGACGACCAAACCTGCGGGCGAACGGCCACGGTACCCGATGCCGTCGGGCTGGTTCCGTGTCGCGCTCTCGGAAGAGGTACCGCAGAGCGGAGTCGGCGTCTTCGGCTTGAACGGTCGCGAGGTCGTGGCATTCCGCGGCGCAGGGGGGCAGGTGTCGGTCGTCGATCCCATATGCCCGCACATGGGCGCGCATCTCGGACACGGGGGACAGGTCATCGACGGCAACTTGCGGTGCCCATTTCACGGACTTCGCTTCGACCCGCGCGGCCGGTGCGTTGGAACCGAGTACGCGGGCAACCCCGATGTTGAGCTCTCACTGCGAACCTGGCCAACCGTCGAACAGCTTGGATGCGTGTTCATCTACGTGGGCCATGACACTCCAGAGCCCACGTGGGCGCTTCCGGAGTACGAGACGGAAGGTTGGACGCTTCCCGTCACCCGTGTGCTCTCGCTCAAAGGCCACATTCAAGACATCGCCGAGAACGCGGTCGACTTTGGACACTTTGCGGCGGTGCACGAGTACTCCGAGCTCGAGGACCCGACGCTACGGATCGACGGACCTCGACTTCATTCGAAATTTGGCTTCACGCGCGCGAACCCCTTCCTCCCATGGGGAGAGATTCGCTCGGTGTTCGATACCGACGTGCACGGGCTGGGCCTCTCGGTAACCGACCTCAAGGTGCCGAAACTCGGGATGCACTATCGCGTCCTGCTGACAGCGACCCAACTCGATGCGGAGAACATGACTTTCGGGGTCGGGGTCAGCGCGGCCTACCCGCCCCCTTTCGTACCGACTCGAGTGCGACGATGGCCAGTGCCGTGGCGCACCCTCAGTCGTGCACAAATGCGTGTCATCCTCCGCTACGTCATCGCCGACGTCCTTCAGGACAAAGAGATCTGGGAGCACCGCGTGCCGCTCGACAATCCAGCGCTCATCCCGGGAGACGGGCCGATCGCCAAGTTTCGTCTCTGGGCGCGACAGTTTTACCACTGACACGCAAGGTAGGCGTCGGGTCAGTGGCACGGCCCTTGGCCGGGCGGCGGGCAGTGTCCGAGAGCCAACCAGTCCATCGTGAAGGCCACGGCGATATGGATCATCACACCGCCCCAGATCGAACGCATGCGCATCGCAAGTGTCCCGAGGACAAGACCTGCGCCCACGGCGCTGAGGGTCTCCGGGAGGGGCTTCGGGTAGTGAATCAGGACGTAGGGCACCAACATCACGAAGATCGCGCCGTACCCGAACTTGTGACTCAAACCCTTCAACATGTATCCGCGAAAGAAGAACTCGAGCGCGACGAACTGCAGGGCGTAGAGCGCCTGCCACTGGAGGAAGCGCAAGGTCGATTGGTTGGCCCACCGGTAGAAAGGATACGTGTACTGAAAGGTGTCGAGTTGCGAGACGGCCAGGAGAACCGGCAACACCAAGACGTACAGTCCAACGTAGACCCAGAGATGCTTGAAGAACCCAGTCGCAGAGAGATAGTAGTCGCGCACGCGCTCGCCTGGCATGAGCCAGATCGTGATGACCGGAATCAACACGTAGGCCGTGCAACGCGTGACGGTCCACCAGACCCGTACCAAGAGCTCCCATTCCTCAACTGAGTAGGCACGTCGGTCGAGGCCAACCATGGTCGACAATGTCATCGAGCCGCCGGAGTAGCTCGCGAACGTGAGGGTCACCGCCGTGGTGGTGAGAATGACCGCCGGGCGCCAGTCAAAGACCCCGGACGTCGCGGTATCGGCCTGCGAGTCCGCCTCGCGCCAAGAGTCCAGGAACGCGCTACGCAGAAACCGGCTGACGATGTTCATGAGACCTATCTTGGCCGGATCTGGCCTCGTACGATCGCGGGACTATAGCTGATGGCACCCGGCGTTTGTAGGCTAAGCTAGGACTTACCGTGGCGAACCCGGCCGAACGACGATTCAAACGAGGCATCGTGTTGGTGACCTTGACGCTCTGCGCGTTCTTCCTCGCTCAGGGAGCGACGGCACTGATCGGCGCACGTGTCCTGAGCGCCGAGGGAGAAGCTGCCTCGCCGGTCCGACGAAGGCTTCCGGTGGCGTCCGCGCGCCAACGCCACGACCCCGGCGTCATCCTGAGGCGGAACATCTTCAACTCGGAGATGGGGGATCTGACCCAGGTCGAAGCAGATCCCGACAGCACCCTGATCGACGGAGAACTCGTCGTCGAAGACGAAGAGGCCGTTGACCGATGCGCCACGCAGTTGAAGCTCAAGGGAACGGCGGTTGTCCCGGGCGACTTCGAGCGGTCGTTGGCGGTGATCGTCGGCTCGGATCGACAGGCGCTTCTCTACCAAGGAGGTCAGGACGTCGAGGGCTCGCGGATTCGAGCGATCCACTCGGACGGTGTGTTTCTTCAGAGCGGAGGCGAGCTTTGTCGCCTAGCGATGTTCGATCAGGAAGATCAACCCAACAAGAGGATCAAAGCGCCCTCCCGAAAGGTCAGCAAGAAGGAGGACGCCAAAGACAAGAAGAAGCGGGCCAAGGTCGATCGCAATGCTGGCCTCACCGACGAAGAGATCGACGCTGGGATCGAGAAGGTCAGCGACACGGTCTACAACATCGACCGAACGATGCTGAACAAGGTTCTCGACAGTGCCGGTCGCTTGATTGGGATCGCGGCTGTGTCTCCCAAGATGGAAGGCGGAAAGTCGGTGGGTATGCAGATCCGCGGGATCCGACCCAAGACCCTCCTCGAGAAGCTCGGGATCAAGAACCAGGACGTACTCGAAAGCGTCAACGGGTCGCCGCTGGCGAGTCCCGATGCGGCCCTCGGGGCCTATACGACGCTTCGAACCGCTGAGAAGTTCGTTCTCGCCGTCAACCGCGGAGGCGAGACCATGGAGATCACCTACAACCTCAACTGACCCGCAGCCTATCTCGGCTTGCGGATACGCATGAGCCCCTCTTGGGCAACGGAAGCGACGAATGTCCCGTCCTGCCCATGGATCTGGCCGAAGTTCAATCCGCGTCCGCCCGCCGTGCGAGGGCTCTCGGTCGTGTAGAGCAACCATTGGTCGACGCGGACGTCCGCGTGGAACCAAATCGCGTGATCGAGGCTGGCCACGATGAGATCCTGTGAGAGGAAGCCTCGACCATGCTGGTTGAGCGAACTCTCGAGCAGTCCAAAGTCGCTCGCATAGGCAAGGATCGCCTGATTGATGACCGGATCGTCGCCCACGTCGCCGTCGGCGCGGAACCACATTCGCTTGATGCCTGTGTTGGCGACCGGGTCAAGGAGATCCATATGGTCGATCTCGCGACGCTGGATGGGGCGATCGAGCGCAAAGAGAAAGGGGAACGCTGGGTGATCGGACCGCTCTTGGTAGGCCGCCATTCTCTCCTTGTTCGTCGGGATCGAGTTTGGCGGAGGCGCATCCGGCATCGGCCTCTGGTGCTCGAGCCCATCCTCAGGAGCTTGGAACGAGACCGACATATTAAAAATCGCTTTGCCGTGCTGCTTCGCGACGACGCGCCGGGTTGCAAAGGACCGACCATCACGAATCCGGTCGACGTGGTAAATCACCGGCACTTTCGTGTCGCCCTCGCGGAGGAAGTAGCCGTGAAGCGAGTGGGCGCGCCTGCTTTCCACCGTACGGCATGCGGCGATGTGAGACTGCGCAGCAACGAGCCCTCCGAAGATCCGAGGCCGACCGTCGTTTGGTGAGGTCCCCCGATACAGGTCCTGGTCGAGATGCTCGAGGTCCAGCCGGTCTAGCAGGGTATCGATAGGGGCCGACACTCGGGTCGCATAGCACGGGCGAACGCGCGCGGGAATCCGCGATTGCAAAGAGGCGGGTCTTTGGTAGCGTCGCGCGATGATCGACTTCGTGAGGACACCGGAAGAACGATTTCACGATCTCCCAGACTACCCGTTCGCGCCCAACTACCTCGAGGTCGATGGGCTCCGGATGCACTTCGTCGATGAAGGTCCGAAGGGGGCGAGCCCGGTCCTTCTGCTTCACGGCGAGCCCAGCTGGTCGTTCTTGTACCGGCACATGATCCCCGCGCTCACCGAAGCAGGGCACCGCACGATCGCACCCGACCTGATCGGCTTCGGGAAGTCGGACAAGCCAACTCGCCAGGCCGACTACTCGGTGGCGCGACACGTCGGGTGGCTGCAACGGCTGATCGATGACCTCCGACTCGAAGACATCACCCTCTTTGGCCAAGACTGGGGGTCGAGCTTGGGCCTCCGCCTCGCAGCCGCCAACGAGAACCGATTCGCCAGAATCGCGATCGGCAACGGGCTACTCCCCGCAGAGCGAGGCCTCGAGACCAAGCGAGGCCTCGTCCGCGCCTGGCAGGCGTTCACCCGCTGGAGCCCTTGGATCCCCGTGGGCCAAATCGTGAGCAGGGCCTCGGGGCGCACGTTGAGCACCGAGGAACGGCGAGCGTACGATGCCCCGTTCCCTTCGAACGAGCACCTTGCAGGAGTTCGCGTCTTTCCCCAGCTCATCCCGATGTCGAGTCGCGATCCAGCAACACCCGGCAACGTGGCAGCCTGGGATGTCCTCAAGCGGTGGCAGAAGCCCTTCTTGACGCTGTACAGCGACCGGGATCCCGTCCTCGGCGGGATGGACGTCCTTTTTCAAGAGCGCGTGCCGGGCGCCAACGGCCAGCCCCACATGACGGTCGAGGGAGGGCATTTCCTACAGGAAGTGTCGGGGCCAGTCCTGGCTCGCCGGATCGACGCGCTCATCCGGGCGAATCGATAGGAGTATCGTCGGGCGCCATTTCATTGCCTAGATGGCGGGAGAATCGCTACCCTGAGACCATGGTGGGACGCCCCGATCTGGGTCCTCGACCCGATGGTGTTGGCATCGAGTTCGACGTCAGCATGTGGCCGCTTTGCCTCGTCACGCTGGCGCCCGTGATCGCCGTCGACGATATCAAGTACCTGCAGGCCTCGTACGAGCACGTCTTTGCCGCGCCGACCCGCCATGCATTGGTCGTCGACACCACCATGATCGAGAAGATCCCCGATGCGACACTGCGTCGACGCATGAAGGAGTTCGAGGACAGCCGGCGACCCATCATTCGGGAGAAGAACATCGGAAGTGCAATCGTGCTTTCGAGTTCGGTCGTGCGCGGCGCCTTCACCGCCCTTCGATGGATCTCGCCGCAGCCGGCGCCGAACAAAGCGTTCGCGAACGTCCGCGACGCCGCGCGGTGGTGCATCGAGGGAATCGAAGCCGACGGCCAAGACGCGCCACCGACAGCCTACATTCTCGCCGGCCTTTCGGAAGCAGGCTGACTCACGCGGTCGCCCTGCGATCGATCTGATTGATCCCTCGGGGCGACCGTAGCAACAGGGCAAGCCAAGCCCACTCGTCTGATTGGGATGCCGTGATCCGAACGATGATCGTCAGGGGCACCGACAAGAGGGCGCCCACCGGGCCAAGGACGAAGCCCCAAAAGACCATCGACAGCACCACGACCGTGGGTGAGAGGTCGGTTGCGTCGCCGGCCCAACGGGGTTCGATCCCGATGCCGATGAGAAAATTGATCGCGAGGTAGCCGCTCGCGACACCGACTGTGGGCCACACACCCAGGGTGACCAGGGAAAGCGCGATGGCGGGGATCGACGCGAGAATACTCCCGATGCTCGGGATGTAGTTGAGGATGAAGGCCAACAACCCAAAGACCAGCGAATGCCCCAGCCCGATCACCGCCGTGAGCGCGGCCACGAGAAGCCCGGTAGCGGCGCTCGTGGCCGTCTTGATCAGCAAGTATTGCTGGACGTCTCGGGTCGCACCCCGAAGGACCTGCACGTTGAACCGTCCGAATTGGTCCGTGTTCGAGAGCTTCTTGGAGAACGACGACCCTTCGACCACCAAGAATACGCTGATCAGCATGACGAGAAAGCCCGCCGAAACGATGCTGATCGCCAACGTAAAGCCAGGGACTGCGAGACCTCGAACCAGATCGCTCGGATCGAACTCCGAGACGGCTGTGGCCGGAATGCCGAGGTTTTGCGCCCAAAACCAATTGGCCAGGTCGGACTGCAGGGAGTCCCATTCGTTCCGGTACTGCCCGAACGCGCCCGCAAGGTCCGTCGCCGCGCGCGTCGTTAGAAAGCCCAGAATCGAGACGACGCCCACGGCGGCGAGGCACGCGAGTACGACGGTCGCCCAACGAGGCAGACCCTTGTCGGTGAGGTCGACAATCTTGGAAAGGCTCACCGCGATGAGGCTCGCCAGCAGGACGGGAATCACGATGGGCCGCCCCAGGCTGAGCACCACCAAGAAAACCCCGAACGAAGCCACCCGCACCATGGCTGGAGACTAGCAGAAGCCTCGACAAGAGGAATGAAGGCTTGGGACCCAAGAGGGCGAAGCCGAGACAGTCGCCGGAGATTGTGCTGCAGGTTTGGGGCGGAAGCGTCGGGCGACGGCGGTAAGCCCAACTCGTGTTTGCCCGGTCACAATGCCAGAGTTTCCGACGAGCCGCCCTTGCACGGAAGGGTCGGATATGTACCTTGTTTTGCCAACAGATGGAGTGCGGCAACGATGAGTGACACGGCGAACCCCAGTGAGACCCCGCGCACCATGGTCACGCGACCAACCTCGAGCCGCTGTTTGTTCTGCGACAGCGAGCTCAACCACGTGTTCGTCGATCTCGGGATGTCGCCGTTGTGTGAGAGCTTCCTCCCCAAGGAAGATCTCAACCGCATGGAGCCGTTCTATCCGTTGGTGGTCTACGTCTGTCCGAGTTGCTGGCTCGTGCAGCTCGAAAAGTACGTGTCACCCCAGGAGATCTTCACCGAATACGCCTACTTCTCTTCTTTCTCGGACTCGTGGGTGGCACACGGGCTCCGCTACACAGAGATGATCGTCGATCGGCTTGGGCTGACGGTCGACAGTCATGTCGTCGAGGTCGCGAGCAACGACGGGTACCTTCTACAGCACTTCGTCAACAAGGGAATCCCAGTCCTCGGCATCGAGCCTGCCGCCAACGTCGCGAAAGCCGCGGAGGAGAAGAACGTACCTTCGTTGGTGGAGTTCTTTGGCCGGGAGTGCGCGGCCAAGCTCGTGGGCGAGGGCAAGGGCGCTGATCTCATCATTGGCAACAACGTCCTCGCACAAGTTCACGACATCAACGACTTCGTCGCCGGCATGAAGATCCTCTTGAAGGAGGACGGCGTGGTGACAGTCGAGTTCCCTCACCTGCTCCGGTTGATGGCGGAAAACCAGTTCGACACGATCTATCACGAACACTTCTCTTACTTCTCGTTCTTGTCGGCAACGGCCATTTTCAAAGCCCACGGGTTGCGTCTTTTCGACGTCGACGAGCTCCCCACGCATGGCGGGTCGCTCCGGATCTACGCTTGCCACGAGGACAACACCTCAAAGCCCAACACCGACAGGGCCAAAGAGCTCCTCGCGCGCGAAGAAGCAGAGGGCTTCCGCGACCTCGCTCGCTACGGCGCATTTCAAGAGCGAGTCGACAACACCAAAGGCGCACTTCTCGAGTTCCTCGTGCAGGCGAGACGCGAGGGAAAGACCGTCGCAGGGTACGGTGCGCCGGGCAAAGGCAACACGCTATTGAACTACTGCGGCATCCGTACCGACTTCATCGAGTACACGGTCGACCGCAACCCCTACAAGCACGGCCGCTTCACCCCAGGAACCCACATTCCGATCTACCCGCCCGAACGGATCGCGGAGACCAAGCCAGACTACTTGTTCATCCTGCCTTGGAATCTCAAGGCCGAGATCATCAAGCAGAACGAGTTCATCCGCGAGTGGGGCGGACAGTTCGTCATTCCCATCCCTGAAGTACACGTGGTGCCATGATCTTCAACGAGACCGAGGTCGTCGGCGGGTTCATCATCGAGATGGAGCCCCACCAAGACGAACGCGGTTGGTTTGCGAGGTCGTTTTGCCGAGACGAGTTCGCGGCTCACGGCTTGAGCCCGGTGGTCGCCCAGTGCAACGTATCGACCAATCTCACCAAGGGAACGCTTCGCGGAATGCACTGCCAGCGCGCCCCTCACGAGGAGGACAAGCTCGTTCGATGCACGAGAGGCGCGATCTTCGACGTCATGCTCGACCTCCGCGAAGGATCATCGAGTTACGCAAAGCACGTCGGGGTCACGCTCACTGCAGCCAATCATCGTTCACTCTACATCCCGAAGGGCGTATTCCATGGCTTTCTCACGCTAGAGGACGACACCGAGGTGTTCTACCAGATGTCCGAATCGTACGTACCCGGCGAAGGCCGCGGCGTTCGATGGAACGACCCCGCCTTTGCCATCGACTGGCCGGGCGAGGTCAAGGTCATCTCTGAACGGGACGCAACTTATCGAGACTATCAAGGCAACGGAGTCACAGACCGATGAGCGGATCCCTCGACGCGGCCATCGGTGAGCTCGACCTCGAGGCGGCAGGGCGATCGATGCACGCGTTGGCGAGCGAGCTTTTTCCGTTTTGCCGCTCGATCACGGGCGATGGGGTCCGGCGAACGTTGGAAAGGCTCGCAGCGGACCTTCCGCTCGAGGTCCATGAAGTCCCCACGGGAACGCCCGTATTCGATTGGACGGTGCCGAAGGAATGGAACGTTCGCGATGCGTGGGTACGTGGCCCGAACGGCGACAAGGTGATCGACTTTCGAGAGTCGAACTTGCACGTTCTCAACTACAGCGTCCCGGTGCGAGGAACCCTCCCGTTGTCGAAGCTCCGTAAGCACCTCTACACACTTCCTGACCAGCCAAACGCGATCCCTTACAAGACATCGTACTACCGGGAGGCCTGGGGTTTTTGCCTGAGCCACGCGAAGCTCGAGTCGCTGCCTGAAGGCGATTACGAGTACTGCATCGACTCGTCGCTCGAGGCGGGCTCCCTCAGCTATGGCGAGGTCGTCTTGCCCGGGGCACTCGAGTCCGAAGTGGTCTTTTCGGCGCACGTCTGTCACCCCTCGCTGGCGAACGACAACCTTTCCGCCGTGACGGTCCTTCACCATCTCGTTCGGATGCTGGCTCAGGTGGACCGGCGTCTCACGTATCGTTTCGTCTTCGCACCAGGAACCATCGGGGCGATCACCTGGCTTTCGCAACACGAGGATACGATTCCGCGCATCCGCAGCGGACTCGTCGTCGCCGGGGTCGGGGACGCCGGCCGCTTCACCTACAAGCGCACACGGCAAGGAAGCGCCGAGATCGACATGATCGTTCGGCGTGCGCTCGGCGAGATCGAGGCCGAGTTCGACACCATCGACTTCAGCCCGGACGGCTATGACGAGCGGCAGTACAACTCACCCGGTATCGGGCTCCCCTTCGGTCGGCTCTCGCGAACGCCGTACGGGACGTATCCCGAGTACCACACGTCGGGCGATAACCTCGCGTTCATTCATCCGGATTCGCTTGGCCAGTCGCTCGAGGCACTCGCCAGGGTGTGCGCGTTCCTCGAGGGGTCCCCGCGCTTCTTGAGCCGAGCTCCTCGAGGGGAGCCGCAGCTCGGCAAGCGGGGTTTGTACTCGGCGCTCGGCGGTCACCGCGACAGCAACCAGCGGGAGCGGGCCATGCTCTGGGTCCTCAACTACTCGGATGGCGAGCATTCCCTTGCGGACATCGCGGAGCGTTCTCAGCTGCCATTGTCGGTGGTGGAGGAGGTCGCCGAGGTCCTCACTCAAAACGATTTGCTCAGCCGGCTGGAAGAGGCCTAGAATTGGAGCAGCGTAGATGAAAGTAGTGCTTTTTTGTGGCGGTCTGGGGCTGCGTTTGCGGGACTACTCGGAGTCGATCCCGAAACCCCTCGTCCGCGTCGGCCCACAACCAATCCTGTGGAATATCATGCGCTACTACGCGCATTACGGGCACCGAGAGTTCATTCTATGTCTGGGCTACCGTGGCGAAGCGATCAAAGAGTTCTTTCTGAACTACAAGGAAGCGATGGCGAACGATTTCACGCTCACGGATGGGGGCACCGAGATCGAGCTTCATCGTCGAGACATCCAGGACTGGAAGATCACCTTCGTCGACACCGGATTGAGCTCCAACATCGGCCAACGCCTGATGGCAGTCCGAGAGTATCTTCAGGATGATGAGATGTTCCTCGCGAACTACAGCGATGGGCTATCGAACCTGCCGCTCGATACCTACCTCGATTTCGTCAAACAGAACGACAAGATCGCGACGTTCGTGTCGGTTCGGCCCACCGCGTCGTTTCACGCGGTGAAATCAAACCCCGGCGGCCTCGTCACGAGCATCTACCCGGTGTCGGAAAAGAGTCGCATCAACTGCGGCTACTTCGCCCTCAAGAAGGAGATCTTCGACCACATGGAGCCGGGTGACGAGCTGGTGACGACACCGTTTCAACGCCTGATCCAGAAACAACAACTCGTCACGTACGAGTACGATGGCTTTTGGGAGTGCATGGACACCTTCAAGGACCAGCAGCTCCTCCACGACATGCACGTCCGCGGCGACACGCCGTGGGAAGTGTGGGAGTAGGCGTTGCCACCCCTTGGCTTCGAACCCAAGCGCCACGACGACGAGCCTCTTCGGGTTCTGTGCCTCGGCGCCCACGCCGACGACATCGAGATCGGCTGTGGCGGTACGATCTTGCACCTGTTGAGGTCACGCCGGAATACGGTCGTCAACTGGGTGGTCTTCACTTCGTCCGCGACACGCGAGACCGAAGCGCGCGCGGCGGCAGAGGGGTTCCTGTCAGACGCAGGCGCAGCGAACGTCATGGTCTTTGACTTCGAGGACGGGTTTTTGCCTCACCACGGCGAAGCGGTGAAGCGACGCTTCGAAGAACTCAAGGCTCAGGCGGACCCTGATCTAATCCTCACGCACTACGAACACGACAGACATCAGGACCACCGCCTCGTCAATGAACTAACCTGGAACACGTTCCGGAACCACGCGATCTTCGAGTACGAGATCCCGAAGTTCGACGGGGACCTCGGCAACCCATCGGTGTTTGTACCGATCGACAACGAGACTCTCGAAAAGAAGATCGAGTTGCTGGTTACGCACTACCAGACTCAAAGAGACAAGCACTGGTTCGATGCGGAAACGTTTCGAGCGATCTGCCGGATTCGCGGTATGGAATGCCGGTCCCCTTCAGGCTACGCCGAGGCATTCTACGTTCGGAAGCTCGTCGTTTTGGAGAAATGAAATCATGAAAGTACTGCTCACTGGCCACCTCGGCTACATCGGTGTCGAAGCACTGCCGGTCTTTCGCGCTCAGGGTCATGAGGTCGTCGGACTCGACGCGGGCCTGTTCAACGAGTGTGATTTCCGGGCTCCACCGGACGATGTTGCGACCCTCGACGTTGATCTCCGGGACGTGGAGACCAAGCACCTCGAAGGATTCGACGCGATTGCACACTTCGGCGCGCTCTCGAACGACCCACTCGGCGATCTCAACCCGAACCTGACCTACGACATCAACCTGCACGCATCCGTCAGCCTAGCCAAGGCAGCCAAGGAAGCTGGCGTGGGGCGCTTCCTGTTCGCATCGTCGTGTAGCCTCTATGGGGCAGGTTCGGGCGGGCTCCTGACTGAAGAGGCGCCGTTCAACCCTGTCACCCCGTATGGAGAGTCGAAGATTCGAGTTGAGCAGGAGCTCTCGAAGCTCGCGGACGCTTCCTTCTCGCCGGTGTACTTCCGAAACGCCACCGCGTACGGCGTATCGAGAAGATTGCGCGCCGACATCGTCGTCAACAACCTCGTCGGGCACGCGATCACCACTGGCAAGGTTCTCCTCAAGAGCGATGGCACGCCTTGGAGGCCACTAGTGCACATCCGGGACATCATCGGTGCGTTCGGCGCAGCCCTGACGGCACCGCGGGATGCAATCCACGACCAGGCCTTCAACGTGGGCAAGAACGGCGAGAACTACCAGATCCGCGATGTTGCAAACATGGTCGCCGAGGTCGTCCCCGATTGCGAAGTCGCCTTCGCGGAGGGCGCGTCGGCGGACACACGAGACTACAAGGTCGACTTCACCAAAGCGGCCAACCAACTCACCGGGTTCGAGGCGAAGTGGACCTTGCGCGCGGGTATCGAAGAGCTGTACGAAGCCTACCGACGCGCGGAACTCACCGAGGAGGAGTTCATGGGCAACCGGTACTACCGGCTCAAGACGGTGCAGTCTTTGATCGACCGGGGTAAGCTCGATTCCAACCTCCGCTGGCGAGACGCAGGCGCACCGTGAAGTTCGACGAGTCGAAGGCGCTCCAGGACAAGAGCCACGACCTGATCCCGGGTGGTGCCCACACCTATGCCAAGGGAGACGATCAATACCCGGAGCTTTCTCCTGGATTCATCGCGCGGGGCCGAGGGTGCCACGTGTGGGACGTCGATGGGAACGAGTTCATCGAGTACAACATGGGGCTCCGGTCGGTAACCCTCGGGCACGCCTATCCGGAGGTCATCAACGCGGCAGCCGAGGCCATGCCCAACGGAACCAACTTCACGCGGCCGTCAGTCCTCGAAGTGCGGTGCGCAGAGAAGTTTCTCGAGCTCATCAAGGCGGCTGACATGGTGAAGTTCACGAAGGACGGCTCTACGGCGACGACCGCAGCGATCACGCTGGCTCGGGCGGTCACAGGTCGGGACCACGTCGGGCTGTGCTCAGACCATCCGTTTTTCTCATACAACGGGTGGTCGATCGGCCGAACCGAAGTCGATGCAGGGATCCCCGAAAGCGAGAAGGCGCTGACCTCGACCTTTCGGTACAACGACTTCGAAAGCGTCCAGGCCATGTTCGACACGCACCCGGGGCAGATCTCCTGCGTCATCCTCGAACCATCACGAGGCGAAGAACCCAAGGACGGTTTCCTCGATAAGCTACGTGCGCTCTGCTCGTCGCAGGGCAGCCTCTTGATCTTCGACGAGATGATCACAGGTTTCCGCTGGCATCTCGGCGGGGGTCAGGCGTACTTCGGGGTCGAACCCGACCTGAGCACATTCGGAAAGGCGCTTGCCAACGGTTTCTCGGTGTCGGCCCTTGCCGGCAAGCGAGAGTTCATGGACCGCGGAGGCCTCCGCCACGACAAAGAGCGTGTCTTCTTGCTCTCGACGACACACGGCGCGGAGACCCACGGCCTCGCCGCCGCCATCGCCACGATGAACGTCTACCAGCAAGAGCCGGTCATCGATCATCTGTGGCAAACGGGCGAACGCCTCGCCCTCGGGTTCACAGAAGCGACGCGGGAGGCCGGACTCCAAGACTACGTGCACGTCATGGGAAAGCCTTGCAACCTGGTGTTCGCGACAAAGGGGCCGGATGGCAACCCATCGCAGTCCTACCGAAGCCTGTTTTTGCAGGAGACGATCGCGCGCGGGGTCTTGATGCCTTCACTCGTCGTGAGCTACTCGCACACCGTGGAAGACGTCGACCGAACCGTCGAGGCGGTGCGCGGTGCGCTCGAAGTGTACAAGCGTGCCCTCGAGGACGGGCCGGAAAAGTACCTCGTCGGTCGCCCCTCGAAGGTCGTCTACCGCCGGTACAACTAGAGCGGCTGGCCGGCAGCGACCCCTAGCGTCGGGCGAGAACCCCATTGTGAGCGAACGTACAGGTTGTCTTGGTTTCGTTGACGGTGAAAGCATCGGCCTCGACACTGAATGCGGGGAATACGACCGGCTAATGGCGGTCTTGGCATCAGCGGTTAGGGGGACCGATGAAGCACTTGGCTTGGACTCTTCTATTGACTCTCGCTTTTGCGTCGAGCGCGTCTGCGCAAACGATGCAGACGACCATCTCAGGGAACGAGAGTGGCGTTCAGATCGCAGGACCCGAACGATCGGACTCGGAAAAGTCCAAGGCGTATGACAAGCGCGTCGGCGGGCTGGTTTGGCTCGAGGCCACCGTAGGGCCGTCGCGTTTCGACGTCACACGGTTTCGCGGACTGAATCTGGTACCCGATGGCATCGCCGCGCAGATACCGTCGGTCGTCGTCAGCGGCCCCCAGTTCGGTGCATCGCTGAAGTTGCGCGCGGGATCGATGGTGGTCGGTGGCAACTTCCAGATGGCGGACTACGAGCCCTTTGACCTGATCACGGCCGGGCTCGGCTTCGAGTTCCTCATCCGCGCGGTCCCGTACATCCACCCGACGATCAAGCTCGGCATCAACTACAACACGACGCGGGGCGGTCTCGCCATCCCTCAGATCCCGGGTGGACCGGAGCTGTCCGACCTGACGAACGTGAGGACCGACGGGGGCGGCGCATCGATCGGGCTCGGCTTGCGCATCCCGATCGTGAAGTGGGTCTCGATTGCGGCCGACTTCGACTACTCGATCATCGGTCTGGCGGTGCGCGGGGACTTGGCCGGCGAGTCGTTCACCGGCGGCACGGCCGGCACCGCAATCGCCGGGACCTTCGCGCTCACGATTCACCTCGGCACCTAGCGGCTGAAACCACCGGCATCCGGGTTGAAACTTGGGCGGTTCTCGCGAGATCACGGGCAGTTGAAGCCCGCGTTTTTGCTTTGCCGAGAGCGAGCGATAGCGATATTGTCGGGCGGTTCTCGTGCAAATACGTGGTTATCTCGCATTGCTGACCGCCCTGGTTGCGGGGGTCTCCGGTCTGTCGCTGGGCTGTAGCGGCAGCGGTGATTCCGTGGGTGCCGGCCCCCCGGTTGAGGCGGGTCCGCTGGCGCTCCGGCGCCTGACGGCGGAACAGTACGCTGCAAGCGTCCAAGACGTGCTCGGGGAGCACATCACCGTGCCGGGTCGAATCGACCCCGACGAGCGACGCGAAGGGCTCCTCTCGGTGGGTTCGACGTTTGCAGGCATCACGCCGTCGGGTTTCGAGAAGTACGAGGCCGCGGCCGCCGTCATTGCAGAGCAGGCGCTCGACGCAGATCACCGCGCCGACCTGGTGCAGTGCCAGCCAGCATCGGAACGTGCATCGGACGACGCATGCGCCCGATCCTTCCTTGGACGCGTCGGACGAAGCCTCTTTCGGCGCGACCTCCGAGATCCGGAAGTCGAAGCCCGCGTGGCTGTCGCATCGATGGCCGCGGACACGCTCGGAAGCTTTTACCAAGGCCTCGAGCTCGCGCTCAGCAGTCTGCTGGTCTCGCCAGACTTTCTGTTTCGCGTGGAGCGCGGCGAGCCCGACCCAGACGATCCGTCGCGCATTCGGCTCACAGCCACTTCGGTTGCATCTCGCCTGAGCTACTTGATCTGGAATACGACGCCCGACGACGAGTTGCTCGATGTCGCGCTCGACGGGAGCCTACTAGATCGGGCGGTGCTTACGGCCCAGGTCGACCGCCTCCTCGAGTCGAGCCGGGCGGAAGTCGGCATCCGAGCGCTCTTCTCGGACATGTTGGATTTCCGGCAGTTCGACGACGGCCTCGTCAACAAGGACGCGGCCCTCTTCCCAGCGTTCACGCAGACGATCGCGCGCGACTCCAAAGAGCAGACGCTTCGTACCGTGATCGATCACCTGTCCGCGGGGCAGGACTACCGCGACTTGTTCACGACCCGACGGACGTTCCTCTCGAGAGAACTCGGGCAAGTGTACCGGGTCCCCGTGGTCACCCCATTCGGGTTCGAGCCGCACGTCTTCGAGAGCGAGCTTCCACGTTCGGGGATCCTCGGCCATGCCAGTTTGATGTCGCTGCACTCCCACGCGGGCCGAAGCTCGGCGACTCTCCGCGGAAAGTTCGTGCGTGAGGTCCTTCTGTGCCAGGACGTCCCTACCCCTCCCGCCGACATCGATTTCTCGATCGTCGAGGACACCGAGAGTGAGCTTCGAACGGCCCGCGACCGTCTCGAGGTTCACGTCGCGAACGAAAGCTGCGCCGGCTGCCACAACCTGATGGATCCGATCGGACTCGCCTTTGAGAACTTTGACGCGACGGGTGTGTACCGAGAGACCGAGAATGGCGTGACGATCGACGCAACGGGTGAACTCGATGGTGTGAGCTACGACGGCCCGGTGGAAGCGAGCGAGGCCATTCGCAACCATCCAAACCTCGGACCTTGCTTCGTCCAGACGCTCTTTCGCTACACGGTCGGGCGAGAGGCGGTCGAGAGCGAATGGGAGCTGACTTCGTACCTCGCGGAACAGTTCGAGCAAAACGGCTTCAACTCGGACGACCTCATTCGTGGCATCGTGTTGAGCGAGGGCTTCTTGGCGACCTCCGGTCCGAGAGAAGCCCAGGATGTCCCCTCAGAGGAGGCTGAACCATGAGCAAGCGCTTCGACCGACGGTCCTTGTTGCGCGGAACGCTCGCGGGCGGCGCGGTCACCATGGGACTACCCTTGCTCGACTGCTTTCTGAACGACAACGGGACCGCGTTGGCGCAGGGCGCGCCGCTTCCGCAACGGTTCGGAGCATGGATGTGGGGCTGTGGCACCAACCCAGACCGGTGGAATCCAGGCATCGCAGGGGAAAACTGGGAGCTGACCCCCGAGTTGGTCGCACTCGGCCGCGAACTGCCTGATGGGGGCCTCGCGCGGGACCAGGTGAGCATCCTGAGCGGCTTCGATGTGTCGCTCGGGGGCAGGCCCAACTTCCCTCATACCGGCGGCCTCGTCTCTACCACGACGGGGACGGTTCCGCTCGAAGACGGCGTCTACGTCGAGCCGACCCTCGATTCGGTCATTGCGCAGGAGATCGGCAAGACGACTCGCTTTCGATCTCTCGAGATGTCGGCCACCGGCAACCCGAATCAGTTTTACAGCTACGAAGCCCGGGGTGTCCCGAACGCCCCGGAGGTCTCACCAGCGGCACTTTACGCCCGCGTGTTCGGTCCCGACTTCGCGGATCCGAATGCGGGTCCGTTCGTACCAGACCCAAAGTTGATGCTCCGGCAGAGCGTTCTGTCGGTCGTGAAAGAGGATCGGGAGCGCCTTGCGAGTGAGCTCGGCACACACGATCGCCAGCGGCTCGACCAGTACTTCACGTCCGTGCGGCAGCTCGAGCAGCAGATCGACGTGCTTCTCGCCGGGCCGCCTGACCTCGAGAGTTGTGCCAAAGCGCCGGAACCTGGCGCCGAAAACGTCGGCTCGGAGGTGAGCCAATCTCGTCTGACCAACAAGCTCATGGGGGAGATTCTGTCGTTCGCGCTCGCGTGCGATCAGACACGCGTCTTCAGCATGATGTTCTCCTATCGGCTCTCGGGGCTGCGCCAAGCCGGCTCGAACTCCGAGCACCACCAGCTCACCCACGACGAGGCCATCGACGCTCAGCTCGGCTACCAGCCTGAAGCGACTCAGTTCGTGTTCGATTCGATGGACGCGTGGGTCGATTTCCTCGAGCCGCTCGCCGCGATCCCAGAGGGCGACGGAACCCTCCTCGACAACTGTTTGGTCTACGCGCATTCAGACGTGTCATTCGCGAAGGTCCACGGTGTCGTCGGGATTCCGCAGATGATCGCAGGAAGGGCAGGCGGGGCGATCAAGCCCGGTATCCACGTCCCGGGCAACGCATCACAGACGACCCGAGTGGGCCTGACGATCCAGCAAATCATGGGACTCGCCGTCGAGCGCTGGGGCACCCTCTCGATGGAGGCCAGCCTGCCAGTCAACGAGATTCTCGTCTAAGACGAACCCTCCGTCGCTCCTGCTAAGCTCGGGCACCGATGGTTGCCGACGGCAAGAGGATTCTGATTCTGTTCGCGCACCCCGCGCTCGAGAACTCACGCGTGAACCGGGCCCTCGTCGGCGCCATTCAACGAATCGACGGGGTGACTTTTCACGACCTATACGAGGCGTACCCTGACTTCGACGTCGATGTGGAACGCGAGCAAGCGCTCCTCGTTCAGCACGACATCATCATCCTGCAGCATCCGTTCTTTTGGTACAGTACCCCCGCACTCATCAAGCAGTGGGAAGACTTGGTTCTCCAACATGGTTGGGCCTACGGAAGCCACGGCACGGCGCTCTACGGCAAGAAGATGATGAGCGCGATCACGGCCGGGGGCAGCGAAGACGCCTACCAGAAGGACGGCTTTCACGGACACACGATCGACGAGCTCTTGCTCCCGATCAAGAAGACCGCGAACCTCTGCGGGATGGAGTACTTGCCGCCGTTCGTGGTCTACGAAACCCTCGGGATGGAGCAGGCCCGAGTGGCGGACTCGGCCTCCAGGTACCGCGACCGGCTCGTGGAGCTCGCCAAGGGATAGCGCATGCACGGGCAAGGGTTCTTCTTTCAAGCATTCGTGTACCTCTGTGCGGCGGTCGTCGCGGTGCCGGTCGCCAAACGACTCGGGCTCGGGTCGGTCCTCGGATACCTCCTCGCGGGAATGGTGATCGGCCCATACGGGCTTGGATTGATCGGCACCGAAGGCGAGGACGTCATGCACTTCGCCGAGTTCGGCGTGGTCATGATGCTGTTTCTGATCGGGCTCGAGCTCCAACCCTCCCTGCTTTGGCGCATGCGCGGGCCGATTCTCGGCCTCGGGGGGCTCCAGGTTGGCGTCACTGGTGGCATCGTGGTGGGCATCGGGATCGCGCTCGGCCTGTCTTGGCAATCGGCGGTTGCAGTTGGGATGATCGTCGCCCTGTCGTCGACCGCCATCGTCTTGCAGACCCTGGCGGAGAAGGGCTTGCTCGAAACCGACGGCGGGCAAGGCGCGTTCTCGGTCCTGCTCTTCCAAGACATCGCCGTCATCCCGATGCTCGCGATCCTGCCGCTCCTCGGAGACGGAGGGGCAACCCACGACGAGCACCAGGCATGGGTCGACACACTTCCGGCGTGGGGACAGACGGCCGCCGTGCTTGGCGCCGTGATCGCGATCGTGCTCGGCGGCCGTTACTTGGTCCGCCCGCTTTTCCGTTTCATCGCCAAAGCCCGGCTCCAAGAAGTGTTCACGGCGGCAGGATTGCTCCTCGTGATCGGGATCGCGCTCCTGATGGACCAGGTGGGATTGAGCCCCGCACTCGGCACGTTCCTCGCTGGCGTGGTTCTCGCGGAGAGCGAGTATCGCCACGAACTCGAAGCGGACATCGATCCATTCAAAGGGCTGTTGCTCGGCGTGTTCTTCATCGCCGTTGGCGCGTCGATCGACTTTGCGCTGATCAGCCAGCAGCCGGGGACCATTGCGACGCTCGTCGCGACCTTGGTGATGATCAAGTTCCTGGTCCTGTTTGGGCTGGGGCGGCTGTTTCGTATGGGGCTCGACCAGCGACTCCTGTTCTCGCTGAGTTTGGCGCAAGGGGGAGAGTTCGCGTTCGTTCTTTTCTCGTTTGCCACGCAACAGGGCGCGGTTTCGGCCGAGGTCAGCAGACTATTGGTCGCGACCGTTGCGATCTCGATGGCGACGACGCCGCTCTTGATGTTGCTGAACGAGAAGGTGATCCAGCCACGTGTTGGAACCAAAGAGCGCGCCGAGCGAGAGCCTGACAAGTTCGAGGCGGTCAACCGAGTCATCATCACGGGGTTCGGCCGCGTGGGAGGGGTGATCGGCCGGTTCCTTCGAGCTCACAAGGTCGAAGCCACCGTCCTCGAGTACGATTCGGATCACGTCGAGCTACTCCGAAAGATCGGGTTCAAGGTGTTCTATGGTGACGCCTGCCGCGTGGATCTTCTCAAGGCCGCAGGTGCCGACAAGGCAGATGTGATCGTGGTCGCAATCGACGAACACGATCGGGTCATGACGCTCGTCCGCACCTGCAAAGAACACTTCCCGGACCTAAAGATCGTCGCACGCGCGCGGGGACGCCTCCAAGCCTATGAGCTCCTCGACGCGGGGGTGGCGCACGTCTACCGGGAGACACTCGACAGCTCGATCCGGATGGGGGTCGATGTCCTAAGGAGTCTCGGGTTCCGCGCATACCAGGCGGAACGCGCCGCGCGGATGTTCCGCCGTCACGATGAGGCGGCACTCGAGGAGCTGAGCCGTGTTCGGTTCGACCCGAAGGTCTACTTCAGCGCCGTGCGCGAGCAGATCAACTATCTCGAGCGAACGTTGCAAGACGACCTCGGCTTCGAAAGCACCACCACCGACGAGGGATGGGACGCGACGTCGCTCCGGAATGACGTCTCACTCGGTTCCGAAGAGCCCGATCGGTCGGAGTAAGTCGCCGCGGACCCAGCAGAATTGAGACGCATATCACCTTTTGGGCGTAAATAAGCTGCGCAGATGACCATAATCCTTTAGGCTGCAATCAATGGAAGTCTCGAGGATCCGGAGCGAAGCGCCAATTGGTGTATGCCTGGCCCTGACCTTCGCCGCTGGATGCACCGGCGTCATCGGGGCCGGTGGAGGTCCCGACGGAGACGGAGGTGGAGGGACGATCAACGACCAAGTCGCGGCGCAGCTTTGCGTCGTCGACACACCGATCCGTCGTCTTACCCGTTTCGAGTACAACAACACGGTCCGCGACTTGTTGGGCGACGACACCAACCCGGCAGACGTGCTGCCTCCTGAAGAAGAGGTCGCCGGCTTCAACAACCAGGCGGGTGCCTACACGACCAGCGACCTGCTGGTTGAGCAGTATATGAAGGTCGCGGAGGGAATCGCCGAACGGGCCGTCCAGAACATCGCACCCCTGCTCGAGGGATGTGATCCGGGATCACAGGGCGAAGTTTTCTGCGCCGCCGAGTTCATCGAACGATTTGGGAGTCGCGCCTACCGCCGTCCAATGACGCAAGACGACACCGATCGACTCCAGGGGCTATTCGACTTTGCAATGGCAGACCCCGACCTGGGCACATTCAACGACGGCATGCAACTCGTCATCGAAGCCATGCTTCAATCGCCGAACTTTCTGTACCGAGCAGAGTACGGAACCGGAGCCCCTGTCGAAGGAGACGTGGTGCCTTTCACGAGCTGGGAGATGGCTACCAAGCTTTCCTACATGCTCTGGAACACCATGCCTGACGAGGCTCTCTTCGAAGCCGCTCGGAACGGCGAGCTCGAAACGCCAGAGCAGATTGGCGCCCAGGCGGCCCGAATGATCGAGGATGAGCGCGCCCGTGACACGATACGGAACTTCCATCGGCAGTGGCTTCTCCTCACCGAGCTCGAGAACGTCACCAAAGATCAGAACGTTTATCCAAACTACAACGCCGGGCTCCGTCCGCTCTGGGAGCAGGAGATCGAGACCTTCATCGAACACGTGATCCTCGACGAGAACGGTTCGTTGGATGACCTGCTGACGGCCAACTACAGCTTCATGAACGAGGAGCTCGCCCGCTTCTACGGGGACGACGTCGTCGGAGAGGTGAGCGGAGAGTCCTTTCAGCGCGTCGAGCTCGACCCTACGCGACGCTCGGGCGTCCTCACGAGCGCTGCGCTCATGGCGACGCATGCGAACCTCAACCAGAGCTCACCTGTATTTCGGGGCAAGTTCGTGCGCGAACAGCTGATGTGCGACTCCCTGCCGCTCCCGCCAAACGACCTGATTATCGAGCCACCGGAGCTGGACCCGAACAAGACCACGAAGGAGCAGTTCGAAGAAATCGGCGCCGACCCCGCATGCGCGTCGTGTCATGCGTTGATGAATCCAATTGGATTCGCGTTCGAGCACTACGACGGCATCGGACAGTGGCGTGACCAACAAAGCGGCAAGCCGATCGACGCCGTTGGCGAGGTGGTGCTGACGGAAGACCTCGACGGTACCTACGATGGCGCAGTCGAGCTCGGCCAAGCGCTCGCCAATAGCCCGCAGGTTCAGGAGTGCGTGGCCTCGCAGTGGTTCCGCTTCGCTTATAATCGCTCGGTCACGCAGGTCGACTCGTGCAGCTTCGATCAATTGTCTGATCAGTTCGCCGCCTCGAACTTCAGTATTCGAGAACTCCTGGTGGCGCTGACTCAGACCAACGCATTCCTCTACCGGCGAATGGTGACAGCCGAAGAAGGGAGCACGCCTTGAAACGAATCAGTCGGCGTCGAATGTTGCGCGGTTCGCTCTACGGAGGGACCATTGCGATCGGTTTGCCGCTTTTGGATGCGATGCTGCCTCGACCGGGAGCTGCGCAAGCGGGCGCCGCACCGAAACGGATTGTCTTCTGGTTCACCGCCAACGGTACACGGCAAGACGTTTGGTCGCCGCCCGCAAACATGGATCTGTCGGGCCACCCCATGCATGCGTCACTGGCGCCCTTCTCGGAGAAGATGCTGTTCCTCGACGGCGTAGACCAAGACGTCACCTACGACTCGATTGGCGACGGGCACCAGACCGGCATGGCTTGTTTGCTGACCAACGCCGAGGTTCTTGCAGGAACACTCTTCTGTGAGGGCGCGTGCGATGGCGCTAGCCCGAGCTACGTCGGATGGGGAGGCGGTCAGTCGGTCGACCAATACATCGCGCGCGAGATCGCCAACGACGTCGTCACGAAGTTCCGTTCACTCGAACTCGGGGTACAGGTTCGGAGCTCGACGATCTGGTCGCGGATGGTCTACAGCGAGCCCGACAAGCCTGTCCCGCCACGAGAGGACCCGAGCCAAAACTTCAATGACCTCTTCGGGGACCTCGACACCGACCCCTTCGCACTCGAACTAGTCCGCAAGCGACGCCGAAGCGTGCTCGATGCCGTGATGGAGGACCACGCGGCGTTCAGTCGAAGACTCGGGTCGGACGACAAGCAGACGCTTGACCGACACCTTCAGTCCATTCGCGACTTGGAGACCCGCCTTGACGCGACCGGAGTGCTTGGCGAGTCATGCTCGGAACCGTTGGTCAACCTTCCGGGCAGCAACTATCAGCAAAACGACCAGTATCCGGCCACCGGACGGGCCCAGATGGATATGTTGGTCATGGCCCTCGCGTGCGACATGACTCGTGTCGCGTCGCTTCAGTGGTCTCGGTCCGTGAGCAACGTGCAACACAACTGGGTGCCGCTCCGCTTGAATGAAGGGCACCATGACCTCTCCCACTACGACGATGGGAACGCAGACGCGCAGGCTGATCTCTTGGCCATCAACCGCTGGTATTCCGAACAGTTCGCCTACATGCTCGGTTTGATGGACGCGGTCCAAGAAGGAGACAACACCCTTCTCGACAATAGCGTTGTCGTCTGGGTTAACGAGCTCGGAAAGGGCAACAGCCACACCCGGCGCGATATCCCCTTCATGCTCGCGGGAAGCGCCGGCGGATACTTCAATACGGGGCGCCACATCGACTTCGGCGGGGAGCCCCATGGAAAACTGCTCGTGTCGCTGACCCATGCCATGGACAAGCCCGTGAACAGCTTCGGCGTGCCCCAGTATAGCCAGGGACCTCTCCCCGGGCTGACCTAGACGCGCCAGCATCGTCGCGCCCGACCAAAGCCGACGGGTGACCACTTTCGCGGGGGCCACTTTCGTGAAATACCTCCGGAATGGTCTTTCGGAACGCGGTATTCGCCGGTGGAGGGAGCCGTTGCTTCTGGCAGCTTGGTTTCTGGGAAGGCGCGATTGGGGCGGGTCTCGAGCTCCGCGAATCGGTGAAGTTCATCGGTTCGACGAGCGCGGGATGCGCGATGGCGACGGCTGCTGTCCTCGATCGCTCCCGGGACGCCCTCGATTTGTTCAAAGAGATGACCCGGAAGAACCCGGCCAACATCCATTGGCAGAACATCAATCCATTCCGCGATGCCCCCCTGCTGCCTCACGCTCGGATGTATCGCGAGGCGCTGAGGGTCCTCGTCGACCCGTCGGACCTCCCTGCTCTCAAACGCATCCCCGTCCATTTCCTGATGAGCGGATCTCCTCAGTGGGTCCGTGGGCGCGCAAGCACCGTCCTCGGGTTTTCGATCTATGCGCTCGAGCAGACACTCCTCAACCCTATCCACTCGAGCTGGCCTGCACGCGCAGGGTATCGACCGCTCGTCGGCCGGGTCGCCGACTGCGAAACCCCCGACGAACTCGTTGAGATGATCTTGGCGGCGTCCTGCATCCCCCCGGTGCTCCCAGGTGGGCGACATCGCGACGAGCCGGTACTGGACGGCGGCCTGATCGACAACGTCCCCACGCTCCTCGCCGAGGACCAACCGGGACACACCTTGGTCCTGATGAGCCAGCGATACGAGACCGAGCTTCCCGTTCGCCCGGCGACCACCTACGTGCAGCCTTCGCGCATGATCACAATAGACAAGTTCGACTACGCCAATCCTGAAGGCCTACAGGCGACCTTCGAACTTGGCGTCGAGGATGGCGTTCGCTTCGCCGAAACCAAGCGCGAAGCGGAGCAGAGCGCCGCCACAGCCTAACCCGGCCACCTGTGAGGCACATCACTTTTTCGGGGTGGTGCGCCTATCTATATTGTTCGTAAGACTTGATGCTTGCGAAGGAAACGCGGATCCCGGGCCAAAGCGCCCGACCGAGACTGGGACCTCTCGACAGGGCGTTTCTGCGCTTCGTGCCGCGAGAACTCCTCGACCGAGACCTTCGCTCGCGATCGCGCGTCCAGCTACTGCTCCGGTACACGATCGTCGGGTTCGTGTTCACGGCGCTGTTCTTCCCCTACTCGGTGTTCTACCTGAAGATGCCGTACACCGCTTGGACCAACGGGCTCTACGCAGTGAGTCTGTTGGGAACGCCGGTTATTCTCCAATGGACGCGGTCCGTGGCAACTGCCGCGCACTACACGTTGATCTGCGCCTTCTTGGTGCTGACGTTTCAGAGCATCGCGCTCGGCGGTGTAGCGGCGTTGGCGTACCCCTGGCTCGCCCTGCTACCTCTGGCAGCCATGCTCCTCGCGGGAACCAGGGGAGGTGTCGTGTGGACTGTCTTGACCGTCGTTACGATGGTCGGCGTCGGAATCGCCCACGCCAAGGGCGTTCTTCCCGATACGCCGGTCGCGAAGATCGCGATAGTCGAGGCAAGCGCACTATCGTTTGCGGCGCTCGGGGTCACCCTCGGGACACTCGGCTGGCTCTTCGAGACGCGCGCGAACGTGCTCTTGAGTCACCTAGAGCGACAACGAAAGACCTACCACGACTTGTCGGTGCGAGACGTGCTCACCGGGCTTGCGAACCGCGCCCTGCTTTCCGAGTGCATCATCCAGAGTTGGGAACGATGTCGCCGGAACGGGCCGAACGGCGCGTTGTTCTTCATCGACCTGAACCAGTTCAAAGCAGTCAACGACAAGTACGGCCACTTGGCGGGCGACCAGGTGCTTCGTGAAGTTGCTCTCCGACTCAAGGATGTGCTCCGTCGCTCCGACATTGCGGGCCGGATCGGCGGCGACGAGTTCGCGCTCGTCATCGAGGGAGTCGAGAACCGAAGCGACGTCGCTGCCCTGGCCAACAAGGTGGCCTCAGCGCTCGAAGTCCCGATCGAGCTCGATGGCGCGACAGTCCAAATCGGTGCGAGCATTGGGATCGCCCTCTACCCCGACCACCGGTGCGAACTCGCAGGGATCTCGGAAACGCACCCGGCGGAGAACACTGGTGTTCGATACAAGGTGGGTCACGACACGGTTCATCGACTGCTGCAGCAAGCCGACACCGCGATGTACACGGCCAAGCGACAGGGTCGGCGATACTGGATCCACGGTGACCGCACCTCTGGCGAGGCGCGGCTTCTCGAATTGGCCTAGCAAGGTCGACGCCATCCTACCGGTCGCAGCGTGTGGTGGCGATGCCACGGTCGAGCGCATCCTTGACCATCGCGTCGTCGGCGCGAAGCCTCCATCGCTCGAGTTGCGCCTTGGCGTCCCCGCACGGGGCACCGTCGGCGACTGAGTCTGTAAGCAACGCGACCGCGCGAAGCGCGAGCTCCCGGTTCGCGGTCTTCTCGGCAAGCTCGTAGACGGGGACGATGATTGGCCGCGGCCAAGGGGGGCCGGGCATCCCATCGAGGATCGTACGAAGCCGAGCTTCATCTCCTTGACGATCGGCTGCGCGAGCAAAGTAGTAGTGAATGGAGGGGTCGGTCGGATGGTCGCGTTCGAGCGCTTGGTCGTACGCCTCCTGGTCGGCGTACGCTGAGCTTGCGGCGTGGGTCTGGACGGCCGCGACCACAACGGCCGCGACCGTGACCGCGAAGCCGACCTTTGGCGGAATCCGCGACAGTGCCCGGCCAAGATAGGGGGCGATACCGAACGACAGAAGCATCAGTGGCATGTAGAGGTACCGGTCGAAACCAATCCAGAACGAACGGGACACGGCAACGACGGGCACGAGGGTCACGAGGGCGCCAACGATGTAGACGAGTGCGACCCAATCACGCCGTCTTACCAAAAGAGACACAGCGGCAAGGCTCACTACGAGAGCCGCGACTTCCGGCCACTCCCAGGGCCCGAACAAGACCCACGACAGCGACTGCATCGCTTCGGCGCGAAACGTCGCGATCGCGAGCACGCCTTGAGCGAGAAGCTTCGGGACTGCCAGCCAAACCCCGGGGTCGGTGAACAAGTTCGTCGCCGTTCCCAACTCGCCCGAAAATGGCGCAAAGATGGACCGGAGAATCGCGTGGGCGGCGATCGCCACACCGATCGCAGTCCCATAGGCGCCGGCGTCGCGCGACCTTCGTCGCAGAACCCACCCAAGCCAAACGGCAAGCGCGGCCAACACGAAAGGAAGCTTGGACCCGGCGCCCAGGAACGCGACGAAGCCCAAGACGAGGCTCCGGCGTACGGGGCTAGCGTCGTCGGGCCGCTCGCGCTCGAGCAGAAACGCAAGCGAGGCCAACCAGAACCCGGCCAGCAGATCAGAACGTCCGTTGATCCAAACGTACGCCTCGACTTGAACCGGATGCGTGAAAAAAAGCGCGGCAACGAGCGCCGACGCTTGGACGGGGCGCGATATGTCGGCCCCGGCAGCCAACTGCTGGCGAAGCGTCACGAAAAGGAGCCCCGATACGGCGGCATGGAGGAGCCACCCGATCGCATGGTGGAGCCAAGGTCTCGGCGACAACAGGTGGGTACCGACCAGGGTGAGCATCGTGACGGGGCGGTAGGGACCCACCTGATCGTCCGCAAAGAGGTAGTACGCGGCGTTCCGTTGGAAGACCGCGCCGAGCTCCGCCCAGTCTTGGTAGAGGTAGTTGTCGACCATGTGCCAGTCATCGCCCACCCAGTGGCCAGTGAGACCGACCCACGTCGCGCACAGCGAAAGCGCGCCCAGCGCGAGCGCTGGCGCGAACCACCTCACATGGTCGTTGTGATCGGCCTTTGTCCCCCCCGGACGCACGACAGGAATCGTAGTATAGAAGTCACTCGACACGCGAAGATCCCGAGAGGTCCTATGCTTGGTCTGAAAAAGAAGCGCCGACGCGAGTTGATGGCGCGCCCGCTGCCGCCAGAATGGATTGAGATCGTGCACGACAACGTGCCATATGTGAGCGGCCTCGCGGAGGCGGATCAGGCCGAGCTCCACGGGCTGATGCAGGTCTTCCTCGACGAGAAGCACTTCGAGGGATGTGGAGGCTTGGAGATCACCGACGAGATCCGCGTGACGATCGCGGCACAGGCCTGCGTCTTGCTGTTGCACCGCGAGACAAAGTTCTACCCCAAGCTGCAGTCGATCCTCGTCTACCCGCACGCGTACGTGGCCAAGGGCTTGCGCCCGACCGACCACCAAGTGATGACCGAGGGTCCGCAGGCCCGGCTCGGCGAGTCGTGGGGTCACGGGAGCGTCGTTCTCTCTTGGGACGACGTGATTCGTGGCGCATCCGACGTCAAGGACGGCCACAATGTGGTCTTCCACGAGTTCGCGCATCAACTGGATCAAGAGAACTCGGCAGGCCCCGGCGCGCCCACGTTGGCGCGACGCTCGATGTACCTCGCTTGGGCGCGCGTGCTGGGCCACGAATACGAGGCCCTGTTAGACGATCTCGATCACCATCGACGCACCCTGATCGACCCCTACGGCGCGACGAACGCCGCGGAGTTCTTCGCGGTGGTCAGCGAACTCTTTTTCGAGAAGCCCAAGCAGCTCGCCAAGAAGCACCCTGAACTCTACGAACAGCTGCGTGGTTTCTACCAGCAGGACCCGGCCGCGATCAAAGCTTGAAGCCGTCGATCACGCCTACGGCAACCGCAAGTTTGATCCGCGAATCGTTGTACTTCGCGAGGGCTCTGACGAGTTGGTTGCGGGCGTTCGCGAGGGAAGACTGCGCGGCCACGAGCTCGAGGTTGTCGCTTACTCCGTTGAAGAAGCGGTCCTTCGAGAGCTTGAGCGCGAGTTCGGAGACAGCGACCCGTGCTGCCGCCGCTTCGACTTCGCGGGCGCTGTAGACGATCGCGTCGATCGCGCTTCGCACTTCCTCGTCGGCGTTCTCGACGAGCTGAAGCAGGATGCGCTCCGCCTCGATCTCCCTGCTGCGCGTCGCCTTGATGTTCCCGACGTTGTGACCGCCATCAAACAGGGGCACGGAGAGCACGCCTCCAATGAGGTAGGTGCCGCGCACATTGCTCGCAATCGTATCGCCGCTTCCACCGTAGTTAACGACGAACGCGAGAGACGGGACCTGTTGCCCGATCGCGACACGATGCTTGAAGCCAGCGACGCGAATCGTCTCCTCCGAGAACTTGATGTCGGGTCGATTGACCAACGCGCTCTCCACGGCTTCGGGTACTGGGGGCACCGCCGCACCACGGTCCGAAAGAGGCGTCGTGAGCTCAATCGTATCCGGTTGAGGGATCATCAAGAGCGCCTTGAGCTTGTTGGTCGAGACCGCTAGCTGCGTGAGCGCTTGCATCAACCTCGTTTCACTGGCGAGCGAACGTGACTCTGCCCTCGCCTTGTCGAGGGCGGTCGCGACCCCGGAATCAAAGGCGACCGCGGTATCCTTTTGGAGCTCCTTCGCCAGGGCTAGGTCCGCTTCAAACGCTTCGACCGCGCCTTGAGCCTCGAGAACCTGGACGTAAGTCTCCCCGACCTTCTGAAACACCAGATGGGTGGACAGCTGGTACTTCACCCGGGCGCGGTCGAGCCCGGCTTTCCCGGCCTGCGCGGCCCCGATCGCAGCCAGGCTGAAGATGGTTTGGGTCGCGCTCAGCCGAGCGTCGAAGGTCTGGAACGGGCCGAAAACGCCATTCCCAATGTCTTGGAAGTCGTCCGGATCGAGTCCCACGGCGACGAGGTTGGCTGTGCGGCGGGTCTGCTCGACGACCGCCGAGATGTTCGGTAGGAGCCCGGAAAGGCTTTCGAGGCGCTCGCCTTCGGCGGTCACGATCCCTTGTTGCGACACCACCGTCCGGACGTTTCGCTCGATTCCGAGCTCGATCGCGCGTTCGAAACTCAGGGGTAGGCCCACGCCCTCCGAGCCGACCGCCTCTTCAACGATCACCTCCTGAGCGCGCGTCTCCCCGACTTGGACCAAGAGGCACAAGGCCAGGGTGAGGAAGGGATGCCCTGCTCGGGTCGGCACAGGGGGATAGTCCCCCAATGTCGCCCTTTCTGCGATTTTTCGGCTAAGCTCGGGTCGTGAAGCGACGTCTCATCGTGATGGGGATCGCCCTGGCTGTCGTCTTCGGCGGACTCCTCGGTTGGAATTTGCTCCGAAGCAAGCTTCGCCAAGGCTACCTCGATAGGCACAAACCGGGACCCACACCGGTCTCGACGACCGAGGTGAAGAAGCAGGTGTTCCAACCGACGCTCAGCTCGGTCGGCACCGTCAATGCCGCCCAACAGGTCGACGTCACGTCGCAAAGCCGGGGCAAGGTCACGAAGATCCTCTTCGAGGATGGTCAGGAGGTCGAGCAAGGCACCCTGCTCGTAGTCCTCGATGACCAAGAGCAGAAGGCGCAGCTCGAAGGCGCGATCGCTCAGCGCGATGAAGCCGCCGATGCGGTCCGCCGCTACAAACCCCTCCTCGAGGAAGGCGCGATCTCCCAGCTCAAGTACGACGAGCTGGAGGCGAAATTGAAGGAAGCGCAGGCGCAGGTGGGGCAGGCCAAAGCCGCACTTTCGTACGTTCGCGTCACCGCTCCGTTCTCCGGGCGCCTTGGCGTACGACAGGTGAACCTCGGCCAGCTCGTCCAACCAGGCGCCAACATCGTGACGCTCGACACCGAGGGCGGGCTCTACTGTGACTTCTCGATGCCGGAGGCGAATCGCCAACAGGTGACACTTGGCCAGACCGTGGTCCTCACGACCGACGCGAGCCCCGGAAAGAAGTTCTCAGGACAGGTAACCGCGATCGACCCGGAGGTCGACCAGTCGACTCGCAATTTCGGCGTTCGCGCAACCTTTCCCGAAGACGAAGCAGCCCTCACGCCTGGCGCTTTCGCAAACCTCTCGCTGTTGCTCCCAAACACCGAAGACGTTGTGATGATCCCGCGCACCGCAATTGCCTACACCCTCTATGGCGACACGGTGTTCGTCCTCGATCCGAAGACGAAGACCAAACGGGATGGGGTGACGGCGTATCAGGTCAAGAAGACCACCATCACGCCTGGGGCCGAGCAAGGAAGCAACGTCGTCATCGACAAAGGGCTCGAGCCAAACCAGCTGATCGTCACATCGGGGCAGCTTCGACTGGAAGACGGCGACTGGGTCACCCCGAAGCCGACGGACCTCGTGCCACCCAAGACGCTACCGCCCGAATGAGTCGAGCTTTCACGTGAGCTTCACCGACATCTTCATCAAGCGTCCCGTACTGTCGACCGTGGTCGGCCTGGTGATTCTTCTGCTCGGGGTTCAGGGGTTCGCAAGCATCACGGTTCGTGAGTTCCCCAAGATGAAGAACACGGTGATCACGGTGACCACCGTCTATCCAGGCGCACCCCAAGACTTGATCCAAGGCTTCATCACGACGCCGCTGCAAACCGCCATGGCTTCTGCTGAGGGCGTCGACTATCTCGCGTCAACCTCGGTTCCCAGCCAGAGTCAGATTCAAGCGTTCGTCGAACTCGACTTCGACCCGGACTCGGCGCTGGTCGAGATCATGTCGAAAGTCGCGCAAGCACAAAGCCAGTTACCGGCGAACGCGACGCAGCCGGTGATCGAGAAGCAGACGGGATCAGAAGTCTCGATTTTCTACATGGGCTTCTACTCGGATGAGATGAACTCCGAGCAGATCACCGAGTATCTCACACGGATCGTCCAACCCCTCTTTGAGACGGTGGAAGGCGTGGGCGAAGTCGACATCCTGGGCGCGACCGACTACGCGATGCGTGTGTGGCTCGACCCGAAGGAGATGGCCGCACGGCGGATTCGGCCCGACGAAGTGTTCCAAGCGCTGCGGAACAACAACTACCAAGCGGCGGCGGGGCAGATCGAGGGCTATTTCACGCTCGCGTCGATCTCGGCGACCACCACGCTCCAGACCGCCAAGCAATTTGAGCAGCTGGTCGTGAAGGACCAGGGAGATACGCTGATCCGACTAGGCGACATCGGGAGCGTGGAGCTCGGCTCTCAGACGTACGACACGAAGGTCCTGGTCAAGGGGAAGCCCGCAGTCGCCCTGAAGGTCGACCCGGCGCCGGATGCCAACCCGATCACGGTGATCGACGCGATCAAAGCGATGCTTCCGGAGATGGCCACGCAGATGCCCGAAGGCCTCGAGTACGACGTCCTGCTCGACCAGACGGTGTTCATTGAAGACTCGATTCATGAAGTCATCAAGACCATCTGGATCACGGCCGCGATCGTGATCGCGGTGATCTTCCTCTTCATGGGCAGCGTGAGGGCCGTGATCATTCCGGTCGTGACAATCCCACTGTCCTTGGTCGGCGTGATTTTCTTCATGGAGGCGCTCGGCTACTCGCTGAACCTTCTCACACTCCTCGCGATGGTGATCGCGATCGGCCTCGTGGTCGACGACGCCATCGTCGTCGTCGAGAACGTGCAGCGCCACATCGACGAAGGCAAGACTCCGATCGATGCGGCGAAGCTTGGCGCACGGGAGATCGCTGGACCGGTCATCGTCATGACTTTCACGCTCGCCGCCGTGTTCGCGCCGATCGGCTTCGTGGGAGGGCTCTCGGGCGCTCTGTTTTCTGAGTTTGCATTCACACTGGCGGGCTCGGTCGTCGTGTCGGGGATCATCGCACTCACACTCTCGCCGATGATGAGTAGCCGATTCTTGAAGAGCGGTGAGAAGCCGAAGATGCAGCAGTGGGTCGAGCAAACGTTCGCCAAAGTCGAGAAGCGCTACACCTCGATGCTCGAGGATGTCCTTCAGCACAAGCCGATGATCTTGCTGCTCGCGGGGGTGGTGCTGATCAGCATTCCGATTCTGTTCTTGAATACGCCGGTCGAGCTTGCTCCAGATGAAGATGAGGGGATCATCTTGGGACAGGGGACCGCACCGATGTACGCCAACATCGACTACACGGCGCAGTACACCAAAGAGGCGGCTGACTTGTTCGCAGCTCTCCCCGAGAACGCGATCACGTTCTCGGTCGCGGGGTCTTCCGGGGTCAACTCCGCGTTCATCGCGACAAGCCTGAAACCCTGGAATCAGCGGAAGCGAGGCCAGCAGAAGATCCGCATGGCGCTCCAAAAAGAGCTCGCCGGGATCACAGGAATGGAGGTCTACACTTTCGTGATCCCGCCGTTGCCAAGCAACAAGATCGGGCTGCCGGTGCAGTTCGTCATCACCACGCAAGACGCTGGCTACGACGAGCTGTACAAGGTGACGCTCGACATCCAGCAGAAGGCCGAGGCGAGCGGCAAGTTCTACTTCATCGACCGCTCTTTGCGGATGAACAATCCTCAGATCACCCTCGACGTGAAGTCCGACCTCGCCGGAGACCTCGGGATCAGCATGGCAGAGATCGGGCGGGCGCTCGCGCTGGCGTTCGGTGGGAATTATGTGAACTACTTCGACATGGAGGGTCGCAGCTACCAGGTGATCCCGCAGTTCTCGCGCGAGTATCGGATCGACGACGATTCGATCAATCAGATCTACGTTCCGACTGGTTCCGGGAAGATGGTGCCGCTTGGCACGGTCGTCACGATCGGCAAAGCCACCAAGCCCAACGCACTCACGCAATACAACCAGTTGAACGCCTCGACGCTCAACATGTTGCCGTATCCGTGGGTTTCGATGGGGGAAGCTGTGGATCTGCTCGACGGCTGGGCCAAGGAAGTGTTCCCGAAGGGCTACGACCATGCTTACACAGGCGAATCGCGTCAGTACGTCCAGCAGGGGAACACGCTGGTCTACGCTTTCGTCTTCGCGATCCTCTTGATCTTCCTGATGCTGGCGGCGAAATTCGAATCTTGGCGCGACCCGTTCGTCGTGATGCTGAGTGTACCGATGGCGATCTCCGGCGCCCTGATCTTCATGCAGGCTGGGGCGACGACACTCAACATCTACTCGGAGATCGGTCTGGTCACCCTGGTCGGGCTGATCAGCAAGCACGGCATTCTGATCGTCGAGTTTGCGAACCAGCTTCAAGAAGAAGGGCACCCCAAAGGCGACGCGATCGCGAAAGCGGCAGCGATACGCCTACGCCCTGTGCTGATGACGACGTTCGCCATCGTCGTGGCGATGATTCCGCTGATCATCGCCAGCGGCGCAGGGGCCGCCTCTCATCACGCCATTGGGTGGGTGATCTTTGCAGGAATGTCGATTGGAACCTGCTTCACATTGTTTGTGGTCCCGGTCATGTACAGCTACATCTCGGAAGACCGCGCCGGAACCATCACGACTCAAGGCGCATCGACCACGCCGGCGGCGTGAATCTGGTTGCGCGCGATCCGCGCGACGCGAACCGATAGAACCCCTGCAGCCACCAAGCCGAGCACGAGGCCGAAGCCCTTCGCCTCCCAGTCCGCGTGACCTGCGCCTGCCATCTCGGTGACGTGGGCGGCCACCTCCCCGAGGTAGACGTCGAAGAACATGTGCGGAAACATCCCGAGCGTACCGATCGCGACGGCGCGAAACGGGACACGAACCCCTCCGAATGCGTAGCTGAACACCGCCGGGTTGAGTGGCAAGAGACGGATCCAGAACACCAGACTCGTTCCTTGTGTCTCGGCGGCTGCGACGGCACTCCGGATCTGCGGTCGTCCCTCGAGGCCGCGAAGCACCGGCTCGCGCAGCAACCGCCGCCCGATGAGGTACACGATTAGGTTCGCCATGTAGACGGAGAAGAAGTAGATCAGAAACCCCTTCCACAGCCCAAACACGACTCCGGCAGTCATCCCGAACAGCGTGTTCGGAAAGAAGACAGGCTCGAGCACAACCACCGCGACGAAGAAGAACAAAGGCGCGGCCGGACCCAAGCTTCGAACCCAAGCCTCCATGCGAGGGAGCAGATGTGCGAGGTGGTGCCCCTGAAACAAGAGCACCCCAATCGCGACAGCGGCGATCACCCAAAGCCCCCGCTTCCCCCAACGCCGCCCATCTCGCCCCACCCCCCCCTTGTAACACCCGGGGTCACTCCGGCCCCCCAAAACACCTCCGATTCCCGCCACTTCCACACCGCACCGCGAAAACCCGATTCGCCGCCGACTCGATCCCGGGGTCACTCCGACCCTCCAAAACACCTCCGATTCCCACCACTTCCACACCGCACCGCGAAAACCCAGTTCGCCGTCGACTCGATCCCACCACCCGGCACCGCGATCCGGATCCCGCGGAACTGGGCAGAGACGGCAAGTGTCTCGGCGGTGTTTGGCGATGCGACGGGGGCGAGTGGGAGGGGGCAGATCGGGTTTTCGCGGTGCGGTGTGTAACTGCTTGGAAATTGGCGGGTTGTGGGAGGGCGGAGTGACCCCGTGGTAGGGTGGGGGGATGGGAGGATGGCGATGGGGATCGTGGCTGGTGGTGGCTGCGGTGTGTTTGGGCTGTGATGGTGAGCTCGCGCCGCCACCGCCAGTATCGACGGGCGGCACGTCTGGAACGGGGAACAGTGGTGGACCCGAACCCACCGGAGGCACCGGCGGAAGTGGAGCGGCTGCGGGCAGCGGCGGCACCGGTGGAACAGGGGGCGCGGCGGGCACGGGCGCAAGCGCCGGGAGCGGAGGCGCCGGCGGAATCGGAGCCGCTGGTGGCGGCGGCGCGTCCGGGGCGGGAGGCGCCGGAGGGAGTGGGGGCGGTTTCGACGGAGATGCCTGCCTTGGTGACCTGGACATCATCCAGGCTGGGCCCCCGAACTTGCGGTCGCGATCCGCGGTCTGCGGAGAAGGCTGTGGAGAGGTCGATCCGGACTTCGCGGCCTGCGCCGACGCTTGCTTGGTGACCGCCGTCCCCGGTCTGTCCGACGCATGCCGAAGTTGTTATGTCGACCTGGCGGTCTGCGCGGGACTCGCCTGCAATACCACTTGCGCGGCTTCCCCCAACGCATGCGGACTCGACTGCCTCGGCTTCACGGGCGACGACTGCGCGGGCTACGAACAATGCCTCGGCGAGCTGAACAACTGCGCCGGACGAGATTCGCTCGACTGCGCCGACGACACGTGAGCAAGCGGCCACGGCTGTCCAGTCCGAGGGCGCTGAAGCGGCCAAAGGCGTCCGAGGGACGGAAGACAGTAGGGTGTCGACCGAGAGTCTGATACGATAGCTCGGTGTCTGATTCGGGATTGCCGCCGGGGCTTTCTCCGCGCGGTCCGTCGGACCCTGAGCGCCCGTCGCTGCAACGCACGATTGGCCTGCTGGGGCTTACCTTCGTCGCCGTTGGCGGCATCATCGGTTCGGGCTGGCTCTTCGCGCCGTTGCTCACGAGCCGGCTCGCCGGCCCGGCGGCACTGATCTCTTGGGGCATCGGGGGCATCGCCATGCTCTCGCTCGCCCTTTGTTTCGCCGAGGTCGTTGGGATCCTTCCCGTGGCAGGGGGCATCGCGCGCATCCCCCACTTCACCCACGGCGACGTCACGAGCGCCGTGCTCGGCTGGTCAGCGTGGGTCGGCTACAACACCGCGGCCCCAATCGAAACCATCGCCATGCTCCAATACTTGGACCGATACTTGCCATGGCTCTTCCACGGAGACGTGACACAGGGTTCGCTGAGTTGGGCTGGCGCCGCGGTCGCCATCGGCATTCTCGGCTTCTTCGTCGTAATCAACGCCTACGGCGCCGAGGTGTTCTCCAAAGCCAACGCCGCCCTGACATGGGTCAAGCTCGCGATACCGCTCATCATCGCGATCGCCATCCTCGCGGCGCGTTTCGAGCCTGCGAACTTCAACGCTGGCGGCGGCTTCGCGCCCTACGGCATGAAAGGCATCTTCGCTGCGGTATCGGCCGGCGGCATCCTCTTCGCGCTGATCGGTTTCCGTCACGCCGTCGACATGGCCGGCGAGGTCAAACGACCGAAGGTCACGATCCCTGCGGCCCTCACGCTGTCTCTCATCATCTGCCTCGGCATCTACGGCCTTCTGCAGATCGCATTCGTCGGCGCGATCGATCCCAGCTTGTTGAAAGATGGCTGGGCCAACCTCGAGTTCGACCATACCCTGGGCCCGATGGCAGGGGTGGCGGCAGCCCTCGGCATCGGCTGGATCACCATCACCCTCAACGCGGGCGCCATCGTCAGCCCTTTCGGCGGGGGACTCGTGGCGACCGGATCCATGGCGCGCCTCGGCTACGCACTCGGGCAGAACCGAGTGTTCCCAACGTACTTCGAGCACCTCTCGCCGCGCGGCGTCCCGTTTCGATGTTTGGTCCTCAACTTCATCCTCGGGGGCGCCGTCGTGCTTTTCGTACCGTTCGACGAAGCCGTCGCCCTCAACGGAGCCGCGATCACGCTCTCGTTCGCTGCAGGACCCCTTGCCGTCCTGGCGCTACGGCGTCAGTACCCAACCGCCAAGCGTGCATTTCAACTTCCTGCAGCCCAGTTCATCGCACCGTTCTCGTTCATCGTCGCAACGCTGATCGTCTACTGGAGTGGCTGGGAGACAACGTGGCGCCTTGGCTTGATCGTCGCCGCTGGAATCGTCGTGTTCGCGATTCGAATGCGCCAAGAGGGAGTCCACCGGCACGAGCTTGACCTGCGCGAGGCGTCCTGGCTCCTTCCCTACCTCGCCGGAATCGGCATCGTCTCTTACCTAGGCGACTTCGAGGGCGGCCGAGGACTGCTGGTGTACCCCTGGGACATGGGCGCAGTCAGCATCGTCGCCCTCGCTGTGTTCGGCTACGGCCACCACGTGCGCTTGTCCAACGCCAAGGCCGCGGTCTACCGAAAGCGTTGGGGGACCGACTTGCCCCCCGAGACGGTCCCACTCTGAGGATCGCTCTGGGTCAGTCGGAGACCACGCCCGCAACACTCGGCCCGGCACCGGCAACAAAGTCGGATCCCGCAGGGAGCTGGAACACCCGAAGCCCAAACTCTGGCAACACCGCCAAGAAGTGATCGAATAGATCGGCTTGGATGCCCTCGTAGCGTGACCAGTTTTGATCATTCGAGAACACGTAGATCTCGATCGGCAGGCCGCGATCCGAGGGGGGCAACTGGCGGACCAAGAAGGTCATGTCTTTGTGAATCTTGGGATGATGGCGGAGGTAGGCCACGACGTAGGCACGGAACGTCCCCACGTTGGTCAACCTTCGCAGGTTGGTAGGCATGTCGTTGACTTCCCGCGCACGATTGGTGGCCTCGACCTCGGCCTTCTTCTCGTGAAGGTAGTCGCGCAGGAGATCGATCTGCTCGAATCGTTGAAGCATGTGCTCATCGCAAAACCGAATGCTGTTCATGTCGATGAAGAGCGCTCGCTTGATACGGCGCCCTCCCGACTCGCTCATCCCACGCCAGTTCTTGAACGAGTCCTGCATCAGCTGGTACGTCGGGATCGTCGAGATGGTCTTGTCCCAGTTCTGAACCTTGACCGTATTGAGAGAAACATCCAGCACGTCGCCGTCGGCGCCGTACTTCGGCATCTCGATCCAGTCCCCTCGCCGAACCATGTCGTTCGTCGTGAGCTGCACGCTCGCCACGAACCCAAGAATGCTGTCTTTGAAGACCAGCATGATCACCGCAGTCAGCGCACCGATGCCACTGAGTAGCGCCCATGGTGAGCGATCGATCAGACGCGATACGATGAGCACCACCGCAATGACGAGCAGGACGATCTGCGCGACCTGGACATAGGTCTTGATCGGTGCCCTTTGAGACCCTTCGTACGATCGGTACACGGAGAGGCTTGCGTTGAGTACACCATTGATCGCCATCGCGACCGTGATGATGACCAGTACCATCGCAAGCCGCTGAACGATCGAAGCGAGAAGATCCTGCTTCGGAAATACGAATGGGACGGCCGCGTAGATCACCAGGATTGGCGCCAAGTGAGCGAGCCGGTCGGGCACCTTCTCGTCAACCATGGCGTTATCCCACTGAGTCTTTGAACGCGCGGCGAACCGCTTGACCCAGGTCAGGAGAATGCGGTTGGTGAGGAAGTCCACGATCCCCGCCGCAAGTAGGGCGAGCGCGAAGAGGATCGCAACGGCGATGGGTTCGGCCAGCGAGGGCCCAAGGCCGAAACTCTGGAGATAGTCGGCCAGATGGTCGAGTGGGTCAGATAGCATCGGAGGGCGGAGTGTAGCCCCTCGGGGAGACGAGCAGTAGTATCGGCTCAATGGCCAATGCATCTGCAACCGGGCTTCTGCGGACCGCGCAGGAGTGGAAGAGCGATGGGTACGCAGTCGCCATCGCGACCGTCGTCCGGACTTGGGGCTCTTCGCCTCGGCCTGCAGGCAGCCATCTCATTGTCCGCGAGGACGGACTCTTCGCCGGTTCGGTGTCGGGTGGATGCGTCGAAGGTGCCGTCATCGAGGAGGCCGCCACCGTGATGAAGGAAGGCGCTCCCAAAATGCTCGAGTTCGGTGTGACCCACGAACGCGCATGGGAGGTTGGACTGGCTTGCGGCGGAACCGTCCGCATCTACGTGGAGCCCTTGGAATGAAGGGGCTCACACTGACGCAGCTGCTCCAAGACCTCGAGGCGAAACGGCCTGTGGTCCTGGTGACCAACCTAGACACCAACGAGCAACGGCTGCTCGGACGTGGAGAGGGGTCATCCGAGGCCGAGCAACGACAAGTCCTGCAGGCGTTGAGCGAAGATCGATGCGCAGTCGTCGAGGAGCCCGGCGCACCGCCTTTATTCTTCCAGCCCTTCAATCCGCCCCTCCGTCTCGTCATCGTCGGCGCCGTACACATTGCGCAAGCACTCTCGACGATGGCCGCGGTGGCTGGGTATGAGGTCACGATCGTTGATCCGAGACAAGCCTTCGCCGAGTCCGAGCGGTTCTCGGGCGTGGCGACCGACACGCGATGGCCCGATGAAGCGCTGACCGGCCTCAACCTCGACTCGCGCGTAGCGGTGGTCACGCTCACGCACGACCCCAAGCTGGACGATCCAGCGCTCGAAGTCGCCCTACGAAGTGACGCCTTCTTCATCGGAAGCCTCGGCAGTCGAAAGACGCATGCGGCGCGAACTCGCCGACTGACGAAGGCAGGCTTCACCGAGGCCGAGATCGGCCGTATCCATGGCCCGGTCGGCCTCCCCATCGGCTCACGCACGCCCGAGGAGATCGCTGTTTCGATTCTCGCGCAGATCGTCGAAACCCTACGTGTCTCCCGTGGGTGACGCGGACGTCGTCGCCACACCCCAAGTCGCTCCGAGGCAGTCCGAGAAGATCGGAGCCCGGTTCACACGTTAGTCGTGGCAGCAGGATCCACGTTCGGTCGAGTCCTCGGCGTCGAAGGCCGCATCATCGGCCGCGGTCCCAGGGCTCTCCGGCGTCTCGGCATGTCTTCGGGTGGTCACCTCGACCGACTGCCGGTTCGCCGTGACCGCGGCAAGGATACTCAGAGCGATTTCGCTCGGCGTAGACGCACCGATATCGATGCCAGCCGGGCCGTCGACCTTCGACAAGGCATCGTCCTCCACCCCACGGCGACGCAGCGTCCCACGGAGCGACGCGAAGCGACGCGGGCTCGCGACCACGCCCAAGTACTCTGGCTCGAGCGCGAGCGCATGACAAAGCGCATCCTCGTCGAAAACACCATGCGTCGCGACGATCATCGCGGCCTCATGAGGACGCGGTAGGGCCAGCGCTTCGAGGCTATTGACGACATCAGCCCCCTCGAGCGGCGGACGTTCGGTCAGGTCAACGACCGTAACGCGATACCCGACGGTGACGCCAAGTCTGATGAGCGCCTCAGCGACGGGGGAGTTGCCAAAGACCACGAGGTCGCGTTTGGCGACATGGGGTTCGAGGTAGATCTCAAGCTCGCCACCGCTGTAGCAAGTCATCGGCACGACGATCAGCCCCTCGCGCGCATCTGCGCGGACGGGCTCCGGGGTAATTTGGACCACGCGGCACGCCCCGTCCGCGAGAGCGAGCTTTGCCTCCTTCTTCACGGTCGGTTCGGCACAGCTGCCCCCGACCCAGCCGTGAACGGTACCCGTTTCGCTGATGACCGCTTTGTCGCCGGGCTTCGCCGAGGTCGGTGCGACCGCTCGAATCACGGTGGCCAGCACATACCCTTCCCCGTTGGCTTCCAGTTCTTGGGCCTTTTGATGCACGCGATCCATCTCTTTAGTATACGGACCTGGCGCTAATCCGTAACCCCGGCATCACGAAGCAATTTCCAGACTTTTTGAGGGGTGATCGGAATGTCGACGTGCCGCACGCCAAGGTGCCACATCGCGTCTACCACCGCGTTCGCGATGGCTGGAGGCGCGCCGACGGTTGGCGACTCGCCGACGCCCTTCGCGCCGATTGGATGGTGAGGAGACGGAGTAATGGTCTTCCCGAGTTCCCACTTGGGAGACTCGACCGCTGTCGGGACCAGATAGTCGGCGAAGGTCCCCGAGAGGTTCTGTCCGTTGTCGTCGTAGACGATCTCTTCGTAGAGAGCAGGCGCGAGCCCCATCGTCAGCCCGCCATGAATCTGCCCTTCCACGATGAGTGGGTTGATGATGTGACCGCAGTCATCGATCGCGACGAAACGACGCACGTTGACTTCGCCGGTCCCCTTGTCGAGATCGACCACGCAAATGTAGCTCCCAAAAGGGAAGGTCAGATTGGGCGGGTCATAGTAGTCGACCGCCTCGAGGCCTGCCTCCATGCCCGGTGGGTGGTTGGTGTACGCGGCAAACGCGAGCTCCTGGATCGTCTTGGCCTGATCGGGCGAGCCCTTGACCTGGAACTTGTCGATGTTCCACTCGAGGTCGTCCTCACCCACCTCCAGGAGATGCGCGGCGATCTTCTTGGCCTTGGCTTTGATCTTGCGGGCCGCCATCGCTGCGGCGGCGCCGGCCGTCGGAGTCGAGCGGCTCGCATACGTACCGAGACCGTAGGGCGCCGTATCGGTATCGCCTTCCTCGACTTCAATGTCATCGGAGGGTAGGCCGAGTTCCTCGGCAACGATCTGCGCGTAGGTCGTCTCATGACCCTGACCTTGAGACTTCGTTCCGAAGCGGGCCATCGCCTTGCCAGTGGGGTGGATCCGAATCTCCGCCGAATCGAACATCTTGATCCCGAGGATGTCGTAGTCGGCAGACGGCCCGGCACCCACCACCTCGGTGAAGCTCGAGATCCCGATACCCATCAACTCACCTTTGGCGCGCTTGGCTTTTTGCTCCTCTCGAAGCGCGCGGTAGTCGATCATGTCCATCGCCTTCTTGAGAGCAGCTTCATAGTTGCCGCTGTCGTACTCCCACCCAGTTGGAGACTTGTACGGGAACTGATCAGGCCGAATGAAGTTCTTGAGCCGGTAATCCGCCGGGTCCTCGCCGAGTTCGTGCGCCATGATATCGGCCATTCGCTCGATCATGTGCACGGCCTCGGTGACCCGAAACGAACAACGGTAGGCAACACCACCTGGCGGCTTCGTCGTATAGACGCCGTCGACTTCAACATGCGCTGCGTCCATGTCGTAAGACCCGGTGCAAATGCTGTAGAGCCCCGCCGGAAACTTCGAGGGATTCGCCGCAGCATCCGCAGCACCGCAGTCGGAGAGGGTCTTCACCCGGAGACCGGTGATCTTTCCTTGATCGTCCGCGGCCATCTCCGCTTCGATGTGGTAGTCGCGGGCGAAGCTGTCAGCTTGTAGATTCTCGCTCCGATCCTCGATCCACTTGACGGGTTTGCCGGTGACCAGGCTCGCGACGGCGCAGATCACATAGCCAGGGTAGACGGGAACTTTGCCCCCAAAGCCACCTCCTATGTCGGGCGAGATGATTTGGATCTTGTGTTCCGGGAGCCCACTGACCAACGCGAACACCGTCCGGTGCGCGTGGGGCGCCTGGGACGTCATGTAGATCTGCATGTGCTCGCGAGCTTTGTTGTAGTTCGCCACCATTCCGCATGTCTCGATCGAAGAGACGTGGATCCGCGGGATGTACAACTTCTCTTTGACCACGGTCTTGGCATTGCTGAACACCGCATCCGTCGCGGCCTTGTCACCCGCCTCCCAGTGCCACACGTGGTTGGTCTTCTTTTCCTTGTCGTCGCGGACGATGTTCTCGTCCTTCATGGCTTCGAACGGATCAACGACAGCATCGAGCGGCTCGTAGTCGACGAACACCTGCTCGATCGCATCGGCCGCGATGTACCGGCTTGTCGCCACGACCGCGCAAACCTCCTGCGCGTAGTACACGACCTTGTCGATCGGCAATACCATCTGCGTGTCGGACATCAGTGTCGGCATCCAGTGGAGGTCGCCCGCTGCCTTCAGGTCCTCGCCTGTGATCACCGCCAACACCCCGTCCATCTCGAGCGCGGCACTGGCGTCAATGCTGTTGATCTTGGCGTGGGCGTAGGGGCTCCGCACGATGTCCATGTAGAGCATGCCGGGCAGCTTCACGTCGTCGACGTAGTTGCCTTTGCCCTGAATGAAGCGCGGGTCCTCTTTGCGCTTCTTGCGATGGCCCATGCCGCAGATCTTCTCTGGCGTTCGGACCTGTACTTCATCGGTGGTCGGAACCTGCGCGGACGCGTTGTCGGGCAGTGGGCTATGCGGCTCGGTGCGGTCGTCGAGATGGGGCATCACTCACCTCCCGCATCAGTAGCTTGTAGTTTCTCGGCCGCGTACTGGATCGCCTCGACGATCTTGTTGTACCCGGTGCAGCGGCAGAGGTTGCCCGAGATCCCGTGGCGGATCTCGTCTTCCGTTGGGTTCGGGTTCTCCGCGAGAAACCCTTTGGCGCTCATGATCATTCCTGGCGTGCAGTAGCCACATTGAAGCCCGTGCTTCTCCCAGAAACCTTCTTGAAGCGGATGAAGCTCACCGCCAGCGGCAAGGCTCTCAATCGTTTCGACGTCACCGCCATTCGCCTGCACCGCGAACACGGTGCAGCTCTTCACAGGCTTGCCGTTCAGGATTACTGTGCATGCACCGCAACTCGTCGTATCGCATCCGATGTGTGTGCCAGTGAGCGATAAGTCTTCGCGAATGAAATGGACCAACAAGGTGCGAGCCTCGACCTCCTCGGTGACGCTCTCCCCATTGACGGTCAGCGTGATCTCGTGATCGCTCATCAGTTGCCTCCCTTGGCACGTGCCACGGCCTTTTGAATCGAGCGCTTCACCATCACCCGTGTGATGTCACGCTTGTAGTCGACCGACCCGCGGAGGTCGGCCGAGGGATCACACTCGGCGGCCGCCGCCTGTCCCGCGGCCTCGATGTCGTCGTCGGTTGCCTGAGTACCGATGAGCGCCTCTTCGGCATTGCTAGCCCGCATCGGTACCGGGCTTACGTTCGTGAGGCCGATCCGGGCTTCGGCAACTTTGTTTCCGTCGAGCCGGAGCTGGACAGCGGCCGCAGAAATCGCGTAGTCGCCCACCTTGCGCTCGAGCTTGGTATACGCGCCGCCCGACCCCGCGGCGGGCTTCGGAATCCGGATCTCGACCAAGATCTCGTCGTCGTTCAGGGCGTTCTCGAACAGCCCGGTAAAGAACTCATCAATGGGGATGGTTCTTTGCCCGTTGGGGCCGCGGGCGACAGCAGTGGCACCATACGCCAGCATCGTGGCGGGGTGGTCATTGGCCGGATCCGCGTGGGCGATGTTGCCGCCGACGGTGGCTTGGTTCCGAACGAGCGGGTCGGCAATGACGACGGCGGTGTCGTGAAGCAACGGGAACGCGCTCCGTACGGCCTCCGAGTCTTCGAGACTGTGTTCGCGTGCCATCGACCCGATGGCCAGATGGCCATCGCGCTCTTCGACGTAGCGGAGGTCGCCGAGTCCGTTGATGTCGATCAAAATGGACGGCATCGCCAGCCTGAACCGCATCGCGGGAATCAGACTCTGCCCGCCAGCGAGGATCTTCGCTTCTCCGGCGTGCTGCGCAAGCAGCGCCACGGCTTCGTCGACAGTTTGGGGCGCGTGGTAATCGAATGCTCCAGGTATCACAGACTTCTCCCTTGGTTTGCACTCACGGTTAACGAGTAAGAAGGTATATCAGCGCGGCAATTCCGCCTAGTGCCAAAACGATTAAGACCGTACGGACCGGCGCAGGAATCAGGTCCTTTGCGACCTCCTTGGCGACCTTCGTCGCGAACTCGCCCTGGCTCGCCTGGATGACTTCCGTCTGCTCCCCCTCTGCGGCGCCCGCGCGCGCTTTGATGTTCGCGTTTAGCCCCTCGAGGCTCTCCTTGATGATCGCTTTGGCCGACGCATCGATAAGCCGCTGGCCGACGCTGGCGATGCGTCCTCCCACCTGCGCGTCGGCATCGTAATCCATCTTGGTGTGATCGCCCTCCGGGGTGAGGTTCACCTTAGCTTTGGCTTTGACGAAGCCTGGCGCACCCCGCCCGTCGACCGTCATGGTGTAACCTTTCTCGTCCTCGACGTCCGAAAGCGTGACCTTGCCTTGGAACTTGCCCTGGACAGGCCCCACCTTGATGTTGAGCACCCCAACGTACGCGTCATCGACAAGCTCGAGCTTGTCGCAGCCCGGCATCACCGCCGCGAGAACGACCGGATCCAGCAATGAACTCCAAACATCGGCCACAGGGGCCTCGAACTCATAGTCTCCTGCTAACTTCACTCGGGCCTCCCTTTCGCTTCGGGAGCCGAGACAGGTGATCCCGGAGCTGCCGAAGTGACTCAAAGTTGTGAATGGACATGAAGTCGTCAACGTACGGAAGAACTGCCGCCATCCCTTGAACCTTGGGCTCGTAGTTGGGCGCGCCAAGCCGCGGGTTGAGCCAGATCAAGCGATAACAGCTGCGTTGGAGCGCCGCGGCCTCGCGCGCCAGGGCGTCGACGTCGCCCGTCTCGCAACCATCGGACACGACGACGACAACCGAACCGCGTCGCATGCGGTAGCCAAACCGGTGACGAAAGGTGTGGAGGCTGTCGGCGATCCGGGTCCCTCCGGCGAAGTCACGGACCTCGCTCGATATGACGTCAAGCGCACGGTCGGGGTCCCGAACCCCGAGCGCGTCGGTGACCCGGGTGAGGCGCGTACCGAACACGAACGCCTCCGTCTCTCGAAGCTCTTGGCTGAGGCCATGAAAGAACTGGAGCACGATACGGCTGTAGAGCTCCATCGAGCCACTCACGTCTGCGATGAGTACGAGGGGCCTTGGCTTGTCCTTGCGGCGACGGGTCGGAAGGTCCATGGCGGTGCCCCCGAGCTTCGCTGCGCGCCGAAGCACCTCACGGTGGTCGAGCATCTGGCCTCGGCTGTCCGATGTGAGGCGATGAGTTCGGCGCTTGCAAAAGTCCCACCGCAAACTGGCGATCGATCGCCGGAGCGCACGACGTTCCTCGTCCGTGAGCTGCGAGAAGTCCTTGCGCTGCAGGATCTCGGCGTGTGTTGCGGTATCGGTCCGGTCGGTGAGCTCGATCTCCTGACTGTCGGCTTTCGCCTTTGCCGCCATGAACGACACCAAGGTGGAGCGCTGAAAATCAGAGGGCCGATGGCGCGGCGCCTGAGGCGTACGTTGGGGTTGCGTTCCGGCCGGAAGACGTTCCCAAAACGCCTCGAATGCCGTGTCATAGGCTTGGAGCGACTCGAACCGGTTGACGAGCGTCGCGCGGCCCGCAGCATGGACTTCCTGCCGGTTCAAGACCTGGATCCACTCGAAGGACTCAGCAAAACTCACCGCTTGGTCGACACCGATCGAGAGCCCGAGCCCACGCAACTCGTGGACGAACTCGACGATGCGGCGCCGCATAGAAGGCGTCGCAGACACGAGACGGAAGGGTACCGGGAATCGCGCGGGTTTCCTAGCGTGTTTGGTTCTTATCCCGCTTGCACCCAAGTCTCGTCCTCGACGAGCTTCTGAGCGAAGGACAGATCTTCCTGGTTCTTGAGCAGCACGCCGAGCGTTCGAGCGATGTCGGTACCCTCGAGTTCCGACACACCGAGGTGCACCAACGCTTGAGCCCAATCGAGGGTCTCGGCGATTCCAGGCGGCTTCAACAGGTCCTCCCGCCGAAGCCTTTGGACCGCGCTGACCACCTGTTCGCGGACGCTGGTGGACAAGTTTGGCACTTTGGCGGCGACGATCTGCAACTCTTTGTCAGTGGTGGGATAGTCGATCCAACAGTAGATGCACCGTCGCTTGAGGGCGTCGTGGACCTCACGGGTGCGGTTGGAGGTGAGAATAACGGTCGGCCTGTGGGATGCGCGCACGGTGCCCAGCTCAGGAATCGTGACTTGGAAATCGGCCAGCAGCTCTAGCAGGAAGCTCTCGAACTCATCGTCTGCGCGGTCGATCTCGTCGATCAGAAGTACCGGGGCACGCGTGCGCGCCGGGTCGATGGCCTGAAGCAAGGGGCGCTTCATCAAGTACGATTCGGTGTAGATCTCTGCGACATCACCTGCGTCGTTCGCTTGTAGCTGCAGAAGCTGCTTGCGGTAGTTCCACTCGTAAAGTGCGTGGTGGATGTCGAGGCCCTCGTAGCACTGCAGCCGAATTAGGTCTGCTGGCAGGGCGCGGCTCAAGACCCGTGCGACCTCCGTCTTTCCTACACCTGGGGCACCCTCGAGGAACAGAGGCCGCCCCATCTTCGAGGCAAGAAAAACGCTCATCGACAGCGCCGGGTCCGAGACGTACCCGTGCTGGGCGAGGGCTTGTCCAACCGAGTCTACCGACGACCACGCTCCCATCCCGAGACTGTAGTGCCAGAGCCAGGTCGAACGCCACCCCCAAACAACGTTGGCTGGAGGTCAAAGACGCCGCCGAGGGGCAGCGCCACGCAACGGGAGGCAGTCGGTGCGAAAAATCGGGTACCTGGTACGCTTCGCTTCGGAGGATGAAACCGAATGGACAACGATGATGCCACGAAGACCGAGCTGGAAGCCGCGGCTTTCCGAAGGCTGGTCGAGCACCTGCAAGGGCGGACCGACGTGCAGAACATCGCTTTGATGGAGCTCGCCGGGTTCTGTCGAAACTGCTTATCCCGTTGGTACCAAGAAGCCGCCGAAGCCCAAGGCGTCGCACTCGACAAGGCCGGGGCGAGGGAGATCGTCTACGGGATGCCTTACGACGAGTGGAAGGCGAAGTACCAGACCGAGGCTACGCCGGAGCAAAAAGCCGCATTCGATAAGCACCACCAGTAGGGGTGTCGGTCCGCGCAAATGAAGTTTGGCGAACTCGGCATCGACAGCGACGACTTGGAAGGCGCGATCCTGGCGCACACATTGAGGTTGGGCGGGCGCGCCATCAAGAAGGGCGCGACGCTCACCGCTCGGGATGTCGAACAGCTTCGAGCGGCCGGCTACACCGAAGTGACGGTTGCCCGGCTCGAATCTGGCGACGTCCATGAAGACGAAGCCGCCCGAGAGATCGCTTCTGCGCTCAACAACGAGTCGATCTCGATGTCGGACGTAGGCACCGGCCGATGCAACCTCTTGGCCGGGGTCCGAGGCCTCGTCGAGATCGATCACGCGCAGATCAACGCAGCCAACGCCATCTCCGAAGCAGTCACCATCGCGACGCTCGCTCCGGGCACGCTCGTCGCGGAGGGCGACATGGTGGGCACGATCAAGATCATTCCGTTTTCGGTGCCAGACGCCGTCCTGCGAGAAGCCCGCGGATCGTTGGGACTGACGACCGTTCGCGTCACTCGCCTCGGGACGTTCGACGCCGGACTCGTGCTGACAGAGCTTCCAGGTATCAGCCAAAGCCTCCTAGAGCGAGCGAGTCGCGCGCAGCGAGCTCGACTCGCTCTCCTGGGCTCTGCGGTCAAAAGAGAGGTGCGTTGCGCGCACACCGTCGAAGCGGTGCGTCGTGCGATAGGCACCCTCGCCGACGAAGGCTGCAACCCAATTCTCATGCTGGGCGCATCTGCGATCGTCGATCGCGGCGATGTTCTACCGGCCGCCCTTCGCGCTGCGGGCGGGTTGGTCACGCACGTCGGTATGCCGATGGACCCAGGCAATCTCCTCATGTTGGGGTCGGTCGGTCGCGCGACCGTGTTCGGCCTCCCCGGGTGCGCACGCTCGCTCAACCCCAGTGGTTTCGACCGGGTGCTTCAGCGCTTCGCGGCAGGAGGGGTGGTCGACTCTGCTATGATTACCGGTCTTGGAGTCGGCGGGCTTCTCAAAGAAACCCGGGAACGCCCGGTCCCACGGAGCCTGGGCCGCCCCAGTCGCACCGTCGCGAAGATCGCGGCGATCGTCCTTGCGGCAGGGTCGTCCAAGCGTATGGGGGACACGAACAAGCTTCTGTTGCCGGTCGATGGCATTCCGATGGTGACTCGGGTGGTCGATGCCATTGCGCAGAGTCGCAGCGCGGAGACCATCGTGGTCACCGGCCACGAACCGAGCGCGATCATGAGCGCACTCGCGGGGCGCGATGTGCGGTTCGCCCACAACGATCGCCATGGCGACGGGATGGGAACCTCAGTAGCCCGGGGGTTCGAAGCCCTTGGCGACGAGTACGACGGAGCGCTCGTCGCGCTCGGAGACATGCCCTGGATCGAACCCGAGGTCGTGGACCGCCTTATCAGCGCATTCAGCCCGGATGGCGACCTCAGCATCTACATCCCGATGTTCGGTCGAAAGAGAGGCAACCCCGTGCTCTGGGGCTCACGGCACTTTCCGGAACTACGGCAACTCGACGGCGATGTCGGCGGCAAGTCGTTGTTTCGCCGCTACCCGGAAGCGATTTGTGACGTTGACGTTCCCACCGCCGCCGTGAACATCGACGTCGACACGCCGGAAGCCATTGAACGACTCCGGATCGAGGGCCGAAAAAGGCCAGAACCAACGTAGGGGTTTTCGCCCTCTTCGGGGCGAGATAGAGTGCGTCCATGCGTTCGCCGATCGGCTGGCTCTGGCGAATTGCCCTCGCGTTCTCTGCCTTCGGGCTCGCACTCTACGCGTTTCGCCATGGGGTCGTCGTGTCGGATCGCCCCAATGTCGTGGGCGCCGGCGTGCTGACGCACGTCTACTACTCGCTTGGGCTGTTTGTGCTCGGCGGGCTCGATCTTGGCGTCCCGGCCGCTGGGCCAGCGGGCGCTAGGATCGCCTTGTGGGCGGCGTACTTCCTTGCGCCCTTGGTGACAGCCGGTGTCGTGATCGAAAGCGCGCTTCGCGTGATGCAACCCGGCTGGATCCAGCGTCAGAGCTTGAAAGACCACATCATCGTCGTCGGGGTTGGCAACCTCGGAGGGCTCTTTCTCGAAGGCCTCGACGGTTCCGAACACAAACGGCGGGTGCTCTTGGTCGACACGGAGGAAAGGAAGGGGACCCTCGAAAAGGCGCGGAGTCAATTCGGAACGCCTTACGTGTGCGCCGACATCCGGACGCCGACCACCCTGCAAACGCTGTCGATCCAACGCGCGAGGGGGTTGGCGCTTCTCACCGGCGACGACCTGGTCAACCTAGAAGCGGCGTGGGCTGCGCTCGCTCTGGCGCCGGGGCTACCCATCGTCACGCACATCGATGACATGGCGATGAAACGCGAGATGGACACTTTGATGGGGGACAGCGACGGCCAGCGGATTCGCGCCTTCAACATGCATCACATCGCGGCAGACAGGCTCTACGCGCACCACTTGTCTCACCGTTTTCGGGAGACCGAAGGCCGCGACGTGGTGGTGTTGGTGGGCTTCGGGCGTTTCGGTCAGACGATGCTGGAGCACCTGCGCCGAGAAGCCAGCGACGAGCTAGAGCGCGTGGTGATCATCGACCCAAACGCGAAGCACGCCATGGCGACGTTCAACATGCAAACCAAGCGCGCCACCTTCCCGATCAGCGTCATCGAAGGAGACGCGCAAGACCCCGCCATCTGGGACCAGCTGGACGACCTCCTCGCGGACGTGCCGCACCCACCCGTGTTCATCCTCGGGACAAACAGTGACACGTTCAATCTGCGCGGCGCAATGCTGCTCCGAAAACGAGGTCGGCGAATCGAGATTTTCGTCCGCTGTTTTCGAGAGTCGGGTTTCACGACACAGCTGGCCAGCCACTATCGCTTCCACATCATGGCCCTCGAAAAGATGATGCAGGAAGCGATCGAAGAGCAACAGCGAAAGTGGTTCGCCTAGCGAAGCCGTGGCCCGCGTCAGTAGAGGAATGTCTTGAGGTGCGCCTTCCACCGGTTGACGAGTTTCGCGTAGTGCTCGTCGTGTTGTCGGAAGATCCGCTCCATCGCGAGACCGCGCATGAAGTAGAGGGTCATCTCGACGGCGATCTTGGCCTCACGGTCGCTCCTGTTCGTGAGGCGTTTGAAACCTTCTTGGATCCGAGCGCCCAAGCCCCTCTCGAAGGCCTCCAGCTTCTCTCGAAGTTCCGGATCGGTGCGAGCCGCGACCATGAGCTCGATGACCGCCCAGTAGAGCGGATCTGAGAACATCGCCCAGAGCATGTCGACCATCACGTCGACGGGATCATCTCCGTCTTCGATCCGTGTGTTGAGTTCTACCTCGAACTCTTTGGCTCGCTCGTCGGTCAGGTGCTCCGTTGCGGCGATGAGCAGATCCGCTCGGCTTGGGAAGTGGTGGAGTTGCGCACCTCGAGACATCCCGGCTCGTTCGCCGACTTCGACGGTCGTCGTTCTCGGATAACCGACGTCGATCAGACTCTCGATCGTCGCATTGAGAAGCTTGCTTCGGGCAATCCGGCGCCGTTCGGCCTGGGGCACACGTACCCGCTTCTCCGCGGCGCCGGCTCCCGAGTTCTTCATGCGATACCCTCAGTCGCGGCGGTACATGGTGACGACTGCTGCGCCACCGAGCCCAAGGTTGTGTTGAAGACCGATCCGTGCGCCGTCGACTTGGCGATCCTCGGCTTGGCCGCGCAGATGCCAAACGAGCTCGGTGCATTGCGCGAGACCGGTGGCACCAAGAGGATGCCCCTTCGACAGAAGGCCGCCGCTCGGATTGGTGACGAACTTGCCCCCGTAGGTGTTGTCGCCTTCCTCGATGAACTTCTCAGCCTCTCCCTCGCCACAAAGCCCAAGCGCTTCGTAGGTCAGAACCTCGTTCGTAGTGAAACAGTCGTGCAGCTCGACGACGTCGACGTCCGCGGGACCGACACCGGCCTCTTCGTAGACGGCGTTGGCCGCCTCTTTGGCCATGTCGAAGCCGACCATCTTGATCATCGAATCGCCGAAACTCGACTCGTAGTCGGTGCGCATCGTCTGTCCGGCGATGTAGACCGGATTCGAAATCCCTTTGCGCTTGGCGAAGTCGTCCGAGCACAGGATGGCCGCCGCCGCGCCGCACGTCGGAGGGCAGCACTGGTAGCGGGTGAGTGGATCGAACACCTCGGGGGAGGCGAGGATCTCTTCCACGCTCAGCAGGTCTCGAAAGAGAGCGTAGGGGTTCTTCGCCGCATGCTTGCGGGCCTTCGCGTTGACTTCAGCGAAGGTTTCGCGCTTCGTGCCGTAGCGCCAACGGTACTCGCGGCCCGCCCCGCCGAACATCTGGGCCGCGGGCGGTGCGCCTGTGAATCCCTGGGACTCGTTCATCACGTTCACGTGGAGTCCGAGCGGGTTCGGCCGATCGTTCCAGGCACTTCCAAGCGCCCCTTTTTGCATCTGCTCGAAACCCACCGCCAAGGCACACTCGACGATTCCGCCTTCGACCATCTGCTTCGCGAGCATCAGCGCGCTCGAGCCCGTCGAACAGTTGTTGTTGACGTTGTACACGGGGATGCCCGTGAGACCGACATCATAGACAGCTCGCTGACCGCAGGTGCTGTCTCCGTAGACATAGCCAGCGACGGCCTGCTCAACGTCTTCGAAGTCGACGTTGCCGTCTGCTAGCGCAGTGTTGATCGCCTTGGCGGCCATCACGTTGTAGTCCTCGCTCTGGCCGGGCTTGGCGAAAGGCACCATGCCGACTCCGATTACGTTTACCTTGCGTCCCATGTTTGCTCCTTCGCGTCCTTGGCGAATCTAGATCAGCCCTTTGAAGATAGAGAGTCGGTGCGCGGGCTGCACGTCCCCGTCTACCCGAAGCTTGCCTTGTTGGAAGAGCGCCTGCGCGTCGGCATCGCCACGTGCGAGCGAAGCGAGGTCCTCATCCGAAATGACGATCGTGGTGCTCGCACCATCCGTCTCGCCGGTCTTGAAGGCCGGAGGTTGGTTCTTGAGGTCGACGACCCACTTGGTATCCGGGTCACGCACGTAGAACTGCAAGACCGCCCCGACCTCCGCTGCGAGATCCGGTTGCTCCCCGAGACGCTTGCCGAGCGCTTCGAAGACCTGTGGTGCCAAGGGTTCCTGCGACGAAGCACTTGCGGTTGCCCCACCATTCGACGGCGAGGGCGCGTCCGCTGCCTTCGCGGGCTTGCTTCCTCCACCTCGCTCGGCCGCCTTCTGCAACACCAAGTCGAACGACATGTCGCCGAGCGCCTCGAGCTTGCTCGTCGCCATCATGTCTCCACTCACCTTGAGCTTGCCGCTTCCGAACAGCTTCATCGGGTCGGCTTCGCCCTTCTGGAG
>JBCCHE010000011.1:0-109976 GCA_039028875.1 Myxococcota bacterium | reverse complement strand
TTACAAGATCAAAGATTATGGGATTCAGTGAGCCCACTGGATAATCGGGAATGACGAGGGTAGAAGGAGCGTTGGTTTCGTGATGAGCTTTATGCGCAGTGGCTTGGCTTTCGCAGTCGTTCTGCCTGTTTTCGTCGCGCTGGCGGCGTCGGGGTGCAAGAAAAAGATCCCCAATACGACGGTGGACGACACGCCAGCGAACCGCGGGATCATCAACTTCATGGAGAACTACCGACGCGCCGTCGAGGAGCGCGACGTGGGGGCTCTCCTGGCCATGGCGCATCCGCAGTATCTCGACGACAATGGGACCCCTACGGGTGACGACGACATCGATTATCGCGCCCTTCGAATCAAGCTGGCGAGCTGGCGGGAGCGGGTCACGGACGTTCGATACGAGATCAAGTACCGAACCGTGGGTGGCGAGATGGACCGAATTATGGTGGATTATCGGTACAGTGCGAGCTTTCGCATCGCATACGCCGAGGAGGACGAGCGTTGGTCGCGCCGTATTGGCGAGAACCGTATGGTCCTCCTGTACGATGACATCGAAGGGCGATATTACGTCCTCTCGGGAATGTAAAATATTGCATTCCTATTGAATAACTACACCTAATCGCGCTACGATCCCGGTGTCGGGCCAAGTTGGAATCGACGCAACTGCGTGGGCTTGCCCACCGATACGGGACCCATGAGATTCGAGTGCGATAGCTGCCACGCGAAATACAAGATCTCCGACGCCAAGGTCGCAGGTCGCGTCGTTCGTTTTCCTTGTCGCCAGTGCGACAACAAGATCCTCATCGACGGACGCGCCGATGACGTCACCGTTCCTGCCGGGGCGGCCTATGGATTCGACGACATCACGCGGCGTTCTGACCCAGCCCCCTTCGGGGTGGAGCCCGAGACCGCGCGGCGGCGTCCGGTCCCGCCTGCTCGGCGGCGGCACTCCTCCGTTCCTCCGCGGCGACCCGCTTCGGTCGCGCGGCGAATGTCGTCCTCGCCTGCCGCGGCGAGTGCACTTGTCGGCCAACATCCTGGTCTGGCTCCGCCCTTGCCTTCGGGCACGGACGCAGGGCCGGGTCCGATCGCCTCGCCTCAGAGCGACAAGAAAGAATGGCACGTCTCGATCAACGATGTCCCGATTGGGCCGATTCGTCTCGAAGAGATGGCGCACAAGGTCGATGCTGGCGCCGTGAGCGAGTACTCGCTCGTGTGGCGTGATGGTTTCGACGAATGGCGACCGCTCGCGACGGTTCCCGAATTGATGTCGCTTCTGTACGAGCGTCGGAGTTCCGGGCCGCCGACCCGCAGCAAGATGTCGTCGATGCCTCCCTTCGTCGAGGCACAGACCGCGATCAAAGAAACCGCTGACCCACCGTCGATTCCGCCGGGTCCGCCGAAACCTCCGGTCCATTCGGTCGGCTTCGGTGCAGGCGCGCCGGCTTCTTCGGCAGGAGCCGGGTTCCTCGCCTCCTCTTCCGCAATGGATCTTTCGAGTTCGACGGCTGGATCGGACTTCTCGTCTCCGGGAATCGGCGCTGACTTCACGCCGCTTGCCTCTCAGTTCGAACCGGATGTGTCGCTTCCGTCGATCCCGGCGGTGTTGGCGAACCTCGAACAGATGGACGCGCCCGCCGCGCCGGCGATGACGCCCATGCTCGAGCCGACATCGTCACCGTCGCCCGCTGCACTGGCGGGGCTCGCCAACCCACTCGAGGAAGCCGCCGCTGCCGCTGCGGTTCAACCAAAGCCTGCTGTGGAGACACCTCGCTCGGGGTCGTCGGCTTTGGTTCGAGTCTTGCTCGTCGCCGTGGCCGTGTTCGCGGCCGTCGCTGCTGTCATGGTGGTCGACCGATGGGGAGACCTGATCATGGAGCGATTCCTCGGCCCCGAGGCCGCGGTGGTTCAGCAGCCGCGCAAGATCGCGCTGCCCGTCGACTTGCCGAAACCCGGAGAAGAAGGCGAGCCGGTCGAGGCCGTTGGTGCGGTCGAAGAGGATGCAGAGACCGCGGACGACGCGTCGAACGAACTTGCCGAGATTGCCGACGATTCGGCGGCCGAGCCAGCCAAGAGCGTTGACGCGGAAGCCGCGGGCGAGCCCGAGAAGGCCGATGAAGCCGAGGTGGAAGCCGCGACCGAACCAGCTGAGGCCGCAGCCGCGCCCGCGAAACCGGTTCCGACCAAGGCGCGCCGTCGCGCACGACCGAGACGCGCTCCGAAACCGGCCCCGGCAGCCGAACCAGGCATCAAGAAGCTCGGGGGCGACTCGCTCAGCGCCGACGAACGCCGTCTCTTGGACAACTTTGGATCAGGCAAGAGCGCCGGGGTGGCCAAGATCGACGTGAGCGAGTCCGGGAGCACCAAGAGCAAGCGGGATCCGCTCGACAACAAAGCAGTCAGCGCCACGGTCACGACGAACAAGCCGCGGCTCCAGCGATGCTACGAGCGAGCGATTCGCGGGCAGCAGTCTCCCACCGCGGTTCGGATGAACGTGTCGATCAACGTTGCGGCTTCGGGTCGTGTCTCGTCGGTCGCCGTCGCGGGCAGTGGTCCCGGTGGGCTCAAGGAGTGCATGGAGGCGTCGATTCGACGTTGGCGCTTCCCGGTGTCTTCTGAGGGTGGCCCCGCCAAGTTCCCGATCGTATTCTCGGCGAACTAGCGGGACACCATGGCCATGAAGCCCCTCATTGACGCGGAAGCAATCGCGTTGCGAGTGAAAGAGCTCGCGCAAGCCATCACGCGCGACTACCGCGGCAAAGACTTGGTGATCGTTCCCATCCTGAAGGGTAGCTATGTGTTCGCTGCGGACTTGACGCGTCAGATCGATCTCGAGCTCGCCGTCGACTTTCTCGGGGTACGCAGTTATGGCGACGGTACCGAAAGCAGCGGCGTCGTCGAAATCACCACCGACCTCAGCCAGTCGATCGAGGGCAAGCACGTCGTTCTCGTCGAAGACATCGTCGATACGGGGCACACCATGCGGTATCTCCACCAGAACCTGGTCACCCGTGGCCCCGCCTCGCTTCGCCTCGCGTCTCTGTTGCACAAGCCGTCGCGAACTGAGCGACCCGTCCAAATCGACTACCTCGGCTTCACCATCGAAGACGTGTTCGTGGTCGGGTACGGCCTCGATCACGCGCAGAAGTTTCGCAACCTGCCCTACCTTGCGGTCTTGCCCGAGGACGGGGAAGCGTAGACCGGTCGCACTCGCCGAAGGCTCCCGCAGCGTTTCCGTTCGTCTTCGAGGCGCAGGCGAGAGTGTTCTAGCGGTAGACGGCGTCATGCGCCGCCTCGGCGGCTCGCAGGATTCCAAGGCCGGGGTCGGTGAGCAGGTCAGTATCGATGCCGCGCACGCGGTCATTCTGACAGGCCGACAGTTCGGTGAACCCGGGGTGCCGGCAGAGGACCGTTTCGCTCTTGTCATTCGTGATGATCCACGGTGGGTCGAGCGAGAGGAGCTGCTCACTGCTGTATGCGGGCCAGTCGCGGAGGCCGGCCTCCGCCGCGACGTCGATCAGGCCTGCCGCTTCGAGCACGTCGTGGAAGCTGGTCCCTGCGGTCCCTCCATAAAGACGGTCTCCGTGGATCCCCACGTAGAGCGCTCGCTGCCTGGCGTCCTTCGGGACGTCGGCCGCGACCGACGAAAGCCGGCGCGCGAACTCTTGCGCCATGACCTCGCCGCGCTCAGGTACTCCGAGGACCGACGCTACCTCGATGATGTTTGGCAAGAACGTTTCGACTCCGCGCATCTCGCCGAGATTGAACACCGTGAGGCCAGCCTCTTTCATTCTCTGAACGTGTCTCACGTCGACGAAGCCGTTGATGAACACCAGGTCGGGTTCAAGTGCGATGATCGCTTCGAGATCCTCGGCGCGGCCGATGCCGGCCTTTCCCTCATAGCGCCACGGGTCGTCGGGCCCCTCGAGCGAATGTCGGCTAACCCCCAGGATTCGGCTTGGCTCGATCAACCGGATCAGCACTTGGTCCGCGATTGTACTTACACTGACGATTCGGGTGTAGGGACCCACCGGGACCTTCACTCGGTCCGCGTCGATCGTGAAAGACTCCTGTCCCGATGCTGCTTCTTCGGTACTCATCTCGTCGGCGCCGGACGCGAACGTCCATGTCAGCCACGCGCTCGTTGCGATCGCCGTGAACAGAAGAGCTGTGTTGAGCATCCCGACCGACCGCACGCTAGTTCTCCCTCTCTTTGACCTTCTCGCCGTCTCGGTTCGGGGAAGACTCGAAACCGATGCGTGCGTTCTCGATGAGCTCGACCCCGTAGACGCGACGCACGGGCTCCGTACTCACGACGTCTTCGGTCGGCCCTCGTTCGATGACCTGTCCATCGTCCAAGAGCAGGGCGCGGTCGGTGGTGCTCCTTGCGTCTGCGAGGTCGTGCACGACCACGATCAGCGTGTGTCCCGAGTTGGCGAGTCGTCGAATCAGTCGCAATACCGCGAGGCCTTCCCCGACGTCGAGTGCTGCCGTCGGCTCGTCGAGCAAGAGAACCGGGGCTTCCGAGGCGAGCGCCCGTGCCAGAAGCACGCGCTGCTGCTCCCCGACCGAGAGCTGGGTGAAGATGCGATGCCGTAGCGCCGTCGCGTGGGCGGTTTCGAGGGCCTCCTCGATCACCGACGCACAGCGCCTCGACATGCCTCCAAAGCTTCCCGCATGCACGTACCGGCCGAGTGCGACGACTTCCTCAACCGAAAGCGCGGAGCGAAGCAGGCTGCGTTGTGGTACGTAGGCGACGCGCTTGGCGCGGTCTCTTGGCGGAATGGAGGACACCTCGTCGTCGCCGATCGTGACTTGACCTGCGTAGGGCAAGAGTCCCGCGATCGCCTTGAGAAACGTAGTCTTGCCGGCGCCGTTGGGCCCGAGCAGCGCGAGCACTTCACCGGGCTCGGCGAGAAGCGAAGCGTTTCGAAGAACCGCGCGACCGTCGAGCGTGACCGAGACGCCCTTGGCGCAGACCGACGCACTTCGTTGACCGTCACGCATAGGCGTGCTCCCTCCGAAGACGGATCAAGAGCACCAAAAAGAGCGGTGCGCCGATGAGGCCTGTGACGACGCCGAGCGGGATCTCGCTTTGAGACGGGATCAGGCGCGCGATGACATCGCACAGGACAAGGAAGATGCCGCCGGCCAGTGCCGCGGCCGGGATCAATCGTTGATGCCTGGTCCCTGCGAACGGCCGCAGCATGTGAGGGACCACGAGACCGACGAAGCCGACGTTTCCGCCTACCGATACCGCACTCGCGACGAGCACGCTGACCCAGGTTGCGGCCCACCAGCGGATCTGTTTCACATTCGCACCCATCGATTGAGCCTCGTCTTCGCCGCTCAGGAGCAGGTCGAGCGAGCGGCCCCAAAACCAGCATGCGAGGAGACCTGCCAAGAGTAGGGGAATCGCGAAGGCGAGTTGGCGAGGTCCGGCACCGCTCACCGAACCCAGCGAAAAGGCGACCACCGCGCGACCGAGCTCCCAAGTCTCTTGCGCGAGGCTAATCACGAACGCGCTCAAGCTGAGAAAGAGCGCGGACAGCACGAAACCGGTCAACAGGAGCGCCAGCAGATCTTGTGTGACTCGCAGAAAGACGAGCAGAACTGCCAGCGACGCGAGTGCACCTGCGAAGCACCCGAGCGGCAGGATCATCTCCGGAAGAACGAACGTACTGGTCGCGCCGGTGATCGTGAAGCCGAAGAGCGCGAGTTGGCCACCAAGGCTTGCCCCGGCGGTTGTGCCGAGCACGGATGGGCTGGCGAGCGGGTTGCGGAAGAGCCCCTGCACAACGACCCCGCCGACGGCGAGTCCGGCGCCGGCGAGAAACGCGGCGCCGAGCCTGTAGCCCCGCAGAGTTAGGAACGTATCGCGAAGCCCGGCGTTCCCAAGGTCACCGACGCCCACCACGATCGCGAGAGCGCTCGTCCCAACGAGGAGCACGATCAAGATAGGGTAGAGCAGTCGACTCACCGCGCGTCCTTACCATGACCTCCCAGTGAGAGCGAAGGTCGCTTGGTCACGATTGACGGCTTTGTGACGATCGGTCATGGTCGCTTCCCGTGTTCGCGGCATCGGAGGTCCGACCCATCAACGACTCGTGCCCCGAGCAGACGAGGTGTCCAGCGGAGCGTGCTGCTGTATGCCTCGTGCCAACCCCGCTCCGATGGGCAGCATTGACGTTCGATCCGCGACAGCTAACGCACGAACCATGACCGGGGACACCCAAGATCGAGAAGAGAAGCAGGCGTCCGAGCCTCGAACGGCGCCGAGTAATGCAATGAGAGAACCCTCATGGACCTTCCCAACGCTCGATGAAGACGCGGCAGCACGTGCAGCCAGGCGTCAGGCATCATTGACCAAACCAGCGAAGAGCCTTGGCGCGCTCGAAGAGATTCCGGTGCAACTGGGCCGGCTCCAAGGCACAGACCTTCCAAGCGTGCGCCCGGCAGCGGCCATCGTTTTCGCGGCCGACCATTCGGTCTGCCAGCATGGCGTCAGCGCGTATCCGAGCACGGTGACCGCGGCCATGGTCCGGAACTTTGCCGTCGGGGGCGCAGCCGCGAGTGTCGCAGCGTCGCACCTCGACATACCGCTCCAAGTCGTCGACGTGGGAGTTGCGCACCCCTACGGCGATACCGAGGGCAGCGGGGCCATCGTCTCTCGCCATCCCGTGGCGGAGGCCATAGAGGGTGACATACGTGCCGAGGATGCGATGAGTTGGGAGACTCTCGCCAACGCGATTGACGCGGGTCGTACGGCCGTCGACCGCCTTTGCCCGGATACGCGGGTGCTCATCCTGGGTGAGATGGGAATCGGCAACACGACCCTTGCGTCGGCCATGGCTTGCGCACTGCTCGACGCGACGCCGCAGCTTGTCGTCGGCCGGGGCACGGGAGTCGACGACGCACAACTTGCCACCAAACGCGCTGTCGTACGTGATGCCGTCGAACGCGTGTACGATCGATCTCCACTCGGGGTACTACGGTGCCTCGGCGGTCGAGAGTTGGCGGCGATCTACGGGGCCGCAGCGCGTGCGTGCGAGCGACGAATGGCGATCCTCGTCGACGGGTTCATCGTGTCGACCGCGCTCTTGGCGCTGGTGCGTCAGCATCCAGAGGCGGGGTCGCATTTCGTGTTTGGCCATCGCTCCCGAGAGCCGGGGCACGTCGCGGTCCTCGAGGCTCTCGGCGCACGTCCACTGGTCGATCTCTCGATGGCGCTTGGGGAAGGGAGTGGCGCCCTGGCCGCGTTCCCGTTGCTCGATCTCGCGTGTCGGCTCCATCGGGACATGGCCACCTTCGACGAGGCCGGGGTCCCCGAAAGAGATCCGTGACGTGCCGGAGGTACTTCGCGCGGGGAGGGCAGCCTTTACGTTCCTCACGATCGTTCCCGTCGGGGGGTTTCCTTATTCTGACGTCGCGTGGCGCTGGTCCGCCGCTTGGTTTCCGTTCGTAGGCCTTGTCCTCGGGTTCGCGGCAGCCGGGGCGTTCACTCTCCTGCGACCCGCCGGTGGAGGCGTGGCTGCTGTGGCGGCTGTTACGCTTACCGTGCTCCTCACAGGCGCGTTTCACGAAGACGGGTTGGCTGACAGCGCCGATGCGCTTGGGGGTGCGTATGACCGCGAGCGTTTGTTTGCGATCCTAAAAGACAGCCGAATAGGCACCTACGGCGCGGCGGCGCTGATGGCAAGCTTCGCGCTGCGTGCAACGTGCTTGGCCTCGCTTGATGCCGACGCTCCTCGGGCTCTCGTCGTTGCGCACATGGCAGCGCGCGTCACCCCCGTTTGCCTCATGGCCTTGATGCCTTACGTCACTTCGAGCGACGCATCCAAGAGTCGCCCCGTGGTCCGAGGGGCGTGGCCGCAGGCGGTCGCTGCCATTGTTTTCGCTTCGGCGATTCTGTGGGCCTGCGTCGCCCGCGGCTTGTTGGCTCAGGCGCTCGTCGTTGCCCTCGCGCTGGCGCTCGGCGCCGTGGCTGTCGTCTTGGGTGCCTACTTTCGCCGCCGTGCGGGCGGGATCACGGGCGACTTTCTCGGCGCAACCGAGCAAATCAACGAGGCCACGATCCTAGTCACATTGGCGATGTGGTGATGCGACCGAAGCTCCGAACCGTGCGCCACGCACCTGCTGTTCGAAGTGGCGTCTGTTACGGCCAGTTCGACGTCGAGGTGGATTCGACCCACGCCGATAGCGCCGACCGGATCGTCGCAGCGGTGGGTGATCACCCCGTCGATGCGGTATGGGCGTCCGATCTCTCGCGCTGCAGCGTGCCTGGCGCGCTCGTCGCGCGAGCCCTAAGGGTTCCTTTCTTTGAGGATCCGGCGCTCCGCGAGATCTCGATGGGGGATTGGGAGGGGCGACCATGGCAACAGATCGAGGAGCGCGAACCGAGTCGCTACCGGCGCTGGATGGCCGAATGGCGCGACGAAGCGCCTCCTGGTGGCGAGGCGCTTGATGCGTTCGAAGCGAGGGTACGCGGATGGCACGACAACCTCGAACCACAGTCGTCGCCACTTCTCGTCGCGCATGCGGGGGTGGTCCGTGCCCTCTCGGTCGTTCGCGATGGGCTGGACTGGGACCGCGCGATGGCGAGAGCCGTACCCCACTTGACCCTCCAGGTTTTCGAGTGAAAGAGCCGGCCGACGCGAGTAAGCTGGCCGACGATGTCCACCTCATGGATCGTTCGACTGGAAGACTTGGATCGCACCCAGGTGGCATCTGCGGGTGGTAAGGGAGCGTCCCTCGGAGAGTTGATTCACGCCGGAGTGCGCGTGCCTCCCGGGTTCGTCCTCACCCGTCCCGCGTTCGACGCGTTCCTCGAAGCCGCTGATCCGTCATCCCTCGTTCCCACTTGGCTCTCGGAGGTCGATGCCGGCCAACTCAACATCGGCGAAGCGGCTTCGAAGGTCGCCGAGCTCCTCGGCGATGCGCCAGTCCCTGATGAGGCTCGGACATCGGTCGAGTCCGCCGCCAAAGAGCTCGGGGTCGCCTATGTGTCGGTCCGCTCGAGCGCGACCTGCGAGGACGGCAGCGCGAGCGCATGGGCTGGCCAACTCGATACGTTCCTCAACGTGGGACCCGACGAACTTCTCGACCAGATTCGAGCGTGTTGGCTTTCAATCTTTCGAGCACCGGCCTTGGCTTACGGCGCAACACACGGCTACGGTGCCGGCGAGTTCGGCGTCGCTGTCGTCGTGCAAGAGATGGTTCCTAGCGAAGTTGCCGGCATTGGGTTCTCGGTGCATCCGGTCACGCAAGAGCCCGGTGTTCGCCTGATCGAAGCGTGCTTTGGACAAGGAGAGGCGATTGTGTCGGGCGAGGTCGACCCGGACCAGTACATCGTCGAGCGTGGCGCGCGCGGCATCATGCAGCGCCGTCAGGGTCGACAGAAGAGGGGCCTCTTCCTCGAGGAGGGCCAGTCGAAACCGGTTTGGCGAGACCTTGGCACCCACGGGGGTGACGCCAAGCTCGACGATGATCAGGTGCTCGAGTACGCCGGGCTCCTCGACAGAATCGAAGCGCATTACGGCTATCCCGTGGACACCGAGTGGGCGCTCGCGAACGGGCGGTTTCACCTCCTTCAGGCGCGTCCAATCACCACGTTGGCGCCGGAGTACCAAGAATCGATCATCGACCCCTCGATCCCTTGGAACGGGTTCATTCGACGTCCGCTATCGCTCTTCGAGGTGTCCGTCATCAACCACTGGCTCGACACGAAGCACGCCGGCAGCGATCTGGGCCTTCACATGGATCGTCAGTTGGCGATCCAGGATGACAGCGGGGTGGTGACGTTGCTCGTCGACCAGGAGGCACAGGAGGCCGCCTTCGCGCATTTCCAAGACCTCGAGCGACACGATCGGTCTAGGTACATTGCGCTTCTCGAAGAGGCCCATCGGGTGTACGAAGACGGTGCCCGTCGCCTTGACCGCGCTGAAGGGTTCCAGGACCTCGACGACGCTGCCGAGTATTTCTCCAAGGTGGGCAAGTTCACCACGGCCTTTCCGGCATGGACGTTGATGGCACTCGATGCCGGCCACATCGAGGACGCGGAGATCCGCGGGCTCGCGGAAGAGCTTCGCGCCAGGTCGCTCTACACGCCGATCGCCCACGGCATGTTGGACCCTCTGCTCCAACGTTTCGCGCGGGAACTCGGTTTCTCTGAGCCAGAGATGGCGGGGCGGTTGGTCACTTGGCAAGAGCTCCAGCGTGGCGCGGTCGACCTTCCTCTTCTCGAGCAGCGCCTGTCAGACGTCAATGCGGGAAAAAAGTTCGTGTTCCAGGTCCGAGGCGAGGACGAGATGCTTCGCTTCGTATCGGAAACTGGGTACCTGCTCATGCGAATCGCTGGGCAGCGCGAGATCGTCCCACCGGACGACCCCGATCGTCTCAGCGGGCAAGCCGCTTGGCCTGGTTTCCACCGCGGAAGGGCCCGCGTCATTCTGTCCTCAGATCCCGCGGGCTACTCGGTCGAAGACGGTGACGTGATCATTTCGATCCAGTCCAACCCGGCGCTCATGCCCCTGCTTCGCCACGCCGGTGCGATCGTCACGGACGAAGGTGGAGTCGCCTGCCATGCGAGCATCATCTGTCGTGAGCTCAAGATTCCAACCCTCATCGGGACCGGCAACGCGACATCCAAGATTCGCGATGGCGACATCGTTGAAGTGGACGCTACGGAGCAGGTGATTCGAGTCGTTGAGCGTGCGCCGTCTTTGCCTTGAGCTCATCGAGGCGTCCAATGGCCACTGTGATCTGCCGAAGCATCGACATCGCCATCTGAAAGTGGTCCTCGAGAACGTCATAGAGGATGTCGACGTCGACCTTTAGTGCGACGAGGTCTTGTTCAACGCTAGCGCGGAACCATCGTCGCTCTCCGGCAAGCGCTTCGTTTGCGCCAGCGGAGTCCGAGGGCCCGAGCACGAAGTGCTGTTCCGGGTTCTCGGCGTCGCAGCGGATCGCGCCGTGGACGATGAGCAGAAAGTGCGTGGCGGTGTCGCCCACGCCCCAAAGGTCCGTCCCCGCCGGCCATCGCACCTCTTGAACTTCTAGCGCGAGGTCTGAGATCGCCTCGATGTGTGCCTCGTGCAAGGCGCTGCTTTGTCGGAAGAACGCCATCTTCTCCACCAGGTCGAGAGGGCGCTTCGGGTAGGCCCCCTGGGGTTCGGGTTGCTCGAAGCCGGCCATCGGGCCGAGCTGACGCAGCGCCTGCAGCACTCGGCGCGCGGTGTTCTCGACGACTCGTCGGAGCAGCACGAAGTGGTCTTCCAAGACTTCCTGCATGTCGCCGCTCATGATCTCGAGCGTCGTGGTCGCCCCAAGAGCGACACCGTCGTGGACCTGTGTGTCTCCTGTCATCGCGCTGATATCGCCCACGATGTCGCGTGGTCCGAGGACGCGAATGGCGTCTTGGTGTCCGCCAAGTGCGATCTCACCATTCACGACGAAGTGCACGCATCCTGCCGACTGACCCGAACGGTAGACATGCGCCCCATCGTCGAACGTTTGTTGGCTCGTGTGCGCTGCAATCACGCGGACGACATCGGCCGGAAGGTCTCGCAGCGCGGGTACGGTTCTGAGGAAGAGGAACCGCTCGAAGGCGTCCATGCCGAGCCCTTCGATCGCCGGCTCAACCATGACTTCCTCCGTGGAGGCGTCTTGACGGATTCCGAAGGAGCAAGAGCGCGTGCTCGATCGACTCGCGAACCGGTTGTCGTTCGTCCCGGGGAATGCGCTCTAGGTCGGGGGCCAGCGCATCCAGCGACAGCTCGGCGACTTCATGGGCCGCGATGCAGCGGAGTGTCGTGCTGTCGTCGCGCAGCATGGCTCTCAGGGCTTCTTCGAGGGATGTGTCAGGAATCGGCACCCGAAGCGCTGTCGCGGCGCGGTCTGCGCGATTGGCGGACGAGGCGTCGTCGATCAAGGCGAGCACGGCGCTACGCTCTTCTCCCGCAAGCGTTGCAAACAAGATCTCTCGGCCCGCGGCGCGGACCCGCGGGTCCCGGCTATCGAGCCCTCGCCACACCAGTGAGAAGTCCTCTCGACGGTGCAGGATCCCCATGAGGCGAAAGGCCCGTTCGAGCGCAGACCGCTCCTTGTCTCGAAGGGCACGGACGAGGAGCTCGCTGCTATGCGTCTCCTGGTCGAGACGGGCATCGAGAACTGCGCGCCAGCGGGCAAGTTGGGTGGCGCGCGCCAAAGTCTTCGCCAACAAGCGTTTGAGTGCCCTGCTGTCGAGTCGAAGCCCGGGCTGGCTCGACATCCGACCAAGGCCTCTCAAAATCTTGAAGCGCACCGCGCCGTCACGTTCGACTTCGAGATGCTGTACGAGAAGTTTCGCGGCTTCGGACGACCGGAACCGGCTGATCGTTCGGGGGATGTGTCGCCGTACCTTTCGTGGGGTCGCTCGGTCGCGCATCGCAGCGGCGAGATGGTCGAGCGCAACTGGGCCAAGCGCCACCATGACCTCTCGGGCCGCCCCCCTCAGGCGACCTTTGCCCAGCCACGGCAACAGCACCCGGAGGTAACGGGCGTCCGGGTTCACCGTCATCGCGGAGGCCGTTGCGATCCGGACCGGGTCGGAGTTGGTCTTGGCAAGCTCGATGAGCGCGCCGTGGAAGATGGGGCTTGGGCGGTCGTGGATGGCTCGAGCGAGCGCGCTCCGAGTCTCCTCGCCACCTTCGATGATCCGCCGATTCAGTTCCCGCCTAAGCGTCGGCAGTTCGGAGGTGCCGAGCGACATGAGGCCGATGAGTGCGGTTGCCTCCACCAGCGGGGCTTCGTCTCGCATCTTCTCGGTGAGCAAGGCGGCGTCCGGCCGCACGACCGTGAGTGCGCGCAATGCTGCCGCCCGCACTTCACAGTCGTCGTCCTCCAGCATCCGCGTTGCCACGGGCACGAAGCGAGGATCCTGAGCTTCCGAGAACAGCTGCAGCGCACGCTCGCGAACCTCTTTGGACGGGTGGTACAGGATCAGGACTGGGAGCAGTGCGGTCCTCCCGTAGACGTCGAAGAGGTCAATCGCTGCGAGGACCTCTTGATCTTGCTCGCTGTTCAGCGCGTTCAGCAAGACCTCCAAGGACCTGAGATCCAGCGCCTGAAGGTCAAACCGAGTCTCGAGAACCCCTTGTCGAAGCCGGGCCCGAAAGATCTCTTCGTACTGGTTGCGGGTACCGAAGATCGCCAACAGCCACACCCCGATGGGAATCAGCACGGCGAAGGCGATCTGGAGGGTCGAGAGGCCGAAGGCGACCGCGGCGAGGATCACGACCGAAGCCAACGCCTGACCGCCTCGATGCCCGAACCCATCGATCAGTGTCTTGGCGCGCTGCCGCCGCGCACTTCCAAGGGGTAGATAGAGAACCTCGACAGCAGTCCTGTAGAGCGAGTGCCGCATCGATCCGTCGATCGACTTGAGCGCGACAGCCCCTATCAGGGCAGGGCCAACGAGGAGCCCGAGCGTACCGCCGAGGAGCAAAACGGGCAGAGCGGCAGCGCTTCGATGTACCCCGAGATTCTGGAGCAGCCATCGGGCGCCGAGTATTTGGACGAGTAGGCCGACCGAGTTCAACGCCAGATAGAAGCGAGCGAAGAAGCTCCCGAGATTCTCCGGGGGGATGCTGGCCGCGACCTCGCTCTTAAAGATGTAGTCGACGGCCGTCACAGAGACCGTCGCGGCCAGGACGAGGACGAAGAGTTTGGCGAGGTATCGGTCGCTCAGAAGTGAACGAAGCGTGAACGACTCCTCGGCGTTGAGCGGGTCGGGGATGGGAGCGGCGTTCGACTGCCGATCCCAAAAGAGAGGCAAGGCGGCTGCAACGACCAGGATACAAGACCCAGCGACGAGCAGACCCTCCGGCCGCATCAGCCTGAGGAGGATCTCCGCCACCATCGAGCCCACGATGGCGCCCATCACGCCCCCGGCTGCGATCAGTGGAAAGATCCGTTTGGCCCGGGTGACCGTGACGGATTCGTCGAGCAGGAGCCAGAACTGAACGACCAGCACTGTCGCGAGGAGACCCGTCCACACATAGAACGCAAGTAGTGACCAAGGCCCGAATGCTCGGATTGAGAACCAGAACCCCAACGTCACCACGGCGCCCCCGATCAGTGAGGCCGACAAGAGCCGATGTCGATTCCCAACCACATCGAGAAGGCGCTGCTGGGCTCGAAGCGCAACGATCGCCAAGATTGCGATGGCGAGGTAGGCCCACGGCAGGTCGGTCGCGGGAAGTCCGGCGAGGAAGAGGGCATCGCGAGCGGTTTCGAGCGTGGCGTGCGCCGCCATGAGCACCATCAACCCGAGGAAGCCGAAGGTCAGGTCGTGGCGATCCTCTTGGCGGATAGTCGTTGGCATCGGTGGGCTTTCGGGACAGTAGACCCCGACTCGGCGGGAGTCGGCAAGCTATCACCGTTTCGCTTCTATGCGGGAGGCATGCGGCGCGTTAGCGCCCAACGTTGCACCAGGAGCATCAGGCTGAGCCAGGCGAACCCCAACGTCCATCCAGCCACGACGTCGCTCAGGTAGTGAACCCCGAGATAGCATCGGCTGAGGCCAACCCCGAGGACGAGGACCGCGGCAACCACGATCGAGAGACGGATCGCCTGGCGGTTGCCGATCGCCATGGCCGCGATGACCAACGATCCATACAGCACCATCGTGCTCAGCGCGTGACCGCTCGGAAACGAGAAGCTTCTCGCTTCGGCGATCGCGGTGACGATCTCGGAAGAGGGGCGTGCGCGTGCGAACGCTGCCTTGGCCGCCTTCGTGATGAGGATGCTGCCGAGGTTGGCCATCAACACGAACAGCGCCTCTCGCTGGTGTTGCGACAGAGATAGGGCCACAACCACCACCACAACCACCGTGGCGACTCCCAATGTCCCGCCGAGTTCGGTCACCCCGGTCATCAGTGCCGTCCAACGCGGGTTGCGAAGCGATTCGAGCCACCTGAGGAAAGTGACGTCGGGGCCGGTTGGACCGAGGCCCACCTGGAGTGCGATCACGGCGAAGAACAAAGCCGCCGCGGCTGCGAGGATGCAGGGAACTCGGAGCGGATGCGGTCGCGACTCAGCGCCCATCGTCTCTCGGGGAGTCCGCTCTGTGGCGGTACATGCGGAGGACGACGCCCGCCACGAAGAGCCAAGCGATGATCACCGCGAGGTTCACGCGCGCGAAATCAACCTCGCTGAAGGCGAGCTGTCCGGCTCCGAGGAACACCAGCCCCGCCGCCAGGACATCGCCTAGGCGCACGAAGAACGTGTCGATGGCCTGCTTGGCTTGGAACTTCTCATCGTGCGTCGTTGGGAGCCAAAGGGTCGCCTTGGCGGTGTTCATCACGGAATAGTCGGTCGCGTTTTCCGCGGTCTTGAGGAACCGGAACGCCCCGAAGCCCAATCCCGCTGCAATCCACCCGTAGTTCGCGAGGGCCACGATGGGAAGCGCGAAGAGCAGGCCGGCGACGCCAAAGATCTTGACGATACGTGAGACCACGAGGGCTTGAAGGACGACGCCGACGACATTGACCCAGAAGAAGAACTGTCCGTAGAACTGCCCGATATACTGGGATACGAACGCGTCGGTGTTGAGGTTAGGCGAGGCGACGAGCGCGACGTCGAGCGCCACCTTGGCGCTGTCTTCTGCGAAGCTGCTCAAGAGATACTCGCCGGTGCTGTTGACGAGGTTGAGAAGCATCATCAGCACCGCGATCAACACGAGGTAGCGGCTCCGCAACACCAGCGCGAAACCTCCCAGCAAGGAGCGATCTTCCTTCGGCGCAGCCTCGCGCGGCTTTGGTTTCCCGTCGGGGCGAGCGAGGATCACGCGATAGAGTCCGAGGTGAAGCAGCAAGAGCCCGGCCGCCACCTGCATCAAGGCACCCGCGGAGAGGCCCCGCTCGAAGAGCGCCCCGGCGACCCATGCGCCGACCGGAGCGCCTACGGTGGCGCCGACGGCGATCAAGGGAAACAAACGTTCGCCGACCTCGAGCGCGTAGATGTCGTTCGCGAACGACCAGAACTGGGCGATGATCGCAACGCTGAAAATGCCAACCCACACGAAGAACGCGAACCCGAGCATCGGGACCTCCGCCCCATAAGCGACGAAGAACGCCTCGATGCAGAGGATGAAGAAGATCGTGACCCCGAAAACGAGCTTGGCGGTATCCGTGCGAGATTCGAAGTAGCTGTAGACCGGGACGGCGACGGTCAGAATGACCGCCTGGGCAGCCGACGCATAGGCTTTGAGTTCGGCACCGCCCGTCGTGAGGATCAGCGGTTCGCGAACCGTTTTGATGACGTAATAGGCCACCAACACGACGAAGACGTTCAACGCCATCAGAACCACGGTCGTGCCTTCGCCACCCCGAACATCACCGAACAAGCGCAAGGCGCGTTCGAGTGGGCTCGTGGTGGGCTCGTCCGTGCTGGTCTGCTCCGTACTCAACCTAGGCTCCGTCGCGCCTCAACGCCGCCGTGACGTTAGCATCGGAAGCGCTCAAGACTAGTTGGCCACCGTGTCGAACACGCTGCGGGCGCGGTACTCAACGAGGCAGGGTTGGTCGGCACGGGCGACACCGCCAATCTGACGGGTGAGGGGCTTGGGGTTGCTGAACTGCGCCTCGAACTCGTAGCGTCGGAAGAGCTCGGCGACGGCGTGGCGGATGGCCGAGGTCGAAAACCTGTGCGCTGGGCACATGTGTTTGCCGTGCCCGTACGTGGTGACCAGCTCTCGCGCCGGAAGTTCGTGGGCACGTACGAACGTCGACCCTCTGAAGTTCTCGGCGTCGAAGTGATCGAGCCCAGGGCAAGCCGAGCGGTTGGTGACGGAAAGCATCGTCGTGATGAGTGTTCCTGGTTCGACACGATAGGTGCGCGTTTCGTCTGACACCTCGATCCGCCGGACGACGCGTCTCATCACGATCGAACGTTGGCTCATGCGAACGGCTTCGTGGCTGAACGGATCGAGAACACGGTCGTCGCCGCGGCGCACGGACGCGACCACCGCCGGGGCTTTCAACGCGTAGACGAACGTCCAAGCCATGGCCGCGAACAGGTTTGTTTGCGACCCCATGTGGACGACGATGACGTCGCGCGCGATGCCGACCTCTCGCTCCGGACTTGGGACGTCGCTCCACGCCGCGCAGATTCGATCGAACAAGTCCGTGCTCGAGAGTACGTTCGCACGGCGCGCGGCGATTGCGTCTTCGAGGATCTGCTCGATCTGGCGCATGGCGCGCTTCTCACGGGTCTTGCCCGTCGCAGCGGCAAACATCGCCCGGCGCGGGTGAACGAACGACTCCGCCGCATCGAGCCGCTCGAAGTGTTCGATCAGGGCATCGAGATGCTTCTTCGAGATCGCCCTCGAGCCGCCCCAGCTCGCGAGGCCCATGCGGTGGGCGAGCCGCTTCGTGAATTCGAATACCTCGAACCGCCCGTGTTCCCCGAGTGCGGCAAGCTCGGCGTCGACCGAACCCCTCAGGTGGTCGAGGTACACTTCGACGTCGTCTCGTCCGAACAGATCGTGGGGGAGGGTGCGGCGACCCTCAAAGAGCTCGATCGGGACCTTGTGGCTCAGCAGGGTCAGATCTGCCAACGCCTTGCTCGCGTCCTCCTCAGGGAGACGCCAAAGCGTCCGGACGCCAGCGGGCGAGAACAAGCAGAACAGGCGGTAGCCGAAGGCATCGACGACGAACGTATCGCCATGGCGTTCGCGGCAGTGTTGGAAGAACGCCGTTGGGTTGCGCGAGAGGGTGTGGCCGGCACCGATCCAAGGGATCTTCCCGCGCACGTGCGCTGGCATGGGTGCGATCGCCGGTGGCGCCGCGGTCGCCTTCGCCCAAAGAGCGCGCACCCGACCTGCGGCCACCGACAGCGGATTGCGGGAGCCGATCCCGTAGCCGTCGACCATACCCACCACGTTTGGAAGATTGACAGCGAGCTTCAGGTCTCCATCCACCCGGATTCGTCCCGACATGAAGGCGCGCATCGGATTCATCTGGCCCGTCGTGAGAGCCACCCAGTCATCGGAGTCGACGTAGATCGAGGCGTCCTCAGGAGGTCCGTGCCCTGGACTCACAAAACCCGACGCCGTGCCTTTGCGCAAGTCGAGCGTCCAAGTGCCGCCTTCGTCCCCCGAGAGCACAAACTTGAACACTGCATTCGGCTGAGTGGCCGTCTCTGGGCGCTCCTCAGCGGCCTGTTCGAATGCGTCGAAGAAATCGGCGGGCGTCGCCATGCGGACCTCCGACGCTACCGTTCGCGTCGGAGATTCGCAAGGACGTGCGGCGCTCGTTCGCGCGCTACTCGGTTCCGCCTAGTTCATACGTGACGGTCATCCGAACCTGGAACGCGCGGTCGATTTCCACGGGCTCGGTGGCCCCATCGGACGTGACTTCGAGCATCCCGGTCGACTCGCCGCTGGCCGCCGCATTGGCCTCGAGCGCCTGCAGATTGGCGATGATCTGACCGCTCGCGTTCATCGAGTATGACTTCACGGTCAGCGCGACCCCCTCTTCGTCGAACTCGACGGTCTGCGGAAGGGCGGTTTGTTGTACCGACACGTTGAGCTTGAGTTCATCACCCGACTGTTCGACCAAAGTGTACGTATCGACTTGGTTGACCTCGAAGCCATAGAGAACGAGCTGTTTTTGGGCTTCCCACCGCGCGCCGAGGCCCACGGGCTCGGCCGGGAGCACGACGCGCGACAGCGAGGTCCGGGCGTTGATGATCATGACGAGCAGGCGGACAGGCACGTCGGCGCGCTTGGCCCTCTCGTTGAGCTCCGCCGCTTGAATGATCCCGCGGTCGTCGACCTCGACCCAGCCCCCGACGTTGTTCAATACCGCCGCACCTTGGTTGAGGTCACGGGCGATCTCCGGGTCGATCCCCTGCGGAACGAGCGCCTCTGCTTTCACGATGCGCACGTCGAACCGTGTTCCGTTCTTGGAGGCGATCGCGGGCCCCGAGGCGATGTGGAGGCGGACCCCCGGAACGACTGCGAGTTCGGATCCCGCTCGCGTGGTCGCAAGCGCGGCCAACCCGAAGTCCATGTTGGTGCTCGCGCTCGTTCCGGGCGCGATTTTGTATCGCAGCGCAGCCCGCGGTTCCTGACCGGCGTCGAGGACGAGAACCGGATCATCGCTCTCGACGTCCTTCGCGGTCTTCGTGCTCTCCTTGTTACTGCATGCGCTGAGTGCGACGAGTAGACACAACGAGGCCGCTCCTCGCGCAATCCTTGGCTTGGTCATCGGAAACCCTCCTTCGCGGCGCCCCATATTCTCCGCCGCACCCGCGACTTAGAGCGACCGCGCAGTCGGGTCAAGGACTGGGTGGGCGGCCTGTCGGTTGGACCTGCGGTTTCACGCGCTGGTACCCCTGGGGCAGGGAGAACGTTCCCGGCGGCACAGGCGCACGCTTGATCTCGGTGACCAAGAACTCGACGGGTGGTCGACCGGGTTGGCGGACCTTCATCTTCATCGCGAAGCCAGGCTTGACGCCGTACTTCTTCATCGCCTTGGTACGTTCCTCGTCCGACATCTCGAGGCCGAGGTTTCGGCCGCGAAAGGCTTGCGTCCACAGGTCCGGGGGGTACTTCTGCGTCATCCACAGGTCGATCGTCGCGTTGTTGTCTTTGTCGAGAATGCGGACGTGTTGGGTCTTGACACCGCTCACGGTCTCCGGGCCTAGCTTCTTGATCTCCAGGTTTGAGTCGGCGCCCTCACGCGCCACGTCTTGGCTCGAATCCCGGAGAGCCGAGTACGGCACCTCGACGATGACCCGCTGGTTGTGAGAGACGGAGTAGTAGGCATCGCCCTCCGCGGGAAGGATCGTCGAGCCTCGCAAAGGCTGACCTTCAGGACTCTTGCCGGCGGTATCGATCCGAACGTCTCCCGTGGCCGAGTACCAGGCTTGGACGTTCAGCGACGCGCCGGGCTGGCCGGAGAGCCTAGCTTTGAGTTCGCCCTCGAACGCATGGGCATCGACCGGGGCAAACCACAGGGCGGCCGCAACGCCGACACTGGTGAGGAATCTGGCTCGGATATCAAGCATCTCGGGGGTTTAATATCGGATCTCGCTCGGAGAGCCACCCCCCCAAAGCGGCATTTGACCGAGGCCGCTCCGCCGCTACAATCCGCGCCCTCCCGGCCCTCAGGGCGAGGCATACCATGCGCGATCTAATCAAGCTCACCTGCGAGACCTGCGGCAAAGACAACTACGTCACCGATAAGAACCGTCGGAACATGCCCGAGAAGTTCCACATCCGGAAGTTCTGCGCGAAGTGCCGCAGACACGAGCCTCACAAAGAAGGCAAGATCAGCAAGGGCTAAGGCCTCTGCGCCCGCGGTCTAGAGACGGTCTCGCAAACGCACCGTCAACGCGCCACCGCCACCGAGCGATCTCGGCGCGGTCCGAAACGCCAGCACGTAGGCCGCGGGTGCGCGGTCGGCAAGGGTGACGGGAATGTGTTCGCGGAGCGTCGCACGACCGCCGGGGCTATGCAGTCCCTTGCCTACGATGATCAGAACCCAGCGGTCCCCGGCAGCTTGGCACTCCCGCACGAAGCGAGCGACCTCGCGGTCGGCCTCGCTCGTGGTCATCCGGTGAAGGTCGCACTCGGCGTCGACCTCGAGCCCCGGGTCTTCGAGCCGTTCGAGAATGCTCGAGTGCGTTCCCGCTCTCTGTCCGGTGACCGAACCGTCCAAATGCCGTTCGAGCCTCAATGTGTCGGGGCGGCTCTCCCGTTGGCGCTCGGCCTGTCTCGCGGTCCGGGGTCGCGGGTCGGCCGGCATGACGCGCTTGTTCGATTTGGTGTCGAGTGGTCGCACGCCAGCGAACGCTTCACGGAGGGCGTCTCGGTCTCGCTCGGGTGGCGTAGACTCCGCGCCATCGGGACGCTTCCGCTTTCCTTGGTTCTTCTTCGAGCGACGACTCACAGCAAACCATCATGAACCCCATGGCGGCTTGTCAGCAAGCTTCAGGAACGGGCCATCGCCTTACGAAGTGGCCTTCTTCGGCCCCTCTCGCTTGGGTCGACGGTTGCAGGCGAGCAAGGACTTCCGGACTCGGACGGAGTCTGGTGTCACCTCAACCAGCTCGTCTTGGTCGATCCAGTCGAGCGCATTCTCGATGGTGAGCTCACGCTGCGGCGTCAGCACGACGTTCTCGTCTCGGCCCGCCGCGCGAATGTTGGTGAGCTTCTTTTCGCGCGTACAGTTGACGTCTAGATCGTTCGGCCGATTGTGCTCGCCGATGATCATGCCCTCGTACACGTCGGTGCCGGCGCCGACGAAGAGCTTGCCGCGGGGCTGGAGGTTGAAGAGGGCGTATGGGGTCGTCGTGCCCGGGCGGTCGGCCACAATTGCGCCGTTCTTTCTCCTCAGAAGCGGGCCGGCGTAGGCCTCCCAGCCTTCGAACAGCGTGTTGAGAAGCCCCTCTCCCCGCGTCTCGGTCATGAAGATCGACCGAAACCCGATCAAGCCGCGGGAAGGGACGCGGTACTCGACCCGTGAGCGGTTCGCACCTACCGGGCTCATCTTCCCCATCACTCCGCGGCGTTCGCCGAGAAGCTGCGTGACCGTACCGACGTGCGCTTGTGGGATATCGACGATGACCGTTTCGACAGGTTCGCACTCGACCCCGTCGATCTTCCGCACGACGACTTCGGGCATTCCGAGTCCAAACTCGTAGCCTTCGCGACGCATGGTCTCAGCCAAGATTGCGAGCATGAGTTCACCGCGCCCGTACACGATGAACGAGTCGGGCTCGTCCGTATCCTCGACCCGCATCGCGATGTTTCGCTGAGCTTCTTTGAACAAGCGTTCTCGGACTTGCCGCGACGTCACATAGTCGCCCACGCGTCCCGCGAACGGGGATGTGTTCACCAGGAATCGGACTTTGATCGTGGGTTCCTCAACCGTGATTCGGTCGAGCGGGGTCGCGTCGGCGGGGTGGGCAATGGTGTCACCGATCTGAACTTCTTCGATGCCCGAGATCGCCACGATGTCGCCAGCAGAGGCTCCGTCGATACGGACCCGTTCAAGGTTCTCGAAGCCCCAAAGCGCCCCGATCTTTCGCTCGACCGTAGCGTCGTGACCGATGATCGCGACGTTCTCGAGCGGTTTGACCGCGCCACCTCGGATCCGGCCGATCGCGATTCGTCCCACGTAGTCGTCGTGAACGGTGTTGTGGACCAGCAGTTGGAGGGGCCGTGTGGGGTCGCCGTCGGGCGGCGGCAAGCGCTCGACCAGCGTTTCGAAGAGCGGCGTCAAGTCAGCCGATTCGTCTTCCAGGGAGAGTTTCGCGATACCCTCTTTGCCAATGGCGTACACGGTGGCGAAGTCCGCTTGTTCATCGGTCGCACCGAGGTCGCAAAAGAGATCAAAGAGCTCGTTCAATGCTTCGTCGGGGCGTGCGTCGCTTCGGTCGATCTTGTTGATCACGGCGACGACTGGTAGACCGAGCTCGATGCACTTGGACAGCACAAATCGAGTCTGGGGCAGTGCGCCCTCGGCGGCGTCGACGAGCAGCAGCGCGCCGTCCGCCATTCGGAGTGTGCGCTCGACCTCACCGCCGAAGTCGGCGTGCCCCGGCGTGTCGATCAAATTGATCTTGTAGTCGTTCCAACGCACCGACGCGTGCTTCGCCAAGATGGTGATCCCTCGCTCACGTTCGAGATCGTTCGAGTCGAGCACCCGTTCGCGAACGGCCTCGTTTGATCGGAAGACCCCAGTTTGGTGCAGCATCGCGTCGACGAGGGTGGTCTTCCCGTGATCGACGTGCGCGATGATCGCGACGTTTCTGAGTTTCTGCTGCACCAAGATAGCCCCCACGCGTCCGCGTGACGGCGGGTCTTGGCAGATTCGCTCGCTCGCTGCCAGTCGGCCAGGTTTGGGGGTCCCCGCCGCGCCCGGCTATCTTGAGAGGGGGGACGTTCATGGGGCAGGCTGGGTGTCGTTGGGTCCTGATCGCCGCGCTGGCGGCATCGGTCGGTTGTGGGGATGGACCCGAGGGCTCCCCCGTACCTTCTGAGGATCCAGGCTTCGCGGGTTCAGGAGGAGCACCCGCGGCACCGGGCGATCCACGTACCAACCCGGGCGACGGCCCGCCCACCGGAAACGGAGATGGCACGTGCCAGGTTCCGGTCGAGGCGCAGGCGGCCGACATCACCACACCGGACACCGTGGTCGGCGACGGTACCCCCGAGAGCTGTACCTCCGCGTCCTTCGTAGACGCTGTCTCGCGGGGCGGGACGATCGTCTTTGACTGCGGTCCGGACCCGGTGGTCATCACACTCGAAGAGACTGCGCGCGTATTCAACGACCAAAATCCCGACGTCGTCATCGACGGAGGCGGGCTGGTCACACTGAGCGGGGGCGGCGCAGTGCGCATCCTCTATCAGAACACCTGCGACCAAGCGCAAGTGTGGACCACGCCCAACTGCGACAACCAAGATCACCCGCGTCTGACGGTTCAGAACCTCACCTTCGTCGACGGCAACGCCAAGTCGGTGAGTGAGGGGGGAGGCGCGATCTTTGCTCGTGGTGGTCGCCTGAAAGTCGTCAACTCGCGATTCCTCAACAACGTTTGCGAGGATGTCGGCCCTGACATCGGCGGGGGGGCGATCCGCACCTTCGACCAGTTCGAGGACCGCCCCGTTTACGTGGTCAACAGCACCTTTGGAGGTGAAGGCCTCGGGAACGTGTGTTCGAACGGGGGTGCCCTCAGCAGCATCGGGGTCTCCTACACCGTCATCAACAGCGTCTTCGAAGGCAACCGCGCGATCGGCAATGGTGCGAACCCGGCGCAACCCGGGACGCCAGGCGGAGGCAGCGGCGGCGCGATCTACAACGACGGCAACACCTTCACCTTGACGGTGTGCGGAACGCAGATGAGCAACAACACAGCCAACGAGGGAGGCGGCGCCATCTTCTTCGTCAGCAACGATCGCTCCGGAAACCTCACCATCGAAGACTCCGAGCTCATCGCCAACCCGAGCGCCGGCTTCGAAACGGACGGCTACCCCGGCATCTTCGTCCTCGCCAGCGCCCCCCCCAAAATCACCGCCTCCACCCGCGAATAGCGGGGTCACTCCGCCCCCCCAAAACCCCTTTCATCTCAACCCCCTACGGGCCGCACCGCGAAAACCGAAGCCGCCGCCCTGCTAGCCCGCCGCCCCGGCTGCACTTCATCCCGTAGCGACACCCGCGTTCGGGTTCTATGACGGTGCGCATGAGTGATCCCATCCAAACCTGGCATCGCGTCGTTCGCGACAAAGACATGGCTCTGCTCGACGGGCTGATCGCCGACGAATGCGTGTTTCATTCCCCCGTCGTGCATTCACCTCAGGCGGGCAAAGCGCTCACCAAGATGTACCTATCGGCGGCCGCAATGGTATTGGCCAACGACACGTTTACGTACGTTCGCGAGGTGATCGGTCAAAGCAACGCCGTTCTCGAGTTCACCGCAGAGATTCAAGGCATCCACATCAACGGCGTCGACATGATTGCGTGGAACGACGCCGGAGAGATCGTCGATTTCAAGGTGATGGTCCGACCGCTCAAGGCCGTCAACATGCTTCACGGCATGATGAAGCAAATGCTCGAACAGACGCACTAACGCAGCGACGCCAGCTTGTCGCGGTGCTTCGCCTGGATCGCGTTGTACGCCTCTTGCGTGAGGTTCAGTGCCTTGGCGAGACGTCGGAGCTGAGTCTGTTCTTCTTGCTTCAGAACCTCGTCGGCGACGCTTAGCTCGACCAGTACTTCGAGGACCTCGAGCCGAACCTCCCGCTTCGCCAGGTCACGAAGGTCACGGGTCCAATCGTGGTCGCCCAGCAGTGCGACCTGACTGATCTCGTCTGCCAAGAGGTTGCATATCGCATCGACCCCCTCCTCGCCCAGTCCCTCCACGCGTGTGAGCGCGTCCCGGATCGTTTGCTCCTCCGCCTCGGAGTAGTGACCGTCGGCATACGCGACTTTCGCCAGGAGCCCAGCCACCGCGGTCACGATCCGTTGTGTCTGCTCGTCCGCGTCCGCCAGATACTTCTCGACGATCAGCGCCAACCGTTCTCGCGCATGCACCGGCAGGTCGGAGTCTGACTTTCTCCAGAAACTCATTCGGGGTAGGGCTCGGCTTCCATTTCAGCTTCCACCTCGCCGCCAGGGGTATCCCACCCATCCATGTCGTCGGGGTTGTCACCGATCAACGCTGCCTCGTCGCCCATGGACTCTTCGAGGTCTTCGGCATCCTCCATCCGGGCGGTCGCCTCGGGGTTCGGTGTACATCCTGCGAAGGCGAGGAGTCCAACGATCGCGAGCCACAGTGTGTATTGGCGCATGTGAGTCTCATTATAACGGAGTGGGGCGGACCACAAGCGACAACGCCCCGCAACCTCGTGGCCGGGGCGCAATCGCCGTCGCAGTGTCTAGAACGACAGCGTTGCCGCCCCGCCCTGGATGAGCTCGTGCATCAGGCTCGCGCCCGTGATCGTGACGCCGTCGATAAGGTCTTCCTCCGTATAGCCCCGGCTCTTGACACACGGAGTGCAGGCCCAGAGCGTGCCTCCCCGCTTCGAAAAATCTTCCATGAGGTCCCGCAGAGGATCCAGCGGGTGTACGGTTGTGAGGTCGGTTGCCCGTTTGCGAACGAGATCAACTGCCGGTCCCGTCAAGAACACCGACACCTTGAGTCCCGATGTCATGCCGCCGTTGGCGATGGTAAACGCGACTGATGAGAGTTCGCTCTCGATGCCCTTGGTGATGAGAACCACTAGATTTCTTTGCTGCTCAGACATGTTCTTCTCCTTCAATGCTTTCTACGGTTTCGTCGCGACCAGCGAGATGCTGTGAACTCGATAGCGGCGCGTTGCGCCATCGGCTTGATCACTGAGGAATCGGTACTGGGGATTCATCTCCAGGCGCTCGATACGTAGCCCGGCCCCCTCGATGGCCTCTTGGTAGGCTCTTCGTTCGATCGCCCCGCCAATGCACGCCGCCCACAGCGTCGCGTCGCAAACGATTCCCTGCGGGAGCGGTTCGCCAGTTACGATGTCGCTCACTGCGAGACGCCCCCCAGGCGAGAGGACGCGTGCCGCTTCAGCGAAAACCCCATGCTTGTCCGCCGCGAGGTTGATGACACCATTGCTGATGACTGCATCGAATGATGCGTCGTCGAACGGCAAGGCGTCGATGTACCCTCGGACGTACTCGACATTGTCGAACCCGGCCTTCTTTCGAAGGGCTTCCGCCTTGTCGAGTTGCCCAGCGGTCATGTCGACTCCAACAACCTTCCCGGTTGGCCCAACCTCTAAGCTGGCGACGAAAGTGTCCAAGCCGCTGCCACTCCCAAGGTCGAGCACGCGGTCGCCAGCCCGCAGTGAAGCCAAGCCGAAGTGGTGTCCGACGCCCGCAAACGACTCGATTGCAGCCTCGGGAACGCGGTCGAGGCGGCTCGTCGAGTACCCAAGGCGCTCTGCCAGACCCCTCCCCATCTCGAAATGAAACTCGCCGGCTGGGTCGGTGGCGACCCGCTCGTACATACTCTTGACTTTGCGTTCCAACGCTCTCGTATCGACCTGCGTCATGGTGCCTCCTTCAGTGGACATGCTTGAAGGGTCCGTGTGCAACCACCGTGCCACCAGGCAGAGAGGAGCTTTTGCCGAAGAAAAAGCCTCGCAACGCGTGAGGTATGTCGTTTCAGACATGGGTCGGTGGCGATCTCACGGGCGGAACATGTCCGATTCTGTATGATGCGGGCCCATGTCAGGCGCGCGCGTACTCGTGGTAGACGACGATCCCGCGATTCGGAAGATCATCGCCGACCGCATGCGCGCCGCCGGCCATGATGTTGGGTTGGCCAAAGACGGCGTCGAGGCCCTTGAAGCCGTGGCGCGACTCGAGCCGGATCTGGTGCTGCTCGACATGAAGATGCCCAAGAAAGATGGCTTCGAGGTGCTCGAGGAACTCCGTCGTCAAGAGTCGGCGCCCGCGGTGATCATGATCACCGCCCACGGCAACATCGAGCGCGCGGTGCGTGCGATCCGCCTCGGCGCTGCCGACTTCATTGCCAAACCCTTCGACGCCGCGCACCTCGACCACCTCGTGTCTCGCGTCCTAGAGGCCGTAGGCCTACGCCAGCGGGTGCTCGCGCTCGAAACGGAGCTTTCGGGTCGGCACACGCTGGTTCGCGGCGGGTCCCGCGCCATGCAAGAGGCTCTGACGCTTGCCGGGAGAGCTGCCGCCAGCAACGCGACCGTCCTCCTGCTTGGCGAGAGCGGCACCGGTAAAGAGGTGGTGGCTCGCCACGTCCACCATGAGAGTCCACGCGCGGACGCCCCTTTCGTAGCCGTGAACTGCGCGACATTGGCCGGCGAGCTCCTGGACAGCGAGCTGTTCGGTCACGACAAGGGGGCGTTCACCGGGGCCCACAAGTCAAAGCCCGGCAGTATCGAGCAGGCCGAGGGGGGCACCCTGTTCTTGGACGAGGTCGGCGAGCTCGGGATAGGCGTTCAAGCGAAGCTGCTTCGCGTACTCCAAGAGCGTCAGTTTCAGCGCGTCGGAGGCACGCGCCAGATCGATGCAGACATCCGAATCGTCGCCGCGACCAACCGGAATTTGAAGGAGGAAGTCGACCGGGGAGGGTTCCGCGAAGACCTCTACTACCGTCTCAACGTCGTCTCGATCCGACTCCCCCCGCTTCGAGACCGCACCGAGGACATCCGGGCCCTCATCGAACATGCCCTCGCAAGAAACTGCCGCGAGCTTGGCCGTGGAGACCTGGCGATTGTACCGGAAGCGTGGGCCGTCCTCGAGGCGTATTCGTGGCCAGGCAACGTACGCGAGCTAAACAACGTGATCGAACGCGCGGCCGTTCTCGCGCCCGAGGCCACCATCCACATTGAAGACCTTCCTGAAGAGCTCAGGGAGTCGGCATCGGACATGTCGACCATCCGAGACTCCGCTCCGAACACAGAGACTGCCGAAGTGCGGCCGTATCGCGACGCGGTCGTGGAGGCCAAACGCGCGATCATTCGCCACGCGCTCGAGACCACGGGCGGACACCAGACCAAGGCGGCGGAGCTTCTAGGCGTGCGGCAGCCTTACCTGGCTCGGCTGATCAAGAACCTTCGAGTGCCAAAGCCGTGAGGTCCCGACAGTCCGAGGGGAGCGACACGATGAAAGTGCTTCCTTGTCCTTTGGTGCTCTCGACCGTAATGTCGCCCCCGTGGAGGCGCACGAGCTCTCGCGAAATTGCAAGGCCCAGCCCGCTCCCGCTCCGCGCATGCCCCGTGTGGTAGTAGCGATCGAATACCCGTTCGGCCTCTTCGCTGTCCAAGCCTACGCCCGTGTCTGCGACCGCGATCTCAACGAGATCGCCTCCCGTGGTTACGCGAACCTCGACCCGGCCCCCGGCGTCGGTGAACTTCAGGGCGTTTCCAATGAGGTTCTCGAGCACGAGGGCTAGCTTCTTGGCGTCGACAATCGCACCTGCGGGCGCTGTCTCGACAGTAAGTGCGATGTCGCGTTCACTGGCTAGGAGTCCGAGCCCACGAACGACACGCGACGCCAGCTGATCGACTTCGATCGGTGTCGTGTTCAGCTCGACCGGGTCGATCGATACGGCAATCGCGTCCACCAGCCAATTGACGATCCCGATCACATGCTCGGCTTGATCGCGGATGATCTCGACATACTCCGCGGCGGACTCGCTGAGCGGGCCCGCCATGTCGTCCAGCAAGTTCTGCGATGCGCCCTTGATCGAGGTCAGCGGTGTGCGGAGGTCGTGCGCGATATCTTGGACCATCTCCTCGCGCTTCGACGCCGCCTGTTCGAACGCGATCTTGGCTCGGGACAGCGCGATGTTGGCGCAACTCAACTTGACGCCGCGCTGGGCCGCCATCTGTTCGAGTTCCAGGTTTTTGGCGTCGAGCTCGGCGAGTTGCGCCTGTAGTCGCGCGAGCTGCTCCCGGAGGCTCGAAAGGTCTTGGTCGTTGGCCATGAGGTTCCGCACGATATCAGGTTGCAATTCCTGCGCGCGTATGTGCAGATTACGGCCTCGCCAACGCGCTGAAAAGGGGCCTCGGCAATCACCATGGGAATCGACCTGCAAGAACTGCGTGGGTACATCTCGGACATGTATTCCGACGTTGCTCGGATGCCACGCGTGAAGTTCCACTTTCCAACGGGTCGCCCCATCCTCGAGGCCCTCGGCTACTCCACCGAGTTGCTCGACAAGATCCCGGTCGGGGCGATCGAGTCGTTTGCAGGGGTGGGGTATCACTTCGGTCTGGCGCCGCTCGTCGAGGGCGAGCGGGTACTCGACGTTGGCGCCGGCTCCGGGACTGATGCGTTCTACGCTGCCCTTCAAGTTGGTGCCTCGGGTAGCGTCCGCGGTGTCGATATGACCACGGCGATGCTCGAGAAATCGCAAAGCAACCTCGAACAGAGTTCGTTGTCGAACTTAAGCTTCCAACGAGGCTTTTCCGAGGAGCTCCCGTTCGACGACGGATCCTTCGATGTGGTCATCAGCAACGGCGTGATCAACCTGTCGCCCGTCAAAGACAGCGTGTTCGCGGAAATTCACCGAGTGCTCAGTCCAGGTGGCCGTCTCATGTTTTCGGACATCGTCACCGGCGTCGATCTTCCAGACTCGGTCCGCGACAACTGCGCATTGTGGGCGGAGTGCATCGGTGGAGCTCAAGAGGCGCAGCGATACCTGCGAATGATCGAGCGCGCGGGCTTCAAGGTCACGGCCTCCAGCCGAAACGAACGATACGAGTTTACCCAGGATTCGACGCTGACCGCGGCCCAGAAGTTCGAAGTCCACAGTCTGAGCATCCTCGCCTACAAGAACTGAGGCGCGGCAAATCGGCTCGCGTTAGCGTGGGATCGGCGGCGGCCCCACCCGCTTCGTTGGCTCGCTACCGGTCGGCAGCGCCCCGTCTTGCGAGTGCAGGCCCCTTCGTGCTTTGGCGCGAGTCAGGATCGCATCGCCGCCGTGAACGAGCACCGCGAACGCGAGCACGGGAAGCGAGACGAGAACGCCCGAGAACCCTTGCGCGACCACTGCCGGCACGAGAAACGTCACGAACAGTGCCCACAGGAGACCTGCTCCGATCATCTGCAGCACCGCGTACCCGCGATACCCGAGGTAGAAGTCGCCGAGCCCCGGAAAGAGCAAAGATCGCAACGCGGCCTTGCGTGCGCTCTTAAAGGGTTCGCTGCAACGGCGACACGAGTCGGGCGCATCGTCCATGGCATGGAAGCATCGCGGGCATAGGTTTTGCCAACCGCCGTCCTCGACCGGACTAGCATCGAGCAGTCGACGCAAGTACTTTGCCTCGCCGCGCTTGGTTCCGTGGAACATCAGCTGCTCGCGCCCCGATCGGATGAAGAGGTAGCTGTGCCGCCCCGTCGCGGACTCGACACGTCCGAGCGGTAGCTGGCTCGCGAACAGTGCGGGCCGTCGTCGCCGATCCGTGTGGATGAGGAGGATGCGTCGGTCCGTGAGCACGAACGTCGTCCGGTTGGTGAGGGGGTTCATCGAACCAGCCGTCACGAGGCCCCACGCGAGCTGCTGGGCACCGCTCGTCACGAAGCGCACCACCTCCATGGGATCGAGCGCGCGTTTGAGCACGGGCTCAGCCTTGCGGAGCATCTCGGCACGAACGCGATCGCGTCGGCGCACCTTGCGCGCCCGAAGGCTCGGAAACATCTCTTCGAATCGAACCGCGATCGACCCGGGCAAGAGCGCTTTGAGCGCGTCCTCTGCCTCCTGCGCCCCCTTTGGCATCGCACGCCAAGCTAGCACCCACGGATGAAGACGCGATACCGCGCCCCTCATCCAGGACTGCGCAAAAAATCAGGATCGGTGCTACTATCACCTGAGCCACGCATTGGGGGGGCTTCGTAAATGGTCGTCGGACTGCTCATCGTCGTGATCTTGTTGCTCGTCGGCAACTTGGTCGCTGTAATTATTGGGCTAATTCGCCATCGCACCGCAATTGGCGACGCGGCCCGAGAGTCTGCACTGCGGTGGGATAGCTCCCGCGACCTCCTCCGCGACGAGGTCCGGGACGCCCGGACTGAGGCATCCCAGGCGGCCCGCGATCTGCGCGAGGAGGTCGCGCGCACCCAACATGCGCAGGCTGATGTCCTGGTGAAGACCTTGTCGGAGATGGGTCAGGGCCAGACAGCCAAGTTCCAAACGTTCGGCACCCAGCTCCAAGGCCTTACCGAGATCAACCAAGCTGGCCTCGAGCAGCTCCGTCAAGTCGTCGACAAGCGTCTGCAGGAGCTTCGTCAGAACAACGACAAGAAGCTCGATCAGATGAGGGAAGTCGTCGACGAGAAGCTACAGAGCACACTCGAGAAACGCCTCGGAGAGTCGTTCAAGCTGGTCGGAGATCGTCTCGAGGCCGTGCAACAAGGTCTTGGGGAGATGCGCAACCTCGCAAGTGGGGTGGGCGATCTGAAGAAAGTTCTCACCAACGTCAAGACCCGCGGCACTTGGGGCGAGGTCCAGCTCGGCGCACTCCTCGAGCAAGTTCTCACGCCCAGCCAATTCGATCGCAACTTTCGGCCCCGAATCGGCTCCCGCGAGGCGGTCGAGTTCGCGATTCGTTTGCCCGGGCCCACGGGCGATCCCGAGGAGTGCGTCTGGCTTCCCGTCGATTCGAAGTTCCCACAAGAAGACTACCTTCGTCTCGTCGAAGCGAGCGAGGCCGGGGATGCGACGGCTGTCCAGCGCGCGCAATCCGCGCTCTTCCGCTCACTGCAAGACTCGGCACGAGAGGTCAGCGCCAAGTACCTCAACCCACCGCGCACGACCGACTTCGCGATTCTGTTCCTTCCCACCGAGGGGCTGTACGCGGAGGCCTTGCGCCACCCTGGTCTCGTCGAGCAGTTGCAGCGAGACCACCGGATCGTCGTCGCCGGCCCAACCACGTTATCGGCCCTCCTGAACAGCCTTCGGATCGGGTTTCGAACCCTGGCGATCGAGCAGCGGTCGAGCGAGGTCTGGACGGTACTGGGGGCCGTCAAGTCCGAGTTCGGAAAGTTCGGCGACGTCCTCGCGAAGGTGAAGCGCCAACTCGAGACTGCGGGGCGAACCATCGACGAGACCGGCGTGCGGACACGCGCCATGGAAAAGAAGCTTCGCTCGGTCGAGGTGCTTCCCGCAGAAACCGCGAGTGCTGTCCTGGACTTGGCTGAGGGTGAGCCGGTCGACCTCCTCGAAGCCGCCGAAGACGGGGCCGCCTGAGGGGTCGTAACGCACGCCGAAAGCCGGCACGGCGCGCCAAGCCGCGCAGTATCCGCTGAAGGAGCACACCGCCCTACGTGGATGTCGCCGGGTTCCCCAGCTCCGACGAACATGCTAAGCCCTCTCCCGATTCCTTAGTTATGCAGTACTCCACACGCAGTTTGTTCGTTCTCGTCCTGGCGCTGTCGTTCGCATGCTCGAGCGGTGGTGAGGGTGGTTCCATTGATGATGCGGCGTTCCAAGTCGACTCCTTCCGCGAGGTTGGACCTTGGGCAGCGGGCGTCACGACCTTCGAGCTAGGCGACCGGTTCGTCGAGGTTTGGTACCCAGCCGACTCCGAAGTCGTGGAAGGGCTCGAGACGGACGAGTATTTCATCCGCGACTTCATTTCGCCGATCTTCGACGCGGTCCTGCCGGACGACATTAGTCCGGCGTTCGCCACCGGCGCGTACCGGGACGTGCCAGCGAGCACGGCGGGTCCATTTCCTCTGATCATCTTTGCGCATGGGTCGGCGAGCTACCGTTTGCAGTCGACTTTTCTCACGTCACACCTCGCGACGTGGGGCTTCGTCGTGGCTTCCGTCGACTACCTCGAAAGGGGTCTCGGGGTGCGGTCGTTGGGGCCGGCGCCGGAAGTACCCATCGCAGATGACGAGCTGACTGCGATGGTCGTCGACCTCGTCGACACCGAGAACGACTCAGGCGATTTGCTCGCGGGCGTCGTGACGACCGACGAGATCGGCATCACAGGCCATTCCGCAGGTGGTGGTACAACGATTCGGTTCGCCGACGACCCCAGAGTCATCGCGTTTGCACCACTCTCGGCGGGGATCTTCGACCCCGAAGATACGACCCTGCCCGACAAACCGTCTCTGTGGCTCACCGGCGACATCGACGGCATCGTCGAGTTGGACCGGGTCGAGTCCGCGTTCGCAGCCGCGAGTTCACCAGCCCGGCTCGTCGTTCTCGAGGAGATGGGTCACCTTGGGCCCAGTGAGATCTGCGCGATCGGCGCGGACGGGGGCGGCGTCATCCAGCTCGCGTTCGACGGCGGCCTCGACCTTCCCGATAGCCTCGTTCGGCTCGGAACCGATGGTTGTCAGGCTGAAGCCGTGTCTCCTGCCGACGGATGGATCCCGGTGCGTCACTTTCTGACCGCCTTCTTCCTCGACGCATTCTCGATCACCTCGGAACCGATCGGCCTCTCCCAGTCCGTCGAAGACGAGATCCCCGAAGTCGGGATCGTGTACGAAGAGAACCTCTAGTCCGCGTCGCAGTCAAAGGACGCCTGGCACGAACAGGTAAGGGACCTCTTCGCAGTACCGATCCCAATCTTTGCCGTACTTCTTCCTGCAACGGGCGATGTCGCGCCCCGCTCGGTGAATGATCATCACCGTGAAGAAACAAACGTAGAGGTACGGCAGGAAATGGTCGAAGCCACAGATGAGGCCCCACGAGAGCGCCATCAAGATATCCGCCGTGTAGTGGATCTTTCGGGCGTACTTCCACCAACCGTCGACAAGCAGTTTTGACCCTGCTTCGGTGTCGAGATGGCGCGGATTGTCGAGCGTGCCCCACGGGAGCTGTGGAAAGGCGAGCCGCTTCACGTAGCTCCCGTTGAGCTTCATACGGAATCGGTTTCGTTGGCTCTGCGAGGTGTCCCAGACGTAGTACGCACCAATGAGAAGGGCGAACACGAAGACGGTGTACGGGAGCGAATGCTCGAACGGGGGCCGCGACGCGATGTACATCGAGTTGAAGCAGTACACGAAAGGCACCCCCGCGAGGTTCCAGAAGATCAACATCCAGCCCCACTTCTCGTAGAAGATGTCCCAGGTGGTCGGGATGCACTCTTCGCCTTTCATGCAAGCGTTGGTGTACAAGAAATGCGCGAGAAGCATGAAGGCCATCGGCGCCGTGACCACACCGTAGGTTGCGTACTGATGCGCGGCACCGCTCGCGGTGAGCAGGAATAACATCAGCCATGAGACCCGCACTTCGGCCCACATCTTGAGATCGAGCCGACCAACGCGCGGATTGAGCCAAGCGCCCATGAAGAAGTCGTAGAGGAAGCTCCCTGTCATTCGCTCGGCGTTGCCAGTGAACTTCGCTCCGAAGTAGATCGCGCTCGCCACGATATTGGCCGATATCATCGACACAATCATGAATGAACCGAAGTCCTCGTAGAGGGTCTGCAGCGGAAACGCCCCTGTGAAGTGCAAGGCGGCCATCGCGATCAACGTGATCCACCAAGCGGAGATTGCATTGCACCGGTACACCAAACGCTGTCCTCCTCGGGAAGGAATGGGCAGGCCTTTGATCTCGATGCCAGGCACGTACGCGGCGAGGAGCCCTTCGAACACGAGGAACGTCCAGTAGAGGCCAAACACGCGCCACGTAGGCGCAGCATGCGTGGCGATATCGGCCCATGCTTGACCGATCGGGAACCACAACGCGCCATCGTGGAACCGCCACGCGAGCCAAAGGTAGAGCATCAGCGCGTGCGACACCGTCATCACGAGCGCGGCGCCAAGCGTTCCCCCGAACTCCTTCGTTTGTGTGTGCGCGCCCTCGGACGGAACGAGCCGATCCGTCGTCCTGGCGCCGATCTCAGACCCCATTGCCTCGTGCATGCACGCCTCCCGGTTTGGCTCTTTCTTACCGTAGGGTGGCGCGGAGCGAAAGAGGTTGCCGGGGAGCCGTCATTGTCCAACGGACAGGAGTGCGAAGCGCGGGGCGCCCGCCTCACGGCTCTCGGCCAGATCGACCTTCGCGACCAAACGCCACGCCCGCTCCGAGCGGGGATCGAGCAGGACCTGGGAAAAGACCCAGTCATCCGCGCGCCGGTCGATGTCGATCTGGGCGGTACTCCTGGCGTCGGGACCGATGTCAATCGCGTCGTACTCGTCCCAGTATGGGGTCATCGCGTCGCGCAATCGATTCGCGTCCCAACTTTCGTCGCCGGCCTCGGCAAGTGCTTCGGCAGCGCGACTCTCTTGCCGAAACGAAAGTGCTCGCACGATCCGCCACATGGCGTTCCGCACCATCGTGGTGAAACCGCGTTGGTCTCTTGTGACGTCTGGCGGTTCCTCGGATGCAGGCGCGGCCACGATCCCTGTCTTTTCGGAGGGCGCTTTGAGTTGTTCCCATTCGTCGAGGAGGCTTGCGTCCACGTAGCGGACCGAAAGTCCGAGCCAGTCGGTCAAATCGTAAAGCGCCTCCGTCTTGGCCGACTCAGGCACGGTTTGTACCAGCGCTTTGTAGCTGTCGGTCAGGTAGCGCAGAAGAACGCCTTCGGAGCGCTGTAGGCCGTACTCCTTCACGTACCCGACGAACGTCATTCCGAGTTCGTACATGTCGCGCGCAATCGACTTGGGCCGGAGAATATCGTTGCCGACCCAAGGGTGCCGTTGCGCGAATATCTCGTACGTCGCGTAGAGAAACTCTTGGTTCGGCTTGGGGTACCCGATCTTGTCGAGCTCCTCCATGCGCTCATCGTACTCCATGCCTTCCGCCTTCATCGAGGCCAGGGCGCGCGACTTGAGCAGGTCGGTCTGCCGATACAATACGGCCATCGGGTCTTCCAGCGTAGACTCCACCAAGGTCAGCACATCGAGCGGGTACGTCGGGTCATCGGGTGTAAGCACATCGACTGCTTCGACGACGTAGAGCGACAATGCATGGTTGAGCGAGAAGTCGGACTGGAAATCTTCTCGGACGCGGGGGCCCTCGGGCAGGAGCTCGATCACCCCTGCGTCTCGGAGTGAACGAATCATCGAGACGGCGTCGCGCGCGTGTCGGCGCTTGGCTTTCGGACCTTCGTGGCTGGCTCGAATGAGCTTTCGGAGCGCCGCACAGCCGTTGTCCTCTCGTTCGAACAAGTTCAAGATCATTGCGTTACTGACCTGGAATCGTGACCCGAGAGGTTCGGGGGGCAGTTCCTGCAAACGTGCGAACGTGTCTGCGTCCCAGTGTGCGTACCCTCGTTCTGGGGGCTGTCGCATCTTGAGCTTGCGGAGCTTCTTCGGGTCGCCTCCGGCCTTCGCTCGGAGCTTGATGTTTTCGACGGCGTGTTCGGGGGCCTGCGCGATCACGGTCCCCATCGTGTCGAAGCCCCGCCTTCCGGCGCGGCCCGCGATCTGCTTGAAGTCGCGGACGGTGAGCACCTTGGTCTTCTCACCGTCGTACTTGCAGAGCTTCGTGAAGAGCACGGTTCGGATGGGGACGTTCACCCCAACACCGAGCGTGTCGGTACCACAGATGATCTGCAGCTTCCCTTGTTGTGCCAGCCTTTCCACCAGGCGCCGGTAGCGGGGGAGCATGCCCGCGTGATGAACCCCGATTCCGTGGTGGAGGAACTTCTTGAGTTCCTTGCCGAAGGGCGTGTCGAAGCGCGTGCGACTCAACGAGTCCTTGATCGATCGCTTCTCTTCCTTTGAGAGGAAGTCGATGCTCATGAAACTCTGGGCTTGCTCGGTTGCTGCACGCTGCGCGAAGTGCACCACGTACACGGGTGCCTTCCCCTGCTCGAGAAGGTCGGTGACGGTGTTCTGGAGGGTTTGCTCGGCGTACTCGAAGTCCAGTGGGACCGGACGGTCGGTGCTTTTGACGAGCGCGGTGGGCACCCCAGTGAACTCTGTGAGTCCAGTCTCGAACCGAGCGGTGTCGCCAAGTGTCGCGCTCATCAGCAAGAAGCGAGCTTGCGGAAGCGTGAGGAGCGGGACTTGCCAAGCGATGCCGCGATCCCGGTCCGAGTAGTAGTGAAACTCGTCCATCACGACGCTGTCGACGTCGGCGCGCTCTCCTTCGCGGAGCGCGAGGTTCGATAGGATCTCGGCGGTACAACAAATGACAGGCGCTTCGCGATTGACTGTCGCGTCCCCGGTCATCATTCCGACGCGGTCTGCGCCCAAGGCGCGACAGAGATCGAAGAACTTCTCGCTCACGAGAGCCTTGATCGGCGCTGTGTAGAACGAGCGTTCACCCCGTGCGACCGCTCGAAAGTGCGCCGCCAACGCGACAAGCGACTTGCCCGAACCGGTCGGCGTGTTGAGGATCACGTTGTTCCCGACGAAGAGCTCCATCACCGCCTCTTCTTGGGCGGGGTAGAGGTCGATACCCTGGCTCGTCACGTACTCGATGAAGTGGGACAGGAGTGCATCGGCATCCATGTCCGAGCCGAGGTCATCGAGTGTCTGTTCAAGCGAATCCAACCGGTCGGTCCTATCGAACGCTTCTAGCAGATGCGACGCCCATGGCCTTTTTGCAGATCGCCTGGGACCGAGTGGGCCCGGGAGCGCCTGGTCCGTCGCTCGGACGACGACTACATGAGCGACTCGTCCCAGTGTGCAGCCTCGATTTTGTGGCCGTCTGGGTCGGTCACGAACGCGCCATAGTACGGCTCCCCGTAGAGAGGCCGAGGCCCTGGTGGGCCGTCGCATGTCGCCCCCGATTCGAGTGCCACGCGGTGAAACTCATCGACCGCCTCTCGGCTCGGCGCGAGAAAGCCAAAGTGGGTTCCGTTGCCGACCGTGGCTTGCTTCCCGTCGATCGCCTTGTGCACCCAGAACTCTGGGAACTGTTTGCCGTACGCCACGGCGCCCGGAAACGCGTGAAGCTGCTTGCACCCAAGTACCATCAGCACCTTGTCGTAGAAAGCGATCGAAACATCGAGATTATTCGTTCCGATCGACACGTGAGACATAATACTTGGGTTGTCTTCTGACATCGCGGCTGTCCTTTCCTCACGCGCGCACTTCACGCACAACGACGCGCGCACTCGGTGCCGCGCCGGATGGCTCCAGGTTCGGCCACGGGGTCGCCAACAAGGCCCTCGTGATGCACTCCCACCCTGCAATTAAAGGGGCAAGAGCGGGCACCAAGGGGGAACGCAGTGTCTCGCCTGACCTTAGGATGGGATGGTGGGCTCATCCTAGGATCTGCGTTCCCACACAATCGGTGCCCGCCTTGCACCGAAGACTCTTGAGTCACGCTAACCGACCGTCCAGCATCTCGGGCGACAAAATCAGGCACTCGTTGCGCCATCGTTGCCCAAGCATACACCCGTGCGGCTTGAAATTCGGTCGCCGCTGTGGATCCATCTACCTACTTGTCGTTATCGCCCGAGAAGCTGATGGTGAAACCCCCGGCCCGCGTTTCCGGCGCGTGGACCCGCGGACAGGTCCAAGCGTTTCGTCGTCTCGGCATTGACGCGGAGGCTTTGTGCGAGTCGATCGGCGTCGATATCGAGGTTTTCCTCGATGCTTCTGGGCGGCCGCCGCGAGATGCGTCCGGTCGGCTGTGGCGAGCTGCCCTCGAACAGACTGGCGATCGATTCCTCGGGCTGCGGGCGGCTGACGCCTGGGAGGCCCGCGTGGACCATCTGGTCTACCTGATGATGGTCAGCGCTCGCACTTTCGGGGAAGGGATCACCACCGCCGTACGCTTTCAAGAACTCCTGGCGCACGGGCGCGTCGTCGTTATCGACGAGGAAACGCCACATGTGGCTTTGCACATCAACAAGGTTGAGCACGAGCTGCCCGTCCTCTCTCACGAGATCGAGTACATCGCGGCACTTTTCGTCAAGCTCTTTCGTTTCGCGACCGATAGTGAGTGCAAGATCGAGGAGGTTCGCTTCGAGCACGCGTATCGAGGCAACATGGACTACTACACGCAGATCTTCCGGGCACCCGTGAAGTTTGGGATGCCCCGAACCACATTGGTGGTCAGCCGAGACTCGTGGGGCCTCAAGCTTTCCAATTCCAATCACGTGCTTCACGACCAGCTTGCTGGCATTGCAACATCGCTTCACGCGGAGCTCCAAGACAATAGCTTTCATGACTCGGTCCGCGAGCGGATCAAGGCTCTTCTTCCGAAGGGGTCCTGCAGCATCGAGTCGGTCGCTGCTGCTCTGCATCTGACGCCTAGGACGCTTCAACGGCGCCTGCAGGAGGAGGGAACCACCTTTCGGGCTCTCATGGATGCCACTCGAAAGGCCATCGTTCTCGACTGCGTCGAACGGCAGCAGGCACCCGACGAGATCGTCCGCCACGCGGGATATACGAACCCGCGAAGCTTCAGGCGGGCCATGAAGCGTTGGAACCTCTAGTTGGACCTCTAGGGCGCCACCGTTCATGACCTGAGAGGTCATGGCTTCGTGTCCCGCGCGTGCGAGCATACAGCCCAAACGAATGGAGGTTGATATGCGCACGATCGAGTTGCCTCAAGGAACCCTCGAGTACGAAGACGTCGGAAGCGGCCCCACGGTGGTGTTCGTGCACGGTCTCCTCGTCAACGGCCAGCTATGGCGGAAGGTCACGCCAAGCCTTGGTCGTTCCGCCCGATGCATCGTTCCAAACCTGCCGCTCGGCTCCCATTCCATCCCCATGAAACCCGACGCCGACCTGAGCGTTGACGGTGTCGCCCGGCTGGTGGGTGACCTCCTCGAGGCGCTTGATTTGCACGACGTGACGATCGTAGGAAACGACTCTGGGGGCGCCATTTCGCAGCTCGTCGCCGCTCGCTATGGATCGCGCGTGGGCCGTTTGGTTCTCACGACGTGCGACGCCTACGACGTGTTTCCCCCAGCCGGCTTTGGGTATCTGAAGCTCGTCCCGCGGGTCCCCGGGCTGATGGCGGCCATTGCGAAGGGGATGCTGCATGTCAGGGCCCTTCGAAACCTTCCCATCGCCTATGGGCTTCTCGCGAAGTCCGGACTGCCAGACGATTTGGTGCAGGGCTATGTGGCCCCTTGCGCATCATCTCCGGGCGTCCGCCGCGATGTCGCCAAGTTCATGATCACCACCAACTCCGAGGTCACTCTCCAGGCCGCCCGAGAGCTACGAGAGTTCACACGACCCGTTCTTCTGCTTTGGACACCTGAAGACCGCTTCTTTCCGATGCGGCTGCCCGAACGGTTCTGCGCCGAGCTCCCAAACGCAAGGCTCGAGCTCATCGATGACGCCTACGTCTTCGTGTCGGAAGATCAGCCCGATCGTGTTGCAGCGTCCATCGCGCGATTCGTCGCATCCGAAAACGTTACTGTCTCGGCGGGCGTGAACTGAGCCCCCCGGGACGCGGGTTCGCCTCGCCGGAGAACCGACGAGGCGAATCACCATCAAGCCGTGGCGGGCTTGATGAGACCCATCATGCCACCGACAGGATCGCGGATGATCCCAAACCGGCCGACGCCCTCGGCATCCATCGGCTCCGACACGACCGTCGCGCCGTTTTGCTTGGCCCGCGCAAGCGCCTCGTCGCAGTCCTCGACGGCAACGTACTGGAGCCACATCGTCGGAATATCGGAACTCGGGGCCTTGAGCATCCCGCCGGCGGGCTTGTCACCGTTCATGAACACGTAGTACGTCCCATTCGGCATCTCCATCGCATCGTGCGTGTAGCCGAGGACATTCTCGTAGAAACGGAGCGAGCCCTCTGGGTCTTGGGTCCATAGTTCGTTCCAATGGAACGCGCCGGTTCCTTCGACGGCTGGCGGGTCGCCGCTCTCGGCCTTGAACAAGGAGAACGCCCCTCCGTGGGCGTCGGTGACGGCCTGGATTCGCCCGACGCCGGGCATGTCGAACGCGTCCCCATGGAGGGCGCCGCCTGCCGCCTTCACCTTGGCCGCCGCGGCGTCGACGTTCTCGACCGAGACGTAGCTGACCCATCTCGTGGGCGCTTCTGTTTGTGGCGAAAGGAGGCCTCCGATACCGGCTTCACCCGCCGAGATCATCGAATAGGTAGAACCATCCTGCATCGGTGTGGGCTGAATCTTCCAGGGCAGGGTCTCTGCGTAGAAGGCCTGGGCCTTCTCCGTGTCCTTCGTGAGCAGTTCGAACCAAACAAACTTTCCGTAGTCGTAGTTCATGCGATCTCCTTTTTCGTGCGGCGCCTAGCGCCTTTTGAGGGCGAGTCGCCTGCGGGGAGCGGAATTCGACACCGATCGACACATTTTTTTCAAGCGACATGTCGAGAACCCCCGTCCCCGCTCGACTACCCAACGAAACAGGGGCACTTTTCAGCCCTTCGGCAGGAGTGACCCCGAGGCAATTCGGCACCCAAGGAGACCCCATGCAATACCTGTTGCTCATTTATGAAGACGAGAAGGTCCTTCACGGCAAGGGCGACGACGCCCGTCAAGACTACATGCGGGAGTACCGGGAATTCACCGCCGACATCCGGGAAAAAGGGAAGTTCGTCGCGGGCGACGCGCTGCAACCCACACCGACGGCCACCTCGGTGCGGGTCCGAGGTGGCAAGACGCTGACCACGGACGGCCCGTTCGCCGAAACCAAGGAACAGCTCGGGGGCTACTACCTCGTCGACGCCGCCGACCTCGATGAGGCGATCGAGATCGCCGCCCGAATTCCGTCCGCGCGCGAGGGCACCATCGAGGTTCGGCCGATCTTCATCTACGAGTGAAGTAGGGTTGGGGCTTGCCCGATTCGGCTCACGACCAGCTCGACCGTGTCTTGAAGCGCGAGCGAGCGCGCATCTTGTCGTCGCTCATCCGAACGTGCGGGGGCGATTTCGACCTTGCGGAGGAAGCGCTGCACGATGCTGTGGTTGCCGCGGCGACGCAGTGGCCACGCCGTGGGACACCCGATGCACCGGACGCGTGGCTTCTGACGACAGCGCGGCACAAAGCCATCGACGCGATTCGGCACGACATTCGAAAACGACGGAAGCTCGAAGAACTCGGCGCCATGTCTGAGCTGACCGCGCATCCGAAAGAGACAGCGCCGATTCCCGACGACCTCCTGCGCCTCATCTTCACCTGTTGTCATCCGGCGCTGAATCAGGAGGCCCAGCTCGCACTCACGCTGCGAACCGTCGTCGGGATGCCCACGATCGAGATCGCCCGTGCTTTCTTGGTCGCCGAGCCTACGATGGCACAACGTCTCGTCCGCGCGAAGAAGAAGATCCGAGAGGCTCGGATTCCGTATCGGGTCCCCGAACGTCGCGAGATGCCCGAACGTCTCGAGGCTGTCCTGTTCGTCGTGTACCTCGTCTTCAACGAGGGCTACAGCGCTTCGAGCGGAGAGCAAATCGTTCGCAGCGAGTTATGCCGACATGCGGTTCAGGTCGCACGGGTACTGGCCGACCTGATGCCCGAGGAGTCGGAAGTGCTGGGTTTGCTCTCGCTCATGCTCCTGCAGGATTCGAGGCGAGAGGCACGCACCGATGCTTCCGGGGAGCTTGTGTTGTTGCACCAACAAGACCGGCGCCTCTGGGACCAGGCGCAGATTCGTGAAGGCCTCGCGATCTGTCGGGCGGCGCACGAGGCTCAGAGCGTCGGGGCCTATGCCATTCAAGCCGCGATCGCCGCGGTTCACGCCCGAGCCGAACGTTCGGAGGATACCGACTGGACGCGGATTGCCCGCCTGTACGAGCGGTTGCTCATCGCCCGCCCCACACCGGTGGTTGCGCTCAACCATGCCGTCGCAAGTGCCATGGCGCACGGCCCCGACGAAGGCCTGAGGCTCACCGATGCCCTTCGCGATGACCTCGAGGACTACGGCCCGTTTCAGGCAGCCCGCGCGGATTTCTTTCGCACGACGTCGCGTTGGCGCGAGGCGGCGAGTGCCTACGAACGTGCCATCGCCCTGGCGACCAACGACCCTGAGCGTCGGTTTCTCGAGCGGCGCCTGGCCGAGGTCCGAGCGAACGATACTAAGGCGTGATGAGGTCCGCAGACCAGCCGTCACGAGGCACCACAGTCTGGCGCTCCCGCAGGCCCGGGTCGTCATTCCACGCTTTCTTCGCGGCAGCGGCTTTTTCGGAGATCTTGCGCCTCTTGTCGGAGACGAACCCCGTGCATTCGCCAAGGCTTGGTCTGAACGGGTTCGAGGTGAGAACCGTTGCCGGGAACGCTTCGAGCGGTTGCTCGCGGCGGCGCATGATCGAGATTTCGACGGGCGCTTTGCGGTTCATTCGAGGACGCAGCTGGACCACGTACGTATGACCTTTGAGGGCTCGTACCTCGAGGAGCTGAACTTGAGGCTGGGCTACGCCACTCACCAGCATGAGGGTCTCCGTACCGGCGCGGATCGGTGCCACGACTTTCCAGTCGTTGCCGAGTACAGCGATGCATTCCCCTCGCGCGTTGACGACCGAGTAGAGGACTTCCTCGGCGAGTCGTTTGCGGGGCCGGACAAACACCAAGAGCGCTTTTTCGGATCCGGCGACATAGGGAGAGCCCGGCTGTGTTTGCGGGATGTCCGCACGCGCGGGCGGGACAACGAAAGCGGCGGCCGCCAAGGCGACGAAAAGGCACGAGAGAACGCGCATGGCCTCAGGCGCTATACAGGGGCGACGCCCTGAGGCAATGCGCGGCGCTGTCGGCAAGTTGACTGGGCACGGGTCGTTCGATACCAGTCGTGCAAACAAGGAGCCGCCATGAAGTTCATTGCCGTACTTAGCGCCGTCGCCATGCTGAACGTGTCCACTGCCGTTGCCCAGGATGCCAGCACCGACACGGACTCACAGGTGGTCTCGGGCGTGCCATCTGACGGGTCGGCGAGCGCCCCATCGCCGGCGCCCGAGGATTGCAAGCCTGTGAATACCGGAGGCCCCATCGCCGGGATCGTCGTGGCGTCGATCTTCTGGTACGTCCTGCCGATGAGCATTCCCGTGTTGATCACGCAGTCGAAGAAGCTGAAGCGGCGAAAGGCCGAGAAGTACGCCCAAGCGCAACGCGGCTGCCCTGTGGTGCCCTGAGCTGCCTCCCGGCGTGTGGCCCGTTTCGGGTTAATTAATACGTATGGAGATTCGGCTCTCGCCCGTAGTACCATTCGGTAAGCCGCCTGGCTGGATGGAAAGGTGGGGTTGATCCACGGAGTGACCCTCCGTGGATCACCTGTTTATCCCGGGCCGGACGCGCGCCCCCGGTTTTGCCTCCTGAGAGCGAGGAAACCCAGCGAGGTCTAGGCGGCGGCGCCGCGAGGGCGAACGACAATCTCGTTGACGCCGATATCCGCGGGTTGCCCGATCGCAAAGGCGATCGCTTTGGCGACGGCCCTGGGCGCCATGGCGACCTGGCTCTCGTCCGGCGAGAACATTTCGGTACTGACGCCCCCGGGTGCGATGTGGGTGACTCGGACGTTGCCTCGGGTGTCGAGCTGGAGGCCCTCGCTGATCGCACGGACCGCGTGCTTGGTGCCGCAGTAGACCGCGTACTCCCCGAACACCTTGTGTCCGCTCGTAGAACCGACGTTGATGATGTGACCGAACCCCTGCTGGTTCATGATCGGGAGCGCAGTGGCGATTCCGTAGAGGACCCCCTTGATGTTGACGTCCACCATCTGTTCCCATTCGTCGATCGCGGGCTCAGACATCGAACCACCAAAGAACACACCGGCGTTGTTGACCCAAACATCGATGCACCCGTAGGTCTCGAGCGTCGCTTGAGCCAAGCGTGCGACGTCCGTGCGCTTCGATACGTCGCATTCGATCGCCACGGCGTCGCCCCCGGCGGTCAGGATCTCATCGCGAACCTCCACGAGCCGCGTGGTTCGGCGTGCGGCGACTGCAACTCGGGCGCCGCGCGCTGCGAGCAACTGCGCGGCGCAGGCCCCAATTCCGCTACTGCCGCCGGTGATGACTACAACTTTGCCGCTGACCCGTTCCGCCATGACCGGGACAACAGTGGGGCGGCAACCTTATTCCGAGCTTGTTCGCGAAAGGCTGGTGTCGATGTGCGTTGCCGTAGGGGCCCCATCGTTGCAGAACCCACATCAGGCTGGAGGTCGTCATTCAAGACATCGCAATCCCTAGTTTGGCCTTTGTGGCCATCCCTGCTGCACTGGTTCTCGCGTTCTTGCGAAAGTGGTCGGCCGATGCGGGCCATGGCGCGGTCGCGCTGGTCCGTATGCTCGTGCAGCTCACCCTCGTTGGCTATGTGCTCGTCTACATCTTCAAGACCAGCACACCTTGGCCCGTCCTTGCGGTCCTCTTGGTGATGGTCGTGGCGGCGAGCTGGATCGCGCTCCGAACGGTGTCTGAGTTTCGCCTCGCCCTGTATGGCCGGGCTCTGTTGTCGATCGCCCTCGGCGGGGGGGCTACCGTCGTCTTGGTGACCCAAGGTGTGCTGACCCTCGACCCTTGGTACGAACCCACGTTTATGGTGCCGCTCGCGGGGATGATCTTCGCTGCGTCGATGAACTCGGTGAGCCTTGCAGCCGAGCGCTTCGTCGCGGAGCTTCGCCGAGGGCAAACACCGGAGGAGGCAAAGCGGGTCGCCGTACAAGCTGGCCTCATACCCATCGTCAACGCCTTGCTCGCGGTTGGCCTTGTCTCATTGCCAGGACTGATGACCGGTCAGATCCTCTCGGGCGTCGACCCGCAGACCGCGGTTCGGTATCAGGTGATGGTGATGCTCATGGTTTTCGGGGCATCGGGCCTTTCGGCCGCGCTTTTCTTGGTGTTCGGTCAGGACAAGCTGCTGCGCCGCCTCGAGGTTCAAGCCCCTGCGGCGCCGGCTTCGTCCTAAGGCAGCGACCACCGGGTCCGCAGGTCTTGGTATTGGTCTCGTGGCAGGGCGACGAGCACCGCTGCATCTGGCTCGAGCCACGTGGCGACCGCTTCGAGCGAAGACGCGGCCATCGCAGTGCATCCGCTCATGCCGGTGTTCTCGTCGATCCACGAATGAATGAAGATACAGCTTCCCTCACCCGGCTCGCGTTGGCGCGTGTTGTGTTCGACGACGATCGTGATGGCGTAGAGGTCGTCTTCGCGCCGCATGTGCTCGGCGCTCTTCCAGTCTTCATCTGTCTCACGCTCGTCCACGATACGGTTGTAGTGCTGCGACGCGGGGTCATCGACGCAGCGAAGCGCGGGGGTTGCCTTCGTGTACGGGAGCGACAAGCCCTCGATCGCCGGCGCGTACCCATAGGCCTCGCCGATTGCAAAGACACCCGCGGGAGAGCGGCCGTCGCCCTCTCGTTTCGAAGGCCCCTCTTGGCCTTTGGGCCGCCCGATGCCATGGAGGCCGCGCCCCCAACCGTATCCCTCGCGACCTATCACGGCGGCGATGGGCGGGCCGACTTCGATCCAAGGCTCCCCTGGGTTGCGCGAGTATCGGCGTATCTCGGCACGAAACGCATCCCACTCGTCGGTCACAACGGTGAGCAGTTGGGTCTTGCCTACGTCGATCACCGACACCGGTTCGGCGTCACGGGGTGAACTCTTGGAAAGGGGCGGGAGTGAAGTGCCCGGCGCGGGTTGGGACGGGCTGGGGCTGGGGTGATGGCAGGCAGCAAGAGCAAACGCGGCCATCACCCCATAGTACCTCCAACCCGTTGGCATCGTGGAAGAGTGTACGCGTTCCGGCCTACACTCACCACGAGCCGGCTTGGCTTACCAGCGATTGTCGCGGCGGTCGTTCCGCGGTCGCTCGTTGGCCTGGTCGACGCGAATCGTACGGCCATCGAGGGTGGAGCCGTTGAGCTCCTCGATCGCGCGCTGGGCGCTCTCTTCGTTCTCGTACGTCACGAAGCCGAAGCCACGCGAGCGACCACTCTCTCGGTCCGTGATCACCTTGGCCTCGGTGACTGCACCGCATGCCTCGAATGCTTGTTGAAGCTGGCTGTTGTCCGTGTTCCAGCTCAGTCCGCCTACGAATAGTTTCTTGCTCATTGTTCGTCTCTCTCTTTTTGAATCACACGCCACCGGACAACGGGAAGGTTCCCGCGGTCTGCGCTTGTCGTTGCTTGCCTCTGTCTTCTACGAACCCTCAGCCGTTTTTTCGATCACGGTGCGGGTCTGATAGGAACAGGCGGCAGCGTGCTGGTGACCCACGGTCGGGTCACCTCGCCCAGGAGGGGCGATGGGCGCGACGGTAGCAGGGGCGCTCGGGTTGTCCAGCGACGGTCGATCGGCAAGCTGGCTCGACCCAGGTAGACCCTTCCGGGGGTATGCGAGCCTATTCGCCGATGCCCGAGGCTTCCGCTGCGGCGATGATGAGGGCGGCATCGGGCGGAAGGATAAACCCAGCCTTAACGGCGTCGTCCGTCGATGCAGTCACCGCATCGATGTACGCCTGTGCAGTGGGGTAGAGCGCTCCCAATTCGTTGCCGGTGAACAGCCGGGTCGTCCCCCAGATGCGGCAGAACGAATCCCCAGGTTGGCCCAGCCCGGAGAGCACCGCGACGGGTGCCTCGACGTACGAGGTACGGATGCCGCCGAGCGCGTTTCCGAGTTCGTCGAGCTCGAAGCCATCTTCGGTCTCGTTGACCGCCAAGCGTGGCGACGTCGGGAGGGGCGTGCCGTCGGTGATCCAGTCGACAAGGCCATGGAGGCCGGCCTTGAGTACCCAGTGCTGAGGACCCGAATTGATCGGAAAGTCACAAACAAAGCCAGGCGCCGGGTCGACGACCTCGATCACGTCTGCCACCGAGGGATCGTCCCCGAGGTCGCTGTTGCTGACGAGGAGGGTGTAGGTGTCGTTGTGAGATGTGCCGGCGACTTCCCATTGGCGGAACATCGCCGAATCTTCTTGCCGATCCGGAAGGCCGCCGAGGGTGATGAGATCGGTCTCCGTCTGGAAGAGCAATGTTGGCGCGCTGAGGTCGTCGCGTACCCGGACGATCTCGGGTGCCCGTACCTCGGCCTGCGGGCTTTGCGACAACGGTGGGCTCCCGCCCCCGCGGCTGTGGATGATGTAACCGTCAAAGACATCGTAGACCGGACCGAGCGCGTTCACGTAGGCGAGTAGTCGCCCGGCGGACTGGGACTCGCCCATCGCCACGACGCGTTCGGGCGTGAGGCCACCGAGCGGCTCGAGGTCGACGGGGTTGCGAAGCGCGTTGCCCACCTGCGCGAAGATCTCATACGAGAAGCTGTCGCCGGGATGGGAAAGGCTCCCGTAGCGTTCGGGGTTGACCACCTTCAAACCCAAGTTGATGCCGCTCTCCCTGCCTTCGACACCCACGAGTTGTGCCGAGACGCCGACCCATGCGTGACCTTCACGAAACGCCTCCGTGTGAATCGCGCTCCAATCGGGGGCCGCGTCGAGGCCGCCGCTCACGTTCAACCATTCAACGAGCACGGTACCGCTGAAGGCGTCGGGGTCGATCGGGCGGTAGACCAGAATGCGGGACTTGTAGTCGGCGGTGTCCGCGACCCGGACCTCCCAGCGGCCGTCTTCGGTGAGTGCGCCCGCGTTCAAGTAGGACACGGCGGTGCCCGAGACGAAGAACTCGGCTTCCTGAAAGCCTGCGTCGGAGAGGTTGAGCTCACGCGTACCGGCGACGAACGGCATTCCTGGCTGCGTGATCGGACCTTCGAGGGTGACGTCGGCTGGCGGACCCACCGGCGGACTCCCGCCCGCGCCCCCGATGCCCGCGTTGCCTCCCGTGCCGTCCGACGAATCGCCGCATCCATGCATCGCCAAGATCGACGCGCAACACAGGAGAGCGCAACCGAGTCGCACCTCTTTGCCAAGGCCCATTCCGTTCACCATCGTTTCCTCACATGACCAAGAAGGCTCCGGCGATCTTCTCCGGTGAAGCCTCCCTGTCAATGGCTATCGAGCGAAACGCTTCTTGAGCTTCAAGAACGGGGTTTCGTAGTACCGGAAACTCAGTTCTGCGACCAAGACGGTCCCGAGGAGCACCGCGGGGAACAGCAGGAAGGTCGGTAGCGGCGCTCGTTCCCACACGCGTTCGGCGGCTGCCACGACGAACATGTGAAGCAGGTACATGCCGTAGCTGAGAACGCCGATGCGGACGATGGGGCGCCAGGAGAGTACCCCGGCCATGGCATGGTCCTCGCGTACGACGAGGCTTGCCAGCAGGGCCGTCATGATCAGGTGGATCGAGAATCGCGGCCAGCCGGTGAGGTCTTGCGGGAGGAGTTCGACGGCAATCAACAACGCCGCCAGGAGCATGACCGGCGACCACCGATGACCCACCAAGCGGTTCACAACGTCGAAACCGCGATCGCGATGAAGAATGTGTGCGAGGAGAACGCCGAGCAGGATGGGTGTGAAAGGGCTTCGACGAATCCTGGTCACAGTCTCGTCGCTAGCGCCGAAGCTGGCGAGCATGTCGTCGAACACGCCGAGATGGATCAGCAGACCCAGTCCGATCAGTACGAGAAGCACGGGGACCGTCCTCCGCACGTACTTCTGAATCGGGGGCCAAAGCAGATAGAACTGCTCTTCGGTTGCGAGTGACCAAGTGACCTCGAGCAGGTTGTCGACCGGGAACCAGTTGGTCAGGTACAGCAACAAGAAGGGCAGGGCGTGGTCCATCGTCTGCGCCGCCTTGCCGTCGGGGCTCAAGATATAGACCGCGGCCGCGAAGCCGATCACCACGCCGTAGTAGAGCGGCATGATGCGCAGGGTGCGCCTGGCGTAGAAGGCCTTGAGCGAGATGTCACCGTTTCGATCCCGTTCGCGCAGGAGCAGCGTCACGATGAGAAACCCACTCAACACGAAGAACATGTCGACCCCGAGGAAACCGCGAGTCGCGATGCGTCCGAGCCCGAGGTCTTGGTGCGAGTGGTGCCAGACTACCGCGACGATGCTCATGCACCGAACCCCGTCTAGGGACCCGAACGTCCGTTGCGCTCGATACTCCGCATAGCCGGTCATCGTTCGAGGCGGTGTACCACGTGGGGTCGAAACGGCTCGAGTTTGTCGCCCGCAACGACGAGGACAACGGCCGAGGGCCGAGACGGCGTGTCGCCTGATCCCGGCCCTCGGCCCGCTCTCTTCCAGCCCGCCGTTCGGCAGGTGCACGCCGCCCTCAGTTGCAGACGGTGATCGTCCAGTCGTCCACGGCAGTGCAAGAGTCGACACGCCCGACCTCGTTGATGCGGTCAAGGAGCTCTCCGCATGTCAGGTTCGAGTAGCAATCGAAGGCGTCGACAAATGTCTGACCACACGCGGCCGACTGGGCTTCGTATTCGGGGTACCCGCTGAGGCACACCTGGACGCAGTCCTCACGGAACTCCACGCCACATGCCTCGGCGCTGTCGCAGAATGCTTCACAGGCGAGGAGGGGTTCGCTGTTGGACGAGGTCGGCGAAGGACTCGCAGCCGGCGCCGGCTCGCAGAACTGCACGGCGCGCTCGAACGACGTGCATTCGTCGACGTGGTTCGGAGAAAGAAGGCGCGACTCGATGTCTCGGCATGAGAGGTTCGACTGGCACACGAACACATCTTCCATCGCTCGAGGGCAAGTCCCGCCGAGTGCGTCCGCCTGGGCCAGCGCCTCTTCGCACTCACTCACGCAATCGAACTGGGCTTCGATCCCTGGGCACGCATCTCCGTTGGCGCAGCGCGCTTCGCAAAGGGGCGAGCCAAGCGAGTCGGCCTGGGCCGAGTCGCCACAACCGCTTCCCAGGAGGGCAACGCCTAGCGCAAGAAGGGCCAACAACCGGTATGCGTCGCGCGTGTCGTAGTCGTGTCGGGTGTTCATCGTCATCTCCTGTGTGATGGTCGTCATGGTTTCGGGGACGCTCACGACGCGACTCACGCTTCTCCTCCGAAGCGCGCGGTCGACCGCATTACGGCAAGCCCGCTCGCTCGGCCCTCATCGGCCGGGATCCGCATTTCGACTCGACCAGACTCCACCTCGCGCCGCATCGGCCCGTGGGTGTGGTCATGGGGTTCGAGCGCGAAGACGAAGACCGCGATGCCGAGAACCAAGTGGAGGCTGCGTCGTGTGAGCATGCCCGTCACATACGCAGGCATCGGGCCAACCTAGAAAAACCAATGATTTCATACCGGTGGGCGGATCAGGGGGTCGCGAAATGACGACGTAAGTCAGCGACTTCGAGCGGAATGACGAAGTTCGTCAGAAAATGGGCGGCGCTAGAAGCTTCCCGACACCAAGAGCTGCGCGCGGCCCGGGCCTGCGTCCACTGTCGGTTCGACCCGCGGCTTCTTCCGAAACAGGTAGACGAGGGGCATCGTGATGAGTGGCGCCGCGAGTGACCCCGCCAACACCGCTGCGCTGGTTCGTTCAGCTCGCCGGATGCACACGGTCGTGTCGTCGAAACCGATGGCGTCGCTACGACAAGAAGTCGAGGGGCGCGGCTGGATGGTGACGCCGTAAGCGATCGAGAACGCCGCCGCGCCGAGGCCGACGCCGCCGGAGAGCCAGGCCCACCACGGGGTCTTCGTCCGGTTCGGCAGAATCAACGGCATCGAGGCCACCAAGAGCCCCCCGCCGGCGGCTGCGGTGCCGAGGATCACGTCGTTCAGGGTGAGCCATCGGTTCTGGCTGTCGGTGTCTTGAGAGCCCTCGAAGACCGCGTTGACCCACGTGGTGCCCGCGTTCTTGCGAGGGATCAAGAGCGCCGCGCTCGTGACGAGGGACGCCGCCCCCAACGAGAAGAGAGTCAGCCCCGACGCGAACTGTCCTTTCGGTCGCCGACGCGGGATGGGGGTCGGTGACTGTGTGTCGGCGACGGGTGGCTCGACCGGCCTGCCGCCACAAGGGATCGTCTCGGGCGTCGGTCCACGGAAGTCCGTGCACTGCCGTTGTGCGAGCGCCCGCGCGGCCAAAGCGAGGTCACCTCGGCTTGGGCCCCGTGCGCCTGCGTTGATTCTGACGAGGGCTGACGCCAGCGCTCCAGGCAGGGCTGGCACCGGCGGCTTGAACTCTCGCGGCCCGGTGTCCTCGGGGGTAGGCTCGCCCGTCTCCTGGTCTCGGGAGAGGTCGACCAACTCCAGTTCCACGGTCTCGGGTGTCGGCTTCGACACGAACAGAACGGAGCTCGACGGGAGATACGCGGCCAGCGCTTCTGCGTCAGACAGACGGTTTCGTATCGCCTCAGAGGCGTTTTCGTACCGAAGATGGACGATCGGTCGAGTCGCTAGGACACGATCAAGCCTCGATTCGATCAATACGGTCGCATCATCGGTTCGACTGAGCTGCACACCATGTACACGGCCACGCCGTTCGGGATCGCACTCCGCCTGCGCCCGGTACCCACCCGGCCACAACGCTTCAACAACCACGGGCGTCTCGCCTACCGCGACGCCGTTGAGCCGAGCGACACAACCTGATGGCTCGCTGTCGATGGCGATCGACCGACCCCGTGTCTTCCTCTCTCGATCCGCCTCGTCCAACAGTTCGAGGACCCAAGGCGGGTGCAGATCTCGAGTCGCCGTTTCGGTCGGCACGGCCCTTTGACAGTTGCGTACGGCTTCCCGGGCTTGCGCGTCACGGCCGGTCTCAACCAGAACGCGCACCCGATAGAGGCAAGTGTCGAGATGTCGCCGCGCGCGCTTCGGGTCCCTGTTCAACTCCTCGACCGAGCGCTTCGCGATCGCGTCGGCCTCGTTCAGCTTCGCGAGTGCCACCGCGTAGTCACCCAGTGCGATCGCCCGCACCGCGGCGTCTGACGCCGTCGACCACTTCTCGGTGTCCTCCTCCGTGAGTACCACCGAGGGTTTCGAGAGCTCGGCCTCGATCTCCTTCTGCTCCTTTCGAAGCGACCAAACCTCGACCCCCTGCTCGAGCAGTTCGGTACGGAGCCGAGACGCGGTGCTTTCGATCCAGTCGTCGTCGGTTGTGGCGGTGGTCGGAACGATGAGCCACGGATCGCTGGTCTGAGCCGTGGCGTAGCTGGTGATCGAGGCCCACACGACGATCGCGAGCAAGAGGCGCATGGGGCGTACTATCCGGGGAGGTCCCGACGAGATCAACGCCGTCGTGGCGATTTTCGCACTTCGCCGGTGGTCTGGGCCGGGGCCAGGCGGTACGATGGCGCCACCTCATGGCCGATAAGGAGACGATCGATCCCTGGCCCCGCCTCCGCGAGGTTGTCGCGTCGGCGGTCACGGGCCTTCAGGCGGGTCGCTTCATCGAGGAGACGCTCGAGACACTCTGCGTCCAGCTCGGCGCCGCCTCCGCCTGGAGCACCCTCGAAACCAAGGGCGGCGGCCCGATGCATCGGTCCCGAACCGCCAGTTTCCGTGGGGTTCCTCCGACCGTTCTGGCACTTCACGTCCACGATGTGCTCAACCGCGTCCAGACCAAACTCAAGCCCGTCGCGGGGCGGGTCCCCTATGCCACCGAAGGCTCGTTCATTGCCGTCCCGCTCTGGTCGGCGCCGTCGCCGTCCACCAAAGGTCGCTCGCTCATCGGGGCACTCTACCTCGAGTTCCTTGGTGCTCAGGGCACCCAAACGCCGATGGTCGAGTTCGTCGACTGTGTCGCCGGGCTGCTCGGCGGCTTGATCGCGCAGCAAGCCCGGATCGAAGACACCGCCGAAGACCTGCGCGCCGAACGCGCGACGGATCACGAAGCGCAGCGCCTAGGGCTCGACGAACTGCTGGCGCCCGAGAGCATGGCGGGGATCCGGCGGGAGCTGCTGGCCGCGATCGGAAGTCACTCGTCGATCATGATCCTCGGGGAGTCGGGGACCGGGAAGACGCAGCTCGCCGCGGCTTTCGCCCGTGCCAGCCATCAAGAGCCGATCGTCCGCGCGACCCTTGGGATGGCCGACGACCTCAACACGATTACGTCCGAGCTCTTCGGTCACGAGCGTGGCGCGTTCTCGGGTGCCGTGTCGAAGCGAAAAGGGCTCGTCGAGTATGCAGACGGAGGGACACTCATCCTCGACGAAGTCCTGAACCTGCCTGGGCACGCCCAGCAGCTCCTTCTCGACTTCACTCAGTTCGGGTCGTATCGGCCGCTCGGCTTCCAGGGGCGCGATCCCAAGACGGCCAAGGTACGTCTCATCTCGGTGACCAACGGAGACGTGCAGCGCGCCATCGGGGAGGAGCGGTTCCGTCATGACCTCTACTATCGTCTGGCGACTGTCCCAATCGTGCTTCCGCCGCTCCGCGAACGACGCTGGGACATCCCCAACATTGCGGTGAGCTACCTCAATCGTTCCTCACTCGATGCTCGCTGGGAGCTCGACGAGAGCGCGATGGAGTGGTTGTCCTCTTCGGGTCTCGAGTGGTCTGGGAACATTCGAGAGCTCGAGTCCGTGTTGGAGCGCGCCCGCAATCGCGCGCGCGCAGACGATTCGCCGGATCCGATCATCGAAGCGCGGCATCTTGATCTCGGGGATCCGATCGTCGGTGGTTCGAAGCCGCCTCCGAAGCCAAGCGACGTGCCCGCACCGCCCGGCCTCGAAGCGCGTCTTCGGGACTTCAACACGCGCCGCCAGGACCTCGATGCGCTCGAGAAGACGCTCATCGAAGACGCGTTACAGACCTGCCGCGGCATCGTCGCCAAAACGGCTCGCCTCTTGGAGATGCCGCGGACTAGCCTGATCAGTCGAATGGCGGTTCACGGGATCGAACCCGAGGCGTTCAAACGCCGAAAGGGTACGTAGCCCCACTGTTCATTTTTCGGTTTTCGCCGTACGATAGGTCGGTTTTCGCCGCCGTCGCATGAACGAACCGACCCGCAATAGCTCTTCGAGCCCGTTCGTCCCAAGGGACTTCGGCCCCTACCGCATCGTACGCCCACTCGGGCTAGGCGGGATGGCTGAAACCTTCGAAGCGATTCGCCGTGGCCCAAGCGGATTCACCCAACGGGTCTGTCTGAAGCTCGTTCTGCCCTTCTTTCGCAACGACGAGGATTTCGTTCGCCTGTTCGAGCGGGAGGCCAAGCTGGCTGCCAAGCTCCGCCATCGAAACATCGTCGGCGTGATCGACTTCGGCAACATCGACGGGGACTACTACATGGCCCTCGAGCTCGTCGACGGGATTGATCTTCAGGGGCTGCTCAATGGGCAGCACGGGAAACGCCTCTCCCACGATTACGTCGCGCTGATCGGACACGAGTTGGCGTTGGCGCTCGAGCATGCGCACAATCCGCCGCGCGCCTCTGGGTTCGATGCGACGGGCCCCGGTGCGATCATTCATCGAGACATCTCCCCTTCGAACGTGCTGATCAGCCGCCAAGGAGAAGTGTTCCTCGCGGACTTCGGCGTCGCCAAAGCGGTGAGCGGCGCTTCGCAGAAACAGAGCGCCGTGAAGGGGAAGATCCCGTACATGTCGCCCGAGCAACTGGGTGCGCAGGCCTGCGACGGGAGAGCGGACCTTTTCTCACTCGGTGTCGTCTTGTTTCAAGCCTTGAGTGGCGAGAAGCCGTACGACGGCGGAAACGATCCGTCCACCATCATGAAGATTCTCAATGGGGACCATCCCTCGCTTCGGGGTCTCGCGCCGTCGGCGCCCGAGGGTCTTTGCGATGTCATTGAGCGTCTGATCGAGCCCGACATCGAAACACGCCCGCAAAGCGCCCTCGAGTTTCTCGAGTCCCTCGAGGAGTTCGTGCCGGCACCGCGCACTCAGCGAGAGCTTGGCAAACAGGTGTCCAAGGTTCGCCCCGAGCAAAGCCTTGAGGAGTTATTGGGTGACGCCGCGACCGAGCCTGGGGGGCCGCAGGATCCCAAGAGCGGCAAGCGGACCAGCGGAATCGTCGGAGCGGGCGAGGGGGACAAAGCCTATCGCGAGTCGCAGGCTGTCGCACTTTCAGACGACGCACTCCGACCGCCCGCGGCCCCGAAGGAGGCGCGTGTCAATCGAAGCTCGCGGATCGCGTTCATCCTGGGGGTCGTGTTGGCCGTGGTGGGGGCGGGGGCCGCGGGGGTGGCTCTCTGGTTCGGCGATCGTACGGACGACGCCACGGCTCCTGCGGCTCAGCCGCGGCCGCGCGTGGAAGTGCCCGTGCCGATTGGAAACCTCGTCGATGCGAAGGCCGACGAAGCGCAAGAAGCGAAGTCAGCGAACGAGGCTCCCGAGAGGGAGACAGCGCCGGGCACCAGCGATTCGTTGCCAGCTGTGGTCGAGCCTCGACCAGGCGGGGAGAAGTCCGAGAAGGCAGCGAAGGCGAACGAGGAGGCTCCAAACAAGGCTGTGCCCGTTCGCCCCGCGCGCGTCACCGTGTCCGTGTTCCCGTGGGGCTATGTTTGGATCGATGGCAAGCGGAGGGGTCGCGCGCCGATCAAAGAGCTGACGCTCAAGCCCGGGAGGCACAAGATCAGCGCGGGTAAAGAGACGCCGACGGTCACCAAGTCGATCCGCTTGCGGCCCGGGCAACGAGAGCTGGTTCAGTTCGACCTATCCCAATGAGCTAGCGCGTACGTACGAATTCACCTTTTCGCCAGAAGCGGTTTAGCGCCGCACTCGTAGAGAGACGATGCCCCCGAAACCGTGGCTCTCGACGTGAACGAAGAGCCTTCCCTTCTTTTCGTTCCCCGCGATCTGTAGCCCGTCGTTGATCAACCCCGAAACGCGCTCGACGAGTTCGGCCGACACGAACACCGTCGGCTTCGGCTGCGACACGGGCTTCACGAAAAGATCCTGGTCGAGTTCGGAAGCGCGAAGGTCGTCCGCGATTCGCGTGACGAGTTGCGAGCTCGTGTCGACCAGTAACGGCGTGTCGGCTTTGGCGTTTGTTGCGCCTCCGAAGAACGTTGCGAGCAGCGCCACGGTGAGGAGCATGCATGCGGGGCTGTTGTTGCGGGGCGTGTTGGCGAGCGGCGTCGTGTTGTGCATGACCGCTGACAAGAGCAGGCCGCGTGCCAGACTTCGTCGTTTCTATAAGTGTTTGGAATCTATATTGAATTTTTGGAAGCCCTCGTTGTCGGTTTCTCCCGCTGACGACGTTCGACATGCGTTTGACGAGTCTAGTCAGGTTACTGCGGCGCGGTTCGCGATGTGCACTGGGCGTTGTTGGGGCGCGACGATGCATGTGGTCGACAGTTGGGTTCGATGCCTCCGCCTCCAGAAACATCGGAGAAACGATATTCGCGCAAGTGATTCGTTGACCTGCATTCCTGCCGAGAAGCGTCACCCCGTTTTCGTGTCGGCATCGATCTTGCTGTGGATCGCATCACAAACCTCGGGTTAGGGTGGGCGCTCGCCCATTCCCCTCTTAGTCGATCGGTTCTCCGATCGGTTGGCCCGTGATCATTCACGCGTTGCAGGAGCTGAACTCATGAGTTCGATCAATCGAAGTATCTTTGTCGCCGTACTCGCGCTGAGCGTTGCGGCTTGTGGTGGTGTCACAACAGGAACCGGCGGAACCGGCGGCGGCGGAACGGGAGGCACCGGCGGAACGGGAACCGGTGGAACCGGTGCGACGGGAACGGGAGGCACGGGCGCTACCGGCACAGGTGGCACTGGTGGGACCGCCACCGGCGGGACTGGAGGAAGCACAGACGCGCCGTTCGTGAGCCTGACGGCGACGCCGGTGAGTGTTGATACCGGTACCAAAGCGCTCCTCGAGTGGGAAGTGCGCAATGCTGACAGTTGCAGCCCGAGTTGGGGCGTCGACGTGTTGCCGCAGCCGGGTCAAGACGAGATCCCAATCAACGAAGCCCAGAGCTTCACCCTCACCTGTTCGAGCGGCGATGCGACCGCAGACGACTCGGTTATGGTCACTTTGAGCTCGAGTCCGATCCTCGTCTCGATCGATATGAACATCTACCTGGTCCAGGCGGGTGACAACTTCGACGTGGCGATCACAGTCACCAACCCCGGCTCTCAGACCATTGAGGACGCAGAGCTGGAGCTCGAGATTCCCGACAACGTTGAAGTCGACCCAGCCGACTTTCCACCGGGGGCCTGCAGTGGCGGCAACTGCGACCCAGGCGAGATGATTACGGTGACGCTCGGTGACCTCCTCGGGGGCACCGTACAGGTGATCTCCTTCACGCCTACGCTCGACGCGGACGCGACTGACGTGACGGTCGTGTTCGAGCCTGTCGTTTCGGCGCCAGGTGAGATGGATGCGATGGCCGAAGAGACGGTCAACGAAGGCGAGAGCGACCTCGAAATCGCCCTCTTGCAGACACCGGAGGTCCCCGAGGCGGGCGGCGACATCATGTACACCGTCACGTACGACAACAATGGTGGCGGCTCACTCATCGACGTCGCGCCAACGCTGACACTGCCCATCTTGGTCGACTCATCCGAGGCCGTGGTCTCCGATGGCGGAACTGTCGACGACGACGGCGTGGTGACCTGGCCAGCCGAGGATCTGACGGCTGGTGCTATGCGGATCCTCGAGGTGACCGTCCCGGCGGAAGAGCCACTGCCATCGGGGCTGCTCCTTCGCGCCGAAGCCGGCGCCACCATCGACGGCGCTGATGCCTTGGTCCGCGTGACGTCCGAGTCGCCTGTGTTCGAGCAGGGTGAGGACTGTACGGTCGACGCCATGTGCCCCATGGACGAGATCTGCGAGCTCGGGATCTGCGTGGCGCCGATTCGGATGAACCTGGATGCCGATTATTCGCCGGTGGTTGTCGGCGACTTCCTCCGTGTGTCGGGCACGATCACGAACCAAAGCCAGACGCGAACCGCGAACGACGTAACGGCGAGCATCCGGCTGCCAGCAGGCGTGTTCGGGATCAACGAGCGAAGGGCGTCGGACGGCGCAGCTTGCACTGCGGGGCTTGGCAGTTCCTGTGACGCGAACGAGACAGTCAGCTGGAACATCGGCAACCTCGCGCCAGGCGAGTCCCGAATCGTTTCCATCGAGCCATTCATCGAGTCTGGAGGTCCCGTCAGCATGACGTTTACCGGTATGGCGACGTCGACCAACGGCTTCGCCGCCAGTGGGAGCACCACAACGGTGGACGTGGTGACTACGCGCGCGCTGAATCTGCAGCTCGTCGAGCGCAACAATCCGATGGTGGTTGGCGGCGAGCTGTCGTACTCGCTCCACTACTCGAACCCGAGTCCCTCGACCGAGGACGTCGTTGTATCGTTCACCCTTCCGGAAGGCGCGAGCGTCACCGAGGCTGACGGCGGCACGGAGAGCGGAGGCACTATCACTTGGCCCTTGCAGACACTCGCCTCCCTCGACAATGCGGTGCGGCACGTGACCATCGAGGCGCCCGACGCCGCAGTCGGAGACCAACTCCTTGGGGCCGCCGCCATCGAGGTTGCTGGAGACCCAGCGGTGCGAGCCGAAGCGAAGGTCCGTACGGTCGTGGCTTCTCAGGGTCTTGATGTCGTGGTCGACGCGAATCCGGACCCGATCGGGGTCGGCGACGTGGGTCGAGTTGCGGTTACGGTTACAAATCCCACGGCCTCCATCATTCGCGACGTCGGCGTCGAAGCGCGGCTTCCGAACGGGATCTTCGGCGTCCAGGCGGAGCGGGCGAGCGCGGGCGCGGATTGCGGGATTCAAGGCCTCAGCAGCTCGTGCGATGCCGGAGAGAACCTGGACTGGGCGATAGGCGACCTTGGGCCGGGCGAGACTCGCGTCGTCTCTCTTGAACCATTCATCACGAACGAGGTCGACGTTGGCTTCCTCCAGGTTTACGAGGTCGATGTTCGGTCCGACTCAGCTGACGCAGGCACAGTGGCGGAGCAGCCTTCGATTCAGTCGGCCGCGGTTATGGCGATCTCGGAAGACGAGCGGCCCTTCGTTTTCCACGTGGCCGAGAGCGTGAATCCTGTCGTGCCGGGACAGCCCCTGACCTACACACTCAGCTACGCGACAGACCCAGACGGATCCACCGTCGATGCCGACGTGGCTCTGAGCCTACCCACCAACGTCCAAGTGCTCGACGAAGATGGAGGCACCTTGAGTGGCGAGACGATTACATGGCGGGAAACACTGCAGCCCGGTGAGAATAACAAGCGGCGCGTCACGATCATGCCGATGGGAAGATCCAACGGTGACCAGATTCGCGCAGAGGCGACGATCTCAATCGTCGGCACGAATGATGAATCCCGAGCGACCATCCAGACCGCCGTTGGGACGCGACCACTCGACATCGCCGTCGAGGCTGGCCCCGATCCATCCCCGGTATCTCGGATCCATACGGTGTCGGTCGTCGTCACGAACCCAACTCAGGAAGAGGCCCGGGACGTCGAGCTTGAGCTCCGCCTGCCGGTCGGCCTCTTCGGGGTCGCGGTACACCGGGCTTCTGAGGGAGGCCGCTGCGTATCGACCGGCTTCGGAAGTACCTGCGACGGAGGCCAGAACATTGAATGGAGCCTCGGCAACATCGGGCCCGAAGAACGTCGCGTGACATCGATCGAGGTGTTTCCTTGGCCTTCCGAGGGCGCCTTCGAGCAGCGGATACTCTACTACGAAGCCGAGCTTCGAACCGACTCGGCCAGCGAGCCGGAGGCGGTCGAACAGCCCGCCGTCATTGCCGCGGACACGGTTGCCCTCTACGATGTCAACACGGACCGGATCGACGACCCTGGTTTGCGGCTCAGGATGGTTGGGGCGTCGAACCCGCTAGAAGAAGGCGAGGCCCAGGTATTCTCGCTTCACTACTCCAACGTGACGGCGTCCACCATCGACGCGAACCTCTCCATGGCGTTTCCGTCGGATGCGACCGTGCTCGACAGCGACGGCGGGACCGCGTCTTCCGGTCGGATCGACTGGGACACGGAATCTCTTGCAGCTGAAGAGAACAACGAGCGAAGAGTGATGTTGTCATTCCCAGGCGCAAGCGATGGCGATCAGATCCGCGTAGACGCTGCGGTCACCGACGATGACAACCCGCAGGCGGAGGTTCGCGTCGCCGCGGTTACGCCGGTGGGCCCACGATCTCTGTTGGTCTCCATGGAGACCAACAGAGATCCGTGGGTGTTTGGCGAAGGGATGAACGTGTCTATTGTGCTTTCCAACCCAACGTCCACTGAAGCCCGAGACGTACGAGTCGAGTCGAGGCTGCCCGATGGGCTCTTTGGTATTCGTGCCTCGACATCGTCCATCGGCGCGGTCTGCGAGTCTGCCGGGCTGGGGTCCACGTGTGCACAAGGGCAGGACCTGATTTGGGAGATCCCCTCGATTGCGTCGGGAGAAAGCCGCGTGCTTTCGTTCGAACCTTTCCTGTTCGTGGCCTCCGAGACAACGGAAGGAGACCTCATCCCATTCAAGACTGAGGTCCGTACCGATGCTTTCGATCCAAGTGATATTGCGGAGCAACCGTCGATTCTGGCGGGGATTACGTCTGCCGAGTCCGCGCCCGATCCGCTCGAGCTTCGGGTGGCGAGGAACGTAACTCCGGCGGCCGAAGGCGAAGCCGTCACATATGCCCTCTACTTCTCGAACCGAGGTACATCGACGACGGATGCGGACCTGATCCTCCGATTCTCTGAGGACGCCACCGTCGTGGACTCCGACGGAGGCGACGAGTCGAGCGGAATGATCGTCTGGGAGGAAGAGACGCTCGTCGGCCAGAGCGGTTCCAGCAAAGAGGTCACGCTTCGCGTGAACTCCGCCGCTGCAGGCGAACAGCTGCTTGCCGAGGCCGTGCTGGTCGATCGATCGAACGCTCAGCGACAGGCGAGAACGGTCTTGCGTACCCCCGTGGTTAGCTCGCCTACGTTGCGAACTACCGTGACCAGCGCCGTCCAGGCGGCGGAGCGCGGCGAGCAGTTTCGTGTCACCTACAACGTCACGAATACGAGCGAGAGCGCGGTCAATGATATCGTCCTCGAGGCTCGGCTACCGCTGTTCATTACGGGTATAGCGGCCACCCGAGCGACCGCCGGAGCCACGTGTCAGATCGGGAACAGCGACTCCACACTTGGCAGCACATGTGACGATTTCGAGAACGTCATCTTCGACGTAGGTACGCTTGCAGCAGGCGCATCAACCGGCGTAGATCTCTGGATCGAACCTATCGTCGAAAGCGGACAAGCGACACCTCTCGGCTTCTTGATGTACTACGAAGCGGAGACTCAAGTAGCCGGGGTCCCTGTCGATCTTGGTTCTACGGTCGTTCGAATCGAACCGACGCCGTAGGATTGGCGTCGACTAGCAGCCGTCGTCGTCTGGCCGGGAGAGCCTCGGCCAGGCGGCGGGCCTCGACTAACTGGTGCGTGGTCCCCAAGGGCTGATGCCCTCACAGGCCCTAACGTTGCATCGAGCACTCTCACCGATAGTCAGCAGGCGAACTTCAAGGTCGAATTCGGTGTCCATGTCAAGGCTCCCGGTGAGCGAGATGCAGCCGTCAAGTGGGGTGGTCACCGCATGTGTACTCCTCGCCCGCAGCGAACATCGTCCCGACCGTGCCCTCGGCATCGAGCATGAGAGACACACTATCGAACCAACGCCATAGAGGTGCATGGACGACGGACGTCGCCTGGCTGGGAAGGCACCGGCCAGGCGGCGGGCCCCGGTTGTCAGTCGGCCTCAGGACAGAACTCGATCATGTACCTCGTCTCATCGAAAACACTCGTCGCGCGTACTTCGAGTGTGAGCGTCCCGTCTTCGCCGAGCTCTCCCGTCAGCGTGCGACACTGGAGCGCAGGGAGGGGCTCCGCGCAGATGCACTGGGTGTCTGGCGTCAGAAGCAGACCCGCGGACTCGACGACGGATAGCTCCAGCTCTGCGGAGCCTGTCCAGCTCAGCTCGATACGTTGTTCTCCACTGCAAGTGGTTGCGACCCAGTCGTCGAAATTGTCCTCGGCTTCGTCGACCTCGCCGATCGCGAGCCGATCTCCGCTGCTCGTTCCGTCGTCGTTGTCGCCGGCATTGTCTCCAAGGGCGAAGTTCACAATACAGGCGTCCCTTCCGCCCATGCCCCCTTGACTGTTGAAGCCCCCGCTCGCGCCTGTTCCCGGGTCCCCAAGCCCTGCAGTCGCGCCCGTCCCATCGGGCGGGGTCGCAGGGAACTCGACGCATGCCGCCAACGCGGCGGCGCAGGTTAGGGCGAGCACTCTAAGAATCATGGTGCCCATAGTATCTCATTGATCGACGGCGCTCGAACGCTCTTTCCGTAGCGCAGCACCCGTCGGGCTCGCGATCGTACGCCAACGGTGAAGCGGCATCCCGCCCACATCGGCCTACTCAGCCACCTCCAAATCTGACGTAGTTCGTCGTTTCGTTCGGATCTGCCGACGTGAGTCGTCACATGGGGCGGCGAAGAACCGCAAGTGCCCGGATTCACGGCCGCGGCGGGTTTGGCGCGGTCTCTGCACATCACTCGTGGGTGCCGGCGGTGACCGGCGACCAACAGTCGATAGACAGAAAGACGAGACAGCCATGCTTCGAAGAATCCACGAATCCACCTGCGGCCTTGCCTTGATGCTCTGCGCCGCTGCGCTCCTCGGTTGCGGGTCGGCCGCGATGGAGGAACCCGAACCCGAGCCCGAACCGGAGCCCATGCCGGCGCCGAACACCGAGGGGATCGCGAGGGATGCCACGATCGACACCGTTTCCATTTCATCGACCGGGGACAACGTGACCTCCGCCAGCGTGGAGCTCGTTGACGACGGCGAGGACCAGGACTTTCTCGTCACGCTTGCGCCGGTCGTGGATCCTGTGACGAATCGGCCTTACGGCGCGAGTGACGCGGATCGTTTCGCGGTTGCATCGGCCGCGCGTGGGTCCACCGGATCGATCGCGACGACCCTCACCGTCAAAGGCGGGGCCGCGGATGGCACCGTCTGCGATGCGGAGCTCGACTTTGGCGAAGGCACGGCGTCGGGCGCGGACGTCGCCTTCTTGGTCGATACGACGGGGAGCATGGGCCGGGCCGTCACCGGGATCGCCGACTCGATCGAGGCGTTCGCGCAGGAACTCGACGCGGCCGGCCTCGGTGTCCGGTTTGCGTTCGTGACGTTCGGAGATGCGTACGACACCAAGCGAACGGAGTTCAGCGGGTACACCCTTGGAACGGGCACAGACGAACCGACACGACCGGACCCGACTGAGCGACCGCTCCTCGACTTCACATCCGACGTCGAGCTCTTCAGCGATTTCGTCGAGGAGGTGCGAAACAACGTGGGCGGCGGGGCCGGAGGCGGCGACGGGCCGGAGAACTACTACGGCGTCGCGAGTGCGATGAACGCGAAGGCCTCCGACGCGCTCGGTACCGCCGGATCGCCTCTGTCTCGCCGGATCGAAGTTCCCTACTACCAGGTGCTCGTCGGCGACAACTGCGCCCACACCGAGGAGCTGCCTGGCTCAACCTTCGACTCCCCGTGGCTCCCGCCGTCGAGCTCCGCGCTTCCAACCGTGCTTGGCGACGGCAGTGTCACCGTGCACTCGGTCCTGCGCGAGAGCTTCAACCCGCTCTGGTGCCTGGAAGGCCAACTCACGCTCACCGACCTCTCCGATGCGACGGGTGGCGCCAATCTGAGCTTCCCATCTTCGGGGGAGGTGGACCTTTCGGCACTCGACCTCGCGGCGTTCATCACCAACTTCTGGCTCGTTCGGATCGACAGCGAGTGCGTGTCGAAAGCGTCCGACGCCGTCCAGCTCGAGCTGGAGCTGACCGTCGATGACGGGGACACCGAGCGAACGCAGTCTTTCACGTTCGACATGACCTTCCGGTGAGACGAGCACTCCTCGATCGTCAGGCCTGTGCGGCGTCGGCCCGGGGCGAGAGCTCTCGGGCCGACGCGGGTGGGGCCTCGACCGAATCACCACGGGTTGTGGCCGGCGAAGACGGGCCGGGTATGAGAATCGCGCCGCGCGTCGTGAGTACGGTGTTCCAACCCAATGGTGAGGCGCACCAGAGCGTTCCCTATTCGGCGCCCGACGACAAAGCCCTCCTCGTCTTCCTGCAAGACCCGACCAACCCACGCCCTTCCCCCACGGTCTACGTGACCGGCGAGTTCGAATGCGTGGCCATCGTCATGAAGCAAGGCGCGGAGTGCGAGACGGTGGTGCTGGTGCCGGGGTACTACGACATCGAAGGCGAGCGTGAGTCGGTGCCGCGAATCGGTCTCCAAATCGAGGAGGGACGCACCTATTTCGTCAGGACCCGTCGCTAGAGCGAGCAGTTGCTGAGGGCGAGACCCTCGTCACGGCAAGGCGCTTGGCAGTCGGTAACTTTGCACTGGAGCCAACGCCGGTACTGCTCCTCGCACCCGCTTCGGCCGCCGCTCACGCAGTTGAGGACGCATCGGTCGCCTGGGATGAACGCGGCGGGGCAGGTGGCTTCGGTGCAGCCGAGCTCGCAGATCTGCGTAAGCGATTGCTCGGCGACCGGTTCGTCATCGACACCGTCTTCGCACGCTGCCCATGCGATCAACGTCGACGTGCATTGCGAAAGGCATCCCGAGGCGGCGAGGCAAGCGATGTACGAGCCGTACGGGTTGAGGCACGAGGGACTTGCTTGGTCGTTGAGGCAGCCGTTCATGCAGGTCGGGAAGTCATCGGTGAAGTGAATGGACACGCAGCTCGGATCGGTGCACCAGGCCTCGCACGCGGCATTGGCGGAAACCGAACCGGCGCCGCCTCCGGTATCACCGCATGCGCCGAGCAATAGTGCGATTGTTAACGCCAAGACTTCGCGCGTTGCGAGCGAACGATGCCGAACCGAGACCATGTTCATGCAACCTCCAATGATTTACGAAACTACCGTCGTGGGTAACCACTGCCAAGCTTCGACCGTCCGGCCGAACCGGTGAATAAGTACGTATGTCAGAAACGGACATCGACCGAGCGCGGGTTGACTCTCTCGGGCGTTCCGGGTGACTCTCGCGCATCGCCAAGCCGTTCGAGTCGCGGTGACGCTGTTCACAACGTCGCGACCGACCGCAGATGTCCCGAGGAGGAGCACTTCATGAAGAACGCCATCGCTATTGTGGGAGTCGTCATCTTGGTCGCGAGTTGTGGCGACAACAATGCGGGCAACGCAGGTTCACCCAATCCTGCGGCCAACCCGGGCGCAAGTTGCACCGCTGCAGCCGCGGCGCTTGGCAACTCGTGTGCGGCAGGGCTTGCTCAGATCTTCGAATGTTGGATGCCCTCGGGCGACTGCACCGTGCAGGGCTTCGGTGTGAACTTCGAGAACGGGTCGCGGTTCGAAGCGACCGACGCAATCGGTCTCGAGGGACGGTACCTCGGCCCGAGCGGTCAGGTCTGCGGCAGCTTCGAGACAGGCAACGTCGATCCGTCGATGGGTGACGTAACGGTGGACTTCACCAACGCGGACGGCCAGATGTTCACGATCGAGTCGATGGTCACGGTGACTGGCAGCGCCGCCGATCAAGGGGACATCACGATTCGGTGCCCCGGAGGCGATTCCATCGTACTCACCGCACAGGACCAAGAGGAGTTGCAGGCCTGCAGCGCGCCGCTCGACCTTTGTGCCAATACCGCTGGGCCGGTCGATCCCGGCGACTTCGAGGGCATCGGGGAGTCGTGCAACACGACCTCGGACTGTCCTTCGATTCAGGGGATCAACGTGGTGTGTTGCGACTTGTTCGGTGAAACGCAGTGCCAAGAACAGACGGCATGCGAAATCTTGATGGACGACGACTTCGGCTCCTGCACCACCAATGCGGACTGTCCCAACATCGGTGGCCTCGAGTGGATCTGCTGTGGCGCACTGGGTGATCCGTTCTGCACGCCGGCGCAGGGCTGCGTCGCGTTCTGATCGGTCGGGGTGTCCGCGCGCTGACGCCGCACGGCTTTCCATGGCCTCGGGGCATGCTTGCTGTCCGGAAGCTCGCTTGATCGGGCGCTGCCTCGAGCCCCGGGGTGCCGCTTGGTCGCGGAGCCGAGCGACCGCGGCTAGAGTCCACCAACCGTGACTCACACGCCGGAAGCTCACACACACCACAAGGTGATCGCACATGGCGGGCCGGGGCGGTTCATCACGCACCTGGTTCTCGAGGAGCTCGGCGGGCGTCGTCTCATCTGGCACTCGAGGCGCAACCGGAAGGGGCTCGATCCCGAGCCGATCGAACGGCACGGGCGGACTCCTCCCGCGCATGCATTCGTCCTGCGTCCGCGTGTGCTGACGTGGTGGATTGGAGCGTCGTTTATGGTGGGGGCGGCGCTCTTCGCGATCGGATCGGCAGGCATTCTTCGTGATGCGAGGTTCGACGGGAGCCCCGTGCTTTTCGTTGGGTCTCTGTTTTTCACGACCGCCGCTTACCTTCAGGTTCTCGAGGTGATCAACGAACCCCGTCACGACAACGGGGTGCGGCCGTCGTGGTCGTTCTTTCGACTGGAAACGGAGAAGATCGGGTGGTGGGCGGTGGTGGTGCAGTTCGCGGGGACCTTGCTCTTCAACCTCAATACGTTCGAGGGGATGCGATCGCTTGATCCTGTGCGGACCGACTGGTGGGTTTGGAGCCCCAACGCGATCGGCTCTGTGTGTTTCTTGGTCGCGAGTGCTCTTGCGTATGCCGAAGTCTCGAAGTCGTGGGCCAACTGGCAGCCGCGGAACATCTCGTGGTGGATCGTGGTCATCAACCTGCTCGGTTCGATTGCTTTTGGGGTTTCGGCGGTCACTGGCTTCGTCGATCCCAAGATCGGCGAGATGCTCGATGCCCGATTGTCTAACCTCACCACCCTCATCGGCGCAGTCTGCTTCTTCGTCGCGGCGTATCTCCTCATCCCCGAGATGACCGCCCGAGCCGACAAATCGGCGACTGCGCAAGGAAACCCCTAGAGCCCCGCGTCAAACCGCGACATGCTCTGCCACCAAGGAGCCCAACAAAATGGTCACGAAGCAGCGCGAACTCGAAGCTCTCGACGAGCACGAACGAAACATCACTCCTGTTTATGGGCGCGCTGCGATGGACCGGCCGGTCCCCAAGTACGAGCTCCCCGACACTGGGGTCGACGCGGCGGTGGCGTACAACCTCATTCACGACGAGTTGATGCTCGACGGGAGCGCGAGGTTGAATCTCGCGACCTTCGTCACCACGTGGATGGAGCCAGAGGCGGAACGACTGATGGCGGAGTCGTTCGACAAGAACATGATCGACAAGGACGAGTACCCTTTCACGGCAATGCTCGAAGAGCGGTGCATCAATATCGTGGCGCGCCTCTTCAATGCGCCAGAGACGGGGGTTGGTGCCTCTGCGATCGGGTCGTCGGAGGCGGTGATGCTCGCGGGGATGGCGCTCAAGTGGCGATGGCGCCAACGCCGCGAGCAGGCTGGGAAACCGACCGACAAGCCCAACATCGTCATGGGCAACAACGTTCAAGTCGTGTGGGAGAAGTTTGCCCGCTATTGGGAGGTCGAGCCTCGGTACATCGAGATGGAACCCGGGCAGTACACGATTACGCCGGACGGGGTGCGCGACGCCATCGACGAGAACACGATCGGTGTCGTCGCCATTCTCGGGGTCACCTATACGGGAGAGTACGAGCCCATCAAGGACATCCACGACGCCCTGGTCGCGTATCGGGATGAGACTGGGGTCGAGGTGCCCCTACACGTCGACGCGGCGAGCGGCGGGTTCGTCGCGCCCTTCTTGGAACCGGAGCTCGAGTGGGACTTCCGGCTGCCGTTGGTGAAATCCATCAACGTGTCCGGCCACAAGTATGGGTTGGTATATCCCGGTGTGGGGTGGGTCGTGTGGCGCTCTGCAGAGGAGCTCCCCGAAGATCTGATTTTTCACGTCGGATACTTGGGCGGGGACATGCCCACGTTCACGCTCAACTTCTCCCGACCCGGCAACCAAATCGTTGCGCAGTACTACAACTTCATTCGACTCGGCCGCGAGGGGTACACGCGCGTGATGACGCAGATGCGGCACATCGCACTCTACCTCTCGAGTGAGATCGAAAAGATGGGCCCGTTCGAACTGATCACCAAAGGGGACGGCATTCCCGCGTTTGCTTTCTCGCTGAAAGACAGCAGTGCGTTTTCGGTCTTCGACCTTTCCGACAAGCTGCGAGAGCACGGCTGGCAGGTCCCCGCCTATACGATGCCGCCCAAGGTCGAGACGCTCGCGGTGCTCCGCATCGTCGTCCGCGAGGGCTTCAGTCGCGACCTCGCCGACCTCTTCCTCGCCGACCTCAAGTCAGCCGTCGCCCATTTCGAAGCCCAACCCCACTACGAAGCCCAACCCCCCCCCACCACAGCCAAAGCCCACAAGCACTGCTAGGGTCACTCCACCCCTCCAAAACCCCAACAACTTCAGGCTGTTGCAAGCCGCACCGCGAAAACCCATTTCCCCAATCGTTTGAGGGGTTTACCGGTTTTCGCGGTGCGGTTTCCAAGCCTATGAAATTGCGTTGGGTTCGAGGGGGCGGAGTGACCCCGATGCCCGGAGGGCGCGGAGGTGGGTGACGGTGTTGGTTATTTCGGCGGCGAAGGCTCGGCGTTGGGCCCGCACGTCGGGGCCGACGCCTTTGAGGAGGCCGCGATGTTCGGCGAGTTGGAGGCCCGTTTTGAAGAGTTCGAGGGTGACGGATTCGGGGCTCTCCAGTTTGCCTTGGAGCACACGTTGCTGACCGTAGGCCAGACACCGTTCAAGGAGTACCTCCCGATTGACGTGACGTGCGTCGGGCCACTTCACGAGCTGATCAGCTACGACCGAGTACGCGTCCAAGAACGGGCGAAGCACGGTCGGCGCCACGTGCGGGCGCGTTCGCTCGAGCCACCCATCGACGGTCTCGTGTGTGAGGGCAGGGAGCTCTTCCCGGGGTCGTCTCCACGCTGGATCAAGGAGGGCTGCCTCTGCAAAGAGGTCGTCGAGGAACGCCTTGCGACTCGAGAAAAAGAACTCGAACTTCAACAAGTCTCGGAGACCCATGCAGTCCTGCCAGATCGACTCACTGAGGTCTTCGGCGTCGCTGTCGCGAGAGCGTTGAAACGCAACCTCCGTGATCGATCGGTTGACCAACAGGTGGATCAAGGTGTTTCGGTAGAACGCTGCGACCAGGTGTTGGTCTTGTGCGATATGCCAAACCGGCTCTTCTCCCTCGAACCGACAGAGCAAACCCGAGGCAACCAGTTCGCTTAGCGTGCGATGCAGCCATCCGGTGACTTCGACCTGGCCCCGAAGGGGGTTTCGAACCGACGGGTGATGGTCGAGGTATCGGAGAAGCGGTGCCATCGCCTCCTGGATTTCGTCGAACGTCAGCGCGCGATCCTCACTGAGCAAGGCGAAGGTGACAATGGCCGTGGCGTTGGCCGGCGTGGCCTGGTTGATGTGGTGGCAGACCTGAACCGCGAAGCGTTCGATCCGCTTGTCGTGGGAACGTGGGTCGGCAGCCAGCTCCTCGAGTCGCGCTCTCATATGGATCGGCTCGCCGAAGTCGAGATGCACGGTCGTGTCTTGGCTGACTTGCTTCTTTAAGAACCGCGCAGCCCACGCGAGACCTTCGGCTTCTTTGCGAGCACCCAAGGCCTCGGACGTCATGGCACCCACCTCCGCAAGCTGGTCGTACACGACCGACACGGGCACCACCACCATGTCGGGCCCGTCCGTCGCGCACACCGCGTCGGCGACGTATCGGAGCGCCCCGAAACGCGGCGGCCTGAGCTTTCCGGTTCGTGTCCGCCCCCCCTCGATGGACCAACAGAGGTTATGGCCCTTCTCGACCACGTACCCAAGGTAGCTCCGGAGTGCCGCACGGTAGACCTGGTCGTCCTTGATGGTTCGACGAATGAAGATGGTTCCCGTGCGCCGCAGGATCGCGCCGAGTGGCCAATAGTCGTTGTTGTCTCCCCCGAGAATGAACGCGGGTGAGATCCCCGCCCCCACGACGGCGTTCTCGAGGTACAGCATGTCCAGGTACGACCTATGCGCCGGGAGCCAAGCGATCGGATGATCCGCGTCGACCTCGCGGAGCCTTGCTAGTGCGTGGCGATCGACCTTGACGTTTACTCGGTCCGTCACGAGCGAGAACAGGCCGCGTCTTGCGACCGTTGCAAGCGGCTGGTGCGCGGTCACCATCGCTTCGAAGGCCTCCGTTGCTCGTCGGCGGATTACGTCAATCGGTTCCGCCAGCTCGTCGCTGAGTTGCTCTAGCCGGGTGCGGAACGACTCTCGCTCGATCAACTCCTGAACGGTGGCACTCACGGTCGCGGTACTCCTGGTCGCCTGCTCGAGCGGCTCGCTCAATTGGCGTAAGGCGCGAGGATAGCGGTTTTGGAGTCCTAGGTCACCGTCGGAGGTGTGCGGCTACGTGCGAGCGTCACCATCGAGTCTGACTTCTTCGCGGACCATTCGGCATCCGCAAGACGGCCCTGACGGCAGCCCCGTAGGACTTCAATCAGAGGCCTTGGAGGTGCCTGACCGCTTCGTTGGCCGCCCCACGAAGACACGCGTTCGTGTTGACCCGCTTGCGTCCGAGTCCGCCCCGAGGCCGGTTTCGCGCCTTGCGAAGTGCAGGGATCGCTCGCTTGTCTCCGAGCGCGCGTAGATTCGCGACCGCCGCTTTTCGGTCCGTGCAGGTCTCGCCTTGTTTGAGGTCGAGCGTAAAGGACCCGAGGCGGTCGACCTCGTTCGCAAGGCCGACCTCGTTGGCCACGGTCATCGCGTGCTGCCGTCGACGGAGGTCTTTCGATGAGGACGCCAGGTCGATCAGTTGGGTCGTGGCAGCTCCATCGTCCGCGGCGGTCACCAGTGTGCCCAACAGATCGATGGCTGCATCGGCCACTTCCGGGCTTGCGTCCTGGTGCAGCATGCGCTCGACGTTGTTACGCATGCGTTTGTTCTTGGCGAGCTTCGGGTCGAGGGAGACCGCCTCTTCGTAGGCGATCAGCGCAGGGACGAACATGTCTTTCCGCGCCTGTTCGTGGCCAAAGCTCATCGCCGCGTAGGGCTTCTCATCAGGAGATGGCTCCCCTGGCCACAAGAGGAGCCCCGCCATCACTCCAAGAAAGGCGATCAAGCCGCAGACCACAACGAGCAGCACCCGATTCCGTTTCGGCGGCGCTTCCTCGCGGACACCGGGCGCCCACGAGGGAATGAGGTCTCGGACGAGGTCCATGTCGTCCGTCGCGGCTTGGCGCGGCGCGACCTCTGCGGGTGTGCCGGCAGAGACAGGGGTCTCGACGCGGGCATCGTTGGCCGGCGTAACGCGGCGTGCGGCAACCGGCTCGCGCGTCAAGGCCTCCGGCGCGGCGAGGATCGCGTCGATTCGCGCAATGTATTCGGTCGCGCTCGCGATACGCTTGTCCACATTCTTCTCGAGCCCATCGAAGATCAATCGCTCGACTTCGCTCGGGACTTCGACGAAGGGCGCGACCTCTGCGAATGGCAGCACCTTCGCCGAGATGTGCATCCGGAGCAGGGCTCCGATGTCGTCCGCATCAAAGGGTGGTTCTCCCGCGATCATCTCGTACAGCATCACCGAAAGCGCGTAGAGGTCCGCACGCCCATCGATCGCCAAGCCATACGCCTGCTCGGGTGCGATGTAGGTTGGCGTCCCGATGGTCACGCCTTGCTGTGTCAGCTTCGCGTCGTTCACCATCATCAGCGTGTCCCCTTCGGGAGCCACGTCTTCCTCCATGAGCTTCGCGATTCCGAAATCGACGATCTTTGCGAAGTCGTAGTCGTCGTCCTGCTCGACCAAGATGACGTTCTCTGGCTTGATGTCCCGATGAACGATTCCCGTCGCGTGCGCATACTCGAGGGCACTCAGCACGTGGCGGGCGATGTGAAGCGCCCTCCGCCATCCGAGCTGGCCTTGGCGTTCGAGTAGATCGAACAACAACACGCCGTCGAGCAGCTCGAGCACCATGTACAGCGTGCCGCCATCGAGCTTCCCGAAGTCCGAAACCTTGACGCAGTTCGGGTGGTCCATGCGTCCGATCGCAAACGCTTCCCGCTCGAAGCGCTTGATCACTTCCTCGACTTCACCGACCTCCGGGTGCAACAGCTTCAGCGCACACGCTCTTTGGATAGACACATGCACGGCGAGATACACGCAACCCATGCCGCCGGAGCCCAGGACCCCGGTGATTTGGTACCGCGAGTCCAAGATGTCCCCGATCTGCGGTGTATGTGTTTTCGGGTTCGCGAGCGCCGGCGCTTCGCTTCCCCCCCCTGAAGAGCGCACCTCCCCAGTATTGCGAAAAAGCGAGGCGATTGCCTAACCCGAGCCGCCGATCCCGCAGAGCGAGCCGCGGCTCCGGAAATCAGGCTCGATAGCGGCCCGTTCTACCGAGGGCTGTACCTCCGTACAGGCATCGCCGCGTGCCCCGCACGGCTCAAGGTATGGCGATGACGGTAGTCGCCGATTCGCCCGGCCCAACCTGGAACGTCACGTGGCGGATCTCGCCGTCTTCCTCCCACTGAGCGACGTATTCGCCGAGCGTGGCGCGTAGCTCGACGGTACCGTCGTCGTCGCTCGTCAGGACTTCGTTGGTACGCCACCGGTCGTTCAGAAGAGAGAGGATCGCCTCGCCATGACGCGTGAGTGTCCCATCGCGTGTGTCGTCGTAGATCCCGTGCTGCAGTTGGTTTCGCGCAGCGACCTTGTTCCAGAGACTCCAGAACACGATCTCTTCGACCGCTTCATTGCCCCACCACACTCGCATCATCGCCTCCGCGTGTGCGGCACGCGCCTCTGGTTCGTCCGGCACGTTGAAGGTCGTCTCGGTGATGTGGATCGGGAGGCCGGCTTCGGCGAGCGTGTCAAGAGCCTCCGCGTAGTCGTCGACTCGGGTTGGCTCACCAAGATCGGGGTTGTCGAGGTCTGCGCCTCCGGCAAACAGCAAGACAGGGGCGAAGTGCGCTTGTTGCCCGATCGCATCGATGGGAACGCCCGCCTCGATTAGCTCGAGAACACGGTCCCGTACGATGGCGGCCGTCGCTGCTCCCTGGTCTTCGAACCCAGTGAACACTTCACTGATCCATTCGTTGAGGACGAGCTGCGCCCCAGGGTCCACCGCACGAACCCACCGAAACAAATCGTCGACAATGCCCGGGCCAAGGCGATCGGCGAACCACGAGGTCAGGGGGTTCAGCGTCTCGTTGGTGACGTCGTAGATGTCAATCCGTCCCCGATAGCGGGCGACGACAGCCTCCGCTTGAGTGCGGATCAAACTTCGAAGCTCGGCCTGTTCTTCCTCTGATGGGCTGCGATCGGGGAACTGCTCTCGCAGCCACTCGGGGGTGCCGCTTCCGGTAGAGAAGGGCGGCGCGTTGCCCCACAACAGGGTGTGCATCTTCACCTTGAAGCCGTTTTCGTCCGCCCACGCCAACTCCGAGTCGCCCAGGTCGAACTCGAGTCGACCAGGCTCGGGCTCGAGCTGGCGCCATTTGAGCGCGGTCTCCGCCACCATGAGGGTCGTGTTCTCGCGCGCAATTCTCCCGTAGAAATCGAGGTCCTCGGGCTCGTCTCGAAACTCTCGAAAGTCGACCGGGAAGCCGAACTCGAACCCATGCTCGGTCTGATTGAGGCGAACTTCGGTTCCGGGGGCCCCGATGTGGATGCGAACCGGGCGGGTTCGAAACGTCTCGGCTCGGGCGTCCGCCGCCTCGACGACGGCCATCTCCGCGTCGTCGAGGAGCACCTCGAGGTTCGCCGGACGACCCGTGGTCAACGCGACCACCTCGACCGGTCCGTCGCCCACCGGAGTGGTGGAAAACCCGCAAGATCTTTCGTCGGACGCTCTCGCTTTATCGCATGCGATCCGGCAGCGGAGCGCCGTTGGATCGTCGCCACACGATTCGCTGCATCCGTCGTACGCGTCCGATGCGTCCTCTCGGCAAGTTTCGGCAGCGTCCGCGCAGGCACTGGGTGCGGCGCAACCGAGCCCCTCGACCCCGACGACCGCCCCACAACCGTCGGCGCCATCTCTCGACTCGGTCTCGCATGCCGATGTGCAAGATGCGACGACTGAATCGTCCGGGAAGCGACCGCAATCTCGAACGCACGCACTTCCGTCGAACTCTGCAGCGGCGCGACAAGCCGCCGTAGATGTGTCGAGGAGTCGGGTCTCCGCGGCTTCAGTGGATTCGCCGCCGCTGCACCCCATGAGTGCGACCATGGCCCCGGTAAGTGTTCTCGCCCCAATCCAAGTCAGTGAACTTCTCATCGTCCCAACGCTCCTAGTGCAAAAAGTACGGCCGACCGTTCGGAGTCCGCTTCGTCGACCTCCGTCGGTGCTGGGTCCCAGTGCCGGTGCATCGCCCAGAACGCCGCCACCTCGACGATTCCCCGCGCAAGTGCCGGCAACACAGGATCACCCTTTCGTTCCCGCGGCAGCCGCGCCGTCAGGTACTGAAGCAACAACTGGGGGATCCCCTGACGCGCGGTGTCGAAGAAGATGGCGGCAAGCTCCGGATAGTCGGTCGCACTTCGGTCGATCAGCTTGAGAACGACCCGGTTCTGATAGATCAACTGATAGAGTTCGTGAACGATTCCGGTGAACTCCTCGCGCACGTCTTCCGTGTCGGAGCGGCGCAGGGCGGCCTCGAGACGGGGCATCCGTAGCTCTTTCGACATGTTTGTGCGGACGTACTCGAGCGTCTCGCCAGCGGGGCGCGTCGGGACGGGTAGGCTTTCGGGTGGCTTGACGCCTTCGTGGGCTGCGCGAACTGCAAGGTCGAACAACGCCTCTTTGCTCTCGACGTACAAGTAAAGGGTTCCCTTGGCGATTCCCATCACCTCCGCGATGTCGCTCATCTGGGTCTGGCGGTAACCCTTGTCGATGAACACACCGATCGACGCGGAGACGATTCGGGAAAACTTGTCCGGGTCACGAACGCGAGGCATGCCCGCCTTTTTGAATGACCCAATCAGTCAGTCAAGCAGAAAACCCGTAAACTCAGTATAAGTATCTGAATTTGCTCATATTTTGTAGACCTGGAGAAGGCCCGGGATCGACTTGAAGAGGCTCCCCGTGAGCTCCGGGCCTATACGCTTGAGCGTGTCGTAGAAGCCGGCATCGCCAATCGTTCGTCGAACCTCCGCCACACATGGCTTCGGCATCCCCATGCGGACGAGTCCTGCGGAGGCGTCTACCCAATCGGCTCTTCGGACCGCGTTGACCACGTCCGCGTTCCGCCCTCGGAACGGGGTGACCTTGTGATGCCAGTAGATGATGTCGTGCAGAAGCTCGGCGTCGTATCCCCACCCTTCGGTCGCGTTGTCTTGTTGGGCACGGGCAATCGACGGCTCCAGGTACCCGAGCGCCCTGTCCGACCACAACCCGATGTCGTGGTACACCAGCGCCGCCTCGATGGTTGGCCGATCGGTCTCCTCATCCCCGAGAAAGTGCAAGGCGTAGCTCAGCACCCGATAGATGTGGCCACGGTATCCTTCGAAGTCGTCCGCGATCGTCTCGCGGTAGCGCGCCAGGAGACCCTCGATGTGGTCCGACTGCGTCACGATTCGAATGTCGTTCGAAAGGGACATCGGCCTCGTGGACGTATCATCGCAGAGCGGTAGCGTCGAGCCCGGCACACGCTCGTTTCGCAGCATGACCCTCGCGCCACGCCTGACAGGTTCGTTGCTCAACATCGGGCTCCTCGCTCGGATCCTTGCGCGCTCGCGGGGCTGGTGAGGTACCCTCGCCCGGTGACCACAGCGCTCAGCTACGAACAGTGGAAGTCGGAAGCCGAACAGGCAGACCAGCGCAGGGGTGCCGCCGCTTGGCAGACGGAACCCGAGTCATCGATCTACGATGCGGACCTTCTCATCGACCACACCGCAGAGCTTGCCACCGTCCGGGAGGCCGGAGATGCGCAGGTGTTGGTGGGCGTGCTCCAAGACGTTCTGTATCGCCATCTTGGCGAGCTGGCCGATCCGCACCTCTATGAGGTCACACCGCTCGGTACGAAACATGTGGTCGAGGCGTTCTATCGAGAGGCTCTCGCTTGCATCGCGTATTTGGCGGACCCGGCGGCTACGGGTTTGAGTCTCGACTACACGCTTGCCGGCTTCAAGCGAGCCCGGCACATCTTTGGGCGTTCCGCGCTGATGCTATCAGGGGGCGCGACGCTCGGCTTCTTTCACCTAGGCGTCGTCAAAGCAATGTTCGAGCAAGGCCTCTTGCCCCAGGTGCTTTCGGGTGCGTCGATGGGTGCGATCGTCGCTTGTGGCATCGGAGTGCGCACCGACGAAGAGCTGCGCGGACTCTTCGCCGACCCCCGCCAGATCCGCACGGATGCGATCAAGCCGTTGCCGCCGAGCCAGGTGAGCGCTGGCCGGGGTATCTACGATTCGAAGAGACTCGAAGACGTGGTTGCGCACAACTGCGGCGACTACACCTTTGCCGAGGCTCGCGCTCGCACTGGCCGGACGGTCAACGTCAGCGTGTCCCCGACGCGCGAGCGCCAAAAGCCACGCGTCCTGTGCCATCACACCACGCCGGACGTGACGATGAACAGCGCCGCCGTGGCCTCGGCCGCGATTCCGGGCGTGTTCGAGCCGGCCACGCTCCAACGCCGAACCACCAACGGCGAGATCGCCCCGTACGCACCTACGGAGCGCTGGGTCGACGGTACCGTCAAAGGGGATCTCCCCATGCGTCGGCTCAGCCGGCTACACAACGTCAACCACTTCATCGTGAGTCAGGTCAATCCGCATGTCGCGCCGGTCCTGAGCGTGCAGGGAAAGCGCGGGGTCGTCCCTTGGGCGGCTGGCCTGACGGTCAAAGGCGTTCGGGGGCAACTCGTGCATCAACTCGAGCTTGCGCGAACGCTCGCGCGCGACACCCGGCTCTACAAGCCCCTCGATCAGGTACACTCGTTGGCGTCTCAGCGGTACAGCGGCGATATCGATATCTACCCGCGCTTCCGTGCCGGCGCCTTCCTACGTGCCTTCTCCAACATCTCTCACGCCGAGCTCAAGAAGCACATTCTCGAGGGGGAACGGGCGACTTGGCCGCTGCTCGCAAGGATTCGCGATCAGACCTGTGTGTCGCGAGCACTCAACGAAGCCGTCGAGCGACTGAAGAAGGAGCGGTGACCGGGCCTGCGTGCGTTCAGCGGGCCGTCTCAGTCGAGGCCGAGACCGACGCGCACGACGTCGAGTGGCTCCGCCCAACTCCGAGTGAAGTCGTGTGCAATGATACACGAGGCCCTCGCGGCGGTCGCCTTGGCGCGCGCGCTGTTCGCCCGAAACGCACTCATCTCGCTGGGCGCAAGCAGCGGATAAACACGCCACGCCCAGCGCGCGGCCCGTTCGTACTGAGGACAGTACCTTTGGGCGCCGACGAACTCCCACACGCCGAGTTCGCCCGCCCAGCTCGTGTCGAAGTCGAGGAGCACGTGGAAGAGATCATGGAGCAGCGTGTAGCGAAGCCCGAGCACGTGTTCACCGAGATCGCGACGAGCCTCGTCGCTGAGATCGAGCGGGGTCAGGTCCTCGCGGCGCATGTGATCGGCATAGGTTCGACCGAGCGTTCCAAGCGCGCATTCTCCAAGTGTGTCGAGGGAGAGTGCTGGCAGTGGTGTTTCGAGCCTCGAAAGGGCTTCGGCGACCTCTGGGTAGGGCGTCGCTTGCAGGAGTCCAGCCTTGTATGCAGCCGCGTCGCCGATTCGACCTGCGCGATAGGCGCTCACGGCTTTGCGGAGTGACTGGAGCCTTCCCATGCAGCGAGGTCTAGCGCGAAAGCCGAAGAGTCCCCATTCATCCGTCAGCAGGGTTAGACTCCCTCCATGACTTCGGTAGCGTTCATTACAGGGGGTGCATCTGGGATCGGCGCCGCTTTTGGTCGACTCCTCGGCGCGCGGGGGCTTTCGGTCGTCCTGGCCGATCGTCAGACCGAAGCGGCGGAGGCGGTTGCGGCTGAGATTCGCGCGGGCGGTGGCGACGCAACATCGGTCGCCCTCGATGTACGGGACCTCGGAGAGTTCGAGCGTGTCGTCGAGGATCAAGTCGCCCGAGGAAACCGGATCGAGTACCTCTTCAACAACGCGGGCATCGGGGTGGCCGGCGACGTGCTCCACTACTCACCAGAGGACTGGTACGACGTCTTCGACGTCAACCTGCGAGGTGTCGTTCATGGGGTCCACGCCGTTTATCCGATCATGTGCCGGCAGCGTTCGGGCCGCATCATCAACACCGCGTCGATGGCCGGACTGATCCCAACAGGAGAGGCCGCGAGTTACGCGACCACGAAGCACGCCGTCGTCGGGCTGAGCAAGGCGCTACGGCTCGAGGCGGCCGTCCACGGTGTTCAGGTGTCGGCGCTCTGCCCGGGCGTCGTTCGAACGGCCATCTTGACGGCCGGAAAGTACGGGCGCCTCAACATGAAGGACGGCGCCGAGCCCAAGGTTCTCGAGATCTGGGAGCGCCTTCGCCCGATGGATGTCGATGTGTTTGCGCGCAAGGCGATGAGAGGGATCGATCGCAACCGCCCCATCGTCATCGAGCCGTTTCACTGGAGGCTCTTCTACTGGATGGAGCGCGTGTCGCCGCGGCTTAGCCTCTGGGTATGGGCGAAGCTCTACGCTCAGTTTCGAGACGAGCTCGAGCCCTACCGGCTCACGAGCTGATCGCGGCGGCTTAGTTTGGGCACCGGATTTCGATGCAAATGGTCTTGACGCACTCGCCGTCGTCGGCGTCCACGCAGATCTGCTGCTCGCCGCCCTGATCGCAGAAGTACATCGCGTTCTGTCCGAGGACGTCGGTCGCCATCGGTATCGGCTCGGTATTGAGGAAAGAGCCGGAAGTGGCCCGTAGTGTGAGCATCAACGGTTGTGGGCCATCGCGGTCGCGCGCTCGTGATTCGACCAGCGCCGAGTTGTTTCCAGGCTGAATGGTCGTGGGGATCGCGTTGAGCGTGAAGAGCTCGGGGCAAATGTTCGGGATCACGTTGCCGCCCATTCCGCCAGCACCCGCGTCACCACCCATGCCGCCCACGCCTGCTTCGCCACCGGCGCCGGCGTCGCCGCCCATGCCACCGGCGCCCGCGTCACCGCCCATTCCGCCAGCGCCGGCGTCACCGCCCATGCCACCGGCGCCGGCGTCACCGCCCATTCCGCCAACACCGGCCTCGCCGCCCCTGCCACCCGCACCCGCTTGGCCGCCCGCGCCCGCGTCACCGCCCGTGCCCGCGTCGCCGCCCGTGCCGCCGGCGCCCGCTTGGCCGCCCGTGCCCGCGTCACCGCCGGCGCCCGCTTGGCCACCGGCGCCCGCGTCACCGCCGACGCCGCCCATGCCCGCGCCGCCACCGATGCCACCCGCACCTGCGTCGCCGCCTACGCCGCCTTGGCCGCCCATCGCGGCCGCGCCTCCTGTGCCTCCCGTACCGCTCGCACCGCCGGTACCACCGGTGCCGCCTGTACCGCCAGTACCACCGGTTGCTGCCGACCCTCCGGTCCCGCTCACCCCACCGGTTCCTCCGGTGGCCGCGGAACCGCCGTCGCCACCCGTTCCCCCGTCGCCGCCGGTCATTCCCCCGTTTCCACCGCATCCCACAAGGCACAGCGCAAGAAAGAGAACAGGCGCCAAAAGGCCGCCGGTCTGTCGAGACGGGATCGACATCGGGAATTGGCTACCACATCGTGGCCGACCGAAACAGTCTTTTCCTCGACGTGCCTTGGGTTGGACCTGCCGAACCTAGCGGCTGCGGGCAGGCGCCCTCGGCTCAGTCGATCTTGAGACCACAGAGCGGGTCGTCTGGTGCGCAGTCCGCGGACTTCTTCTTGCCCTTCGTCGCGCGAGCGCCCGGCTTCGCCTTCAGACGCGCTTCGCGCTCTCTTCTGCGTTGATCTTGCGCGGCGATTCGTCTCTCGAGCTCCACCTTCGCCCGCTCCGCTTCGGCGGCACGATGCTGCTCCTCGAGGAGCTGCTGCTGGGCGCGTTGCTTCTCGCCCACGGCTAGCTCTTGGGCCTGGCGTGCGAGTTCTGCCTCACGAGCCTTGCGCTCAATCGCGGGCTGAACGCCAAAGACGTAACCGCCTGCCGCGGCGAGTAAGATTGTGATGAGCCCGCCGATAGCGATTCGCTTGTTGCGCAACTTGCGGCGTTCGACGGCATGAATGGCGGCCATCTGGCGCGAGTGCTCAAGCTCACGCTCTTGTTCTGCCACTTTCGATTCTCGTTCTGCTTCGAGCTGGACACGAAGGGCGGCCTCACGTTCGGCACGGAGCCGTTGCTCTTCGGCTTCGCGCCTCTCTTGCTCTTCGCGTGCACGTGCGGCAGCCTCGGCTCTCCGGGCTTCGTCGGCCTGCTCGGCGCGCAACCTTGCGGACTCGGCTTCGCGTCGCCTTGCTTCCTCGGCCGCCTTGAGCCGCCCCTCTTCCTCCTCGCGCACGCGAGCCTCTTGTAGACTGTCGAGTTCCCGCAACTGCGCAGTGAGGGAATCGTGCCTCGTCGCTTCCTGCATCCTTGCTTCCCGCCTCCTCACAGAGTCTGGCAAATCAAAACGACCTTTGCTCGCCTCTTTGCGAACCGAAACTACGGCGTGGTACGCAGCCGCACTTCTAGGCTTGGCAGCTCTGGAACGTTGTGAACTGCCACACCAAGCGGGGGTCAGTATCGAAACTCAACGTCCACTTGGATCACGGCGTCTTGTTGGAAGAACCGAAGTGGATTGATGTTACCGGTGAGGTCGGTCGTTCCTTGTGGGATGTAACCACGACCCTCGAGCAGGATCTTCCAGTTGTCGCCGAAGCGTCGTGCCGCCTCGGCGGCAATGAAGACCGATCCGTCGATCCGGTCGATGAACGTACCGGCCAAGAACTCGGTGCTTCCCACGTCGCTCAACGTCAGACGGACCCCGACGAAGAAGTCATCTTGGAACACAATGAAGCTGTTGTTGTCCCGACTGTCGTAGTTGTACTCGAGGATGAGCCCGATATCGACGATACTCCCCGCAGCGCCGTAAAAGGTGTACTCGAACCCTCCGGTCACCGCTCCAAACACCGGACCTTGTCCCTGACGGACGATTGCTTCGGCTTTGAGGAGCCAACCCTCGATCGTGTACTGAGCGTCCAGTCCGCCTTGGTGGATCAGCTCGTAGACCGGAATCAGTGCGGTCGGCGCTTCCGGATCGTTCAAGAACAGTTGGGGTTCGCGCGTGGTGCCGAAGAAATAGCTGAGCCCCCAATCGAAGCCGCCAACGGCGTGCGACCACCGAAAGGCGGCGTCGATCTGGCCCTGTTTCAGATCGGACTCGTATTGTCGGGCGCCATTGTCAACGGGGATCGGTAGCGTCGGACGCCCAGAGAGCGATGGGAACACGAGAGGCCTCGCCCAGCTCATCACGTACAAGCTAAAGATGCCGGCTTTGTCGTTGGTGTACGAGGTGGTGAGCATCGCCTGGCCCAACTTGATGTCGGCATCGAAGTCTTCGACTAGGTCGGTTTGGTTGATGATGTCGACCAGGTGCTTCGACTCGGTGACGCCCCAGAACACCTTGTGCACCCCGAAGCCGAAACTCCAGGCGTCGAAGAAGAGTTCGAAGAAGGCCTCGCGAATGTCGCCGTGGGTCCGTTTCGGGTCGTGTTGATCGATTCGACCGAACAGGATCAGCTCGAAGTTCATGTAGTCGGTGACGTTCATGAAGAACCCCGGTTCCCACGCCAACGAACCGTTGAAGTAGTAGTCGTTCGCGGGCGGCTGGTCGCGTTGCACACCCTGAGGCGCAGCGCTCTGCGGGAAGAACCGAGCTTGGGCATCAAAGAATCCGAAGAGCTCTCCGCGGCGAAAGCGATCCCCGAACGTCTCGCGTTCTTCCTCGGGATCCTCCTCCGGCTCCTCGTACGAGGGCACGTCTTCCTCGGGGACGTCCTCCTCGGGCGCGTCCCACTCGACGGCATCCTTGGCGACGTCAGGGTTGGTCAGGTCGAGCTCCACACCCTCCGGCGCCGGCTCCTCGATCTCGATGACCTCTTGATCGGCGCGTTCCATCGCCTCGCTTCGGTCGTCGCCGTCCTCGGACTCCGTCTCTTGTGCCCTTGCGGGAAGCCCAGCCGACCACAACGCACTGACTACGACCAAGAAGGAAAGCGCTCGGTACATCTGAGGCAGCGCCGTCCCCCGGCTCAGAGAAGCTGAGTCATCCGGGTGCGGGTGAAGTCGCCTTCCTTGAGCCCATTCTTGAATTTGAAATCGCTCCAGATGAGCTCGGTGCTCTTCCCGGTTTGATGGTTCACCATGTTCATCTTGTTCGCGCGCCAGTACTGGCCCACGTACTTCTTGTATTCGCTCGGTGTCAAGGTCTTGAGGAGCTGCGCCTTGCGATCATAGAAGTCGATCTTGCGCACTCGATACTCGTCTTTGTCGATCCAGACCTGCTGCTTCGTGTAGCCCGAATCCTTGTCGACCGGATATCGTTCGATGAGAAAGCAGTCTACGCCGTCGACTTTGTCGTCTTTGACGTACTTGTATCGGTATTTCTCGATCTCCTGGGACGAAAGGTCCTCGTATGCGAACTCGGACCCCATGAAGGGCCCGGACTTGTTGTTCGATGCGATTCTCTTAACTCGCCTGAGTGCCGGAAGGTAGAGCCACTGGTCGTCCGCTTTGACGCCGTGCGAGAACGTGAGCAGCGCGGTACCCCGGACGTCTCGTGGGTTGTGAAAAACCGTTAGCGACTTGTCGCCGTCGTCGAGTACTTCGAGCGTTCGGATCTCGAGTTCGCGCTTGCTCTCCTGACCTCGTTTGTTGCGAAGGATCATGACCATGTCTGCGGTCGTGTCCCCGAAACCCGTATCCCGCCGGTCTGCCTCTTTCGCGATCTCGAGGCCTTTGTCCTCCGCTGGGCCCGCCAACGCGAGGGCCGGTATGAGTACACTGGCTAACAGCAACACCGTGGCACGCATCATCTCTCTTCTCCTTCGCATCATTGTGCGGTCGCCTCCGCCCCGGAGGGTAGTGGGGATTCGGAAGGCGCGCGAGGTCTTCCATCGATTCGCATGAGTAGTGGTGGCAGGAACAACAGGTCGGCAAGAAGCGCCACGAGGAGCACGAGCGCGGTCAGCAGGCCCATCCCGGCGTTCAGCGAGAAGGGAGAGAAACTCAAGACTGTGAACCCAGAGACCAGGATGAAAGATGTGACGATCAGGGCCGAACCCACCGTCGAGAATGCATACCGAACCGCCGCCGTCGCGTCCATCCCGCCCTCGCGACGCGCGCGCAAGTACTTGCTGAGGAAGTGGACGCTATCGTCGACGATGATGCCGAGAGCCATCGTCAGCACCACGGCGTTGCCGAGGTCGATGCGCCCCACCGCCACTCCCCAGATACCGAATGCCATCAACGCGGGCATCATGTTCGGGATCATGCTGATCAAGCCAAACTTCACGCTTCGAAAGGCGACCGCCAAGACGAATGAGATCAGCACGAGTGCGACCAGCGCGCCGAATATCGAGCTCTTGATGTTCCGCTCCGAGATATGGGAAAACATCAGGTTCTGCGAAGAAGGTACCGTCCACATGTGTTCGGGCGCATTGTCATGGAGCCACGTCTCCGCCTCAGCCTGAATCTCTCGCATCCGCACGGCGGTCACGTTGTCGCAGGTCACCACCAACCGTGTCGACGACTTCTCGACGTTGATCGTGTCATTGAGGTCGAGCCCGTAGGGGAGGGACATCTCGTAGAGCAGCAGGTACTGCGCCGCGAGGTTTCGCTCATCGGGGAGGCGATACCACTCGGTATCATCCGCATGCATGTTCTTGTTCAGGCGTTTGAACGTGTCCGTCAGGGTGAACACATGGTGCACGTCGGGTTGCTCTCTCAGCCAACTGGCGAACGAGTCCACCTTTTCGAGGAACTCTGGGTTGGCGACCCCGCCTTCTTCCCCAGAGCTCAAAGAGAACTCCATCGTGTAGATCCCTGAGAGTCGTTCGCTCATGAAATCGGTGTCTGTGCGAAAGGCGAAGCTCTCGTCGAAGTATTTGACGAACTCGTCATTCAACTCGTTTCGCGCGACCATCGCCCCCAGCACCACGACCGCGAGGGTTCCGACCCAGAGGAGACCTCTTCGTTTCGCGATGACGAACTCGCCGAGCCGAACCACCGCCGGAGAACTCTCTTTGGTACGTTTCACCGATCGAAACGGCAGAATTGCGACCAGTGCCGGCAGCAGGAAGACACTGTAGAGGTAGGCAGCCGTCACGCCAATCGCCGCGATGTTCCCGAGGTCGTTGAACGGGCGCACGTCACTCAAGTTGAGTGCCAACACGCCGATTGCCGTCGTCAGGCTCGTGAGGAACACCGGGCCCGAGTTGATCCGCAGGCTCTCCGTCATCGCGGCCTGCTTGTCCATCCCGCCCCGCATCGCCTGAAAGAAGATCACCAGCAAGTGAATGCTGTCCGCCACGGCCAAGGTCATGATCACCGTGGGTGCGCTCGAGCTTGGTGGCGTGATCGGAATCCCCAGCCAGCCGGCGATACCCATCGCCGTCGTCGCAGACAGCAAGATGATCACAATCGTGGCGATCATCCCCCAAAAAGACCGCAAGAAAATCAGAGCGGTCAGCAGGATGACCACGTACATCAACGGGACGAGGTTCGACAGATCTTGGACCGACGCTTCGAAGAACGCGTTCGACAGCATCACGCTGCCTGTCAGGTACACGCGGTGGCCTGGGAACTCTTCTTCGATGTCCGCTGCGAGCGCGCGCACAGCAAGCGCGGCCTTCGTCGCCTCGTCGGACTTTTCGCGCGGCAGGGTGTGTCGCACGTTGATCGCCGTCACGTCGCCATCCAGTGAGATTAGGCGGCGCCGAATCAGCGGTTCCGCCAATGCCAATGCGCTGAGTCGCTCGCGGTCTTCTGGAGTGTACTCCGTCTCCATGTCGACCAGGTCGTCCACGATCAGGTCGTCGTCTTCGGCGTGGCTGTACTGAAAGTTGGTGATTGAGTCGACGCGTGTCGCGAACGGGAGCTGCCAGGCACGCTCCGTGAGCGCTCCGACCGCCGCCAATGTGTCGGGTTCGAATACTCGGCCCGACTCCGGCTCGACGACGATCAGAATGTTGTCGTTCTTGGTGTAGATCTCTTGGAGGTCTTCGAACGCGCGTAGCTGAGGATTGTCGTCCCGAAAGAAGTACTGGTAGTCGTTCTTGAACTCGGTGAACCGAGCGCCGCTCGCGGCGACAATGCCCACCCCTAGCGTTCCGAGCAGGACCAGCCACCGCCACCGGAACAGGAAACCCACGTAGGCTTGGATGCGCGGGTCCCCACCCTGTGGCTTCAGTTCCGTCATTGCGACCTCGGCGGCTTCGGGTGGCCTTCGATCCCTAAGAGCAACAAGTAGCCCGGTTTGAGGCTGGCGAAGACTTTGGGGTCGTTCCTCGTCTTGGACAACAGCAGCGCGCCTTGGACGTAAGCGACGGCGCGCTCGGCAATCGCTCCCGGGTCGGCGTCGCCCGTGACATCTCCTTCGGCGATGGCGCGTCGCACCACTTCAGCGATGGTTTCGGCCATGAAGTCGAGCACGCCGCAGGCGGCTCCCCGAATCGGTTCGCTCTGTGTCGCGATTTCGGCGGCCACGCTTCCGACCGGGCACCCTTTGATGTGCCCCTCGAGTCGGTACTGTGCGTCGACTTCGGCGGCGGCGGCGTCGTATGCCATGATCGCGAGATCGCGCCCGCGAACGCCGGGCGGCGGCGACCCTAGAACGATGCCCGGTGCCCCTCGCCCTTCTTCGATGATCGCGGTCATCAGGGCCTCTTTCGAGTCGAAGAAGTAGTAGAAGCTACCCTTGTGCGCGCTGGCGGCGCGACAGACTTCCTGAACGCCGACCGCGTTGTAGCCCTTCGCGTAGAAGAGCTCCGCCCCTGCTTCCATGAGCCTCTCGCGCGTGCCCGCTTCCGCCACGCCTCGGTTGTAGACCGTTCGGTCAACTCGTCAACCGGCCCGTCCGACGGCCCGCCCACCCAATCAGGAGAAACCCTACAAAATCAAGCGACTAAGCGCCTCAAAAACCAGCGTGGCGTGCCTTGAACGGCGAGGCGATCGCTTGGATCTGCTGCACGATGTCTCGAGCAAAGTCTGGGTCGGTCTCCGGCTCGAATCCGATTTCGACTGTGTCGGTCAGGCCACCGAACCGGGCCTCGACGGCCTTCGGCAGCTGGTCGTAGGTGGCAAAGACCCCGAACTCATCGACGACGTCATCGGGTACCGCGGCCGCCATCTCGTTCCACTTCCCGGTCTTGCTCATCTGGTGAAGCTTGGCGGCCAGGTCATCCCAACCGTGGAGCGACATCACCGGCCCGTAGGTCCGCGTCGATCCGTAGAACGCGATGCGATACCGCACCCACTCGCGGTTCTTCGCAACGGTTTCTTCGTCGGGGCCGGTCATGACGAACCCACCGCCGCACACGTCGAGCGCCTCGCGCGGTCGGCCGCTGGCCGCTAAGCCGCGATCGACGGCCGGCATCACGACCTCCTCGAGGTATCGCTTCGTGCAGTACGCATGGAGCCGCAGTCCGTCGGCCACTTCGGCTGCCGACTCGAGCATTCTTGGCCGGACCGCCGCAAGGTAGACGGGAACCCTTGGCAGGTTCGACTTCTCAGGCGTGAACTCGGGGGTCATCAATGTGAACTGATAGTGATCCCCGCGGTAGTCGAGTGGTTCGCCGAGTTCCCAGCAACGCCAAATGGCACGGAGTGCTTTGACGTACTCGACCATTCTGCTTCGGGGCGCCTTCCAAGGCGTACTGAACCTGCGCTCGTTGTGCCCTTTGACTTGCGTGCCTAGCCCGAGGGCGAAACGTCCCCCGGAGTTCACTTGGATCGACCAAGCTTGGCCCGCGGTCACCATCGGGCTTCGCGGAAACGCGACTGCGATGGCCGTTCGCGCTTCTACGTGCTCGGTCGCATTGGCCACGATCGCCGCGTGAATGAGGGGATCGCCGGTGATCTCCGGAACCGAGACGCCATCGAAGCCAATGGCGTCCGCGCGTTTAGCTGCCTCCGCAAGTCGTTGCCAGTTCGTTTCAGCGCAGAATGTGTCGATCCGCATGCCGTTCCTTTCGGGGTTGGAGGCTATCCCAAGAACGACTCGGGTCTAGTACGACTTGGGAAGCCCGAGGGTGTGCTGCGCGACGAAGTTGAGGATCATCTCTCGGCTGACGGGGGCGATCCGAAGTGTTCGCGCCATTCCCCACAGCGCGGCGATTCCGTACTCTTCGCTCATCCCGTTGCCGCCATGTACCTGAATCGCGTTGTCGATCGCGCTGAGCGCCGCTTCGGCCGCGGCATACTTCGCCATGTTCGCAGCCTCGCCGGCGTCTTCTCCTCGGTCGAACAGCCACGCCGCCTTCTTGGTCATCAGGCGTGCAAGCTCGACTTCGATCTTGCCCTGCGCCATGGGGTGCGCGAGCCCCTGGTGGGCGCCTATCGGAGTCCCCCAGACTGCCCGGTCTTTGGCGTACTGTGCGGCCGCGTCGATCGCGTATCGCGCCGACCCGTTCGCCAGGGCTGCCCCCAGGATCCGCTCCGGGTTGAGCCCGACGAAGACCTGGGCGAGGCCCTGCCCCTCGTTGCCAAGTAGGCGGTCCTTGCTTACGCGCACCTTGTCGAAGAAGAGGGTGAACTGGCGATCCGCGGCGGGTACCAGCATCGGGATCAGGGTCTTGTCGAGGCCTTTGGCGTTCCCATCGACGATGAACAGCGACAACCGCCCGCGTCCGTCCGAAGCCCCACCGGTGCGCGCGACGACGAGGATCGCATCGGCGTTGTCCGCGCCCGAGATGTAGTACTTGGTTCCAGACAGAACCCAGTCGTCGCCGTCCTTGGACGCCTCGGTGGCGATGCGGTGCGAGTTGGAACCCGCATCGGGTTCGGTGATCGCGAACGCCATCGTCTTTTCGCCCGATGCCAACGCGGGCAGCCAGGTTTGTTTCTGCTCGTCGGTTCCGAACCGCGCGATCACCGTCGCGCATATCGCCGGCGACACCAAGAGCAGCAGCAGTGGGCATCCAGCAGCGGCGAGCTCCTCACACACGACGTGAAGCTCGTAAATGCCGAGGCCACCGCCCCCGTACTCTTCAGGTGTGTTCACGCCGATGAACCCGTGCCGACCGACGTCTTGCCAGAGTTCGGTTGGTGGGAGGCCGGCCTTCGCCTTCTCCACGTAGTACTCTCGGCCATAGGATCGCCCGATCTCGGCGACCTGCTTGCGCAGCAATTGCTGTTCTTCGCTCTCGACGTAAGACATTCGGGTTCCTACCACGGCACCCGGCGGTCTGAAACGAGCCATTCCTGCATGTGCCCGCTGCGAACTTGGGGCGTCCCACGAAATGGCCTTATCCTCGCCCGAATGCTCGCTACGCGCCGGCCCGTGCCCCTGCAGATGATCGCCGATCGCGACCACTACGAGCATGTGATGGCGGCCGTCCTCGAGGCTGATCACAGCGTCTGGATTGCGACGGCCAACCTGAAGGACGTCATGGTGGAGGACTCCCGGGCCTACCCAGGGCGTCGACGTGGCCGTCGAGGCAACTTCCGCTCGGTGCTGGACGCCTTTGCAGAGCTTGCCGAGCGCGGCGTCGAGATTCGACTGCTGCACGCCGGATTCCCCTCCCGTGCCTTTCGAAAGAGCTTCGATGCGCGTCCCGAGTTGGTGGCAGGCGGGATCGAGATGCGTTGCTGTCCGCGTGTGCATCTCAAGACCGTCGTTGTCGACGCGCGAGTCGCCTATCTCGGGAGCGCCAACTGGACAGGCGCGGGCCTCGGGGCCAAGGGCGACGGGCGCCGAAACTTCGAGATGGGAATCCTCACGAGCGATGAGGGCACGATCGACGAGATTCAGGATCGCTACGACCGGATCTGGCGGGGCGCCGAGTGCGGGGCATGCCGCCTAAGGGAGGATTGTGAGATGCCCCTTGATCAGCTCTGATCGAATCACTACCAATTCCGCCCGCGGGCTGCGGTTCATGTTAAGTTCCGGCTCATGAGTGCGAAGGGTTCCGGGAGAAGGCCATTCGTCTTGTTCCTGCTGCTGGCGGGGGTCGCGGTCGTCGTCTGGAGCTTCAGCAAGCGTCCACTCGAAGTGCCCCCTTCGCCGGGAGTCCCTCTACCGTCGCTTCCGGGAGTCGAAGGTGTCTCCGTTTCCGTGATTCCCACCGCCGAGATCAACAGCCTCGAAGGGTTCAGCGTGCGAGGCGGTTCTTTGCTCAACGGTTTCACCAGTGGTGTTGCTGCGTTCTTGGTCGAGCACCCTCGAGGAAGGTTTCTCATCGACGCAGGCGCGGGACGAGATGCCGAGTCGCACTTGGCGACCGTTCCATGGCTCATGCGCCTCGCGACCAACCTCGACGTCATTCAGCCAACGGTCGACGCCCTGAAGGACGGCGGAGTCAATCCAAAGAGCATCAAGGGTATTTGGCTCACCCATGGTCACTGGGACCACGTCAGCGGCTTGTCCGACTTCAAGCGAAAGGTTCCCATCTGGCTCACCACCGACGAGCTCGAATACCTTTGGAAAGACGATGGCGGCCGACTCTTTCGCGAGCTTCAGGCGCAATTCGAGCTGCCGGTCAAAGAGTACCAGTTCACCGACGGTGCCTACGGGCCGTTCCCTTGGAGCAAGGACGTCTTCGGCGACGGGAGCGTCATCCTGCTGGCGCTCGAAGGCCACACACCCGGCTCGACCGCGATCATGGTGAACTTGGCCTCCGGCAAGCGTTATCTGTTCATCGGCGATACGGCTTGGATGAAGGAAGGGGTCGAGTGGCCGGCCGAACGACCTTTCTTGTCACGCGTGTTGGTGGACGATGATCCGGCTCTCGTCCGTGATCAGCTCGTATTTCTCAATAAGCTTCAACAGACCAACCCCGAACTGGTCATCGTGCCGGCACACGACTCGCGCGTTCACTCGAGGATGGCCCAGTTCCCGAATCGCGAGAAGTAGGCCTTGAGACCTCACCGCCTCCTCGGGCTCGTGCTCTTCGTGGTCTCCTCGCTGTCCACGGCTCAGGCGAGTGCGCAGGATCGGGATTCGCCGAAGCAATCCCTCGCGACGAGCGTGGTGGAAGTTCGCGTCATCGCAGACGCTCCGGACCTTCTCTCTCCGTGGCAAACCGAGGGGATCGAACCCTTTGGGGGTTCTGGCGTCATCATCGACGGAAACAGAGTCCTCACGAATGCCCACGTCGTTGAGAACGCGGTTGCAATCGAGGTCAAACGCCCAGGCGTCGCCCGTTCGTTTCCGGCTCAGGTCGCGTTCATCAGCCACGATGCAGACCTCGCGCTACTCCGAGTGCCCGATGAGGCGTTCTTCGAGGAGGCGACACCAGTTCCACTCGGCCCGATGCCGAAGCTTCGCCAGACCGTCGACGTGTACGGGTTTCCGATCGGTGGCTCCACACTTTCGATTACCTCCGGGATCGTCTCTCGCATCGAAGTCGAGCTCTATGCTCAGTCGCTTCGAGAACTGCTTGCCATTCAGATCGATGCGGCCATCAACTTCGGCAACAGCGGCGGTCCCATCATGAGTGGTGGGAAGGTGGTCGGTATCGCCATGCAGACTTATGGTTCGGACGACGCCGAGAACGTTGGCTACGCGGTGCCATCGCCGGTCGTCGCGCACTTTCTCGAGGACGTTCAGGATGGCCGCTACGACGGTTACCCTGCGCTCGGAGCCACCCTTCAGAAGATGCGGAGTCCGGCGCTGCGCCAATCCGTCGGGATGCGTGCCGGGCAGACGGGGGGGTTCGTCATCCAGGTCGACTACGGTGGCCCCGCGTACGGCGCGCTACGTCCTGGAGACGTCATCTTGGCGATCGAAGGGCGGCCCATCGCGAACGACCTAACCATCGAGTGGTCGGATGTTGGACGCGTGGACTATTCATACGCGGTTCAGCAGCATCAGGTCGGCGAAACCATCCCGATCACGTTCCTGCGAGACGGGAAAGTCTTGAAGAAGAGCCTGACGCTGCGCGACGTCAAACCCTTGGTGCCCGGACGCCGGACGACCGAGCGCCCTCGGTACTACATCTTTGGGGGCTTGGTGTTTCAGCCGTTGAGCGAAGAGTTCATCGATGAGCCTGGCGTGGTCTACGAAGACGCGGATGTGTACGCGACCTCCGACAACGTGGTCACCAAGGAGCGTCGCGAAGTGATCCTCCTCCAACGAATCCTTCCGGATCGCGTCAATCGCGGCTATCAGCGTTGGGGGGGCGAGATCGTTCGTCGGGTCAACGGGACGGTGCCGAGGGACCTGAACCACTTGGTCAACTTGATCGAGCGCGCGCAAGGCCAGTGGCTCCGCCTTACCCTCAGCGGCGGCTACGTGCTGACCCTGGACCTCAAGGAGGCGCGCGCCAGCGGCACCCGCATACTCGATTCCTACGGGATTGCTGAAGACCGAGACCTCGGCACCTCGGCCGAACCCAGCAAGCGCAAGCGTCGCAGGCGCCGGTGACGGCGGGTCCTCGGACCCCTTGCCACCCGAACCTCCGGCATCTAGGGATCGTGATCTGGAGGTACTCATGGCCGATTCGCCCCGTCGTGTTGCTATCGTCGCTGGTGCCCGAACTCCGTTTGCGAAGGCAGGAACGAGTCTCCGAGATCATTCCGCCCTCGATCTGGCCAAGCACGCCGTTGATGGTTTGCTGGACAGACATGCTTTGGAGCCGAACACGATTGACGAGATGGTTTACGGAATCGTCGTGCTCGACCCGCGTCGTCCTCAGTTTGCGCGCGAGGTCGCGTTCGCAAGCCGTCTGCCTTCGAGCACGCCTGCGTGGACGGTCACCGACAACTGCATCACCGGGACGACCGCGATGATGGCCATCGCCGATTCGATCGTGGCCGGTCGTGCGGAGTCTGGGATCGCGGGCGGCGTCGAATCGATGTCGAACCCGGCCGTGCTCTTCTCGCCGGCAGCCAGTCGGGTGTTCGTCGACCTGTCGAATGCACGGACGCTCAAGGACCGCATCGAGATCCTGTCATCGCTCCGCCCGAAGGACCTCGTTCCGAACGCCCCTGGGGTCGTCGAACCCTCAACCGGCCTGTCGATGGGCGAACACACGGAGATTACCGTCAAAGAATGGAACATCGCGCGCGAGGCCCAGGACGAACTTGCATTGGCCAGCCACCGGAACGCCGCAGCTGCAACCGCAGACGGCCGCCTCACGCAGGAGATCGTGCCGCTCGACGGGATCGAACACGACACGATCTTTCGCTCTGACACCTCTCTCGAGAAGCTGGCCAAGCTCAAGCCCGTCTTTGATCGCTCTGAGGCGGGGACTCTCACCGCCGGCAATTCGAGCCCACTCACCGATGGTGCCGCCACTATCGTCTTGATGAGTGAAGCGCGCGCGCGGGACGAAGGCCGCGAGCCACTTGCATTCATTCGCGGCTACAAGAAGGTTGCGATCGACCCCGGCGATGGGCTGCTGATGGGCCCTGGCGTCGCCGTCCCGGACCTACTTGCCGAGACGGGTCTGAGCCTCGACGACATGGATCTCATCGAGATGCACGAGGCGTTCGCCGGCCAGGTGTTGAGCAACATGGCGTCTTGGGAGCAGGGCTGGAAGCGCGACGCGATCGGTTCGGTCGACCGAACGAAGCTCAACCAACTCGGGAGCTCGATCGCGGTGGGCCATCCGTTCTCCGCGACCGGCGTTCGCATCGCGACGACCCTCGCCAACGAAATGAAACGCCGCAACGCACGTTACGGGCTGATCAGCATCTGCGCAGCCGGTGCCATGGCGCAGGCCATGATCCTCGAACGCGACGTCTGAGCTATGGCTTGTCGGCCGGCTTCTTCGGGTCGGGCGCTTCTGCGGTCTTGTTCGGCTTCATCGACTTGAGCATGGCGTCGAATGCGGCCTCGTTTTCGGTGACCGTCTCGTTTGGGCCGAGGAGTTTGACGTAGTAGGGCCCGTCGGGCGTATCGACGATGGCCGCGATCAGCCGTTGATCTTCCTTTTCTTCGCCCGGTTGGCCCGATGGCGTCATGCCCCCGCCGTAGTTTCCGGCGACATCGATCCGCGTCACTTCGAAGCCTGAGATCTTCGAAGTCTCTGGAACGACGTCGACCTTCTCCGTGCCATCGGGTCTGCTGAACTGCCGGATCCAGCGCTCGATGTTTGCGCTGACCGAGCCCGCCCCCGCCTTGCCCATGAAGAAGACGATCAGTTCGGCTTCGCCCCCCTCTCCGAGCACGTCGAACTGCGCTCGGCGAAGGAGCGCGGTCGGCTTCACGAAGACCCAATCTTCAGGGATGTGGACCGTCATGGCGCCGAGGTCGATGTTTCCGGCTTCGTCCGGCTCAGGTCGCGGGACGCGGTCGACGGCGGCCTGTTGTGCCTCGGTGAGCCCTCTCGGGGTCTCTGGGATAGGGGGAGGCGGCGCCGAAGGCCGCGGGCCCTTGTCTTGGCATGCCGCGCAGAGCAGGGCTCCGACGACGACTGCAAACACGAAAGATCGTTGCTTCACGCCGCAACCATTAGCACAGCCGCCGAGTCCGGCACGCGAAGGCACCCCCACCTGGGGAGTGTCGAAAGTAGCGGGGAACCGCCCCCCTTTTTGCGCGGACTAATGAAGGCGCACTAGAGGACGGGCAACGAGGGGCGGTCCCCTGGTCCGCTTAACAACGCGGCTCGGCTTTTGTTCTCTGCTATTGTCGCAGCGTGGGAAAGCTGAAGGGATTCATTGGGTTGGTGTTCGACGTGGTCGACGAAACAACCAACCTCGTCGAGCGCACCCACGATGCCGTTGTCGACCGAACGGTTCGGCGCTTTGCGCCCCTCGAACCGGCCAAGTCCACCGCTACGGTCGTGACTTCGGTTCAGCGGGCCATCTCGGGTGGCGTGTTCGAGTCGATCCGCGTGGTCAACGGGCTCGTTCGGGACGGCGCAGATGCCGTGATCGACCTGACCGAGCACGAGTTCGAGTCCGCGATGGAAGAAGCCAGTGAAACGCTCGCGACCCCCTTGTCGTCCGAGGCAGCGGGAACGGCGAGCTGGGTCATCGATCAGGCCCAGGCATCGATCAACGGTCTTTGGGGCGATTATCTCGCTCGTCGACAGAGCGACCTCGACCTCGGCATGGACTTCCGAGTCGATGGTCGTTCGCTTCAGCTGGATCCTCAGAGTCTTCGCGACGCAATCGATCAACCGTCCTCCAAGGTCGCGGTGTTCGTCCACGGCCTTGCAACCACCGAGTGGCTTTGGAGCCTCGACTCCGAAGAGCACTATGGAACACCTGCCGTGACGTTCGGCTCGCGGCTTCGAGATGACTACGGCATCACGCCGCTCTACGTGCGCTACAACACGGGGCGTCACATCTCACAGAACGGTCAGGCGCTCTCGGAGCTGCTGGCCGAGTTGGTTGACGCGTATCCGTTGCGCATCGAAGAGATCACGCTTGTCGGGCACAGTATGGGAGGGCTGGTCGCTCGAAGTGCTGCGCATTACGGCGATGTCCACCGTAGTTCTTGGGTGTCGCACCTACGGCATCTGGCTTGCATCGGCTCCCCGCACCTCGGGGCTCCGCTCGAGAAGTCGGTAAACCTCCTCGCAGGTATCCTCCGACGTGTCGACGCCGCTGGAGCCCAGGTGCCTGCGGAGGTGCTCGGCACTCGAAGCGCTGGCATCAAGGACCTTCGACACGGCTACATCCTCGACGACGAATGGTACGGCGCGGACCCGGACTCGGTGTTCCTGAATGCCCGCCGCAACGTCCCGCTCGTCGACGGGGTAGGCTACTACTTCGTCGCAGCGACGATCTCACCCGACCCGTCGCACCCAATCGGAACCTTGCTCGGGGACTTGCTCGTGCGGCTGCCAAGCGCGTCCGGCCAGGCACCCGAGCCGGCACACCGGATTCCATTTCGCAGCGGTGTCGTGCTTCCCGGGATGGATCACGTGCACTTGGCCAACCATCCGGCGGTGTACGACGCGCTCCAAGGGTTCTTGGGGGCCTCGTTCGGCCACGAACGACCAATTCATTGAGCCGCCGGGCGTCGGATGCCAAGCTGAGTTCATGACTGGCGAGCGCTTCTCCCACATCGCGAATGAGGTCCGGAATGCGCTTCGCGTCGCCATCGACGGGTTCGGGCCTGACTACTGGCAGCGCCAAGATGCCGACAAGTCCTTCCCGAGCGAGTTCTTTCGCACGATCGGCGAGGCAGGCTACTTTGGGACGTTCATCCCTGAGGCGTATGGCGGCGCCGATGCGGGTGCGGTCGTCGCCAGCGTGCTCGTCGAAGAGATCAACCGTGCCGGCGGAGACGCCGCCAGTGTGAACGCTCAGATGTCGATCTGTCGCACCCTGGTTTTGCACGGGACCGACGATCAGAAGTCGCGATTCCTTCCGGGCATCGCCAACGGGAGCATCCGGTTTTTGGCGGTCGCTGCGACGGAGCCCGACAGCGGAGCACACATGGACGAGCTCGCCAGCACGGCCAAACGCGACGGCGACGGTTGGGTGCTCGACGCCCAGAAGGTTCTGATCTCGTTCGCGGCCGAAACACGGTTGCTCATCCTGCTGGCGCAGGCGGACGAAGGCACGACGCTCTTCTTGTTGGACCTCGATGAGATTGGCGGGTCCGTCGAGATGCACCCCATCGACCTCGTCGCGAACCGGATGACGGCGACGGTCTTCATCGATTCACTGCGAGTCGGTGACTCGGCGCGCCTCGGCCCGGTGGGGCAGGGTCTCGCATGCCTGATGAAGGGGTTCGCGATTCGGCGAGTCCTTGCGGCGTCCGAGTCGATCGGCAACGCGCGGTTCTTGCTCGACCGAAGCGTGGAGTACGCCAAAACCCGCAAGACGCGCGATCGACTGATCGGAGAGCATCAGGGGATTCAGTACCCCTTGGTTCAAGCGTACGCGAAGGTCGAAGCGGCCGACCTCATGCGGTGGGACGCCCTCAGGCTGATCGACGAGGGCGGCGAAGCGAATCCCCGTTCGGCGCTGGCCAAGGTGTTGGCCTCCGAGGCTGGCTGGGAAACGGCCCGGGCTGCGCTAACCGCCTTCGGAGGCTGGGGACTTGCGGGCGACTATCACGTCGAACGAAAGCTCCGGGAGAGTACCGTCTACGTGTTCAACAATCTGTTGATGAACCTGATCGCCGATCGCGTCCTTGGCCTGCCGACCGGGTGACGGCGTTCAGTTTTTGACGCCTACGCCGCGGTAGAAGGTCGACACGAACTTCGGGCCTTTGCCGAGGAACTCTTCCATGGATACCATTTCAAACCCTCCCGCCTCGACCACTTCGTCGATCTGTCGGTTGATGTTGCAGCCGTCTGCGAAGCGGCGCCAGGCGGGGTTGATGCGATCCTGAAGGCGCATCACTCGAGGTTCGCGACTGCGACCGTGCTCGATGAAGTAGTAGCGACCTCCTGGCTTCAACACGCGTAGCATCTCGCGGAGCGCGGCGTTGGTGTCCGGAATCGAACACAGCGTCCAGGTCGTTACGACCGAATCAAAGCGGTTGGAGTCGAACGGCAAGGCGCCGTCGCCCCGTAGGGCCACGCGCTCGATCGGGAACGGAGCAGCCTCGATTCGCCTGTCGACCTTGCTGACCCCTTCGGTGACCATGGGGTCGATCCCGAGAAGGCTCGTGACATCAGGCCCATAGTGTTCGAGGTTCAGGCCGGTTCCGAACCCGATTTCGAGGACGTCGCCACTGGCCGCCTCAACGGCCGACGGCCTGAGCTTGGAGACGGACGCCATTGCCCAGTCTTGGATGTGCGGTTTTAGCCAGCCGCGAAGGCCCATCACTCGGCTGCTGTTCTCTCGAAGAGAGCCGTGTACTCGCCGTAGCCCTCTTTTTCTAGGTCTTCCTTCGCGATGAATCGGAGCGCCGCACTGTTGATGCAGTATCGAAGGCCGGTCGGGGCGGGCCCGTCCTCGAACACATGCCCAAGGTGGCTGTCCGCGTGCTTGCTACGCACTTCGGTCCGCGGCATGCCGAGCTTGTAGTCGACGTCTCGCGTGATGTTCTCGGATTCGAGCGGCTTCGAGAAGCTCGGCCAACCCGTGCCGCTCCTGTACTTGTCGGATGAGCTGAACAGAGGCTCTCCACTCACCACGTCGACATAGATTCCCTCGCGCTTGTTGTCCCAGTACGCGTTCTGAAACGGTGGCTCGGTGCCTTCTTTTTGGGTCACGCGGTACTGAAGCGGGGTGAGCTCCTTCTTGAGCTCGGCTTCCGGCGGCTTTTGGTAGTTCTTGTCCGACATGAAACTCTTCTTTTTGGTTGTGCTCTTGGCGGTGGGTTTCTTAGGTGGTGGCAGCGGCTTGTCGCCCCAAGTCTTCTTCAAGAACCCATCTCGGCCGGAGCCGCGGCGGTACTGTTTGTAGTTCGTCGGGTTCTTTTTGTAGTAATCCTGATGGTAGCCCTCGGCGGGGTAGAACGGCCCAGCGTTCACAATCTGCGTCACAATCGGCTTTTTGAAAACCCCGCTCTTGCCGAGCTTGGCTTTGGAAGCCTCTGCCAGGGCGCGCTCTTCGTCGTTGGCTACGAATATCGCGGTGCGGTATTGCTTCCCGCGGTCTGCGAACTGGCCACCGTCATCTGTTGGGTTGATCTGCCGCCAGAATACCTCGAGCAGGTATGCGTACGAGACTTGGTTGGGATCGTACTCGACTTGCACGGCCTCAGCGTGGCTCGTTCGCCCGTAGCTTACCTCTTTGTAGGTTGGGTTCGGTTCTTTGCCGCCGGTGTATCCCGAAGTGACTCGCACGACCCCGTCGAGTTTCTCGAACGGAGGCTCCATGCACCAGAAGCAACCTCCGGCAAACGTAGCCGTCTCGAGGCCTGCGGTGCTCGTCGCGGCGTCTCGCTTGCGCGTTGACTCCGGCGAGTCGGCGTTGGTTGGCGCAACGCAGTTCGCCACGACAATTGCGAGCGAGAGAAGCGGGATCCCCAACATGATCGTTCGAAAGCTCGTCATTCAGTCCTCGTTCCGGGCCCGAATCCTGAGAGCGAATCTAGAGCCCACCCTCCACTAACGCCATGGGGGGCCCGAAGTTACTTCTGGCGCAACGTGTCCCCAACGAAACAGCCAGCGATGTGGTCGTTGACGAGCCCCATCGCCTGCATGAACGCATAGACTGTGGTCGGACCCACATACGTCCAACCTCGGCCCTTGAGCTCCTTGCTCAGGGCTGTGGAAGTTGGGGTCTTCGGAAGCTTCATCAGTGCGGCCTTCGTCAGCTTTTTGGGTCGTTCCCCGGACGGTGGGGTGTACTGCCAAAAGAATGCGGCGAGTGACCCGAACTCTGCCTCGAGCGCGATGGCCTGTTTGGCGTTGTTGATCGTGGACTCGATCTTTCCTCGATGCCGGACGATGCCAGCGTCTTTGAGGAGCCGGTCGACGCTGCGTTGGTTGAACCGAGCGACACGGTGGAAGTCGAATCCCGCGAATGCCTCTCTAAAGTTCTCCCGCTTTCGGAGAATCGTCAGCCAGCTGAGACCAGACTGAAACCCCTCGAGGCAGATCTTCTCGAAGAGCCTGTCGTCGTCTCTGACCGGGCGGCCCCATTCGGTGTCGTGGTAGGCGACGTAGTCTTCGGAGTCACCACACCACCAGCACCGAACACGACCATCTTCTGCGGGGAGGAGCCCGTTCCTCGGATTGTTTCGTTTCTTCGAGGCCACGCCGCACGGTACCACGTGGGCCGGCAGCCCAGGCCGCGATCGACCCCCCGGCTACGACCGCCGGGTCGATCTCGACACAGGCGTCACTGACCTCCTTCTAGCGAGGTTCGAGAACTGCCGGGAAGCTCTCGAGCCCGCGAATGAACGACGAGGAGATGTATTCGACCTGTTTGCCCTCGGGTATCCGGACGCGTTTCACACGGCGCGTCATCTCCTCCAGCGAAAGTCGAATCTCGAGCCGTGCGAGCGAAGCGCCAAGGCAGAAGTGAGGCCCAAGGCCGAACGACAAGTGCTTTCCCTCTTTGGTGAAGTCACGGAAAATGTTGAACTTGTGGGGATCGGTGAACTTTCGGGGATCGCGATTGGCCGCGGGATAGGTCAGCCCAACCTGTTGGCCTTCTTTGATGACCTTCCCGTGCAGCTCGAAGTCACGGCTCGCTGTGCGATACATGTTCACGAACGGGCACACCCAGCGAATGATCTCCTCGACCGCGTTCGGGATCAGGCTTGGGTCGTCATACATCGCGTCGTACTGCGCGGGGTCGTTCGCGAAACGTTCGAAGGCCCCGGCGATCGCATTGCGCGTGGTTTCCGCGCCACCGGTATTGAGCAAGATGTGCTCGAACAGCAGTTGTGATTCATCGAGCTTCTCGCCGTTGATTTCGGCATTCATCCAGATCGACAAGATGTCGCTCCCGGTGCAGCCCGCATCCAAGCGTGCTTGGTGCATCTCTTCGTGGAGCATGATGAAGTTGTCGAAACTGTCGTTGACTTCATCGGTGACGTAGTCTGGTCCGTTGCCGCCTTGAACCATGGTGGCGATCCATTGACCGACCAGCTCACGCTTCTCTTCGGGCGTCCCGAGCATGTCGGAGATCAAACGAAGGGGCAGGGGTGCCGCCAGGTCTCTGATGATCTCGACCTCGTCCATGTCGAGCATCTTATCGACCAGATCGACCACGATCTCGCGGGCCCGCTCCTCCATCTTCCGCATCTGGCGCGGGGTAAATGCGGACGAGACCAGGGCGCGCTGTCGGTTGTGTTGATCGCCGTCTTGGTAGATCATCGCCGGGTCGCCCGGAATGTTCGGCCGCACGCCCTCGCAGCTCACGAACGTCTCCGTGTCGCGTTCGATCGCCACGATGTCGTCGTAGCGGAACACCTGCCAAAGCTCGTTCTTGGCGTCGAAGTAGATCGGCTCGTGCTCGAGGAAGTAGTCGTACATCTCGTACGGGTTGTCGTGCGTGGTCGGGGCGCAGAAATCCACGTCGTGGAACTTAACCGGGCACTTACTTTCCAAGAGATCCTCCGCAAGAATCGATAGTTGCATTAGTTTACATCTTGTAAACTTTCTCTAGTTTAGAACATGTTCCATGCCCGTCAAGGTCGAAACACGGCGATGACACAAAGAAGACGTCCGCCACTCGGGTGCGGGGCAGGCGGAGGGACGGGTCGGGCCGACTTTGGTCGCTCACGCGCGGAGGAGGGCGATACATACCCCGACCGCGCCAAGCAACAGGAGCAACACGATCAGGGTCGTCCAAAGTCGCGCTTTGACCGGATCGGTGGGCGGCTCGCCGCTCCCGTCGGTCACTGGTCTTCGTCAGTGCTCAAGAAGGCCTCGTGAATGACCAACTCATTGGGCCCTCGAAACATATCCTTTGGCGGCCTATTGCGGTGCGCCTCTGCGAAGGCCGGGCTGTTCGTCCATGCGGTGAAGTCGTCGAACGTTTTCCACCAGGTCTTCACCTCGTAGTAGCCAGGGTTGTCTGGATCGGGGGACCAAGTACCGGTCTGGTGATCGAGTTTCATGGGTTTGGGCCGATGGACCTCGTTGCGAATGAACCCGGGAGCTTGGTCGACGAGGTGTACTCGCTTTCGAAACCGATCTTCGAAGTCGATCTCGAACCCTTCGGCGACGGGGATGCGGTTGGTAACGACGATCATGATGCCGAGCATAGGGCAGCTTGCGGGCAGTGTCAGGGCTAGACCGCTGTGCTACCACGAGCCCCGTGACGGATTGGACGCTCAAAAGACACCCCACCTTCCAAGGAGTCGAAGGGCCCGTGTTGATCGTCGTCATGGACGGCGTCGGCTGCGGCGCCTCGAACGAGGGCGACGCCGTTTGGCTGGCGCGTACCCCCACCCTCGAGCGCCTTGCTGCGACCTCTCTGTCCACACGCCTCAAGGCCCACGGGACGGCGGTCGGCCTTCCGAGCGACGCCGACATGGGCAACAGCGAAGTGGGGCATAACGCCTTCGGAGCGGGGCGTGTCTTCGACCAAGGCGCCAAGCGCGTCCAGATGGCGATCGACAGCGGTGAGATATTCGAGGGAAGCGAGTGGGAGCGGCTCGTTCGGCAGGTCCAGCAAAGCGGCGAAGCGATACATTTCATCGGGCTCCTCTCGGACGGCAACGTGCACAGTCACATCGAGCACCTCTTCGCCATGCTCAGGCGGTGTCACCAGGACGGCGTCGACAAAGCTCGTGTTCATGTGCTCCTGGACGGTCGGGACGTTCCCGAGACGAGCGCGCTCGACTACATCGAACCCCTCGAGGCACTTCTCCAAGAGCTCAACCAAGCCGGCCGCGACTATCGGATCGCGTCGGGGGGTGGCCGCATGTTCATCACGATGGACCGATACAACGCCGACTGGGCGATGGTCGAGCGCGGCTGGCAGCACCACGTGCGAGGAGAGGGGCGGGGCTTCCTGAGTGCCACCGAAGCGGTGAAGACCCTTCGCGACGAGAACCCCGGTATGATCGATCAGGACCTTCTGGGGTTTGTGATCGTCGACGACGCGGGCGCGCCCGTGGGTCCCATCGTCGATGGGGCCGCCGTCGTGCTCTTCAACTTCAGGGGCGATCGCGCGCTCGAGCTTACGCGCGCGTTCACCGAACAATCGCTCCAGGAGTTTGACCGAGGTCACGTGCCTGACGTCGCCTTCGCCGGGATGATGGAATACGACGGTGACCTCAAGCTCCCCGACCACTACCTCGTTCAGCCGCCCGCGATCGACCGCACGCTAGGCGAGTACTTGGCGCGCAACCAAGTGACTCAGTTCGCTTGCAGCGAGACCCAGAAGTTCGGCCACGTGACCTACTTCTGGAATGGCAACCGAACCGGAATGTTCGATGAAGCCTACGAAGAGTACGTCGAAGTTCCGAGCGACCTGGTCCCGTTCGAACAGCGGCCGTGGATGAAAGCCGCCGAGATCACCGATGCGACGTTGGACGCGCTTCAGCGTGGCGGCCTGCGGCACGGGCGCATCAACTACGCCAACGGCGACATGGTCGGGCACACCGGTCACCGCGACGCAGCTGTGCTCGCCGTCGAGGCGGTCGACCTCTCGCTCGCGCGACTCATCCCCGTGATCGAGCGCCTCCGTGGCGCGCTCATCGTCACTGCCGATCACGGCAACTGCGACCAGATGTTCGAGGTCGGCAAGTCCGGCGAGTTTCAACGGAGCGCGGAGGGTAAGCTCAAGGCGAAGACGAGCCACACCCTCAACCCGGTCCCGTGTTTCATCTACGCGCCTGGCTACGAGGAGCTTCGCCTCGCCGAGGCCGCCGCGGCACCCGGCCTTGCGAACCTTCCTGCGACCACCCTAGAGCTCCTCGGCTTTGAGCGACCAGAAGGCTACCTGCCGTCGCTGCTCGCGTGACGGCGAGCCGGTCCGCTCATCGATAGCGAAGCCGCAACTTGATCCCGAGGAAGTCGGCGATCTGTTGGGCATGGGCTCGCGGGATCAAGTTCAGCCGACCCTCGACGACTGCGCGCGCTCTGGCGTGCGGCTCTCCCTTGAGTGCCGGAAGGACGATCTGGCTCCATGCGAATAGGGTTTTGCCGTCTGCGCCGTTGAGCGCCAGCGTCAGCACCGGCTCGAGCCGCTTCTGGTAGGCCACCGACGCTGTGCATAGCGCCGCGAACGTTCGGACGAGGCCGTCCTTGCCAACGTCGTTTGCTTCCTCGAAGGAGGATTTCAGGATGTCGAGCTGGCGCGCAACTCGTGCTGGCGCGATCCGTGCGATGGCAGGCAACGCCTCGGCCGAGGTCTGTACAACCCGCTTGTTCGGGGACGAGATTCCCTTCGCGAACTTCGCAACCAAGGGGACGACCAATTCCGGGCGCTCTGCCAGGACCTCGCTCAACACGCGCGCCGATTGCGTGGCTGCCGTGCGAGGACCTTCCATCATCGTCTCACCGTGCTCGGCGATCTTGGACTGAGGGGCTTCGTCGTCGAGGATCTTTCGAGCCACCGCGGCCGCACCGCCGGAACCCGACTTCTTCGGGGTTGCTGGGGCCGCCGGGTCCTCGCTCGTCTCTGTCTTGCTGCTCTTCTTGTTCGTCGTCATTCGGTTCCTCGAATCGGGCCTCGGTGCCTCGCTACGATAAGTAAAGCCTCAAGCGGCGTTCAAGCATCCCTTCCGAGTGCTTGAATCATCTGGGGCAATGATGCCTCGTACCGCCACGAGGTGCCGCGATGGCCCCCGTCGAATTCCTCGAAGTGAACGGCCAGCGCGTGTCCGCGGAGAGCCTCCGCCAACACCCGTGCCGCGAAGTGTAGCCCGTGCTCATCGCGGTTGCCTGCGTCCAAGTAGATTAACGACATGGCTTTGAGTGCGTCGAGCGAGGTTTCGATACGGTTTAGCGGGTCTTCGGCGAGCCATCGCGACCAGACTTCGGGGACGAGGCGGGCCGTGTTCGGCTCGAGGGGGACCCTTGCGAACGGAAAAGTGCTCGGATCGGGGGAGTAGGCGGCGCTGGCCGCCAGGGTGAAGATCGCATCGAACTGGGCCGCACCTTTGGGGCCTTCCTCCGGGATACCCCTTGCGAACGCCTCGACGCCACCAGCCTGTTCGAATGCGATCGCCGCCCCCAGCAGCATGGGTCTCATGCTGACTTCGAACGCGGCGTCCCCCGCGTGGCTCCCGACCACCGACACCACATCGGGGCGATCCATTCCGAGACGGAGTGCGCCAAAACCGCCTGAGGACCGCCCGGCCACTGCGCGGGAACGCCGGTCAGGGATCGTTCGAAAGTTGGCGTCGACGAAGGGAATGACCTCCTCCGCCAAGTGTGTCTGGTACAAGCCCGTGCCCTCCGAATCGAGGAACTGGGACCCGCCCCATCGATTGAAGCAGTCGGGAAGGACCAGGATTGCCGGCGGACAACGGTTGTCGGTCACCATGCGGTCGAAGAGCTCGACCGTGTTGGGCTTCCAGGGGCTCCAGGCGGCGATCGAATGGTTGGTGGCGCCAAAGCCAGCGAGGAGCATGACCACCGGGAATCGACGCGTGCCGTCGTAGGTGGGTGGCGTGTAGACGTAAAGGTGGCGCACTGATGGATCCCCGAGCGGATTACCCTCGAGGCAGCGACTTTGGAGAGATGTGCGGACGACCTCACCGTGCACAGCGCGCTTCGCATAGCACATTTGCGGCGTCGCCGAGTAAACCAAACGATTGCGACTACATCCGGTCGACGACTCCGATGCCGACGAGCGAGAGTCCGCGTCGGATCTGACGTGCGGAAAGCGCGGTCAACGCGAGTCGGCTTTGTCGGGTTGCCCCTTGGGCCGCGAGGACCGGGCATTCCGTATAAAACGCGCTGAAATCTCGTGCGACCGCGTAGACATGCTCGCAGATGAGGTGCGGTTGGCTCGTCGCGCTCGATTGGTGAACGACGTCCGCGAACCGAATCAGTTGTTTGGCGAGGCGCAGCTCACTCGGGTGTTCGAGGCTGATCTCGGTTTCTTCAGGGACCGCGTCCATGTCGAGTTCGCCCTTGGCAAAGATCGATGCGCACCGGGCGTAGGCGTACTGCAAATAGGGTGCTGCGTTGCCCTGGAACGAGATCATCTTGTCCCAATCGAACTGATAGTCGCTCATCCGGTTCTGACGCAGGTCGGCGTACTTGACCGAGCCGATCCCGACGACTCGTGAGACCTCGTCGATCTCCTCAGGAGCCACCCGCAGCCGACCTTCGGCCACCCCCTCATCGATTCGTGCCCGCGCACGCTCCTTCGACTCATCGAGCAAGGAGGCGAGGGTGATGACCTGCCCGTGGGCGTCGCGCGTCCGCAACGGCTTCCCATCCTTCCCGAGGACAGTGCCGAAGCCGATGTGCTCGAGCGCCATGGCGACGCCCAGTAGCTTCATGACTGCGAACAGTTGCTGGAAGTGCAGGCCCTGACGGCTGTCCACGACATAGAGCGCGCGGTCTGCGCCGACTTCGTCGCGCCGATGGAGGACTGTGGCGATGTCGGTGGTCGAATACAGAAACGCACCGTCTTGCTTCTGGACGATGAACGGCGTCTTCTGCTTTCGTAGGTTCTTGGGGATGTCTTTCTGCTCGTTCCAGAAAACACACACCGCCCCATCATCTCGTCGCGCGATGCCGAGGGCTAGAAGGCTCTCAACCACACCCGGCAGGGCATCATGGTAGGCACTCTCACCGAGCCAAGTGTCGAACTCCACGCCGAGTTCGGTGTAAACGGCATCGAGCGCCCGACGGCTGACCTCGACGAAACGCTCCCACAAGGCGCGGTTATCGGGGTCGCCCGATTGGAGCTTGGCGAGCTCGGCGCGCGCGTCTGCCGCGAACGCCTCCTCGCGACCTGCGCGTTCCGAAGCCAGCTTGTAGACCCGTTCGAGCTCGACGATCGGCGTCTGCTCGAGCGCTTCGTCGGAGCCCCACTCACGCATTCCGACGATGAGAAGCCCGAATTGCGTCCCCCAGTCTCCGAGGTGGTTGTCGCGCACGACGTCGTGGCCGACGAAACGAAGCGTTCGCGCGATCGCATCGCCAATGATCGTCGATCGGAGGTGACCTACATGCATTTGTTTCGCGATGTTGGGGCTCGAGAAGTCGACGACGATACGCTCGGGCTCCGCGACCGCTGGCACGCCGTCGCGTTCTCGATCCGCGAGTGCGCGGCCAAGAAGCGACTGCACGAACGAAGTCGAGAGGGTGATGTTCACGAAACCCGGGCCCGCGACTTCAGCCCTTTCGATCGCCTCATGGCCCCGAAGTGCGTCGGCGATCGATTCGGCGATCTCGCGGGGAGGGCGACCGAGCGACTTGCCGAGTGGCATGGCGCCGTTGATTTGGAAGTCGCCGAACTTCGGATCCTGGGTCGGGCGGAGGATGGCGGGTCGAGGCTCACCAATTTGAAGCGCCGACTCGATCGCCTCGGAACCGACAGACTCGAGATACCGCTCGAGAAGCATCGCCACCCCATACGCGCTCCGCGCCCGGCAGAAAAGCGGACGGTCTCGCTTTTTCGGATCGTCGCCATCTCTCGACATCACACGGCCTTTTCGAATCGGCACGATCGAGTGTGGTATCGTCCGTTTCCGTGAATCTGATCGTGGCGATGGTGAACGGGTTGCAGCCAGCGATTCGAGTACGGCGGGCGCTTCTTGGGCCTCGGCGCCCCTCCTGGTCTCTCGAGCTCGAGACCGTGGCCGAAGTCATGCGTCGAACCGCCAACCTATCGGCTGTCCTCCCGCTTTGGATGCAGCGCAAAGTGATCTCTGAGCGCCCGCCGACCCCGCCTGTTCTGGAGACCGACATGCACGCGGTTCGCGTTGCTGGCGTTCCGGCCGAATGGTTCTCCGTGCCAAAGAGCGACCGCGATCGGGTCTTCCTCTACTTCCACGGCGGCGGCTACGCGATCGGATCGATCAACTCGCATCGGGATCTTCTCGCCCGCTTGTGCATCGCCAGTGGCATGCGTGTCCTAGCCGCAGACTACCGCCTCGCGCCGGAGCATGCGTTCCCGGCGCAACTCGACGACGCCCATTCGATCTACGATTGGTTGATCGGCGAGGGCGGATACGCGCCCGAGCAGATCGTGATCGGCGGCGAGTCCGCGGGCGCCGGGCTTACCCTCTCCACCCTCGTATCCCTGCGGGATCAAGGGAAGCCGCTCCCCGCTGCGGCCGTCCTGCTCTCGGGCTGGTTCGACCTGGCCGCACGCAGCCCCTCCATGCAGATGAACAGCTCCTATGATTTCGTGACCCAGCTGGGGGTCCGAGCCATGGCCCGCCGGTACGCACCGCCCGTCGAGCACGACAACCCCCTCGTGTCTCCCGTGCACGCGGATCTAAGCGGCCTCCCGCCCCTGCTGATCCAGGTCGGAGCCGCGGAAACCCTGCTCGATGACAGCGTTCGGGTGGCAGACACCGCGCGCAACGCGGGGGTCGAAGTCGACCTCGAAGTCTGGCCCGACATGATCCACGCCTGGCAACTCTTGGCCCCGATCGTCGAAGAAGGCCGCCGCTCGATCGCCCGGATTGGTGAGTTCGCGCACGCCGCCACAGCGCCCCGGCCCGCCCGCTCGGCTTGACGAAACGTCAAAAAGCCCCCATTTTTCTTACGCACGGCATCCATCCGGGCGTGAGAGGGTAATCTCGCGCAAGCCCGGAGGGTGACCGGATTAAATAACCCGGAGGCTCATGTGGCGCAGGCAATCAACCGCTATCGTGCGGATCTACGAGACTTTCGCTTTCTTTTCTTCGAGCAGTTCGACCTGCCCGCTGTCCTCGGAAAGGGACCCTATCAAGAGTGGGGCGCCGATGAGTGCAACATGGTGCTCGACGAGGTCTATCGCTTCGTGTGCGAAGTCACCGGTCCGCTCAATGCGCAAGGTGATGCCCAAGGGTGTCGGATCGAAGACGGCCGCGTAATCACCCCCGACGGGTTCAAAGAAGCATGGGACAAGCTCTTCGAAGCCGGCTGGCGAATGATCTCGACCGAGTCGCAGTGGGGAGGGCAAGACGCACCTCATGTCATCGGTTCGTTTGTCGAGGAAATGCTTTGCGGCGCCAACACCGCCTTCACCATGTACACGGGCCTCACGCTTTCCGCGGCCGAGCTCCTCATGGAGTTCGGAACCGACGACCAAAAGAAGCGGTACATCTCCGACATGGTCGCAGGCCGCTTCGGGGGCACGATGTGCCTCACCGAACCGCACGCCGGCTCTGACGTCGGGGCGGCGACGACCACCGCCACTCGCAACGACGACGGCACCTACAACATCAAGGGCACCAAGATCTTCATCAGCGGCGGCGACAGCGACCTCGTCGAGAACGTCGTTCACCTGGTGCTTGCACGTATCGAGGGAGCGGAGCCCGGCACGAAAGGTCTCTCGCTTTTCACGGTGCCCCGCGTTCGCGTCAATGATGACGGTTCGCTTGGCGAGCCCAACGACGTACAGGTGCCTTCCATCGAACACAAGATGGGCATCAACGGCTCGGCGACCTGCGTGATGCAGTTCGGGGACGAAGACAACTGCATCGGCGAAGTCGTTGGTGGCATCGAGCATCAGGGCATCCGCCAGATGTTCCACATGATGAACGCGGCCCGGATCGGTGTCGGCATCCAAGGCCTTGCCGTCGCGTCCTCTTCGTACTTGAGTGCGCTCGACTACGCGCGGGAGCGCAAGCAGGGCTCCAGCATCAAGCAGTTCAAGGACGCCAACGCCGCCCGCGTTCCGATCCTCGACCACCCCAACATTCGGCGCGACCTCCTCGACATGAAGGCACGCGTCGAGGGCATCCGCGCCCTGATCATGAAGCTCTCGACCCACGCCGACCGCCTCTCGGTGATCAAAGGCCAGGACGACGAGACCGAGGCGTACCATCGGGGGCAAGTCGACTTGTTGACGCCCCTCGTCAAAGCGTATGCGACCGATGCGGCCTTCGACGTGTCCTCGAAGGCGATCCAGGTCTATGGGGGCCACGGCTACTTGAAGGACTACCCCGTCGAACAGAACTGCCGCGACGCCAAGATCTTCCAGATCTACGAGGGGACGAACTTCATCCAGTCGATGGACCTCGTGAGCCGCAAACTCGGCCAGGCCGGCGGCGCCAACACCCAAGCGTTCCTCACCGACATTCAACGCTTCATCGACGCCCACAAGGAAGACGAGACCCTCGCCAAGGGTGTGGGCCAGCTTCAGGCCGCCCACGAGGCCGTCGCCGCTTCGGTCATGCAGTTCATCGGTTGGTTCAAGGGTGGTCAACTGGCGCGCATCCCCATCGCCGCCGAAGACTTTCTCACCCTGCTGAGCGACCTCGCCGTCGGTTGGTTGCTCCTCGAGCAAGCCGCCATCGCCTTGAAGAAGCTGCCCGAGACCTCAGAGACGCACCCCGACTACGCCTTCTACACCGGCAAGAAGTTCGCCGCGCTTCACTTCGCCAGCAGCGTTCTGACTACCGTCCCCAGTCGTGCGAAACGGCTGCATCAGGTCGACACGCTGCCGGTGGAGATCCCAGACGAGGCGTTCGCTGGGGTGTAGGGGGGTGCTGTGATGCGGTGGGGAGATGGGGTGTGTTGGGAATTTAGTTATATCCGACCCACCCACCCCCACCCGTAGTCCTCCCTCCGCGACTTCGCTTCGCTAGTCTTGGCGGCGCTTTGCGCCGGCTCGCTGCGCTCGGCTTTGCGGTGATGGGGTAGGGTGATGGGGTTGGGTTTTGTGAGGTTGCGGTGGGGCGATGTGGTGTGTTGGGAATTTAGTTATGTGCCGGCCCCCCCCCCCCCCCCCCCCAAACACCCCCCCCCCAAAAAAACACCCCCCCCCACACCCCCCCCCCAAAGAGGCCCCGGGGGAGAGAAGAGGCGAAAGACAGCCCCC
>JBCCHE010000010.1:0-118983 GCA_039028875.1 Myxococcota bacterium | reverse complement strand
GGCGTGCCAGGTCTCGTGACCTGCCCGGCGGCTGCTCCGGACTGCCAGGATCCGTTCATGCCGGATGGTTGCTACGACCTTCCAGCAGCGGTCTTCGCGAACCCGGCGGCACCGATCGGCATCCGCGTCAACGCATCGGGCCTCTTCGTCCCGATTCAGTGTGCCCAGGCCACGGCCGGCGGCATCTGTGCCTCGGGTGAAGGCTGCCTCGTCGATGGAGACTGTGCGACCGCACCATGCACCCTCACGACCGACGTCGTTTGCCCGACCCCGACTGCAGACCTTCCCTCGTGCCCCATCACGGCCGGCAACACGTGTGCGGAGTTGACGGGCGCGACAATCTCACCCCTTCAGGTAACAGGCAGCGATCCCATCAACCTGTCGTCCAGCGCGACCGACGCCAACGGAGACCCGATCGATTTCTTGTGGACCGCCACCAACGGGACGATCACCGACCCGACCGCACCCGCCACGACCTATACCTGCGATACCCTCGGGACACACACCATCACGATCACGGTGTCGGACGACAATTTCGTTAACTGCAACAGCTCGGTCTCCGGCATCATCAACTGTCTCTAGTCTCCTGCCGCTGAGACGTCGGTTCGTATCCCACATTACCGTTCCCGCGGATCGCGTATCGCCTGCAATTCACGGGCTGAAACGTGTCTTGGTCACAGCTTCGCGCCGTGCTAGGAGTAATATCTCTTCGTTACAGGAGGTCTTATGGTTGCCCGTGGTTTAGCTTGCGCGCTGGCGTTGATCGCGCCGCTTTCGTTCGGATACGGATGCAAAGGGGGTGGCAGCGGGGACGATGGGCCAGGCGAGTTTCTGCTGGTCGTGCAGACCGCGCCGCCGCCGGATAGCACCGAGAACACGGTCGCAGTCCGAATCGGGTTCCAGGTCGACGCGGAGATCGATCCCACGACTTTGACCGAGAACACCTTCTTCGTGGTCTCCGAAGACGGCACGCCGGTGAGCGGTACCCTCTCGGTCGGCGGCGACGAAGACGACCCAACGGTCGCCGTCCTCGAGCCCGACGAACCGCTCGAGGTGATTACGGGTTACACGGCCACCATCACCACGCGTCTCGTTGCCCAAGGCGTGAGCCTCCAAGAAGACTTCGTGTGGAGCTTTCGAACGCTCGACAGCGAATGGGGTATGGACGATTGGATCGAGACGACCAACACCGGGACCTCGAGCGAGCCTCAGGTTGCGCTCGATGCCCAGCTCAATGGGCTCGCCGTATGGACTTACGAAGAGCCAGGCGGCAGCTCGATCTACGCGAACCGATACACCCGACGCGACACCTGGGGCGAGCCGGAGCCTATCGACGGCGGGGGCGGGGGCGCATCGGCGCCGAGCCTCGCAGTCGATGCTGCAGGCAACGGGTTTGCGGTATGGGAGCGGAGCGACGACGGGTTCACGGCGTCGATCTGGAGCAATCGCTACACGGTCGACGAAGGCTGGGGCAACTCAGAGCTGATCCAAACCGGCGACGTGACGCCCGCTAGCGACCCCGTTGTGGCGGCCGACCCGAACGGCAATGCGATTGCGATCTGGGTGCAACGCGACATGGAGAACAATGAGCAGTTGGTTTGGGCCAACCGCTACGAGCCCGGGAGTGGTTGGGGGACGGCGGCGGCGATCGACCCGAACCCCGCAGGAGGCCTGCTGATTGGAAACGGGCTTCGGCTTGGGATGGACGACGACGGCAACGCGATCGCGCTGTGGGTACGGCCCCTGATCGACGGCGACGTCGTCTGGGCCAACCGCTACACGGCAGGCTCCGGATGGGGGACCGCCGAAATCATCAAAGACGACGAAACCACCGACGTAACGCAGCAACGGCTGACGGTCGGGCCGGGCGGAGACGCGTTCTTGGTCTGGCGACAGCCCGGTGAAACGCGCGCCGACATTTGGAGCGTGCGTTTCTCTGGGACGGCCTGGGAAGACCCGGTGCGGATCGACAACTACGATGCCGACGACAAAGGCGCCCCCGACGTCGGGGTCGACGGCTCAGGAATCGCGTACGCGGTGTGGGCGCAAGTCGACCCCGATTTCTCGAACATCTATGCCGTGCAATACACACCCGGATCCGGATGGGGCACGCCGGAGCTCATCGAAGACCCGATTCCGCCCGAGATGGTCGGCGTGTTCGAAGACCCGCGCGACAGCGACGCGGTCACCCCCAGGCTCGACGTAAACTCGGCGGGCAACGCCTTCGTGGTTTGGCGCCAGGAGTGGGAAGGCTGGGGAAGCGTGTGGAGCAACCGCCTCGATCCCGGCACCGGCTGGATGGATGCCGAGCTGATCGACAACCTCGAGCGAACGGCGAGCTTTCCGATCATCGCCGTCGACGCGGACCGTCACGCGCACGCGATTTGGCTCCACAGCGTCGACACCAACGTCGACTGGGTACGCACAAACCGCTTCGAGTAGCGGTTGGCGCGCCCGAGGACGCGGCTCCTTCGTTCGCGGGCCTAGAGGTCGGCGCTACGCGTGGCGTCGAGCACGATGCGCGACTTGCACGGAAGCTCCGGCGTCAGCGACGTAAGCGCATCGCGGACGGAACACGTGGCGTTTTCGCCTTCGACCATCGGTGCGAACACGGTCTCTTGCGTGTCGGTATTGATGCTGATCGTGTTGTCGCCGCTGGTCATCGTGTGGGTTTGCACATCGGCGGTGCACTGATCGGCCGAGGCACCCTGGCTCGCGATCGCGAACCCGGTCCACAAGGTGGCGTCGCTGCCTTGCTCGAAGCGGTAGCCAATGGGCGGCTCTTCCGCCGTCTGGGCGATCGTCCGGCACTGGTCTTCGTTTTGGCAGAACGCCCCGCCGAGGCGGGCCTCATCGGGGTTGTCGTTCAGCACGAAGCTGTAGATCACCAGAAACGCGCCGAGCGACGGGATGTCGTCGAGCTGATCGCACGAATCCGGAACCGGGACCCCGGTCTGCGGATCGAACGGGCTACCTCGATACTGGTCGATGTCGTAGATGCCGATGAGCGACGAGTCGACGCTCGCCGACGGGCCGCCATCGCCACTGCACCCCATGGCACCGCTTCCGGTGCATCCAACGGTGAAGCAGACGGCGACGAACATGGCTTTGCTGAGATTGAACGGGTTGGTGGTCATCGAGGTGTGCGCTCCGACAAATAGGTTAGGAATGGCCATCAGCCGCGGGTTTCCCCTGGCTCGACTGACGGGAACCGCAGTGTTGCTGTTTCGTCGGACAAATCAAGCCCACAGGGGCCGTCCAAGTCACACAGCGGCTCACGACGTTCGTCGCGCCAAGCGCCTGGATTTACTTGGATATCGAGAGAACCCCGAACCCGTCGGGACCGTCCTCGCGGGGCGCCTTTGTGAGGTAGCCCACCTAGAGTCCAATCAGGCCCTTTTGGCGGTTAATCGGGCTTGAAACGCCAACTCCATCGATGTTAGCGTCGCCTTCCCGTTTGTCCCTAGCCCCACCCCCGTTAGAGGAGGCCCTTCATGCTCGGTTCCCATCCCATGCGCTGGATTTCGTTCGTCCTTGGCGCTGTCTTAACTGTCGTCGGTTGCTCCACAAGCAGCGACACCAACTCCGGTGGGTCGTTGGCCCTCGACCTCACAGTCGCGGACGGCTTCATGATCGACGAGGTCATGTGGAAGATCAGCGGCGGCGACATGGAAGACATGATGGGCACCATCAACACAAGTGCCCCCGGGTCAACCGCGTCCGTCGAGGTCTTCGGGATCCCGGAAGGAACCGGCTACCTGATCGAGATGGAGGCGGTCTCCACCGACGGGCAGCTTACCTGCAAGGGTGAAGCGAACTTCAACATCTCGGTCGGCCAAGTGACCGAGGTCCACGTGATGCTCAACTGCAAGAAGCCGGAGCGCTTCGGCGGTGTGCGCGTCAACGGGAAGTTCAACATCTGCGCGGAGCTCACCAAAGTGGTGGTGTCCCCACTCCAAACGTCGGTGGGCAACGACATCGATTTGGCATCGGCGGCGGTCGACCAGGAAGGCGACCCCGTGTCTTACCTCTGGACCTCCAACAGCGGCTCCATCGCCAACCCCACGGCGGCGAACACCACGTACACGTGCACGGCTGAGGGTGTCGACATGATCACCATCACCGTGTCAGACGATGACTCCGAATACTGCATGAGCTCCTGGACCGTCCCCGTCACTTGCGTGTCGGGCGGTGGCACGGGCGGCACCGGTGGTGGCACCGGTGGTGCTGGCGGTAGCGCGGGTGCCGGTGGTGCTGGCGGCGCTGGTGGAACGGCCGGTGCCGGTGGTGCCGGTGGTGCTGGCGGAACGGCCGGTGCTGGTGGCGCGGGTGGTGCCGGCGGCGCAGGTGGTGCTGGCGGTGCTGGCGGAACGGCCGGTGCCGGTGGCTCCGGTGGTGCTGGCGGCGCGGGTGGCGCTGGCGGCGCTCCCCCCGAGTGCGTGGTCGACGAGGACTGCCCTCAGGATTCCAACGAGTGCACGGCCAACCTCTGCATCGAGGGCAGCTGTGTCCCCGAAAACGCGCAGGGCGGCGACCCGTGTGACAACGGCGACGGTGTCTGCGACGGCCAGGGCAACTGCGTCGAGTGCCTCACCAGCGACGACTGCCCCGACGGCGTGTGCGACATCAACGTCTGCGTCGAGTGCCTCGTCAACGAAGACTGCGACATGGGCGAGGTTTGCGATGCCAACACCTGCATCGTCCCCGCGGAGTGCATGGAAGCGGCCGACTGCCCGCAAGACAGCAACGAGTGCACGCTCAACGATTGCGTGATGGAGATGTGCGATCCCACCAACGAGCCGGCGGGCAAGGTCTGCGAAGGCACCCGCGTCTGTGACGGCTCCGGTACTTGCGTCGACTGCGTGATCGACGACGACTGCGACCCGGGCGTCTGCGAGCTCAACACCTGTGTCGAGTGCCGTGGCGACGGCGACTGCGGCGAAGGCGAAGTCTGCATGGATCAGATGTGCGTCGTCCCGCCCGAGTGCACCGTCAACGAGGACTGCCCGCAGGACGGCAACGAGTGCACCATCAACGAGTGCATCGCCGAGGAGTGCAGCGAGGGCAATCAGCCCGAGGGCACGACCTGTGAAGACACGCGGGTCTGCAACGGCTTCGGCGCTTGCGTCGAGTGCAACAACGCTGGCGACTGCGGCGCCGGTGAGACCTGCGAGAACAACGAGTGCATGTCGGCCGCGGAGCCCTGTGGTTCCCAGTCGGCCATCGTCAGCGTCGCCTGCACCAACAGCGTCACTGCGGCACAGTCGCCCTTCCCCTTCACCCTCGAGGTGAACAACGTGGGCGTGATCAGCGGCGGCCAGGACTTCACGGCAGACTTCGACGGCGTCGGCGTCTTCCCCGAGTTCTTCCTCGACGCGGCCCAGGGCGTGGTCCCGGGCGGTGTGGAGCAGGCAGAGCTCGTCGACATCGTGTCGACGGTTCAGATTCGCTCGGGCGCCACCGGCGCAGACGTGCCGCTCCAAGCGGACCCGACATCCCTGACACCGGGTCTCGTTCTCACCTGCGACACCATTGGCGGCATCTGCACGAGCGACCTGGACTGCGCGGGCGGGTTCTTCATGTGCAACGTCGAGACGGTCCTCGCCGACCTTCCCACGAGCTTCGACTGCGCCGTGGGCGGTGTCTGCGACATGGCCGGCAAGGGCAACTCCAACGACCCCCCCGGCACCCAGTGCTCCGACAACGGGTTCTGCATCGTCGGCGACCTCATCATCGAGTTCGAAGAGGCTTCCGGTTCCTTCACGGCGGATGCCAGCGGTGAGGTTCTGTTCGGCTGGGCCGACCAGGGCGTGCCCGGGCTGGTCCTTTGCCCGGCGGCGGCACCGAGCTGCCAAGACTCGTTCATGCCTGACGGTTGCTACGACCTTCCGGCAGCGGTCTTCGCGACCCCGCCCGACCCGATCGGCATTCGCGTGAACGCTTCGGGTCTCTTCGTCCCGATTCAGTGCGCCGGCGCCACCGAAGGCGGCATCTGCGCCTCGGGTGAGGGCTGCGTGAGCGACGCCGATTGCGCGACCGCGCCGTGCACCCTGACCACCGACGTGGCCTGCCCGACACCAGATTCGGGCTTGATCGCCTGCCCAATCAACTAGGCCCACTGGCTCCCTGGGAGCCGCCCAACACGTAGAGACCCGCGGGCCCCAGGCTCGCGGGTTTTCTCGTCTTGGGGGCCGTTTCCAGCCAATCCCGTACGGATGATCGCGTCGGGCAGCCCCGGTGCGCCGCACCTTGCGATGTTTTGGGCGATGCGAGTATGATGCGCCGGCGCGGCGGTAGTGCCGTCGATTCCAGGCGTAAGGAGTGTGCGATGATGCGTTCTTATCTCGTGGTGAGTTTGAGCTTGTGCTTGATGACGTTGGGGCTCGGATGCTCCGATGACAGTGACAACGGTGGGGGAGACGGCGGCTCGGGCGCCACTGCGACCGGAGGTGCCGGCGGCGGCGGCAGCGGCGGTACCGGCGCGACCGATGGCTGCACCGACGAAGGCAGCCGCAGCATCACGTTTGGCTGCGCGAACAGTTTCACGGGCGCCGTGTCGATCATCCCGGCGGACCTGAGCGTCGAAGTCGCGACACCGATTCCCGCGGGCTCCGAGTTCTCGGCCAACCTTTCTGGAAGCCTTTCATTCCCAGCCGCGTTCCTGGACGTCGCGCAGGGCGTCGTCCCGGGCGGTGTCTCCCAGGCAACCCTTCTCGATGCCCAGGTGATCGTCCAGGTTCGGACCGGCGCGGTTGAAGTCGCGGGTTCGGGCGGCATGGGCGGCGGCGGCGCTGGCGGCGGCGGTGCCGGCGGTGACGGCGGCATGGGCGGCGGCAGCGCTGGCGCCGGTGGCAGCGCGGGCGCTGGCGGTGCCGGTGGTGCTGGCGGGAGCCAGACGCAGTCGTTGATCGCCAAGGGTGTTGACACCCCAGGCGTGTTCCTGCCCCCCGACGTTGGCGCGCTTGTTCCAGGTCTCGTCGGCATCTGTGAGGAGATCGGAACCGAGTGCGAAACGGATCAGGATTGCGCAAACGGCTTCTTCGAGTGCATTCAGACCATCTTGGTCGACGTGCCGATCAGCGAGGACTGCGATGAGGGCGGCGAGTGCGACATGCTCGGCAAGCTCATGCAGTGCGACCTCAACGGGTTCTGTGTGAATGGCGATCTCGAGCTGCCATTCCTTCAGACCGCCCAGACCTACCTCGCCGACTCCGAGGGCAGCGTGCTCTTCGGCTGGGCGGACATGGGGCTCAGCAACAGCTCCCTGCCCCCTGGGGAGGACATCTATGACATCCCGACGCCGGCTCCGACCGCGCCCATCGAGCAGGGCATCAAGGTTCGCGCGGGCCCGACGATCGTCGTCGGTATCGAGTGCGTGATGGGCATCGAGACCGAGGTCGAGAACGACGACGGGGAGCCTGAGACGGCCGCCGCCGTCACACCCGACGGCGACCTCATCAGCTGTCCCATTCAGTAAGCACCAAACGGTGCGACGCGCGGGACCCGCGGACCTCTTGGTTCGCGGGTCTTGCCGTTAACGGACATGCACCGACGCGATGCACCGCCGGTACGTCCCGGGGTGCGTCGCAGCATGTGTGTTTTGGTGGGGTAACTCACGACTTCGCGTGGTCTTTGACGCCGAATTGTTCGCCCCAACTTCGCGCGAATCGGGTACAAAGGGACTCGAACTGATGCCCGTTGTTCGATGGATAGGGAAAGCGCTGCTCCCTTGCGTGGTGCTGCTGTCACTTGCGAGCGGCTGCCCCGCCGACCCTGCGCTGTGCCCCGAAGCGACCATCGTTCCAGGCGCCGTCGAAATACCGGACGGTGAGAACAGCACCACCATCACCGTCGAGGTCGACAACCCCACACCGGAAAACGGCCTGTCGATCATTACCGAGCTCACGGCCGAGAGCGGCACCTTCGGCGACCCATTCGCGCTCGAGACGACGTATACGTGCGCGTTCGATGTCGCAGGCCCGGTCGAGGTGTGCGCCAACGCGAAGTACGTCGACCCGCGGGGTGACGGCGGTGTGCCCGACGGAGGAATCCCAGACGGGGGCACCGACGGCGGCGTCCCGGAAGGTGGCATGCCCGAAGCCGGCGTCGGCACCGTCCCCGAGGTCACGAGCAGCGGGATCGGTTCGAGCACACAGGCCATTCGCCCACCGCACGTACGTTTGCGCGACCCCCTCGAATGCTCGGAGACACGATGCACCGAGGTCATCTGCCCGAACCTGAAGAACGACTGCCCCCTGCTGTCCGAGTTCAGTGTGACGCCGGACGAGCTTGGAGAAGGCGAGACCGCCACCATCCGCGTCTCCGCCAGCGACCCGGACGATAACCCCTCGGGTTTGACGACGACGCTTTCCGCCAACTACGGCACCATCGCCAACCCGACGGCAAGCGAAACGACCTACACCTGTGATGAAGACGTTGGCGGCATCATCGAGATTTGCGTCGTCGTGAGCGACGGCGACTCGGCTTGCAACATCCAGCAGTGCACCACGGTGCTTTGCCCCGGAACCCCGCTCAACAACACCTGTCCGAGCATTGCGTCGTTTACCGCCAACCCCATCACCATCGAGCCTGGCGACAACAGCGCCGAAATCCGCGTCGATGTCGACGACCCTGACAACTTCCCCGAAGCGCTCCGTACCGAGTTGAGTGCCGACACCGGGGTCTTCGGCGATCGATTTGTGACCGATACGACGTTCTTCTGCGGCGAATCAGGGCCGGTCGAGATGTGCGTCGATGCCAGCGATGGGGACCCCGCCTGCGATCAACGGCGGTGTATCACCGTCCAGTGCCCGAGCGACATCCCTCCGAACGTGTGTCCAATGCTGTTCGTCATCAACGCGATCCCGTCGAACATCGCGCCAGGCAACACCACGACGAGGGTGGAGAGCCGTGCCCAAGACACCGACGCCCTTCCGTTGCCACTCACGCTCGAGATGCGGGCGCTGTTCGGCATCATCACCGACGACCAGAACATGAACCTGCCCAACAATGTCGTCACCCAAGACGCGACGTACGAGTGCACACGTCCTGGGGAAGATCAGGTCTGTGTCGACGCCACCGACGGCGCATGCGTGAAGACCTTGTGCATCGAGGTCCGATGCCCGAACGACATCGTGCCCTAGCCGTCGCGCTCGGCCGCCTCGGACCTGCTCGCTGAAGGAGAACGCGCGCGGAAAGCCGCTATGCCTCGGCGCGTACGGTGAGGGCGCGCCCCATGCGCGTCTGCCCGAGATGATCGGTTGCTCGAGAGTCGCGCCACGCCGGCACGCCCGCAATCCAGACGTCGGTGACGACCCCATCGGACCGGTTCAGCATCTGCTCGGAACCCACCGCTTCACGGTACGCGAACACCGTCTGTGACTCGGAGTCGTACGCCCGGAGCGCATCCGGGTCGATGAGGATCACGTCGGCCTGCTGCCCGGGTGCGATAGTCCCCACCGAGTCGATGCCCCAGAAGCGCGCTGGAACGGAAGTGAGCCGCTCGATGTGCGACGCCACTTGCGCGAGCGAGCGCCGCTGCGCGATCTGCAAGCCGCGAAGGTTTCCGTCGTAGTACGCCATGTTCGTGAGGTGCGCGCCCGAATCGTTGAAGCCCGGGAGCATCTGTGGGTCGAACAGCACCCTGGCCATGCGGTCTTCGTCGTCGTTGGCGGCCATGAACGACCAGCGAAGGTCGGTGTCGAACCGCTTGAGCAGGTGCAAGAAGAAGGCGCAGTCATCGCCAGCAGGGCTCGGAAAGCTCTCGAATGCCGCTTGCTCGTCCGCGTCGCGGGCGCCCTCCCCCGTGACCTGCCAAGCGAGCAATCGTTCGTAGACTTGCTGGAGCGTCTGCCCTTCCCACACGGCAAGCGGGCGGTCGGTCATCACCATGTCTTCGAGCTCGCGGCTGAAGCTATCGTCCATCACCCGAAGCCAGCGCTTGATGCGCCCGACCGAGAAACCCTTTTTGTCGTGAAACCACATGCGGCGGAAGCGCTTCTCGAATCCCGGGTCGTTGAGGAGCCGAAGGCGCCCTTCCCGGTCGTCGAGGTCGATTTCATTGAGCTCTCGAAGTGCCGGCAGCTCCTCGGCGAGCGGCGTGATGGGCCCGTCGGCGTACACGAGGAAAGGGGCCGCAAGAGCCTGCAACCGGAAGCGACCGTCGAGGAAGCGGGAGTTCAAGAGACGCGTGAGCGCGACCCCCATCTTCGCAAGGAAGCGGTTGGTGACCACATCGAGCGCCGCCACCGCGGTGAGCTTGAGCGGGCGCCCGAAGAACCGGCCGCTGGTGAGCAAGAATGCCCGGACCACCTTGAGTGGGTTGTCTTTTTCGGGGGTCGCCTGCCAAACCCGGCCGTACTTGCGGGTCACGCTGGTGAGGCGCTTGAGCTCCCGGTAGTCCCCGTGATGCGCCGGGATCTTGGTTTTGCGGTAAGGGTCGTTCGAGAGGTAGTGAAACGGCAGACCGTCGGTCGAGAACCCGGCGTACCCGTCTTGCATCGCCTGATCGAGGATCGACTCCATGGCGAGGAGGTCTTCTTCGTTGGCCCTTTCTGAGACCGCGCGATCGATCCCCATCGCTTCGATCCGAAGCATCGAGTGAGGGATCATCGGAACGATGTTCGCGCCGAGTGGGATCTCTTCGAAGTGCCGTAGGTAGTCTTTGGGGTTGTCCCAGGTGATGCTCTCGGCACATCGGCGTAACACGGCCTTTGGGATGTTCTCGACGCGCGCAAAACAAGACACGACAGGGTCGTGGCCGCTCTCGTTCTGCCGGCCGAAGGGAACGCCGATCGAACAGTTCGCCACGACGGCGGACGTGGTCCCGTGGCGGACGACTTCGGTGAGGCCCGGGTCGAGCTCCACCTCGAGGTCGAGGTGGGTGTGAATGTCCCAGAGGCCTGGCATCAGCCAGCGGCCCTTGGCGTCGATCGTCTCTCGTGCTTGGTCGGCTGGAAGATCGACGCCGACCTCGGCGACCTGCCCTTGTCGAAGGGCGACGTCGCGTTCGGAGGGTGCGGCGCCGGTCCCGTCGAAGACCAGCGCGCGCTTAATGAGGGTGTCCCACTGCATGACCGACAGGATTTACTTCGGGGGATGGCGGCTTGCCAGTAGAGTTCGGTGGCGGAAGCGACGGGGTCTTTCGGGGCTTCGCAGACGCCGTATACGGAAGCCCCTCGAGGTGGCTGTGGAGCTGGTTCGGGCCGTTCGGCCGACGGGAGCGCCGAGAGCGCCACGACAGCCGAACCCAGCTCACGGTGGCGGCGGCGACCAGACGGAGCTTGGCATACCAGGGCACGACGACACGACCGATGAAAGGGTTGCAGTCCTGCTTTGCACGAAGACGCCTTCCGATGCCGCGGTAGAGCCGGCTCGCGATTAACACAGCGAGCCGCGCGCGGCGCGGAAGGTAGGTCATTCCCGAGTCGCCGCTTCGGTAGTAGCACTCGGACATCTCGATCAGCTCACTCACGACCAAGCTCACCCCGTCCGGGTCGATCGTGCCGCTTACGAGGTCGCTCGGTTCGACGCCGTACACGGTGAGGCGCTCAGCGGGGAGGTATACGCGGGCCGACTCGGCGTCCTCCATCACATCACGGCAAATGTTGGTGAGTTGCATCGCGATGCCGAGATCGATCGCGTGCCGCTGAGCGCGCGGGTCGCGGACCCCGAAGACCGAGCACATCATCAGGCCGACCGTACCGGCGGCCCGGTAACAGTACCGCAAGAGCTCACGATCGCTTTGCATGCGAACCGTGGCGAGGTCGGACTTCATGCCGGCCATCAGCTCGCGGACGACACGGAAATCGATGCCGCTCTCGACGCACAGCCCGCGGAACCAGAAGTAGTTTGGAGGCCATGCATCCCGCCCCTCGAGCTCGGCGTCGAGCGCGTCGCAGATCTGATCGAGGTCGCGACGGGACTCCTCGGTGACCCACTCGCTGTCAGCGAGATCGTCCACAGCCCGACAAAACGCATAGAGCGCGGCCACCCGCTCCCGGTGGCCGGGCCGGAGAAACGCCGCGGCCCATCGAAACGAACGCGCGTGGAACGCGAGCATCTGCCACTGCTCGGCCCGTTGCTCCGTCGTGAGACTGTTGGTCATGCGCTCATCACTTCGGGCACCGGAACGGCCTCCGTCGCTCGCTCGGGCCTTGGGACCACCTTCTCGAGCACCTTGGCAGAGGAGAGAACCCCCGGCAGCCCCGCTCCAGGATGCACGCCTGCCCCCACAAAGTACAGCGCTTCGAGATCTTCGGACGCGTTGTGATACCGGAAGTACGCCGATTGCCGAAGCACCGGCTCCGGCCCAAACGCGGCGCCCTGGTACGAACGAAGCTCGGTTTCGAAATAGGTGGGATCCACGTGGAACTGGGTTGCGAGGTTGTTGCGGAGGCCTGGAAGATGCTCGGCGTCGAGGACATCGAGGATCTTGTCCATGTATCGCGGCCCTTCGACGGACCAGTCGAGGCCGCTCAACTGGTTCGGGACGGGCGACAGGACGTAGAAGCTCTCGCCTCCTTCGGGCGCCAGGCTCGGATCGGTCCGCGTCGGCGCATGCAGGTAAAGCGAGAAGTCATCGGCGAGGTGCTTCCGGTCGAAGATGTCGGTCAGAAGCTCGCGGTACCTTGGGCCCAGCAGAATCGAGTGGTGGGCAAGGTCGGGATACGTCTTGTTCGTCCCGAAGTAGCCGACGAAGAGGCTCATCGAGTAGCGCTTGCGGGCCACCGAACTGTCACTGTGCTTCCTCCGCGCAGCGGCGGGGATGAGCCGGGTGTAGACCATCGCTGGATCTGCGTTGGCCACCACCAAATCGGCCGCCATCGACGTGCCGTTCTCGAGCTCGACCCCAACCGCGCGGCCGCCCTGGGTTTGGATCTGCGCGACCGGGGCGTTGAGCGCCACCGTCACGCCTTCTTCTTCGAGCAACCTCGTCAGCCCTCCCACGATCGACGCTGTGCCGCCCATGGCGAAATGAACGCCCCACTTCCGCTCGAGCCAGTGGATCAACAAATAGATCGCGGGGGCGCGAAACGGGTTGCCGCCGATCAACAAGGGCTGGAACGTGAACACCTGGCGGAGCGCGTCGTCCTTGATGTAATGGGACACGAGGCCGTAGAGGCTCTTGTAGGCGCGAAGCCGAACCAGGTCAGGCACGATCTTCATCATGTCGCCGAACTTCGAGAAATCGACGTCGGCAAGCTGGGTGTAGCCAATATCGAAGATGCGCTTCGAATGCGCGACCAGCTTCTTGTAACCCTCGACGTCCGAAGGGTTGAACTTGGCGATCTCCGCAAAGAGGCGCTCGTCGTCGCCGACGTAGTCGAATGCGCGACCGTCCGGGAAGACCACACGATAGAACGGGTCGACCGGAACGAGGTCGAAGTAGTCCTCGCTGCGCTTGCCGAAAAGCTCAAACAGCTCGTCGAACAAGTAGGGCGCGGTGATCACCGTGGGTCCGGCGTCGAAGTGGAAGCCGTCTTGGGTAAACGCACGGGCGCGCCCGCCCGGTTGCGGCCCGGCCTCGAGCACAGTCACGTCGTGACCCATCGCACGCAGCCGAGCCGCCGCGGCGAGTCCTCCGAAACCTGCTCCGATGACGATGGCGTGTTGGCTCACAGGGTCTCCTAGGCGTGGGTTGTCGCTCTTGCGGTCGAGCGAAAAGGTTGAAGAGGGTCGAGTACGATGCGGATCAGCCGCTCGGCGACGCCACGGATGGGCGAAGCTGGCGAGAGCGCCTCAGCATGGCGCAGCTCGGCCGCCAGCGCATCGATCCGTGCGAGCAGGTGCGGAACGGCGCCACCGCAAGCCAAACGGTCTTTCCAGCGCTGGATCTCCAAGACCGATTTGTCGGATCGGGGGGTCCGGAGAAAGGAGAGCATCGGCGCCCGCTCTTCCGGGTAGCGCTCGAAGTGGGCGAGCACCAGCGCGCTCAGACGCCCTTCCAGAAGATCGCCCGCAGCGGTTCCGCGGCCCTTGGCATCAAAGAGATCCAGCAGATCGTCTTGGAGTTGATAGAGCACCCCGATCGAGGCGAACGTGGCGGCGATCGCTTCTGCCCTCGGGTGGGGGATCCCCGCGATCATCGCTGCCCCCTCCACCGGAAGCGCGAAGAGCGTCCCTGTCTTGCCCGAAGCCGCGGCGAGGTACTCATCCCAGCCCGCCGCTGCCGCTTCGCAGGATACAAGCTCACGGATCTGGCCACGCGCGGTGGCCTCGGCCCCGCGGGCGAGCCGTTGAATCAACGCGACCTGGAGCTCACTCGGGTACCCCGCAAGCGCACGAAACGGCAACATCAACAGAAGGTCCCCCGCGTTGATCGCTTGCGCTGCACCGTGGCGCGCCCACAGGGCGGGTTTGCCGCGCCGCATGACGTCTTCGTCCTGAATGTCATCGTGGACGAGCGATCCGTTGTGGAGCAGCTCCACGGCGGCGGCCCAATGGATTGCGTCGGATGCGTGGCCGCCGAGCGCCTGGCAAGCGGCCAAGGCAAGCCTCGCGCGTAGATGCTTGCCGCCCGCGGCGAGGTGGTCGTGCAGCATGCGGGCGCCCGGGTCGTGCTGCGCGTCGCCGGCGAGCTCTGCCATGCATTGCTGCGCACGTCGGAGACACTCCGGATGATCGAACAATGCCGATCCGGAGGCTGCGGTCGATGTCGCGCGGTCAGGAGATCGGTTCATCTTGGGTCCGAGGCACGAGGGAGCGAGCGAGCGGGGCGGCGCCCTTCGTCACGCTCGAACGCAAGAGCTGCCAACGAAGACGAAGCGGGAGGGTGCGGAACACCTCGTTCATCACGGTCCGCAAGGCAGGCGGCGCGAGCGTTCCGGCCAGGTAGCCGGACCACGAGGCCATAGGCAGCGAGAAGAAGCCATGAAAGAACCCGCCCATCTGCGCGGCGCTCATGCTCACGAGCGATTCGAGCCCCACGGCGTAGAGCTCCCAAGCCTTGCGTTCCGCGGTCGACCACACCGCCTCGTTCGCACGTGCCGTCGCGTCGTGCCCACCCCCAGCCCTCAGGCCCAACAGGATCGCGTCGGCCACGACCGGCGCCTTTCGATGGATGTGCGCTTGAAGATACCCGGAGGCAGGATGAACCATGGCCGCCGCCGCTCCGAACGGGACAACCCGCTGCTTCGGTTTGGGCAGACCAAGGCCCATCGGGATCCGACAGTGCTCCTCGGCGACCCGGGTTGCCTGCTCGAGGCCATGGGTGGCCAAGCGGAGTTCGAGTCTTGCCGCCAAGTCAGTCATGGCCATCGCAGGTCGGCGGGCCAGCGAAGTTTCTTCGAGGAACAGTCGGTCGCCATCGAGAGGCAGGGCGTAAAGGAACGACGCCGGGTCGGGCGCTTCGGGGTCCGCCGGCACGAAGTCCATCAGCACGGCTTGTCGCCGGTCGAATCCGTGACCTCGGGCATCGAGGAGCAGCCCGTAGGCCATTTGGTAGGCGGGTGGCCGGGCGTGGACCCGCTCGACGAATGGGGTTTCGGCGCCCGAGGCGTCCACCACCACCCGAGCCGACCGCTGCGCTCCCGATGCCGTCCGGACGTCCGCGCCGATCGGTGTTTCGTCGACGGCGACGACACGGTCGGCGACGACCTCGACATCGCCGTCGTCGAGGCCGCCCCACAGGCTCGCCTGGTACCGGGCAGTATCGAGCTTCGCGTATGCGCGCCCCACTGGATGGGTGCCTTGAGGGGTTCGGACCGACGTGCCCTCCCAACACCGCTCGACCGCGTGCTCGAGCGAACGAGGTACCTCGTCGCGCCACATCGCATACATCGGCTTCCAGGAGGCGCGGGGCTCGGGTGCCACCAAGAGCACCGACGCATCACGAGACCGCAGGGCGCCGGCCACCGCAAGGGCCGCGGGACCGCTTCCAAGGACAGCAATGTCGACGGGGTCGTTCACGGCTTGCCAAGACTTGCATTGTTTTCTACGACCACAACGTGATTTTGACAAGACCTATACAAAATATAAACGAGTGCTTCATCGACCGGCCGGCGACCGGCCGGGGAATTGCCTTTGTGGTTGGATTTGTTACGGGAATCGGGTGTCTTCGCTACTAGTTGGGCTCGGGGCCGCCCTCGCCGTCGGAGCCTTGTTGGTGTGGTCCGTGCGCTCCGGATGGGCAAGGCGCCGCGCCGCGGGGGTTGTCTCGTGGCGCCTCGGCGGTTACCGGCACGCGGCGAATGCGGTGGATTCGACACGGCCGCGATTGGTGACGGAGTCGCCGCCACGCGTCGCGGTCATCGGCGGCGGCCTCGGCGGCATCGGTGCGGCGGCCACCCTCGGGGCCCGCGGGATCGAGGTCGCGCTCTACGAACGAAACCCTTACCTCGGCGGCAAGATCGGCGCCTGGAAAGAAGTGGTGGGCGACGAGTCGCAGACGGTGGACCACGGCTTTCACGCCTTCTTTCGCCAGTACTACAACCTCAATCGTTTTCTCGACGAGCTCGAGATCTCGAAAGGCTTCCGCGCGATCGAAGACTACCTGATCATCGACTCCGAGGGGCGAAGTTGGAGCTTCGGCGATGTCCTGTCGGTCCCGGTGTTGAATATCGTCGATCTCGCGCGTCGTGGTTTCTTTCGGTGGCGGGATGTCACCGCGAAGAAAACGCGAAGCCGACTCGAGTCGTTTGTACGCTTCGACATGGAACAGACCTACGCCGAGTTCGATGACACGACGTTTCAAACCCTCTGCGACGAGGCCGCGTTGCCGGCAGAGCTCCGCGTGTCGTTTCGAACGTTCGCACGCGCCTTCTTCTCGGATGAAACAGACCTGTCGGCAGCCGACGTCCTGCGCGCGTTTCATTTCTACTACCTCAGCCATGACCTCGGCCTGATGTACGACTACCCCGCCGGCGACTACGAGAGCGCCGTCGTCGGCCCCATCCGAACGCACCTCGAGGACGTTGGCGTGGCGATTCACCTCGACCGAGACGTGCAGCGCATCGAGCGGGGTGGCTCCCGGCGGTTTGTGGTGGACGGCGAAGACTACGACTGGGTGGTCCTTGCCGCGAGCATTCCGGGCGTGCACACGATCGTGTCCGGTTCCCCATGGATCGCCAAGGAGGCGCCAGCGCTCGCCACGAAACTCCAGGGGCTGCGGACGTCGCACGGGTATGCCGTGTGGCGGCTTTGGACCGACCGGGACATTCGACCCGAGCTTCCCACGTTCACGAATGTCGAGAGGCGCATCGTCCTCGATTCGGTCACCGCGTACCACCGGATCACCGACGAAGCCCGAACGTGGGCGGCGCGCCACGGCGGCGCAGTCCTCGAGCTCCACTCATACGCGCTGAGCCCCGACGTCAGCGATGTTCGCGCGGCGTTCCTCGAAGACCTCGACTACTACTTTCCGGAGCTTTCGGGGATGGAGATCCGCCACGAGGTGTTGCAGGTCAATCACGACTTTCCGGCGTTCTCACCGGGTCAGCGCGCCCTGCGGCCCGAGCCTCGACTCCCGATCGAAGGCATGCTGGCGGCCGGAGACTGGGTGAAGCTTCCGTATCCGATGACACACATGGAGGCGGCGTTTACGTCGGGGGTCGCCTGCGCGAACGAGATCTTCGACGCGTGCGGCCTTCAACAAGAACCGATCTACACGGTCGCGCCGCGAGGCTTGCTGCGCGCCAAGGGGACGCGCTGAGCCCGCTCACGACGCCGGGCCCGGTAACGTGCCCGAACCCGGCAAGGTGAAGGCCTCACAAAGAAAGTCGATCAAAAGCCGTACGCGCTCCGGCAGCTGGCGCGTGGAGTAGACGACGTGAATCGGCGGTGACGGTAGGGACCACTCAGGAAAGATCGGCACGAGGCGACCGGTCTTTTCGCCATCGATGACGTGAACGTCGGGCATCAACCCGATGCCCTGCCCCGCGGCTACGAGCTCGACCATTGCGCTGTAGTCGTCGACGTTTACGCGGCCCGACACGCTCAACGAGACGCTTTCGGGATCGTCGCCCTCGGCGTCACGAACGAGGCGAACGACCTGCGTGCGCCCACGACACCGGTAGAGCACGAACGGCACTTGCTCGAGGTCCGTGATGTCTCGACAATCGAGCTCGGTGCCCGCCCGGGCGGCCAACCGAAAGTCGGACGGAAAGAGCTTTCGCGCGATCAGGTTCGGGTCGGTGACACGGCCGGCGCGAAGCGCGAGATCCACGCCCTCTTGAACGAGGTCGACGAACCGGTTCGTGAACACCAAGTCGAGCGAGATGTCGGGGTACCGTTCGAGGAACGCTGCGAACTGGGGAATCAGCAACAGACGACCGAGGTCCGCCGGCGCGGTGACCCGGACCGTGCCCACCGGGTCGGTCGTGCTCTGCTCGATCGAAGCGACTGCGGTATCGAGGGCGTCGACCGCATCGACCACCGACTCGTAGAACCGGGTGCCCTCCCCCGTGGCCGTCACCCGCCGCGCATCGCGATGGATGAGCTTGGCCCCGAGCTGCTCCTCGAGACGCGCCAGCCGGCGGCTGACGGTCGACTTCGGCACCCCAAGATGGCGCCCGGCGGCGGCGAGGCTGTGACGCCGCATCACTTCGACAAAAGTTGCGATATTGTCCTTGTCTACGTGCATTGGGTGCACAGAGTTGCTTTTTCGCAACATAAGGTCAAGCGTCTGCGGTCTCCCGCCAAGGCGCTGAAGCCGTTAGGTTCGGCTCATGGCAACCGAGACCACCCGACGAGGCGTGCTGGCGACATTGGGCGCGGCCATCGTGGCCGCTGCTGGCGCGGTCCTCGCGGGGCGGCTCTGGGGCCGCACCGCGACGAACCCGAAGGAGGACGACATGCCAACCGAAGCCAAGGCCATCCGCACCCGCCCTCGTGCCTTGAAGGGCGTCTTCGCACCGGGTCCTGAGCACTGGGTCGGCGACGGCTTCTTCGTGAAGACCGTGTTTTGGCCCCAGATGGGCGCTGAGATGTTGAGCCCCTTCTTGCTCCTCGACCACGCGGCCAAGCGCGAGTTCGACGCGTCGCCCTGGCGCCGGGGCGTGGGCGAGCACCCGCATCGTGGCTTTGAGACGGTGACCTTCGCGTACGAAGGCGAGGTGGAGCACCGCGATTCGGCGGGCGGCGGCGGGAAGATCGGCCCAGGCGACGTCCAGTGGATGACTGCTGCCTCCGGTGTGGTGCACGAAGAGAAGCACTCCCAAGACTTCGCCGACCAAGGCGGGATCTTCGAAATGGTACAGCTTTGGGTCAACCTGCCCGCGAGCAAGAAGATGAGCGAGCCTCGCTATCAGCCACTACTCGACCGGGAGTTCCCGAGGGTGGCGCTCGGCGCTGCCGAAGCGCGCGTCATTGCAGGGACGCTCGACGGCAACCAGGGCCCCGCCAAGACGCACACCCCGATCACCGTCTTCGACCTTCGGTTCCACGCGGATGGGCCGGTCGACGTCGAGCTTCCGGCGGGATGGACGACGCTTGTCTTTCCCCTCGAAGGCGACGTCGCCGTAGGGGCCGACGCCGAAGCGATCCCTTCGCGCCACTTCGGCGCGTTCGACCGTGACGACAGCGGACCCGTCCAGATCCACGCCAAGCGCGGCGCACGCGTTCTGGTCCTGGCGGGCGAGCCCTTGAACGAGCCGGTCGTGGCGTACGGCCCGTTCGTGATGAACACGCGCGAAGAGATCATCACCGCGTTCAACGACTACCAGAGCGGCCGGATGGGCCGCCTCTAAGGAACGAGAGCACTATGGGAAAACTCATCGAAGGACAGTGGCGTGACGTCTGGTACGACACCAAGGCCACGGGCGGGAAGTTCGTTCGAGCCGACGCCAAGTTTCGAAACTGGATCACGCCGGACGGAGAGAACGCACCAAGCGGGAAGGCCTACCCTGCCGAGGCCGGCCGCTACCATCTGTATGTGTCGTACGCATGCCCGTGGGCTCACCGCACGCTGATCTTTCGAAAGCTCAAGGGGCTCGAAGACATGATCAGCGTCTCGGTGGTCAATCTCTTCATGGGCGACCAGGGGTGGACGTTTCAGGACGGCCCTGGGGTGGTGGGAGACCCGATCGGCAACGCGGAGTTCCTACACGAGGTGTATACCGCGGCCGAGCCTACCTTCACGGGTCGCGTCACCGTGCCGGTCCTCTGGGACAAGAAGACGGGCACCATCGTCAGCAACGAGTCTTCGGAGATCATTCGAATGTTCAACAGTGCATTCGACCACCTGGGCGCAACGCCGGGTGACTTTTACCCCGAGGCTCATCGCGCGGAGATCGACGAAATCAACGAGCGCGTGTACCACACGGTCAACAACGGCGTGTACAAGTCGGGCTTCGCCACGTCCCAGGAGGCGTACGAGGATGCCTTCACGAAACTCTTCGACACCCTCGATTGGATCGAGGAGCGCCTTGGGAGCCACCGCTACCTCCTTGGCGACACCATCACCGAAGCGGACTGGCGACTGTTCACCACCCTGCTCCGCTTCGACCCGGTGTACTACGGCCACTTCAAGGCCAACAAACAAAGGCTCGTGGACTACCCGAATCTCTGGGCGTACACCCGCGAGCTCTACCAAGTCCCAGGTGTTGTCGAGACGGTCCACATGGACCACATCAAGGGCCACTACTACGGCAGCCACGAGACCATCAACCCGACCCGGATCGTTCCGCTCGGGCCCACGATCGACTACGAAGCGCCGCACGGTCGAGATGTCGCGTTGCCGCTGAACGACGCCGCAGAGTAGCGTTCACGGCAACCGCTGGCCTCGGCGGTAGGTAGCTGGACGGCCTCGTCGCTATCGTCTATGCCGACGGCACTCACGCCGATGCGCGCATGGACGAACGAAGAGGTGATGCGTTACCTGGGGGCGCATCGGGCCTGCTACCTGACGCACGCCTCCGATGACCAGGTCCGCCACGGCGCCGCGTCGGGCGGCTCCACGTCAGAGATCGCCTTGTCGCTGCTCGATCAGGGGATCGTCGACGGGGTGTTGGTGTGGCGCATGGTCTACGGCGCAGAGTCGCCCGACACCGAGGCGGTGATCGCCACCAGCCGCAAGGAGGTGCTCGACGCACGCGGCAGCAAGTACTGCGCGGTGAGCTACCCGAAAGAGGCGATGCCGAAGATCAATGCGTTCGAGGGCAAGCTCGCCGTCATCACGGTGCCCTGCGACGCATCGTACCTTCGGCGGAAGATGGCCAAGAGCCCCGCGCTCCAAGAGAAGATCCACTGCATCATCACGCTGTTCTGTGGCCACAACTCCGAGCCCGCCCTCACCAAGCTGTTTGTCGAGCGGCACGGCATTCCGTGGCAGGAAGTCGAGGACTTTCGTTACCGAACGGGGGACTGGCGTGGGACGCTCTCGTGCGTGGGGCGCGACGGGGCCGAGTTCGAGACGCCGACTTCGGCGTTCACGCACTACCAGAACCTCCATTTTTTCTCGCAACGAAAGTGCCTCTCTTGCGTGGACCACTACGGGTACGATGGCGACATTTGCACGGGCGACATCTGGTCACTCGACATGAAGGGCCGTGCGGCCAAGCCCACGCTCGTCGTGACCCGAACCGAGCGGGGAGCGGCGCTCTTCGACAAAGTCCGACAGGGCCTCGAGGTCGATGAAGTCGAGCCAAAGATCGTCGTCAACGGGAACAGCCGCGGGCTGACGTACCACTACAACATCTCGGCACGCGCCAGGGTCGGGAAGCTCTTCGGAATACGGATCAAAGACACCCTGCGGCTTCCGACGACGGCCCTCGACCGGTTCATCGCGTTCTTCGGGCTGTTCAACTACTGGTTCTCCCACCACCCCAAACTCAAAGGCGTGGTTCGGAGAATCCCCACGCTCTTCATTCGAATCTACATCTACTTCTTCAAAGGGCTCCAGCAGCTCAATCTGTTCTTCTACCGCCCGTTTCCCCCGGGTGACCAAATCTCTTTGATCGGGGCAACGCTTGCCGGAAACCGAGGCGCGGAAGCCATGCTCACCACCACCGTTGGGCGGATTCGCGATACGATGCCCGACAGCCGGTTCGTCATCCACTCTTACTTCCCGAAAGAAGACCGCGCGATTTGTAACGACCTCGGTGTCGAGGTCGTCGACGCGGGCCCGAAGGCGCTCGTCCTGCTCTACTTCCCGTTCTCGTTCGTCGACCGTGCCCTCGGGCTCATCGGGCTCAATTGGCCTCGGTCCTGGATGCCACGGGGCCCTCGCGAACTCGCCAAGTCCAACGCATTGATCGACCTCTCGGGGATTTCGTTTTCGGACGGCCGCGAGAAGTTCATCCCGTTCAACGTACTCAACAACTGGCCGGCAATGCTCTTCCGCATCCCCGTCGTGAAGCTGTCTCAGGGGATGGGTCTTTTTCAGGGTTGGCTCAACCGGACGAGTGCGACCTGGATCCTCCGGCGGTGCGCGCGTGTGTTCGCCCGCGGCGCGGGGTCACTCGAAGCCACCGAAGCCCTCGATCTCGGCGACCGCCTCGCCCTCGCCCCCGACATCGCGTTTTCGTTCCAGGATGGCGACAGCCTCACCGATGAGAACCCAGAGTACGAGGCAGAGCTCCTCAACGAGATCCGTGCGCTTCGAACCAAGACGCCGAACGTCATTGCGCTCTCGGTCAGCTCGGTGGTCCACAAGAAGTGCGACAAGAAGGGGATCGACTACATCCGCGTGATGACAGAGACCACCGAGGCCCTTCTCGATCGCGGCCTCGGCGTCGTGCTCTACCCGAACGCGACACGCGAACAGACCGACTCGTTCCACAACAACGACCTCCCCATCGTCCGCCAGGTTCACGCAGGCGTTGGCGCCGACCGGCGGGCCCTGGTCGTCCCCGTGGAAAAAGACCTGAACACGAAATCCCTTCGCGCCATCCTCGAACCGGTCGATTTCATGATCGCATCGCGGTTTCACGCCATGATCTCCGCGCTCTCACTCGGGCGACCGATCATGGTCCTCGGTTGGGGCCACAAGTACAAAGAGGTGCTCGCCCAATTTGGGATCGAAGAATGGTGTTTCGATTTCTCGGATCTCAGAACCGACTTTCTCATGGAGAAGGTCGATGCATTTCTGAACGCGACCGACGAGATTCGCGCCCGTATCGAGGCCTCGCTTCCGGAGGTCAAGCAGGGCTCGGCATCACAGTTCGACTGGCTCGCGAGCTTCCTCCAGCCCGAACTCAACGCCTACGATGACGACGACGACGCCCGGTAGGCCAGCCAGGAACGCCCTCGCCTTCGTGGTGGTGGCTTCCTGCATCGGGTTCGTCGGTTGGGGCATTGCCAAAGACATCGATCAAGTCGACCTCGCGGACCTCGACTGGGGCGCCGCCGCACGGGCGTCCGTCGTGCTGGCCGTTGCCTACGTGTTTCGCGCGCTCTCGTTTGGAGTCGTCGTCAAGAGCATGGATCGCGCGGCCCCGCTTTGGACTTCGGCGCGTGTCTTCCTCGGGGCTCAGCTTGGCCGGTACGTACCCGGCAAGATCTGGCAAGTAGCCGGCGCAGGCTATCTCGCATCGCGGTTCGGGACCTCGGCGACGGCGAGCGTGGTCGGCACGACGTATTACGTGGTCGTGCACAACCTCGTCGGCGCACTCCTCGGACTCTGGGTGGTGGTCCAGCGTTTCCCGGAAACCGCGGAGAGCGATGCCACTTGGGTGCTACTCATCGCTGGCGTCCTCGCGGTCGGGTTTGCTTCGTCTCCCGCGTTCGCCCGGTTGGTCCGGTGGGCCGGCACCAAGGTTGGAAAGGAACTCGATTTCCACGCGGTCCCGGTGTGGGTGGCGCCTCTCACCATCCTGTCGTCACTGGTGGTGTGGAGCCTCTTCGGGGTCGCGGTGGTCGAGGTCTTCGGTGCCACGGTTCCACTCGAGGCGCCGCCGCCGCTCGAAGCGGCGATCACGCACATGGCAGCCGCGAGCGTCGCGGGCTTGGCCGTGTTGATTGCGCCGTCGGGCTTGGGGGTCCGAGAGGCCGTGTTCGTCGCGGCGTTCTCGGACCGCTACTCAGTCGCTGTCGCTGGACTCGTCGCGCTTGTCCTTCGCCTTCTCATGAGCGTCCTTGAGGCGTTTCTGAGCGCGCTTAGCATTGCTCTGCCGGCGAAGAAGCACGTAGCCGGGTGACTCGTATTCGACGGCGTAGATGTGGCGGCGAAGGATGTCTTTGTAGCGCATCGATTCGCGATACTTCCGGCTCTTGTCGCGAAGAATGACGTAGTCGGCCCTCTTGAGCTTGGGCCACTGGACGAGCTGGGCGCGGTTCGAGAGATGAGGGCCCGTCGCGCGGTCCGCCGCCACCGACGCGTCGGGCGGAATCCTCGTGATCAGCATTCGAAGCTCTTCGAGGCGTTCGCGCTCTGAGTCGGTTTGGAACCAACGAAGGCGCTCGAAGCCGCCGCGAACGGCGCGGTTCTCGACGAGCACGCCATACTCCGAAGACATCAGGATGCTCGCGCACAGCACCCCGAGCAAAAGCGTCTTTTGGAGCCGCGAAGGCGACAGCCCGACCGACCGGATCAGGGATGATTCGCGAACCGAGGCCACGGCGTCGGCGACCGACAGCGACAGGAAGGGGATCAGCAGGCTCGAGTACTGGAAGTACGGCGAGTACACGTACTTGCGGGTGGCGAGCCCAATGAAGATGAAGCCGTAGAGCATGAGGATGCGCTTCTTGCCGCTGAAGAGGGGCAAGAAGAGCACCGGGAGCAGGAGGGTCACGAAGTAGAGCACCTTCTCCTGCTTGAGGACCACCATCAGTGTGAGGACCGGATCCGTCAGCGCGGTGACGATCAGCCCGAGCGCGCCTTCCTCGGGGACCGGGATCAACTCTTTGTAGTACCAGGCGTAGCTCCGCGTCTCGGTCGTGCTTTCCATGATCAGCCCGAGCTCGCCCATCACGAAGAAACGGACCAGCGCGAAATAGAGCAAGGCCACGAGCGTGGTGACGAGGGCGACGCGCTTGTGGCCAGTGAACCAGGCGTAGACAGCGATGAAGAAGCACAAGAGCGCCAAATCTTCTCGGGTGAGGAGAAGCACCGCAATTGAGATTGCGTAGCCGACGAATCGCTCGGCATCGAGGAAGTAGATCGCGAAGATCGCGGTCGGAACCAAGAGCGCAAGCGAATGGAAGTCGTAGAGGTTCACCCCCTGAAGCGCCGGGGCCATGTAGTACGCCGCCACGATCACACAGGCCCACCAGGCGTGGCCGAGCTTCCGACGCGCGTACAGGAAGAGCGGGATGCCCCCGAGCGCCAACCAACACGACTGCAAGATGAGCAAGGTCTCCGCGCGCGGGTTGAGGCGATAGATCGGCGTGAACACCCACAGAATCGGGTCGAAATGAGCCGAGTAGTGCTTTCCCGCGCGGCAGAACGAACAGCCCAGGAAGTTCCCGTTTGCCGTGTTCCACATGATGTTGTCGTAGATGCCGAGATCCCAGTTCGCCGTCCGGAGTCCCTCGTGCTCGAGGATGGAGAGGTAGCTGAGCCACACCGAGTAGACGACCATCATCGCGAGCACGATGAGCCATGGCACTGCGGAGCGGATCGGAGATGACCAAGGGTCTCCGGACGGCAGCGAATCGACCCGGGGGCGCGCATCAAGCCTGAGGTACGTCCAGACCGAAAACACGCCGACCGTCAGAACGATCAAGAACAGGTTGATGAACTCGCCGCTGTCTTCGAGATGACTCTGAAAAAGCACCGTCAACAACGGTGCCGCCACCAAGATCAGGAGCTTCGCGTTGAGGGCGCGGAAGTGTGCCGCGGCGCTGAGGCTCGGATCACGGCGACGCGCGACGGCGAGCGACACGAGATACAAGAAGAGCGCCGCACCGAGTGAGTAGCCGCCCCAGACGAGCGCCTCCAGACGTTGTGCCGGGTCGAGCGTGGTTTGGAGCTTGGGCGAGCCCATCAGCATGGGCTGGCCGTGGAAGTACTGCCATGCCGAAACCCCCGGCAGCCAGCCGATCGCAAACGTGAGTAGCCCCCACGAAGGCAGGTCGCTCAGAGCGCGGCCGATCGTACCCGCAAACCCCTTCCGCGCGTCCTGGTTCGGGGCGTCCGGCGACAACTCCGCTACTCCTCGACCGAACCGCAGGGGTTGTCGGGATCGAAGTTGTCGCCCGGGTACCGGAGGAGCGAATCGGGGATCGAAGTCGGCTTCTCCCCTTGGAGCGACGCACGAAGCGTCACCAGGGCGTGGCCCCGCACCTCGTAGTAGTCGATCTGGAGATGGTGGACGCCCGGTGCGAGGTTGATCGAGCCGTCCCTGCGACGCGTCGACCCGCTCTTCCACAGGTCGACGACCACTTCACCGTCCACCAGGAGTCGCGAACCGTCGTTCGAGCGAAGTTCGAAGAGCGCCTCCGACGCTTCGTCGAGCACGAGGCAGGTGTTCCATTGGACCGAGAAAAGATCGGCCGAGATGCGCTCGTGCGGGGGTTTGCTCGCCCAGTTGAAGTCGACGTCCGCGTCGCGCCGCAGGGTCGGTTGGCCGCCGAAGTCTTTGGTGGGGTAGTACGAGCCGTGCCAGGAGCCGGTCCCGAGGTCTTGGTTGCCGCGAATCGTCACGACGAACGCTACGGCCAGCACGACGACCACGACGGTCTTGGCGATGCGCCCTAGCCAGATCATTCGCATCGCCGAAGGACCAAGCTTTGCAGGTTCGTAGTGGTCGAGCGCCTGACCCACGTCGCGCGCGTGCGTGAGAAGCGCCCGAGAGGACACCGAACGGATTCGGTTCGCGGATGGGATCGCGGCACCGGCGATGAGCTGCGCGCAGACCTCACCTGCACGCTTCTTGGCGCCGCCCGATAGTCCTCCGCACTCCGTGCGAAGCCAGGCGAGGAGGGTCTCGTCGTCCGCGGCTTCGGCAGCCCCTGTGACGCTTTGGTGAAGCAACCGCCAGGCGTCGACGAGGTGGGGCTCCGCGCTCGTCGAGTCGCTCGCGGGGTCGAGCAAGATCGACAAGGCGGCGGCGACTTCTTGCCGAGCCCGAACCACGGCTTTGGCCGACGTCTCAGGGTTCATCAGGCGCCTCCTTCGAAACTGCTGGCGGATCTCTCGGGGGGGGTGGGACCGTGGGCTTGCTTGGGCGAGTGGATTCCTCCGGCCTCAGGTCTCGGACGATGTTGAGCGGGATCCCGAGCCGCTCGACGCGCGCCACCTCGGGGAACTTGCCGTGCTGCAGGTGGCATTTGGCACGCGTGAACCCGGTGTAGAACCGACCCTTCTTCGCGTACTGGAAGTTCGGCGGAAAGTACCGCTTGATGATGCCTGGTGGACCACATCCACGAACGGTGTACGTCGTCGACAAGAACTTGTCGGGCTCTTTTTCCCAGAGGTAGTCCTCGAGTCGCTCGATGGCCTCTTTGTAGCTCCCGCCGTAGTAGTCGATGTCGTAGCGGTTCTCGACATATCGCATGCCGCCCGAGAACGCGTTGAACCACGCGTACTCTATCGGATGCATGTGGTGCATCACGGCGACTTGTCGGCCACAAAGCGCCAACACGACGGCCACCAACACCACAGACAGCCATCGCCGGCGTTCCGCCGTGTACGCCTGCAACCACGCCACCGTGATTCCTGCAGCCGCGCAGATTGGAGGGGCAAGAAACAGAAAGTGTCGGATGCCGTCGTAGAGGGGCGAGCCCCGGACGATCGCGTAGGCCGGTGGTAGCAGGATGCCCAGCGCGAGAAGGCCGTGGGCGAAGGACTGTTGGGCCTTTTGGGGGTCGCGAAAGCGCTTGAAGGCCAGGTACGCGCCGAGCAGCCCGCCGGCGCAGAGCGCGACGACGACGACTTCCGGCAACTTGAAGGCGAACAAGCGCGGCAGGTAGTCCCAGGGCGCTTCATAGGTGCGGATCCACTTCCCCCCGAAAGGAAACGACCGGTTGTGCAGATTGAAGTGCGTCATGTTGCTCAGGGAGTGGAACGGCCCCGAGATCGGCCTGAGCTGCGCCCACGGCCAAAACACCAACATCCCTGCCCAGCCGATGCACACCGAGATGGCGGAACGCCAGCCCATCGACCACCACGCGCGTGACGCCTCGAGCCAGCGACCCGCCACCCAACCGCGGAAGGCGCCATACGCCACGACAGCAAGGCCGAGATAACAAACGACCAGCAACCCGGCGATACGAACGCACAGCGCGGCACCCAAGCCAAGGCCAAGCTTGACCCATAACCCACGGGACACGGCGGGCATCGCCGCCGCAACGCGAATCACGTAATAGAGCCCCCAGATGTAACCGGCTGCGAACGGCCCATCCTTTGGGTTGAAGAACATGTGGCCCCAGTAGACGGGAGTTCCCACGATGAACGCGAGGGACCACCACCCCCCCCATGGCCCGCCGAGGAACCGACCGAGGCGCCACACCCCGATCAGGCCGAGCAACCCGATCAGGCCGCCGAGCAAGTGAAGCGTGTCGTAGGGGTCGAGGACCGAGTAGCGTCTCGCAAGCGCGCCGAGCCCGTCGAATCCTCCGCCGTAGAGGTAGTCCCGCCGAAAGTGCAGTGCGCTGTCGTCCTCGCCTTGGGTCTCGAGCCAGTCGACGATGTGATTCCCGTACGAGAGGTGCACCGGTTCGTCCCAACTGATCGCGAAGTCGTCGAACGTCGTGAAGACCAACCAGGCCGACACCATGAGAACGAGCACCGATGCCACGTCGGGTAGCGTGGTTCGTAGCGCCCGAGAACTCGTTGCGCTCACGGTTGGTGATCCATCCGACACGACGCGCTACGGATCGCCGATGACGTCGCGTACAGGAAGGCGGTCGCTGTCGTGACGGCTGTGGTACTGGAAGGTCATGAACTCGCCGAGGAGCCCTATCGAAAACGATTGGGCGCCGACGAGGATCAGGAGAATCCCGAGAAGCAACAACGGACGTGCTCCGATGGGCTCGCCCCCGAGCCAAAGCACCGACAGATACGCGCACACGCCGAAGCCGAGGAGCGTGAGTAGAAGCCCGAGCAGGCCGAACAGGTGCATCGGCTTTCGCGAGTACTTGGTGATGAACGCGACGCTCAGTAGGTCGAAGAAACCACGCAGGATCCGCTCGAGCCCATACCTCGACGTTCCGAACTGGCGCGCTCGGTGATGCACGGGCATCTCGCCAACGGAGAAACCTTGCCACGAGGCCAACACGGGGATGTACCGAAACAGGTCGCCGTAGATCGGAATCGACTCGAGGACTTCTTTTCGGTAGGCCTTGAAGCCGCAGTTCATGTCATGGAGCCGGACCCCGGTCACCAGGCCGACGGTTGTGTTGAAGATGAACGAGAAGACGCGACGGTTGAGGGGGTCCAGTCGCTCGACTTTCCACCCCACCACGACGTCGAGACCGCCCCTCACCTTCTCGATCATCTCGGGAAGATTGGTGGGGTCATCTTGGAGGTCGGCGTCCATCATGACCACGATGTCTGCGCGAGCGCGGTCGAAGCCCGCCGACAGCGCCATGGCTTTTCCGAAGTTGCTTCGGAGCCGGATGCCGCGGACGCGCGGGTCGTCGTCGTGGAGTCTCTGGATCACTTCCCAGGAGTCGTCGGTGCTTCCGTCGTCGACGAAGATCAGCTCGTAACGTGTATCCGAGCCGATCGCCTCCGCGATCTGCGCGGCCAGCAGCGGCAAGCTCTCGGCCTCGTTGAGCCCCGGAACGACGATCGACACTTCGGGCGCGACCGCCGTATCTTCATCGACCTTGGGGCCACCACTCAGCTGTTCGACGACGCGCATATCTAACCAAGACGATGGGGGGTCATTCGACCCCCGGGACGATCGACGCTCTACTTGATGTCGAGGAGCTCGACATCAAACACGAGCATGCCCTGCGGGCGACCAGGACGGCCGCCATACGCCAAGTTCTCCGGGATCCACAGGCGTCGCTTCTCGCCGACGACCATCAGTTGCAGACCTTCAGTCCAACCCGGGATGACCTGGTTGAGACCAAACGTGGCGGGCTTGCCGCGCACGACCGAGCTGTCGAACATCTTTCCGTCGGTGGTCCAACCCGAGTAGTTCACGGTGACTTGGCTCGTCGCGGTGGGATGCTCGGTGCCGGTGCCCTTCTTGAGGACGCGAGAACCGACGCCGGACTTGGTCTTCTTGGCGTTCTTGGGGATCTTCGCCACGTCTTTGGGCGTGGTGGGCGGCTCCGGCCCTTCGGCGAAGCTGATCAGGTCGACATCGAACACGAGCGTACCCTTCGGCGGCCCGAACTGGGAGTGCGGGTCGTTCGGATTGGCCTCGCCGTAGCCGAGCTTGCCCGGGATCCAGAAGCGACGCTTCTCGCCTGGCTTCATCATCTGGAGGCCCTCGGTCCAGCCCGGAATCACCCGGTTGAGCGGGAACTCGGCGGGCTTGCCACGGGTCACGGAGCTGTCGAACATCTTTCCGTCGGTGGTCCAGCCCGTGTAGTTGACCGTCACCACATCAAACTCCCCGGGCGTCGCGTCACCCTCGCCCTCTTCGAGCACGATCCACTGCAGACCCGAATCGCTGCTCCCGGCATCGGCGGGTGCCGCTGCGACGTTGTCCGGCGCTGGAATGGGCTCTGGCTTCGGCGGGGCCGCGGGGGTGGGCGGCGTCTCGGCCTTGGCTTCTTCGGCCGGGGCGTCCTCTGCAGGGGCCTCTTCGGCGGGTTCTGGGGCGCTGCTCTTGCAAGCGGCAAGCGCCATCGCGAGCGCCACGAGGGACGCGATTGTCCAGGTAGATTTCATGAAGGGCGTCCTAGCCGACTCGGCTCGACGTGTCTACTTCTCAAGCTGGGCAGGGGCGTCGGAGGTTTCCGAGATGTCCACCACCTCGATGACCTCTCCCTCGACGTCGATGATCTCCCCCGGGGGAGCCCCCGGACCGCCGAATCCGCGACCGTAGACCTGGACGGTCCCCCGCGCGACCTGCGCCTGGAACCACCTGCGCACGAAGGCCCCAATAATCCTGCGGGTTGGTGGAAGAACCATCGATAGACCCGCGATATCTGTGAGGATCCCGGGTGTGATCAGCATTAGGCCGCCGACGAAAATCAGAAGTCCGTCGACCAGGCCGTCCTTCGGGAGTTCCTGCCGCGCGAGGGCCTCTTGCCACCGGCGCAGCACGCGCGCGCCCTCGAGCCGCGCGAACCAGGCCCCAAGCGCCCCGGTCACGAGCACCAAGGCGATGGTGGCAACGGGGCCGAGCACTCGACCGATCGCGATGAGCAGGTAGAGCTCCACGAGCGGAACGACGGTAAAAAGAAGGAAAAGGCGGCCCATCGTTCGAACTTAAGTCCGTTTCGAGGAAAGTCGACCATCAGCGCGCTCTTGCAAGGGCCGAACGGCCATAGGACAACGTCCCAGCATGGACTTCGAACACTCCGAACGCGCACGCGCGGTGATGGATCAAGTGGACCGGTTCGTTCGAGAACGAATCGTCCCGAGCGAGCCCATCTACCACGACCAACTCGTGCACACCGACGACTGGCGGCAGTGGCGCATCCCCCCGGTCATGGAAGAGCTCAAGGCCGAAGCCAAGGCGCTCGGACTGTGGAACCTCTTCTTACCGGACGAGGAGTACGGGGCAGGCCTCGACAACCGCGACTACGCGCCCGTCGCCGAGATCACCGGGAGGAGCCACTTGGCCCCCGAGGTCTTCAACTGCGCTGCGCCGGACACGGGCAACATGGAAGTGCTCGTCAAATATGGTTCGGACGCGCAGAAGAAGCGGTGGCTCGAGCCGCTGCTCGCCGGCGAGATCCGTTCGGCCTTCGCCATGACCGAGCCCGCAGTGGCGTCGAGCGATGCAACCAACATGGAGGCTCGCTGCGAAGTGGTCGGCGACGAAGTGGTGATCAACGGCGACAAATGGTGGACGAGTGGTGCTGGTGACCCGCGTACGGCCGTGATGATCTTCATGGGGGTGACAGACCCCAACGCCGCACGCCATGAGCGGCATTCGATGGTCCTGGTCCCCATGAACGCGCCCGGCGTGAACATTCTCAGGATGCTGCCGGTGTTTGGCCATGCGGACGAACCGCATGGGCACGCCGAGATCTCCTTCAAGGATGTTCGGCTGCCGGTCGACCACATCATCGCGGGACCAGGGCGCGGCTTCGAGATCGCGCAAGGACGTCTCGGACCGGGCCGCATCCACCACTGCATGCGTGCAATCGGCGCGGCGGAGCGGGCGCTCGAGAGGCTGTGCGAACGCGCGGCCGGACGTGTCGCGTTTGGCAAGCCGCTGATGAACCTCGGCGCCAACCGCGACATCATCGCGGATTCGCGTATGGCGATCGATCAGGCCCGGTTGCTCACGCTCCGTGCGGCTTGGGCGCTCGATACGATGGGAACCTTCGGGGCGCTGGTCGATATCTCGGCCATCAAGGTCGTTGCGCCCAACGTCTTGCAGCGCGTCGTCGACGCGGCGATCCAGATCCACGGCGGCGCCGGGATGGCGGACCCGGAACTCACTCGGCTCGCGGCCATGGGGCGCGCGCTTCGCATCGCCGATGGCCCAGACGAAGTCCACCGTGGGATGGTCGCGAGGCTAGAGCTCCAGAAGTACAAGTAGTTCGTCGTAGTCTTCGGTGCGGCTGAACTGGGGGAACTCCGCTGCGACATTGTCCGGGCAGCGAAACAGGATGCCCTTGTCCGCTTCGCGAAGCATGGTGGTGTCGTTGTAGCTGTCACCTGCGGCGTGGACTCGAAAGCCCACGTTCTTGAGCGCGGCGACGGCTTTGCGCTTCCCGTCCGGCAGCCTCAGCTTGTAGCCGGTCACGCGGTCGCGTTCGTCGACCTCCAGCTGGTGGCAGAACAGCGTGGGTTGCCCAAGTTGCTCCATGAAGGGCGCGGCGAACTGGTAGAACGTGTCACTCAGGATGATCAGCTGGGTCCGGCGTCGAAGCTCGTCGAGAAAGGCCTTGGCCCCGGGGAGCGGCGCCATCTCCCGAATGACGTCTTGGATGTCGTTCAACGTGAAGCCGTGGGCATCGAGAATGTCGAGCCGTCCCTGCATGAGCTTGTCGTAGTCGGGCTCGTCGCGAGTCGTGCGCTTGAGAGCGTCGATTCCCGTCTTTTCGGCGAACGCGATCCAAACCTCGGGGATGAGAACCCCCTCGAGGTCGAGGCAAACGATGAGCGGAGCCATATCAGGCGCTCGTGTACTCGATTTCACATCCTTCGGCTAGGGCGCGGGGGTCACGTGCCAAACGTCGGCGGCGGTCGGATCGGGAGGCGCCTCAGACAGCAGCTCGGGCGCGAGGAGCGCAGCCGCTTCGGTCAGCGCGTCGGCGGCCGCGTCCGACCGGTCGAGCGTCCAGTGGGTCGATGCCGCTTGGAGGGCTGCACCGCCCGCCGAGGCGCGCGCCTCTTCCGGGGAGGCCCAAAGCTTGGGTTCGGATCCGGAACGAAGTGTGGCCACGCGGTCGACAAATGCGTCGCCGGCGACGGCCCAGTCGCCTGCACCTGCGTGACGGGCGGGGTTGCCGGCTGCGGAGAACTCGACGTAGGGCTGGTCGAGGGTGTTCCGCGGGGTGCTTTCGAGCCGATGACCGAGGGCGGCCAGCGGGCCGACGTAGAGTGCTGGAACCCCGAGCGGGTGCGTGACCCAGCGGTCTTCGACGCCTTGTCGCCTTAGCGCCCCAGCGCGGCCAGCCACGCCCTCGGTCGCGTGTGCAGTGCCATCGGCGTGGCCGCACAGCGCCGCGATCCCGTAGCGACCGTAGAAGTCGCCGCGATATACCTGCGCGTCGGGGAACACGTCGAGGAAGGTCGCCATGACCGAGTCGAGCTCTCGGGCGGAGAGCTGGTAGAGGGGCAGCCACTGGCAAAAGATGCCTCCTGGGGCGAGCCGTCGTCGCGTTCGCTCGAATTGCTCGACCGTGTAGAGTGCGCCCGTCTCGGCGCGCCATGGGACGAAGAGGTCGCCGACGATCACGTCGAACTTGGGCGCGTCGCGGCGCATGAAGCGACGCACGTCATCATGCACGATGATGGTGCGCGCGGCTTCGTAAACACCGGCGTTGTGATCGCCGAAGAATTCACGCGCGGCTTCGACCACGCCAGGCATGATCTCGACGGTAACTAGTTCTTCGACATCGTGAGACAAGGCTGCCCCCGCCGAAGACCCAGTAGCGCTCCCGAGGAAGGCGACCCGCTTGGGGTTCGGGTGAAGCAACAGAGGCAAGTGACCCTGCCGCTCCTGGTGGATCGCGTCCGGCGTTCCGCCGAGCACATAGTGGTTGTCCGTCTGCACAAACCGCTCCCCGCCGCGGCCGATCACCGCGACCAAGCCCTGGGCGCTGGTCTCCGCATGCAGGAGCTCGTCCCCGGGGGCGAGCCGAAGCGCCGGGGTGCGCCAAGGGGTGGCAAGCACGAGTGCCGCCGCAAGCACGATCGACCACGCCCAGGCGTATCGGCGATGGCGCGCAACCACCATGGCGACGAGCGCGTACGCGACCGCCAGGGCAAGGAAGCTCGGCCAGAGATCGAGCTTGGGCAATAAGAGGTAAGGGCCCGCGAGCGCGCCGGCCACCGCGCCTCCCGTGTTGGCGGCCATGATTCCACCCGCAAGGTGCCCCGCGTCGCGGCCATCGCCGACCGCGTCACGGCCGGCCACTACGAAAAGTGTGGGAAGCAGCATGGCGGCGGCCACCAACGCAGGGCCGGACGTGAGGGCGCAGAGGAAGATCGCCGAAGGCACGTATCGACCCGGCGACGACACCACGAGAGACAGTCCATCGCTCGCGGCATCGAACGCACGTGGAAAGAGCGCGAATGCCATGGCCGACGCGCCGGACGACGCGATGAGCAGCGTGGTGGGGTCAACGCGTCGATGAAGTCTCGCGACCGCCAACGCGCCGATCGCAAGTGACACGAGCGTCGTGGTGAGCACCGCCCCGAGTGCGAACGTCGATTGGTCGAGAACGCGGCCGAAGGCTTGATGAAGAAGTATCTCGGCCGCGAAGATCCCGAAGCCCGATGTTGCACTCACCAGACCCACCCAGAGTGGGGGCCAATGGAACGAGACACGCTTCGCCGTAGGCAGAGCCGCTCCCTTTGAAGCGCGGCGCACGCGTGCCGCCCCGAACACAGCAACGATGACGAACAACCCAACGCCGACGAAATACGCTCCGCGAACGCCCAGCATCGACGGCAACCAGAACGCGGTCACCGCCGCGCCGAAGGCCGCGCCAAGGAGGTCGGCCGCGTAGATCGACGATCCGTTCGCACCGAGCTCGGACGCTCGCGCGCTCGACGCCGCGATCAGGATGGGAAAGCACGCGCCAATCGCCGTGCTCGCCGGAAGCGTGGCCAACAACGCCGCGGCGAGACGAGCCACCAACAAGGATGGGCCCGAAAGCGGGCCGACGACATCTGCGAAGGAGGCAGTGATGTTGAGCCACGGTTCGACCCAAGCGGAGGATGCGGCCGCGGCGATGATCATGAACGCAAAGGCGGACGCCGGGTCACGCGCACGGGCGGCGATCCTCCCACCCAAGAGCGCACCCAACAGCTGACCGAGCGCGACGGACACCAAGGCGACGGACACCGCAGGAGCCGTCGCGCCCATCAGGTCACGAAGCCATCGCATCCAAGTCGTCTCGACGATCAGGGCGCCAGCGCCGACCGCGCAAAACCACCCAAGCGCCACGCGAAGCGGGACTCTGTCGTCGACGCGCATCGGACCGAGGGTACTACGGCACGATCATCAACAGTTCATTGCTGATCAGGCCGAGGGGAGTCGCGACTTGGAACGTGTGGTCGCCAACCGATGGTTTCTGTGCGAGCGCGATCTGGATTGATTCGTCCTCACAAGCCGGGAAGGCACCCGCGCCAGCGCAGGTCACTGACGCGTCGACCGCTCTCCCGTCGACGAGCACGATCGCGTCTGGCGAGATGTGGCGCCCGAAAACGCTGAAGGTGGGGTCGTCGGTGATCACGGGGAACGCCTGCAGGAAGTTGTCCCTGGGCCGACCTTCCTCCGCACGGGGCAACCAGAGGGCGGGCTGCGCATTGCCGGCATTGGCGACCGGCCCGAGGCGACCGGTGAGGGTCACGATGATCTCTCCAGCTTGTGCTTGCTCGACGAGCTCTGCGCGAGTCAGGGTCTGGCTCACCTCGCCTTCCGCATCGAGAACCGCGTATGCGCCGTCGCGGAAGAGCATCACGAGCTCGTCGCCGTTGGCGCGGGTTCCGTTCCCTCGGAGATCGATCAGTCCATCGGTCGCGGTGGCCTCGAGACGATCGAGGAGCGCAGTGTCGCGCGCGTCGTTTTGCGGGCCGGACGCACCGAGGGTCACCTGGCGAGCGAAGACACCAGAAAAGCCGGTGGACGTCTCTTCGAAGAGCTGGAAGATCTCGAACGGCCCCCTCCCCGTACTGATTCGGTTGGCGATGGGTAGGATCTCTGTGCCGAAGGTGAGGCCCCACGAGTAAAGTTCGTCGGGGCCGTTTAGCGGATCCCAGGGCACCTCGTTGAAGCCCTCGCGCGAGACAAAGTCCCACATGCCAGAGCGGCCGTTCGGTAGCAGGAGATGGCGGTCGGTCAGACCACGGAAGGTCGGTGCGTCCATTCCGGACCCTGGCGTGTTGGTCCCTGCCCAGAACGGCGCGGCGTGACAGCCTCCCGCACGACTACACCCGGGGTGGTCATCGTCGTCACCGATCAAAAAGACCCGAAACCCGTCGGCCGCCATCTCGGAAAGCTGGTCGTCGGCCTGGCGAGACCGCGCGGGTGGGTACGGCACGGTCATCAGGAACTCCGCCATCGCGTTGCGCTCGTCTTCGTCAAACGCGCCTCCGAGGCCGGCATCGTTCGTTGGGCACGCATTGAGATCACACATCGTGCCGGACATCGCACCGTCGACGAGGTCGCGGAAGCAACCCAACTCGTCAGAGCAGTTTGGCTCGGCCACCTCACCCGAATCGGCGAGCTCACCATTGGTACCGCCAAACGGATCGCCCGGAAGCCCGTCCCAATGGAGCGGAAGGGTGTCGCGAAGGCCGCGAATGGGCATGGTTGTGCGAGGAATCGTCTGGTCGCACCCCTCTGTCAGGCAGACGGCACCGAGGTTCCAGAGCAACTGGTCGGTGTTTCCGTCAGGGTGACAGCTCTCGCAGGAGAACGTCCCGCTCGTCGATCCCTCGGCATCGTTGAATGCGATACGGCCCTTTTTGATCACCTCGTCGGTGGGATCATTGAGGGGGATCCGCGCGACCTCGCTGGGGTTCGATGGGTTGGCGACGTCCACCAACGACACCGAATCTTCGATCGCGTTGAACACCCAGGCACGCAGCGGTGCACCGGCGCGATTGGACTCGAGGACGAGCGACCGGGGGATGGCTCCAACGTCGGCGCGGCCAAGCACTTCACCCGTGGCAGCGTCCATCGTGAACAGGCGGCTCGAGCTCGCTGCGACCCCGACCAGCGTGGTGTCGTCCCCGCTGATTTGGATGCCGAACGGGGTCGCGAGCGCCATCCCTTGGGCGGGCTGCTCCGGGAGCTCTGGCTCGAGCTCGATTCGGGTGGGCTCGCCGCAACCGTCTTTGCAGCCTAGGCGGGCGATCTGGTTCAGGAATGCGCGGTTCTCGAGGTCGACCAGATCGTCGCCTTGGGCGGAGCGGCCGTTGTCGGCGTTGCGGGCCTCGGTCTGCGCGATGAACACGCGCCCTTCAGAATCCACCGCGAGGCCGTACAGCAACGTTCCGATCGACGAGACCTCCTCGACCAAGGTGTCGTTCGACGTGTCATAAATGAAGAGGTCTCGGTCGGGTTGTTGGGGGTTTCGAATGATGTTGGCGGGGAAACCGCGGGTCAGGATGGAGTCGAGCGAGTTCGCGAGGAGCACGTCGATGATCAGGAAGGTGCAGTCGGGAGACGCAGCGGACATCGCAAGGCACCCCGAGAGTTCGGTCTGGTTGTTTGACTCGAACGGAATCACGTAGAGGCGGCCATCGCGGACGGTGATCGCGCGCGGTTCTTGGGCGTAGACCTGGATCTGGTTGGTGACAGTGCGGGTAGCGACGTCGACGACTGCGATGCGGTTCCGAGACGACAAGGCCACGTACGCTTTGCTGTCGTCGGCGAACGCAATGCCCAGAGGTTCGTCGAAGTCGGTGACCAGGCCCGCGTCATCGAAGGCCTGCACCGTTCCGATCAGCCGGTAGCGCGTCGGGCTCGAGGGGTCGATGTCGACGATGCTGACAGAGTCGGAGAGATGGTTGGACACCCAAAGCTCCTTGCCGTCGGGGCGGACCGCGAGGCTGGCGGGGTCGATGCCGGTCCCGATGCGAAAGACGACCTCTCTGGTTTCCGTATCGATGATGTCGACGGTGTCGGCCGCCGTGTTGGCGACGTAGAGCTCGCGCGCGTCTGGCGATAGCGCTATCGATTGCACTTGCGGGCTCGCGAACCCTGGATAGCCGGCGGCAGGTTCCGGAATCGCCGGCGTCACGTCGCTTCGACCACCGCCGTCGCCACCATTGCTGCACGCTGCCGAGGCGGCGAAAAGCACGCCGAACAGAACGCTGCTGAACGAGTTTTTGCCAAACGACCCGACCATCACTCGCACTCCTCTTGTCTTGAGTGTCCCGCGGCGCCCGGAAACACGAAACTAGAAATGTCAGTTATCAGAAGTCCCGCCGGGGTGTCAATCCCGAGCGTTTTCGGTCGAATAGCTGTATCACCTTTCAATTCATGGACTTAGGTTGACCTCACTGAGTTGACACATTCGGGTTCTTCGCCATGATCCTGGCTGCGCCCGCCTGGAAGCTTTACTTGGCACGCAAAACCCCGCTCACGTGACCGACACTCCCGCGAACGAGACCACTGGCCGGCTCTACGGCGGCCTCAATGCATCCGCCCGAAAGGCGCAGCGGCGCGATCGGCTCATCGCGGCGGGACTCCACCTGTTCGGAACCAAGGGTTTCGGGGAGGTCACGATCGAGGCGCTTTGCGCCGAGGCAGCCGTCGGGATCCGTGCTTTCTACGAAGAGTTTGGTTCGAGAGACGCGCTCTTCACCGAGGTGTACTTCGAACTCGCGAATGTCGCGTTTACGGAGCTCCAAGCCGAAGTGATGGGGACGGGGGAGCTCCCCCTCGCGGAGCGCATGCGAAACGCGCTCTCGGTGCACTTTCACTTCGTGCTCGACGACCCACGAAGAGCGCGGATCATGTACGTCGATACCCCACGCGGTGACCTGGAACTGGCCCAGAAGCGTATCGACAGCTCGGAGCGATTCGCGAAGTTGGCAGCCGCCGCAATCGCGGGGGGCACGTCGGATTACGAGGGGAACCTCGAGTTGTGGTCGATGTTCATGATCGGGGGCGTGCGCGCCATGGTCGTGCACTGGATGGGGAGTGATTCACGTCCCAAGGTCGACGATCTCGCAGCCGAAGCAGCGCAGTTTCTCGCGCGATCGCTCGGCGGCTGATCATTTCCCGTCACCGTCGAAGATTCCTGCAGCCTCGAACGCGGTATCCTCGGGACCATGACGCAGGCAACAGCGGCGACGTTCGTCACCGGTGGTACTGGGCTCGTGGGTCGGGCGCTCGTCGAACGACTCCTCGATCGGGGGCTACCGGTCGCGTTGATGATTCGCTCAGCGTCGCTGGAACGGCACGGGAGCTGGCTTGCCACCCAGCGAGAACGTGCCGAGGCGCACGGTGGATCGGTGCGGGTCGTGTCGGGCGACCTCGCGAAGCCGGACCTCGGGCTCGACGCCGAGGGATTGGCAGCGCTCTCGAACGCGACGCACTGCTTCCACGTCGCGGCTCTGTATGATCTCGACGCGACCGCCGAGCATCTCGAGGACGCCAACATCGAGGGGACCCGGCGGCTGCTCTCGGCTCTGGACCGGTCCGGCTTCCGAGGGCGACTACACCACGTTAGTTCGACTGCAGTGGCCGGCGACTACGCTGACATCTTCACCGAGTCGATGTTCGAGGAGGGCCAGAAGTTTCAACACGCATATCATCGCACGAAGTTTGAGTCGGAGCGGCTGGTTCGCGACTCCGGGCGGGCGTACCGCATTTACCGACCAAGCTCGGTGGTAGGCGACTCCAAGACGGGGGCGATCGATCGAATCGATGGGATCTACTACGGGTTCGAGGCGCTGCAGAAACTCGCTTCGGCGCTTCCCCGGTGGATGCGTCTGCCCGTGCCGCGTGTGCGCGGGCGCTTCAACGTCGTTCCGGTAGATTACGTGGCCGATGCGCTCGCGCAGATCGCGTTATCGTCATCGGAAGCGAAGGTGTTTCATCTCGTCGATCCGAAGCCTCAGCGAGTGGTTCGCCTGCTGGCGACGTTGGTGAAGGCGGCTGGAGGGCCCTCACTTGGACCTGCGATCGACATCTCCCGAATCCCAGCCGCGAAGCAGGCGGCCGGGATGGCTTCGATGCTCCCCTCGGTGCAGGAGCTCCGTACGGCCGCCCTCCACGACTTCGGGATTCCGGCTGGCGCACTCGGCGCGATGAACCTGCGCGTCCGATTCGACGACGCCAACACCCGGGGGGCGCTCCGCGACTCGGGAATCGAGTGCCCCCACTTCAAGACCTACGCCAAGACGCTCTTTCGGTACTACGAAGATCATCTCGATCCGGTGGCGCAGAGGCCCGAGCGGTATCGCAAAGCATTGGCTGGAAAGACGGTGCTGGTGACCGGTGCCTCGAGGGGCATCGGCGCCGAGACGGCGCGGGTTGCGGCGGAGGCTGGCGCGGAGGTGCTTCTCGTCGCACGCGGGAAGGAGTCGCTTGAGGAGGTTGCGGCGAAGATCAACAGCAACGGCGGGCGAGCTGTCGTGTACCCGGTCGACTTGTCTTCACTCGAGGCGGTCGACACGCTGGCGGAGACGGTTGTCGCCGAGCACGGGGGCGTCGACATCCTGATTCACAACGCTGCGCGCTCGATTCGCCGACCTGCGATCGACGCACTCGACCGCTTCCACGACTACGAGCGGACCATGGGGCTCAACTACTTCTCGCCCGTGCGACTCACACTACGGCTACTGCCCTCGCTTCAGGCGCGCCGCGGTACCATCTCGCACGTGGTAACGATGGGCGTGCTGATCCCGAGCCCTTACTTTGGCGCATACCAAGCGAGCAAGGCCGCGCTCGATACCTTCGGCGACTCACTGGCATCGGAGATGCACCACGACGGCATCCACGTGTCTTCGGTGTACCTGCCACTGGTGAAGACTGAGATGATGGCGCCGACCGAAGAGTACGCCGGCCGTGTCGATGTCATGACGCCGGAGCGCGCAGCCTTCATGGTGCTCGACGGCATCGTCGATAAGAAGCGGCGGGTCATGACGCGCGAGGGCCGCGTCTTCTCGGTCACGAATCGGCTTTTCCCGATGAGCACCACGCGCATCCTCAACCTCGTTCGACGGACGTTCCCGATCGGTGACGCGCCGAGTGAGTTTCCGACCGAACGCTCGCTGATCACCAAGGCGATCGGCGGGAGCCCGATCTAGGGTGCGGGTTGGGTTTTCGCGGTGTGGTCCGCAAATGATTGATAACAAAGGTATTTTGGGGGTGCGGAGTGACCCCTAGTTGAAGAGGCCGTCGCCGAAGGTTTGGGCTACGGGGACGCACCAGACGCTGATGCCGTTGAGGTCGTTGAGGGTTCGGCCTTCGGGGAGTTGGGCAAAGACGGTCTCGCCAGCGTAGCCGCCGACGCGTCGGAGATCCTCGCTCATCGAGAAGCCGTTGTCGTAGTCGCCGTCGAGGCCGCCATAGAACCGGACATCGATCCCCAGGCCGTCGAAGGTGAAGTCGTCGATTTGCACGGTGCAATCGTCGATGATCGTCGCGGTGCCACCGACGTCGTGCGCGAACCGAATGAGTGTGGCCGTCTGCCCGATGCTCGGGTGCGTGGACGGGCACTCGCGGAGGTCCTGCATGCCCCCACCGCCGCCACCGCCAGCACTTCCATCGTTGCTGAGGACGAAAGCGATCACGTCGAGAAGCTCCTCGTCGCCGAGGCGATCTGCGGCCCAAAATGGCATACGGCCGCCGGTCAGGCCCTCGTAGACGCGGCTGTTCACCGTGCCGCTGGTGCGGACGCGACGTGCGACGAGCTCGGCCGAAAGCGCCGAGCCGACCAGCGTCGGTGCGCGCTCGGTCCCTTCGGCATCAACGCCGTGACACACCACGCAGGTTTCGTTGAAGATCTCTTGTCCCACCATCGGGTCACCGCCGTCGAGTGCAGTCGGTGGCTCGACGATCTCGTACGAAAGTGAACCCGACGGGGCGCCCGCAGCTTCGTCAGCAAGGAACTCGAACAACGAAAGCCAACGTTCGTCGTCGGCGGCGAACTCTGGCGCGGCCATCCACTCGACACGGCAAGTATTGACTGCCGCAAGGAAGCTCGTGAGTTGCCCATTCTTGTAGGTGTTGCGAACCGCGGCGTCGCCGATGGGGTGACCTGGACGCCGAAAACCGTCGAGCGTGGGCTCGGTGAGCGCGTGGCAGGTCGCGCAGGCAAAGGAGTTCCCATCGACGTGAGGCTGTTCGTAGAGTGCTTGGCCGGTGGAAACGGGCGAGCCGCCGCCGCCATCGCCCGCGCCGCCGTCCCCACAACCGACGGGGCCCACGGTCACGCAGACGATGAAGAAGAAAGAAATGCGGCTCATGAAGGGAATCCTGTCGGTCTGGGGTTTCCGCGCGTACGCCGGCGGCCAGGTTTCGTTTCGCAACGCAAACCGTAGCGTTTCGGGCGCCGCTGTTATATCCCCTTTTCAGACATGCTCCTAACTGAAGAACAGGCGCTCATACAGGACTCGGCAGCGCGATTCGCAAAGGATCGACTCGCTCCCATGAGCCGTCAATGGGAACGCGAGCAGTCAGTCGACCCTGCGGTCCTACGCGACATGGGTGAACTCGGCTTCATGGGGATGACCGTCCCTGAAGCATGGGGAGGCGCAGGGCTCGACTACGTGTCGTACGCCCTCGCCCTCGTCGAAGTGGCCGCTGGCGACGGCGCTGTCTCGACGATCATGAGCGTGAACAATGCACCGGTATGCGCAATCCTCGACTCGCGCGCCTCGGACGCGCTCAAGGAGAAGTACCTTCGACCGCTTGCGGCGGGCCAGATGATCGGGGCCTTCGCCCTCACGGAACCGCAGGCGGGTTCGGACGCGTCGAACCTGACGACACGCGCGACCCGCGTCGACGATGGCTACGAGATCACCGGAACGAAGCAGTTCATCACCTCGGGTCGAATCGCCGGCGCGATCATCGTGTTTGCGGTGACGGATCCCGCGGCTGGGAAACGGGGGATTACCGCCTTCCTCGTACCAGCGGGCGCGGCCGGCGTTCACGTCTCGTCTCTCGAGCACAAGATGGGACAGGAGGCGTCGGACACGGCACAACTGACCTTCGATCGGGTCCGGATAGCGACCGACCACCGCATCGGGAACGAGGGAGACGGCTATCGTATCGCACTGGCAAACCTCGAAGCCGGACGCATTGGGATCGCCGCTCAGTGTGTGGGCATGGCCCGCGCGGCGCTGGACCACGCCCTCGCCTACGCGAGAGATCGGGAGGCGTTCGGTGTGCCCCTGTCCGACCACCAGGCGGTCGCCTTTCGGCTCGCTGACATGGCGACCGAGCTTCACGCGTCGTCGACCATGCTGTTCGAGGCGGCCCGATTGCGAGACGCGGGTCACCCGTGCCTCAAAGAGGCCTGCATGGCGAAACTCTACGCGTCCGAGGCTGCAGAGCGGATCTGTTCGAGCGCGATCCAGATCTTTGGAGGCTACGGGTATTCGAGAGAACTCCCCGTCGAGAAGATTTATCGGGACGTCCGGGTCGCCCAGATCTACGAAGGCACGTCCGACGTCCAGCGAATCCTCGTGAGTCGCGAGCTCCTCAAGCGAGGCTGAGGGCGACCCTTGCGCGCGTGGTCGCGACCCTGGTTGGAGGACATCATGAGGACGCCAAGCGGGGGTGTCCCACTCGCCCTGGCGAAACAATTGGCGGTGGGCCGCGTAACCCAGTGGAAAGCCCGTTCGAAACAGCCGCGGGTGGAAGGTAAAGGCAAATGAATTCCGCACTTAAGCACACGATCGTAGCGATGGCGACAGCCGCGCTGAGCATGACCGCCGCTTGCAAGAGCGACTCGGGCCCGTCCGCCAGCGAGGCGAGCGCCGGGATGGAGAAGACCCACGAAGGTGCAGCCGAAGCGTCCTGTGGCGAGGGAAGCTGCAGCGGCGCCAAGGACGGCGACCACTCGGAAGGCTCTTGCGGCGAAGGCTCCTGCGGCGAGGGAAGCTGCGGCGAAGGCTCCTGCGGCTAACGCCCAGCCGCCCGCGAACACACGGCCTGCAGCAACGGGCTCACGCGCACCACCCCGAACGACCCTGCCATAGGCGTCGTTTGGGGGGTTGCGTCCGCCGCCCATCCTGCCATCGCGGTTGAACCCTGTGTTGCCGAGGCGTGCGATCCCGCGATAGGGTCGAGCCTTGCCGCAGTGGTTTCGACGACTGGTCTTCCTCGTGTTCGTTGTCGCCACGGCGACGGTGGCGTTGGCCTGGTGGGCGCGGCCTGGCCGTGTACCCGCGAGCGTTGTGTTTGTCGGCGGACCGGTCCTCACGATGGCCGAGCCTCCGCTCGCGGAAGCGCTGTGGGTCGAAGACGGCCGAATCCGCGCGGTTGGTGGAGACGAAGTCGTAGAGGCGGCCGGCGCGGCGGGCGCGCAGACCATCGATCTTGGGGGCGCGACCCTGATGCCAGGGCTCATCGAGCCGCACACGCATCCGTTGGCGACGGCGATGCTGGGCTCGGCGATCGATGTCAGTGGGTTCACCCACGACACGCCAGAAGAGGTCCGGACGGCTCTCAGGGAAGGCGTCGACGGCTTTTCGCCGCAGCCGTGGTTGATCGCCTTCGGCTGGGACCCGGTCATGATGCCGGACCTCGAACCGCCCACGCTGGCCGAGCTCGACGCCCTCAGTCCAAACAAGCCGCTCGCCATACTGACCCAGATGATGCACGAGGCGTTCGTCAACACCGCCGCACTCCGGGCCGCAGGCATCACGCGGGACACACCCGACCCACCCGGCGCCAGCTTCGGCCGCGACGCCGAGGGCGAGCCGAACGGCGTGATCCACGAAGTCGCGGCGCTCGACAAGGTCCTCGCTGCCCTTCCCCAGGCACCACCCGCCGTGTCTTCTCTCCTTCTTCGTTGGCAATACGGCGCCTATGCAGACGCGGGTTACACGACCATAGGCGTGCTCGGACCGGTGGGACGCGCCGAGGATCCGATCGGTCTCATGCGGGCCCTCGGCGACGATCCGAGCGTCCCGCTTCGCACGGTCATTTACGGCCTCCCCCAACAACTCGACGACGAGGCCGCGCCGGCCGATCCCGCCGACGCGGACGTCATCGTCAGAGGGGTGAAGTTCTGGATGGACGGTTCGCCTTACACGGGAGGCGCGGCCTTCGAGGAGCCGTACGAAGACACCGCGTTCGTTCGTGAGCGCCTACACGTTCCCCCGGGATACCTGGCGCCGCTGAACCACGAGCCTGAGGCGTTCACCGAGGCGTTCACGCGATTCCACGTGGCTGGCTACCAAGTCGCCATCCACGCGCAGGGAGAACGCGCCATCGAGCTCGCGCTCGACACGGTGGACGAGGTACTGGCGAAGTACCCTCGACCCAATCATGGGCATCGACTCGAACACAACGCGCTGATTCGAGAGGACCAGATCACGAGAGCCAAAGCGCTCGGCGTCGAGCTGAGCTTCTTCGTCGATCATATCTACTACTACGGGCATCAACTACCGAAGATGATCGGCGATCGAACAGAACGGTACATGCCGGTCGGTACCGCGTTCCAGCGAGGTGCCGCACCGACGATCCACTCGGACAACCCCGCGACTCCGGTTGGACCGTTCCGTGCGATGCGCACGGCGATCACCCGAATGCCAAGAGTCGGGCAAACGCAGCTTGGACCCGGCGAGGCGATCACGCGGCAGCAGGCGCTTGAAGCGATGACGATCCATGCTGCACGGCAGCTTGGGGTAGACCAGGACCGCGGGTCGCTCGAAGTCGGCAAGGCGGGCGACGTGGTCATCCTGGATCGCAATCCACTCGACACGCCCGCCGAGCAGTTCCCCGAGATCGAGGTCGTCGGAACCTTCGTCGCCGGCCAGCCCGTCGATGCCCGCAAGGCCTCGCTGCCAAACTTACGGATCGGCCTGCACGCAGTCGGCGAACTCCTGAACCGATGATCCCCTGCCGGTCGACCCCTAGAAAAAAGGGGCGCGCTTTGGGGGCATCCCAGTCCCGCTGGGAACGCATCCCTGAACACGAGATCGAGTATTTATCTAAAATTGCACCCTGAATGGCAGAGTCTTAGGCTGTAGAGGGGCCGGAGACCGTGACCTTGAGTCCACAGGAAAGCGAGGTCGTCGAGGACTCGACGATCGAGAGCTTGCCGCTCGACGAGTCTGTCGAGCCGGAGCGGACCGCGCCCGAACGGATCGGCCGCTACGAGCTCTGCTTCGAGCTCGCGTCGGGCGGGATGGCGTCGGTCTACTTGGCACGAATCGACGGGGTGTCGGGTTTCGAGAAGCTCGTCGCGCTGAAACGGATCCATCGTCACCTCGCCAAGGAGCAGGGCTACATCGACATGTTCCTCGACGAGGCCCGGATCGCAGCACGGATCACCCACCCCAATGTTTGCAGTGTCTTCGACTTCGGCGAGGCCGACGGCGAGTACTACATCGCGATGGAGTACTTGGTTGGCGAACCGCTGTCGCGCCTATGCGGACGTGTCGCCCGCAATCAAACACAACGGAGGCACCGGCTCCTTCCCCTTCGGATGTCGCGGATCATCGCCGACGCCTGTGAGGGGCTTCATGCCGCACACGAACTCAAGGACGCCAACGGCGACCTGCTCCATGTGGTTCACCGGGACGTGTCCCCGCGAAACCTCTTCGTGACCTACGATGGCGCTGCCCAAGTGGTCGACTTCGGCATTGCAAGCGCCAGGCAACGTCTGCATCACACCTCGACGGGTCAGGTCAAGGGAACGTTCGCGTACATGGCGCCGGAACAACTCACGGCGCGTCCTATCGACCGTCGGGTCGACGTGTGGGCGCTCGGCGTCACGTTGTGGGAGATGCTGGCGGTCAAACGGTTGTTCCGCAGGGACACGACGGCCAACACCATTCACGCGGTCCTCTACGACGAAGTTCTGCCGCCCTCAAACTATCGATCTCACGTCCCCAAGGAGCTCGATGCGATCGTGATGAAGGCCCTCGCGCGGGAGCCGGACGAACGCTGGCAAAGCGCACGAGAGATGGGTCGGGCACTGCGAGAGTTCATCGGGACGCGGTCGGAGCTGATGGGGCAAGCCGAGATCTCCGAATGGATGGGAGAAGTCTTCCCGCAGGGCGAAGCGCGCAAGAGCCAACTCATGGAAGTGGCGCGTCTCGGTCAGGAAACGGTCCCGGCCATTCCAACGGCTGAGGAAGAAGCGACCCAAACCGGGACCGGACTCATCGCTGACCGATTTCTGCCGTCCGGCCCGTTTGCCCTCCGACCCCGATGGATCGCGCTCGGAGCCATCGCCTTGCTCGGTACGATGGTAGGCCTCGGCGTCGTCCTCTCCGGTCCCGCCGAGGACATGATCAGTCAACCCACGATCGCGGTGGCGCCGGCCGCGGCCCCTGAAGTCGAGGATGTGGTGGACGACGAAGGCGACGGGCAGGCCAATGGAGAAGCCCTTCCCGACGTCGATGCCACTTCGCCGACCAAACCAACGGTCGCCGACCCAGCGGCGAAGAAGCGCGCGTCGACCCGTACGAAACGTCGCAGCCGGCCCAAGGCGCCAGCATCACGCGAGCCCGGCACGATCAACCTCGTCACGCGAGGCGGCTGGGCCGAGATCTACGATGGAAAGAAGCTCCTTGGAAGTACGCCGCGGCGGCTCACACTTCCCGCCGGGAAGCATCGCTTGGTACTCAAGCCCTTCGGCAACGGTCAGCCAAAACCGATCGTCGTGCGGGCCGAAGCAGGCAAGACGAAGCAAGTGTCGATCCGGCTCGACTAGCTCCGAGGGCTACTCGGCGGGGCTGCCGACATCGATGGGGACCGCGCGGGGCGACGTGGCAGCGGTTCCTGAGGCGGGGTCATCGGCGCGGAACACGAGGCTGAAGGCCACGAACGCCACCCAAAGGCCTGCGAGGTGGTAGAGCATCGCCGCCCCACCCCAACGCTCGAACACCACGGCCGTCACCTTCGGTCCGACGAGCATGCCAAGGGCATAGAAGGTGTTGTAGATCGAGGTCGCGCGCGAGTAGTTCTCGGGTGTGACCGAAACCCCCTGGAGCGCCAGGCTCACCGGAGAGATCGACGCGATCGTTGCCCCGGTCACCAGAACGGCCACGCACATCCAGGCGTAGGAATCGACGAAAACGAAACCGAACACCATGACGGTACCCACGGTCGCAAGCCCGCGCATGGTTCGTAGGTGGCCGATGCGATCCCCGAGCATGCCCACCGGGTTGGTGAAGACGAGCATCCCGAAGGCGAAGAACGCGGGGATCCAGATCGTTTGTCCCTCCGTGATCCCTTTGTCTTGGATCAGGAACAGAGGAAGAAAGAGAACCAGACTGGCTTGGAAGTAACCGTACGCGAACGTCGCGAAGCACGAGTTCTTGATGCGCCATAGGACGCGCCGAGCGGCCATCGGCGCCACCGTCGAGGGGCCATCGTCGACCGCTTGGCCGTTGGCCGACAGACTGGTCGCGCGGTCGGGATCCAACTTGGCGAACACGTATAGGCCCGCGCTTGCCGACACGAGGCCCGCCCCGACGAAGCCGAGCGAGATCGGCCCGAATCGGGTGACCGCCCACGCAATCCCTGGCCCGACGGCATACCCCAACCCCATGGCGACAGCGTAGAGGCTCATCGTGAAGGCCTTGTTCCCCACTTGGGCGCGCGACAGAAGAATCGTCTCCGCACTCACCCAAATCCCGACGGAGAACGCGCCGTCGAGAAACCGATCGACCGCCACGACGCCGAAGCTCTCGAGGAACGGGAACGCGGCGACGGTCATGGCGTAGCCCACGAAACTCGTGGCCAGTGTCTTCCGCGGCCCGAAACGTCGAATGAGGCGGTCCATGATGAGCGACACCGAAACGATGCCGAGGCCAAACACGACCGCCAGGCTTCCAATGTCGCTCTTCGAGAAGCCCTCCGCGTCGAGGTGGATCGCGATCAACGAGAGCGCCATCCCGTAGGCCACGCTCAGTAGGATCGTTCCCCGATAGATGGTCCAGATGTTCGGATCCTGGATCCGTTTTACCCACTCCATAGGAAGCAGCTCTTCTACGGCACCCTGTTTCGTAAGTCACTGACAAAGGTGCGCGACGCTTAGATTCGTCGCTCGCTTGAATCATCCTTGAAGCCATTGACGACGATTACTTTCCGTGACCGAACAGTCCTAGCATCCGCGTATGCGCGGCTCCGAGCGTTCGTGTTGGCGTCCTTCATCGAACGCACGGCCGCCAACGGACTCATGACCTATGATCGACAAACGCCGCCCTGAGGACCGAGTGGCCTAGGGGGTGACGATCGCGAACTTCGAGTCAGGCTTGTCGAGCATCCCGAAGAACTTGGCGAGGTCGATGCGACTCCCCTCGATCGAGATCTCCTTCGAGAAGACGAGGTCTTTGAGCTTTGCCTCGCCGATGACGATCTGGAGGAACATCGGGTGGGTGATCTTGAGCGTGGCGTTCGCCTCGGGGTCCGGATCACTCTCGCGATAGTGGAGCACCGAGTTCTTCAGCTCGAGCACGTAGCTCTGATCGAGGTCAGTGAAGACGAAGTTGATGCTCATTTGCTTACCGTGAGCCTCTTCGGCCTTGAGCCTCACCGACATCGCTTTCAAGAACTCGATCACCGGGGTCTGTTCGAGCATCGGGATCGCGTCGCTAAGATCGATGCCTTCCTCGGGCGTGCCGAACTGCAGCTCGAACGCGCCGGTCAGGTAGACGTCACGCCACGGGCCAGACTCGGATTGATAAGCGAGCTGGCGATAGGCCTCGGCGAGGAGCTTCTTGGCGGCTTCGTTGCTGGGATCCGCAAAGACGACGTGGTTGACGACCTCGGCGACCCAACGGTAGTCGCCTTCATCGAGAGACTGTTGCGCGCGATCGAGCACGGCTTGCGCGCCTCCCATGTAGTCCACGTATCGCTTGGCGGCTTCGGTTTCGGGAAGCGGATTGAGCGCGGCCGGGTTCCCGGTGTACCACCCGAAGTACCGTTGATAGACCGCCTTGCTGTTATGGCGAAGCGTGCCGTAGTAGTCGCGGTTGTAGAACTCCGTCGCAAGGGCAGGAGGCATCTCGATTCGCTCGGCGATCTCTTTCGGCGTGTAGCCCGCGTTGGCCCATCGAAGCGTTTGGTCGTTGATGAACCGGTACATGTCGCGTTGCTTCTCGAGGAAGTCGACGACCTGCTCTTGGCCCCAAATCGGCCAGTGGTGGCTCGCGAAGTACACTTCGGCCTGCCCGAACTCGCTGATTGCGTCGTCGATGTAGTCGCTCCACTTGACTGCGTCACGCACCTTGGCGCCTCGAAGCGTGTAGAGGTTGTGCATGTTGCGGCTGAGCACTTCGGCGCCGCAGAACGCATTGTGGTCGGGTAGGTAGAAGACGAACTCCGACGGCGCTTCCGAGCCCGGCGTGTTCAAGAACCGAAAACGCACGCCATCGATGACCGCGTCTTGGGTGGCCTCTTCGACCACCATCGTCGGCACCAAGATGCTGGTGTTGCCGGCAACCGGTTGAATGCCAAGTCCCGTCGTGACGTGGCCCGTCGGACCCTTCGGCACTCGCAACGCGTACATGAACTCGGCGCGGCGGAACATCGCGGGGCCAGCGATGATGTTCTCGCTTGTGGCTTGTTCGGTGAAACCGACGGGGGCGACGATCTCGACGCTGTTCTTTTCGGCGTCTTCTGCGGACATCAGACCAAGGGCGCCGCCGAAGTGGTCGATGTGGCTGTGCGTGAAGATGATCGCCGTCACGGGCTTGTCGCCGAGGTGTTCGCGGACGAAGGCAAGCGCCTGCGCAGCCGTGCTCTCGTTGGTGAGCGGGTCGACGATGATCCAACCCTTGTCGCCTTCGATGATCGACATGTTGGCGAGGTCGAAGCCGCGGATCTGGTGAATCCCATCGGCAACTTTGTAGAGACCCCGATGCATGTTGAGCTTTGACTGACGCCAAAGGCTCGGGTTGACGGTTGCCGGTGCATCACCCTCGATGAAGGCATAGTCGGCCGGATCGAAAATCACGTCGCCCGACTTGTCCTTTACCGGCTCCGAAGGAGCGGCCGCGACCAGCCCCCGACTGGCTTGCTCGAAGTCGGTTTGGTTGTCGAGGTCGAGCAGCTCGACGAACGTTTGGTTTACCTGGGCGGTGAAACTGGACGCCTCACTGTCTTCTGGGACCTGCGGCGCGGGTGCCGCCGGAGACTTACAGCCGACGATTGCGATGGCCACGGTTAGGGCGACGCTGAAGCGACGCCCGCGGAAGGTTTGTTGTGCGTTCATGAGTGTTTCCAGGGGTGGCGGTTCTACCAGTTTCAGCCCGTGGTTGCGAGCATGGCGACGCCCGCAATGCGTGCTTTCCATCGCCGCAAGAAGCCGATACAACCGCGGCATGCGCAAGGTTGTCTGTTCGGTCGCTGTCTTCTCGGTTCTCAGTCTGGTCATTGTGGGCCCGCTGCCGGCTCAAGACCCGGAATTCATCATGGAGGTCGGGACCGTAGCCCCGGCGGGTAGCCCTTGGGCGAACCAGCTCAAGCGATTCAAGAAGCAGGTTCAAGAGCAAACGGGCGGCCGACTCAGCGTGAAGCTTCGACTCGGCCGCGGCAACGAGCGCTCGCTCGCGCGCCGGGTCCAGATGGGCAGCATGCAAGCCTTCGCCGGGTCGGTTGGAGGAATGAGCTCGATCGTCCGCGAGGTGAGCATCATCGAGTCGCCCTACCTGTTCCCCAACTTCGCTGCCGCAGACAAGGCCCTCGATACGCCCGCCGTGAAAGACCAGATGCGCAAGATCCTCGCTCGACGCGGCTTGGTCTTCGGGATCTGGTCCGAGAACGGCTATCGGTCCTACTTCAGTCGACGCCCCATTCGCAAGCCCGCAGACATGAAGGGGGTTCGGTTTAGGTCGCAAGAGTCCATGGTCCACGTCGAAACCTATGAAGCGCTCGGCGCATCGCCGGTCCCAGTCGACGTCGCCAATACATTGATGAGCGTACAGACAGGTGTCGTCGACGGCTTCGACAACACCCCCCTCTTTGCGATGGCCGGGACGTGGTACCAAGGCCTCAAGGAGGGTGAACGGAACCTCTTCTTGAGTCGACATTGCTACCAACCGGCCCTGATGTCGTACTCGAAGAAATGGTTCGACGGCCTGCCCAAAGACATCCAGCAAGCCTTGACGACCGTTCCGCAAGACTTGGTCGATTGGGGGCGAGCCCAGGTACGACAAGTCGAGCCGGTCCTCTTGAAGAACCTCGCCAAGTACGGGTACGTCGTCTACGAGCCCAGCGCCGAAGAACTCGCACCGTTCAAGGCAGCTGAGAAGAACGTTCCCGACCGCGTTGCGAAGGAGGTCGGCCCGAGCGGACAAGTGCTCCTGAGCGAGCTCCGCAAAGCCATGTAGCCCGAGCCTCCGAGATGCCGACCACCAAAGAGATTTCGACGGAGGCGGCCCTCGCATTCAACCAAGCGCACTGGCCAAGCCACAACCGACGCCAGGGCATCGACTGGCAACAAACCCGCCACGCGCTCGGGGTGTTCGAAGGCGAGACCTGTATGGGCGTTGCCTACTTCAGCATGACCGGTGGCATGGGCTTCCTCGAACAAATCGTGGTCGCCGACGGCCATACGAAGCAAGGCTACGGCTCGGCCCTGCTCGAGGCGTTCGAGGCACAGGTCGCTGAGCTTGGAGGCCACGTCATTCAGCTCGAGACGGCCGAGACCCAGGCGCCCGGGTTCTACGAGCGGCACGGCTACACGCGGATCGGCACCTACCCGAACGGCAGGTTTCACTTGGACTGGTATCTCTATCGTAAAGAGATCTCGCGAGCCCGTCCGTGAGCCTAGGCGGCGTGCGCCGGGAACTTGGCAGCTTTGCGAGGGGCTGGCGCGGGTCGGAAGGTGCGACGGCGCTCTGGGTTGCGCGGCATCAGCTCGAGCACTGGCCCGTGGCGAAGTGTATGACGTAGGCCGCGATAGAGCCCGAGGGACTCGTACACCGCCGCGGTCAACCACGCGGTCCGCACTTGACCCATCGGCGACAAGGGAAAGCTGTTGTGAGAGAGCGCCGCTGAAAGCTCGAGCTCGGGGTTGGCCCATCCACCGGCGCCCCCGACTCCGAAGTGTCCAAACGCACTTGGCACGTTCATCACCAGTGCGTCGGCGCGATGGTAGCCGAGCCTCCAGTGGAGCGGGTAGACCACGACCTTGTCAGGGGTCTTCATTTGTACTTCGGCCGAGCGCGCGAGAGTCTCTCGGTCGACGAGCCTCACGCCATCGAGCTCGCCCCCGAGCGAGAGTGCCGCATACATCTTGGCGAGGGATCTCGCTGTGGTCACACCGTTCATCGAGGGAATGCACGCGTCCCAAAAAGCGGGATTCACAAAGAGCTTCTTCAGGTGAGCAGGGGTGAGCCCTCGACGAACCAGGCTCCGGAGGGGGCCCGGCGGCAACCACATGGGCGCGCGGTAATCCTGTTTGAGCGGCGAGGCGAACTCACGCTCGAGTGCCGGGAGGCCAACCAGATCCGCAAGGCGGTCCATGTGCGCCCCAGCCTCGCCGATGTGAAGGCCATCGAGCCCCAATGGACCGACGATTCGACGCTGGACGAACTCGGGGAAGCTCATCCCAGAGACGCGGCAAACGATCTCCCCGACCAACCAGCCGAAGGTGATTGCATGATATCCGTTTGCGGTGCCCGGGTGAAAGTCAGGTTCGGACTCCGCGAGCCGGCTGACCATCAGGTCCCAGTCGAGAATGTCGGTGACTTGGTCGACCAAGTGGCCCGTCTTGTGGAGCCCCGCTTGGTGGGCGAGCACCTGACGCACCGTCAGCGCCTCTTTGCCGTTGCAACCAAACTCGGGCCAGTAGCGAGCGACGGGGGCGTCGTAGTCGATCCGACCCTCAGACGCGAGCATGTGGATCGCAGTCGCGGCCACACCCTTCGTCCCAGAGAAACAGATCGACATCGTGTCGCGCTCCCACGGGGATCCGTCGTGTCGCGCGCGCCCAGCCCAGATGTCGACGACACACTGGCCGTGCAGGTACACCGATGCGGCGCCGCCGCCACCGAAGTGAGCGACTTGCCTTCGCAGTACGTCCGCTACGGGCGCAAACCGTGGATCGTACTCACCGTGAATTTGAACTTGTTGGTTTCGCAAATCTCTTTCCAAGAAAGCAACCCTCGAAAATCCTGGCAATAAATCGGCGCGGACCACTGCCCAAACGAGCACGTCACTTCGCGCTCGGAAAATTGAGGCTGATTCGATTCGCTGTAAACCAAGTTTTTCGTGGAACTCACAACTGTTCGAAGTCGCAAAGGAATCAACTTGGCACTTGGTAAATGAGAAACGGTGCGTAAAGTCCGCCAGCTTCTTGTGGGCGTGGCCGCTGCTGATAGGGTGTGCGGCGTGCGAGGCGAACGAAGGACCAAGCTGCTCCTTGCTGTCACGACCGTGGCGTGCCTGGGTCTTGTCGGGAAGTCCTTCGCGGAGGATTCCGACGCGTCTCGTACCCCGGGGCGATGCGCCAACGGGCCGTTGCGAGCCCCGATCGCCAACTGCGCACCCAAACCTCCGCCAAGCTCCGGAGACCCTCAGCAAGACTGTGTCGCCCGGATCAACCAGCTTCGACTCGAATGCCAGTGCTTGCCCCCTCTTCGACGGTGGAAGGGAGGTGAAAAGTGTGCCCGCAAGCACGCCAAGCACGACATGCGAGAGGGAATTCATGCGGGCTTCCACAGACGAATCTGCAAACCCCAAGGACGCGCGCAGAACGAGTGCCCGGGTTGGCCTTCGACCCGAGGAATCGTCGACGGCTGCCTTCAAGCGATGTGGGACGAAGGTCCAGGCAGGCGACTGTCGAAGCACGGTCACTACATCAACATGAGCAGCCTCGAGTACGAAGCGGTCGCATGTGGATTCGCCAAAACTGGCGATGGCGAGGTCTGGAGCGTTCAGAATTTCCGCTGAGCCGCCCTGGCCGCGAGCCCACCCCCGACCGATTGTCAACGCTCCGATTTTGCGGTAGGCGGAGCCGCATGGAAATCGTCAAGCAGACTCCCGAGTACGAGATCATCAAGAAGCGGTCCGGCCGGTACGGCGTTCGCAATGCGCAACGAAAGTGGGTCAACGGCGAAGAGAAGGTGAAGATCCTGATCGCCGAGAAGCTCATCAAGGCACCAGAGCCCAAGGCCGAGCCGCCGGCTGAAGAAGCGGCCGCGGAGGAGGCCGCGCCCGAAGAGACCCCCGCCGAAGACGCCGCGGCCGAAGAGACCTAAGACGCGACCTTGGACGCGGTTGAAGTCCGTCGGATTCCAAGCCTCATGCCGGAGCTGCTGATCGAGATCCAAGTCGTGGCCCAAGTGTCGTGACGCGGCGCCCCGAGAGCCGACCCGCCGAAGTTTCTTCTTCCGTAGATCGGCGCTAAGAAGAGGTATGGGCCGGCACAAGCGACGTCGAGGGACGACCGAGCGTCGAGGCTACCACCACGGCAACCTACGCGAAGCACTCATCGACGCCGCGCTCGAGCTCATCGTCGAGAAGGGCCCTGGAGGCTTCACCTTCGCGGACGCGGCCCGCGGCGCCGGTGTCAGCCCCGCCGCACCCTACCGACACTTCCGCGACCGCGAGGCGCTCATGGCGGACATCGCGAAGCGAGGCTTCGAAGCCTTGGCCGAGGATCTTGGCGCCGCTGAAAAGGCCGGCGACCCAAACCCCGTGGCCGCCATCGAGCGCATTGGCCAGGCGTACATCGAGTTCGCTCGGCGTGAACCCGCGCTGTTCTCGGCGATGTTCGAGTCGGGGTTGGCATCCGAAGTCCCGTCGGTCCGCGCGTCGGAGGACCGTGCGTTCGAGGTCCTGCTCGATACGTGCGAGGCGCTCGCTTCCAAGGTCGACCCGGGCCGTCGACCACCTGCCATGATGATGGCCCTCCACTTTTGGTCGTTGGCGCACGGGATCGCGGCCCTTTACGCCCGCGGCGACGACGCGAGGCGATCGATCCCCATGTCGCCGGCCGAGCTCCTCGAAGCCGCCACGCTCGTCTATCTCGATGGGCTCAACATCCCGGTCTGACCCCATGAACCCGAACCCATGGGATTGGGCATTGACAGCACCGTGGGTTGGCCTCATATGTGAATGTGAAGAACATTTACATAGGCTCAAAGGCCGGGAAAAGGGGTCCAGAACATGACAGACATGGTCGCAAAGCTCGATGACGTGGGGAAGCCAATCTGGGTTGCACTGCTCGTTCTCTCGTTCGTCGTCTTTTGGCCGATCGGGCTGGCGCTGCTGGCCTTTCTGTTGACCAGCGGCCGCCTCGGATCGCGCCACAGCCACTGGTGCGCTTCCGCGGATCGCCGCCGTCATTGGACGCGACCGGCATGGCAAGGCCATAGCGGCAACAGCGCGTTCGACGAGTACCGCGAACAGACCCTGCAGCGCCTCGAGGAAGAGCAGCAAGAGTTTCACGATTTCCTGAAGCAGCTCCGAAGGGCCAAGGACCGCACCGAGTTTGATCGATTCATGGCCAACCGAGCCGCCCGTGCGGACGACGAGGGTGAGTCCGAACCAGGGCCTGAAGACGCCGACGACGACAGGCCGAGCGGCGGCTCCCTGCCTCCAGGCACCTAGCGCGAGCATCGATCGTCTGCAGCGCAGGGCCGGCATTGCGCGCTGGCGTTTCCGTCCGCGCTCTGCGAGATTCGGCTCATGTCTGAGGTTAGCGTTCTAGGCGGCGGAGCGTTCGGCACGGCCCTCGGCCTGTACACCCATGCGCTTGGTCACCGGACCCGCGTCTGGGCATTCGACGAAGGCCTTCCCGAACAAGTGCGCGCCACGGGCGAGAATCGAGCGTACCTGCCTGGTTTCACAATCCCGCCTGATCTCCGCTTCACCAATGACATGAAGACGGCCCTCGAGGGAACGGAGCTCGTGTTGCTGGTGGTGCCCTCCGGCTTCATGCGAACGGTCACGGAGCAGGCCGCCCCCCACATTCCGGCGAACGCGTTCGTCGCGTCGACGGCCAAAGGGGTCGAACGCGGGAGCCTGGCGATGATGAGCGACGTCCTCGCCCAATCCCTGCCGCACCACGCGCCGCACACTTCGTACCTGTCCGGCCCAACGTTCGCGAAGGACCTTGCCGCCGGCCTTCCCGCCGACATCACGTTGGCCTCGGCAGACATCGAGACCGCACGCCGCGTGCAGTCGGTTCTGCATTCACCTCGCCTTCGGGTCTATGCAAGCAACGATGTGGTCGGGGTTCAGCTGGGCGGCGCGCTCAAGAACGTCATCGCGATCGCTTGCGGCGCAGCGTTCGGACTCGGGCAGGGCGCTTCGGCGGTGGCGTCGCTCATGACGCGCGGCCTCGCGGAGCTGACCAGGCTCGGGGTATCCCTAGGCGCCAACCCGCTCACGTTTCTCGGGCTCGCCGGGGTGGGCGACCTCACCCTGACGTGCACCGGTGAGCTTTCGCGGAACCGGCAGCTCGGCCAAAAGCTCGCGGCGGGCAAGACGGCCAGCGAAGTCCTGGCATCGCAAAAGGCCGTCGCAGAAGGCTACTACACGGCCGCGGCAGTCCATGCCCTCGCACAACGCGCCAACGTGGACACGCCGATTTCCGAGGCGGTCTATCGCGTCTGTCACGAAGACGCGTCGATTCTGGATGAAGCGACCCGCCTCATGACGCGAGAGAGCAAGGACGAGCTCGCTGGGATCTTCGAAGGCTGAATGCGGCGCCACGATGATCGACCACGTGTCCATCGCTGTGCGCGACCTGTCGACCGCAACAGCCTTCTACGAAGCGGTGCTAAGCGAGATCGGTTTTCGGAAGCTCGACGAAAAACCCGGTACCTGCGGTTTCGGGAAGCGTTACCCAGAGTTCTGGATCAACGCGAGACCGGACCTTCCGAGTGACCCGAGTAGCGGGTTCCATGTGTGCCTCCGGGCGCGCTCGGTTGAGCACGTTCGCGCGTTCTACCGGGCCGCGCTCGCCCTTGGCGCGACCGCAGACGGTCAGCCGGGCTTACGCCCCGAATACGATTCTCGGTACTACGCGTCGTTCGTAAGAGACCACGATGGAAACCGGATCGAAGTGGTGACCTTCGTCGGCGAGGCCTAGTCGCCGCCCTACCCCCGCCGAATCAGTTGATCGGGGATGGCTCTGGGGCCCTTTCTCTCAGCGCGAACGGCCGGATGACCCAGAACAGGATCACGAGTTGGGTCACGGTAAACAATGCGATCGTGAGCTGCGCATTGGGGGTCGGCGGGACGCCGTTGACAAACAGCCAGCTCACCGCGAAACCGACGAGGCCCCAAGTGGAGCGCACCCGATCGAGTTCCAAGGTCATCAACCAAAGAATGGGAACTGCCCCGTAGATGGGAACGATCGGACTTCGGAGCGAGGCGAGAATCAGCATCGCCAGCCAGAGTTGGGCGAGCCGCGCGCGGTCGCCCTTGATGCGTGACCCGACCCAGATGAAGACGACCAGGATGCCGGTATAGGCCCACGAGAGTGGCCGAAGGAGGGAGCCGCCGTCTTCGTAGCCGAAGAAACTGAGCTTCCAGGCAGTCCCTGGAATCGACAGGTTGGTGACGATCGGCAACTCATCGGTGACGAACGAAAACGCCTCACCGGAAGCGAGTCGCCCAAGCATGTAGCTGACGAAGCTCTCGATCGGGGACGACCCGAGCACCAGGAGGGTGGCGAGACTGAGAACGACAGTGAACAGTGCCGTCCACGCAACATCGCGCCAACGGCGTTGAAACAACAGGTAGAGCCCCAGCACGCCGGGGAAGATCTTGGATGCGATCCCCCACGCAAGGAGCGCACCCCCGAGGGCCGGTCTCTTGCTTTCGAACGCAACCATGGCCGCCAAAGCCGTCCAAATGGTGAGTGCGTGGGCTTGGCCAAACTGAAAGTTGAACATCGTGGGCATCGACGCCAAGACCAGTGGAAGAGTCCACAGGGCCCAAGCCCCTGTGGAGCCACCGATCCATCGAGCCAACGCAATCGCAAACGCGACAAACGTCAGAAACTGAACCGCGAACCACACCGACCGAATGCTCGTGTAGTCGTTGCTGAGGCCAAGCCACGCGCGAGGCAACAAGAGGAACGGCGGCGCGTACAAGAAAGCGTCATCGAAGTAGCGCTGCACTCCTTCGATCGAAGTATCGATGTCCTCGGCCTCGCTGACCCCGAAGCTCGGATAGTGCTCGGGCGCATAGATGTTGTCCGCCTGCTGCCGCGTGAGGTCTGCCGCATGCACGTACGAGCCCATGCACATGTGGCCGACGGTGAACTCGATGGGTGGGAACGTCGACCCCCATGCGTTGTCGTGATCGGTCATGAACACGCTGAGTCGCGAAACCTGAAGCACCATGACCAGTGCGAGCGCGCCCCACGCGACGGCTTTGGCGCGGGACCGCGTGTAGGCTTCGTCGATCGAAGGGGGAAGGTGGCCCGCGACTCGGGTCGCCGCGATACCCACCCCAACGCTTCCGGCGATGACGAGGGGCGCCAGGCCCCACGGCAGCGAGCCGCCAAGCGCCAACGCGACCACGGCGACGAAACCCGCCCCAGCGGTCCACCAGGGAGATGGCCGCGCCCATGCGACGGCGCCAGCGACCACCACGGGGACCGCAACGGCTGCGGCCGCTCCTGCGATCGGGGGACCCAGCCACGCCGACTGAAGGGTCCCGAGCGCATGCACGATCACGACGACGATGGGCGTCGCGACAGCGGCGGCGACTCCTCTGCGTGCCGGTCCCATGCGGCTATGGGTACCACACTTCTAGCGGAACTTGGACAGCACGGTATCGGCATACATGCGCATAGACTGGAGCTTGGTTTCGAGGGGGGTCGTGTCCTCCTGGTAGGGTGGACGGAAACCGATCACGGCGTCCGTGACGCCAAGGTCCTCGAGTTGCTTCAAGCCATCGACGGTGAGCGCGAGATACGATGCCGCGTGGATTTCGAAGGGCTTGGTGGTGAGCCCGCGATCGGCGCGCATCGCGTGAAGCTTAGCGATCATCGTCTCGAGTTCGGCCTGGTCGCCGCCCGCGTGCATCCAGCCGTCGCCGAGCGTGACGGCGCGTCGCAACGCGGCGTCGGAATGACCACCCACAAGAAGCGGAATCGGCTCGGTCGGCGTCGGTGCGAGCTTGATCGACCGAAGCTGGAAGGTCTCGCCTTCGTAGGAGAAGAAACCGCCCGCGGTGAGGCCGCGAATTATCTCCATCATTTCGTTCATGCGTTTGCCCCGGGCCTTCCAAGGCACGTCGCAGATCTCAAAGTCTTCAGGCCATGGGCTCAACCCAACGCCGAGACTGAAACGATTGTGACTCATCACCGCAAGAGACGCGGCCTGCTTCGCAACGAGCACAGGGTGACGCACCGGGAGCTTCACCACGAACGTGTGGAGGCGTAGCGTCGTGGTAACGGCCGCCAACGTCGTCGCGAGAATGAACGGCTCGATGAAGGGCGCGCCATCGAGAAACTCGCGGTTTCCGTCTGGCGTGTACGGGTACTTCGAGTCCGAATGCTCCGGATAGGCGATTGAGTCAGGAATGACGAAGGCGTCAAAGCCGAGCTGCTCGGCCTCCTGCGCAAGGGTCACATACTGTGCGGGGTCGCACATCGCTTCGGCAAACGCGATTCGCATCGAGGTGTCGTAGCGCCGATGGACCCCGGAATCCCGCGTAAATCACGCGCGAGCGCGGATTGGCGATGCTGCCCCTAAAGGGCTATTCTATAGGGGTTCGGCGGTGATATCCATGGGAAAGATACACCCCTTCGAGTTACTCCATGACAAAGCTCCCGAGAACGCCAGCGCCCGTTATCGCGCTCGCGGCGGCGGCCCTCTCGGTCGCTGCCTGCGGTAGCGGCAAGATCGGGGCGCTCGGTTCGGGGGACCCGGACGGGAGCCCCCCATTCAACAACGGTGGACCTGGTGAAGCTGGCGCACCTGGGACGGGCGGAAACACGCCGCCTGGCGATCCAACAGACCCTGACGACCCCGAAGCGCCGCTGTTCACGTACGCCAGTGTCGGTACGCGCTGCGTCGACGGCGCACTCGGTGAGTGGTTGGTGCTTTCGAGGGATCCAGTCGACTGCAACGCACATGCAGATTTCGCGCAACCGCCCTCGGACGCGTTCATCCGCGTGCCCTTGTCGTCCGCGGCAGGGCCAGGGACGCTACGCCCAATCGTCGCGGTCTGTTCGGCTGACGGCGCGTGTGTCGACCGTGAGATCGAGATCAGCGCCACCGAGTTTGCGCCCGGCGAAAGTCTGCGCGGCACCTGGTCTCTGGCGCTCACCGATCGAGTCATCGGAGGGGACATCGACGCCAATCGATGCAACTACGAGCCGCTCGACAACCCCGCCCGCTCGGTTCGCGTGTCGGACGTGGTGCTCAACCAGGGCGTCGCGGTCCCGCTGGCCGCGGGTGGAAGCGCGATCGCACCGGGCAGCCGCAACGCACCGGTCGTTGCTGGCCGGGACGCTGTCGTGCAGATCGGGATCGCGCCCGAAGGCGACTGGCTCGCGCGAGAACTGATCGCAGAGGTTCGGATCGGAGCTGCCGTGGTTGGGGAAACGCGCGCGTTCGTCGATGGCGGGTCGACTTCCGACCCACAAAGCATGATCCAAGTCCCGGTTTCAGGTGCACAGATCCCGCCCGGAGGAGAATTTAGCGTCGGGCTCTACGAGGTCGCCAGTTGCGTGAACCAGCCGGGCGCCGTGCTCTCTCCCCGTTTGCCATCGGCGGGGAGCGCCGATCTCGCTGCACGTCCGATGGACGGCCCGTTTCAGATCGTATTGGTACCCATCCGTTGGAACGCCGACGGATCCGGAAGGCTTCCGGACCTCAGTGCGTCGGTGGTCGGCGAGTTCGCTGATCGCGTTCGCACCCTCTACCCGGTCGACGCAGTCGATGTCTCCGTGCGCGCGCAGCCACTCGACTACGATGGAAACCTCGACGCTTCGGGCAACGGTTGGTCACAGCTTCTCAACACGTGCTTGAACCTTCGCGCCGATGACGATGGGCCCGACGAAGTCTACTACTACTGCGTGTTTCAGCCGACGAACGACGTTCGCGAGTTTTGCGCCGGGAGTTGCGTCGCCGGCATCGGACCGGTGCCGAGCGCCAGCGACACCTATCGCCGCGGCGCGATCGGGTTCAGCTACGGCGCATCGGGTGTCGAAACCTTCGTGCACGAAATCGGCCACGCGCTCGGAAGGCCTCATGCGCCGTGCGGCGGCGTCAGCGGGGCGGACCCCAATTATCCCTACAGCAACGGGACGATCGGGGTGTGGGGCTACGACCTGATCGATGGAGAGCACATCGCGCCCGACTACCGAGACATGATGAGCTACTGCGGGCCGAGCTGGATCAGTGACTACAACTACGAGCTCGTGTTCGACCGGATCGCGTCGGTGTATGGCGCGTTCTCGCTGAAGTCGGCCGGAGCGCCCGTGGAGTACACCTCGATCATCGTCGACGCCGACCTCAGTCTCTCGTGGGGAGAGTCGGTCACGCTCCGCGATCCGCCTCAAGGCCAACCGGTAACGGTCGATCTCTTCGACGATGCCGGAACGTGGCTCTCTCGCGTGACGGCGACCTACCAGGGGGTCACCCATATCCCGGGTGGGGCCATCATGCTCGAGCAACCCCCGATCGACGTGGGCCGCATCGACATCGACGGCTTCGGCTCCCTTCCGCGGTGAGCGTCAGGCGCGCCCCGAGTTGGCTTCTTGGATCTGGTCGTTGAACGTCCAGAAGTCGTAGAGCACACCGAACAAGAAGAGCCCGCCGGTGAAGAAGTAAAGAATCGCCGTCCAGACCTTCCCGATGTACAGACGGTGGAGCCCGAACACCCCGAGGAACGTGAGCAACACCCAGCCGATCGTGTAGTCGATCGGCCCTGAGGAATACCGGGACTCCGCTGAACGCTCGAGCGACGGCATGAGGAACAAATCGATGATCCAACCGACGAACAGGAGGCCGGCCGTGAAGAACCAAATCGTCCCGGAAACGGGTTTGCCGTAATAGAACCGGTGGGCTCCCATGAATCCGAAGATCCACAGAATGTATCCGACCAGAAGGCTGTGAGTTTCGTCTCGGTTCTCCATGAGTCGCTCATAGCATCGCTTCGGGCTCGAAGAGAAGGGGGTTGCGAGTCTTGGCTCGCGCGGTCTAGGAATTGTCGGCGTTGCGCCATCGGCGAAGCGCACGAGACACGCCTCGCTCGTTGGCGATCCCAGCGCGGCGCGCAATCTCGGCGACCGGTCGCTTCTGCTCGATCCCTTCAATCACGATCGACCGACGGGTGTGGTCTCGCAACGCGCGAAAGGTCGTTCCCTCCTCTTTGAGCCGCCGCTGAAGCGAACGAGAGCTCATGTGGAGCTCGTGAGCGACGCTCTCGACGTCGGCCCGTCCGGAGAGGAGACACCGTCCGATCGCCTGACTCGCCGAGGCCAGGAATCCAGCAAGCTCGATGTCTCGCGTAAGCGCCGACGCAAGTTCGGCAAGCGCGCGATGCACGGTCGGGTCGCCGGTAGAAAGTGGCAGGTTCCAAGTGTCGTCGGTCATCGAGAGCTCGGTGTGGGGGGAACCAAACCTGACTGGACAGCGAAAAACCCGCTCGTACTCCTCGGACATGCCTCGAAACGGGTGCGCAAAGGTGACTTCTGCGAGACGGAAACGGCCGGCGGTCGCCGCGCGAAAGTAGGTCGTCGTCGTGGCGGCGATGAACTCGAGTTCGTGTGGGGTGATCGGCAGCTCACCCTCGACCCGATGCAAACGGACCCGCTTGAGCCCGTCTCCCTCCTCGAGCGTCGCGACCTCGCCGTGCGCAACCAGGGACTGAAAACGAATCCCAGCGAGAATCCCGTCCCCGAGCGTCGCGCCTTTGAGCAGTAAGAGCTCAATGACATGCGTGGGTTCGCGCCGAACGGCGGCCCCAGCGTGCAAACCGATGAATCGGTCCCCCGACGCGGCGACCGCGGCACGCCAAAGTCGCCCAGCTGTGTCGCGCGGGACGCGTACCGTTGGATCGGTAAGAGTCGCCTGGTCTTCGCCCACCTCCCGACACAACGCTTCCGTGTCGAGGCCCACTGCCCCAAAAGCCTCGAGGACGAACCTCGTCCATGCCCCGGAGAGCTGAATGCGCGATCCAAGATTGGTACTGCTGGCCGACATCACGCCCACTCGCGAGCGAGGTTCTTACCACGTCGGGCCCGCAGGGTCTGCCTTGGCCCCGAATCCGCACGCGGAGCGCGCGACGAATCGCATTGTGGGTTTGGATCCATCCCACGTATGCTTGGGAACCGATGGAACCGGACCGCATCGCCAGCAAGGGCGTGCTCGCATGTACTGCCCTCCCCCGTGGCGTCTCCGGTACGCTCCGGGCGCTCACGGTGGCAACGCTCGTCGTAACGCTAGGTTGCGCCGCGCCGAGTACACCCCCGCCGAAAAACGCACCAGCAGACGAAGAGCCTGCCAAACCCGAAGCGACCCGCTACGTCGACCCGCAGATCAACGGGCACCCGGTAGCCCAATGCGTCGTCGGCCAAGGATGGGGTGCGTTCGCTGAAGGACGTTGCGGCCCGGAGCTCCAGCGGGTCATCGCAAGCGAGTTCTGCATAAGCCGGGCCGACGGTTTGACGGCGGTCGATTGGAAGGTCGAGAAGGGCCCCACTGGCCGGCTCACTATCTGGCGCTTCGACCAAGGGACGCCCCCCGAAGACGGCTACTGGACCCATGGCCTTGCCGCCGATCGGTTCTCGGAAATCGACTGCGAGCCGGAGCCCTGAACGGCCGCTTCGATAGAGCGCGATCGTCCGGGTTACTGAGCCTCGAGCGTGAGCGTAAAGTTGATTCCGGACCCCAGCGTCGCCGTGTCCGCGCACAGATGGTAGACGGTTCCTGCATTGAGGGTGACGAAACCACTCGTGCCCATGTCCCCGACGGCGATTGGAGAGGGCGACTGGCCGGCCGCGGTCATCAAGCCACTTGGAGGCGTGCCGGAGTAGAGGCCGGCCGCCAGCAGCCCACCGCCGCTGTTGTGATTGGCTACGATTCGGTAGCTCCCCGTCTCGAGGACGTCGACGACGTAGCAATGGTCGCCGCCCGAGATCGGACCGGCCAGGTCGATCTCACCGGTGCTGCTGTCGAGGTCCGGAGAGTCGCTGATGCCGCCGCTCACGCTGCCTGGTGCGGACACACGATCCGCAGGTCGCACACACGTCACCAGATTGCCTAGGCCCAACCCGGTCTCGTCGCACGCCTCGATCGTGTAGGTCCCTGCGGGCAGGAAGTTGTAGTCGGAACGCGTCTGTGCCGTCTCGATGTTGTTGAGATTGTGCGGTTGGCCCGAAATGTCGAAGTCGCCGATGTTGGTGCCGTTGGTGTCTCCCTCGAGCAGGTACCACCCTGGGCTCCCGATGCAGAGTGTCCGTGTGCGGCAATCACGCCCGAAAGAAAAGCCCGAGTTGTATGTGAAGCACGAGTTCTGGCCGACTTGACAGCCATCGTCGAGGCCGGTGCAGTTGGCGCTGCAGCCGTCGCCGCCGTTCGTGTTGCCGTCGTCACAGACTTCACCCGGGTCGACGATCGTGTCGCCACACACTTCGGCCGTACAGTTGGGCCGGCAGCCGTCTCCATAGTTGACGTTGCCATCGTCGCAGGGCTCAGCACCGACGGCGATGCCATCGCCACAGGTCGTCCCGCATACCGACGGCTCACCCGCGCAGTCCCAGCCGGCTTCGACTTGGCAGAGCATGGAGCAACCGTCCCCGCCGCCGGTGTTGCCGTCGTCGCAGCCCTCGATGCCAAGGATGGCACCGTCGCCGCAAATGGCGGAGCACGAGGAGGGCGAACCGGTACAAACGAATCCGGTTTCGAGCTCACATACCCCGTCGCATCCGTCTCCATCCATCCCGTTGCCGTCGTCGCAGGCTTCGGTCCCCGCGATTGTGCCATCACCACATACCGGGCACGCCGTTGGGTCGCCGACGCAGGGAATGGCGGTCAGATCGACATCGACGAAGTGGCCATCGGCGGAGATGTCGCGGTTCCCCTGGCCGGGGTAGTGGCCCGCCGTAAACCCGGCGCTTGGGGCGGTGCCGAGTTCGATCGTGTCATGCAGGCCGAGCCGAATCGCGCCCTCCCCTCCATCGATCGCCGGGGTGATCACGTTGGAATCAGAGAACACTCGCATCCCCCAACCGAACTGCAGGGTGATGTGCTGCGAGGTTGTCCCGAAGAGCCTGACGCTGTTGGAGCCCGTCACCTCAGCATTGAGGTTGTCCTCGGCGCCGCCGAAACCATCGAACACAGAGGCAGGACTCGGTGCGAAGTCGAACGGAACGAACGGTCCACCGTCGATGCTGTATCGGCCCTGAATCGCGGTTGTGAACTCGGCGAGCTCCGACCCGTCGTAGAGTGCGTTGGCCTCGTCCACCGTGGTGAGTGCGCCGATGATCGTATGTGCGATGTCGAGCTGCCAGGTCTCACCCTCGAGCGCAACGACGTCGAAGTCGAGGAGATAGTCCGCCGTAGCTGTCACTGTCTCATCGTCTACCGTGCAGCAGGCATCGCCGGCAATGAGCGCCCGGTAGCGCGTGTCGATGGCAGACCCGGTCGCCGTGAGCTTGGTACGGTGTCGCCACTCGTTGGTGTCGAACACCCCATCGGTGACGAAGTCGGCGGTGCTGAGGTCCGTGAGCACAACGTTGTCGACGCGAGTCGTCGGCGACTGGTCGAGATTCGAGTAGAGCTTGAAGAGCCCGTCGGCGGCTTCGACCTCGACCACATCAAGCTGCAACCCAAAGAAGGTGGGCAACGGAAAACTGCCGAATGCGTCGCCAAACGACGAGAAGAAACTCGGCAGGATCAACTGGATCGCGGACTCGACGACCGCTTCGTTGGTGAGAATCGCGTTGTCGATGACGCGAACGATGGACGCTCCGGGGAGGGGCGCGCTGACGACGGGCGCCAACTGTGCCGCAACCGGATCAAAGGCGAGGTCTAACCCGAAGCGGGTGTCGATCGCGATCACCAACCAAACCATCTCGTCGGCGGGATTGATGACGTTCATTAGGAGATAAGGCAGGCCGAGCTCGACCATCTCCCCGGAGGGTCCGGGGTTGCCCGTCAGGAACGGCGCCATCACCGGCTGGATTCGAATCGTGAGGGGCTGCTGCGGGCCGATCACCTGCTCGAACTCGGGCATGCCGAGGAGGGAGAACAGCCCGGTGGTCACTGGGACCGTGTTGCCTGCGAACTCCGCTTCGGTCACATCGAGCGAGAGCAACCCGCACTCGACCATCCCTTTGAAGAGCTGGTTGAAGGATGAACTCGAGATGCCGAGCCCAAGCGAATACGGATCGCCCCCCGGCGCCGTCGGGCCGAAGCTGGGTGAGCCGGACGCGACACGGTAAGACGGTCCGAGGTCAGGCGCGGTGGCGGGCGGTTCGCATTGCCCAGGGCCTGTGCCCGTCGACACCGCAAAGAGCGCGTCTGCGTTGAGGGTCACGCCGTTGTCGTCTTCGCTGATCACGTTGATCGGCGCGTCGAGCGCAACACCCACGGCGCCACCGACCTCGCCAGCGATGTCAATCCCGGCGAGCGCCTCTTGAATGCCGAGGGCGATCGGGGAATCGAGCGGCCCAGGTCCGTCGGGATCTTTGAGACTCTCACGGAAACCCGCGGGAATGGCGCCGTTGAGCTGGTCGCCCACGAGGATGTTGATGAGCGGCCCGATGAGCGGCGCATCGGGATCACAGGGACCATCGATGAACTGAAAAGACAGGCCCTCGACCGTCACGTCCACATCGCCGATCTGGTTGACATCGACCCTCGTCGGAACCGTCGCGTCAGGACTGAGATCGAACGCCGCATCGATGGTAGCGGATGTCATGTCGACTTCGACCTTGCAGCTCCAGTCGATGGCAAGCCCATCGTCGATGTCGACGTTGGCCGCGATCGAGAGACCGTCGATGGTGATGCGGGTGTCCACTTGATCGGTACTCGACGAGGCGTCGATGCTGAAGCTCCCGATGTCTGCGTCGTAGGCGGTGGCGGACACATCGAAGGTGAAGATCTGGTCGTCGAAAATCGTGCCGCCCGTCAACAAGAGGCTACTGATGTCGAGAGCATCGCCCGCGAGCGTCGAGACCAATGGGAGCAGCGAATCGAGGCCGCTGTTGGTGAATCCGAGCGCCACCGCTTCGGTGGCGAACTCGGTTTCCCCGAGGGAGGGACCGGCGAGCACCGTAATGCGCGACTTGGCGACGGGCACGCCGTTGCCCGCGATGAGCTCCGCATCGATCGGGGTGATCACACCATCCGTGTCTAGCGGGATCGTCGCTTCCCAGGTCGCCATGGAACTGATCGGGGCCACCACACCGTTGACCAACACCGAAAAGCTGCGATTCGTCGTGCCCTGAACGGTCACCGTGGGACCTTCCAGGATGGCGCCGTTGGCCGGTGAGGTGATCGTGATGCTCGGTGGCGGGGGCGGCGGAGGCGAATCGCAATCGTCCATCCCGACCATGAGGCCGACGGTGACCACGCAAAACAACACACGGATGGGTAGCGCCGATGGAACGGGTAACTTCACGGCTTTCTCCGTAGGCCCCGGGTCCTTGGGGCAGTGACCAGGTTTACGATGCGTAAACTATCGACCGGCGCCTCACCGTCAAGAGAAATCGCGGCGCCTACCGAACTCAGGACGGGGAGTTGCGGGCCACAGCGCTCGAAATCGCGAGACAATCCGATAGTACTGACTCACAGGAGCACGCGGGGGTTCATCGTGCATCTCGGTCTGGCACGGGTTACCTGCCGGGTGTGGGGAGTCGGATTCAACATAGCCTCGTTGCCAACGCAGCCGAGCTGAGCCCTACGCTCGCGTCGACGATCGAACGTCAGGGCCCGATCAGGCTTCGCCGGCATCTCGACGGCACCCCGCTCGTCGACGTCTTGTGCCGTGCGGTCGCGGGGCAGCAGTTGTCGGTCACAGCCGCCCGATCGATCTGGGGCCGCGTGATCGAGGACGTGGGTACCCGGCCGCTCGAAGCTCACCTGGCAGACGCACCCCACGAACGGCTGCGCGCGTGCGGCCTTTCCGGCTCGAAGGTCAAAACGATGTGCGCGATCGCCGAGGCCTCTCGGTCGGGAGCGCTGTGCAACGACACCCTTCGCGGGCTCGACCGCGAGACACGAACCGAGAGGCTGACGTCGATCTGGGGAGTGGGGCCGTGGACGGCCGACATGATGAACATCTTCTACTTCGGCGACCGAGACGTGTGGCCGGACGGCGACGTGACTGCGCGCAAAACACTGGCGCGGCTCACGAGCCGTCGGCGTAAGACGATCCTGACCGCAGAGCGCTTTTCGCCGTACCGGTCATACCTCGCGCTCCACATGTGGCGCGCGGCCAACGCAAAGCCGAACCCGTAGTCGCCCGTCGGCGGCTAACCGCGCGCCCGCTCGAAGGCGGCGCGGGCGAGGATGATCACGGCGATGAATGCAAACACCATCCCAACCACGCCGCCGACATAGGCCAACGCAGCCCAGACACCGCCGGCGCCCAACGACGTGTCGGCGGGGGATAGCCCACGGTTCGCTGAGAAGTTGGCCGCCCAGTAGAACAAGGTGTTGCCCCAGCCGACGATGATGAGCCCCCAACCGGTCCAAAACGCCCTACCCCCGCGCAGCTCGAGCTTGCCCATCAGAAGTGCGAGACCAGCGATCATGACGCCGTTGAGGATCCCGCCAACGTGGGCTGACACCCAGCCCCGGGTCGATCCCGGGATTCCGACTTCCCACGTTGGAAAAGGCCAGAGGGCAACCGCGCCGAGCAGCGAGAACGTCAGCATCACGCCCGCCACCAGGCCCACGACGAGGACCAACATCCCGTGACCGATCACCCGCTGCTGGAGTTGCTCCACACCCTCGATCGAGAGATCCGCGTTCATCGAAACCTTCCTTCCATCCTGAGCGCTAGACGCGCTCCAGCATCTTTTCTACGTCGCCCTCGGTGAGGAGAAGGGGATCGGCGCCCTGCGCAATGTGCTCCCGCCATGCGACCGCGACCTGGCTCTGCTCGTCGTTGCAGATCGGATGCTCTCGAGGATGGTACTTGCGGGAAAGAACCGGCATCGCGGCGACTGCAAGGTCTTTGCCGAAGGTGAGAAGGAACTTCCATGCTTTGAGCGCCCCCCGGAAGTTTCCGCGGAAGTCGGTTCGAAGCATCGTGGCGTACGCCTTGATCGTTTGGCCCAAGATGTGACCAAACGCGTAGAGCACCATGTAGCGTCGGTACCATTCGTCGTCGGGGTAGAACGCCTTGTAGAAGTCGAAGGCGACGGCCCCGTGCTCGACCTCCTCCACCTGGTGCCACACCCAGAGGGCGCGAAGCTTCGGGTCGGCGTCCGCCATGAATTCCTCGTACCGTTTGAGCACGATCATGCCGCCGAGAAAAGTGAAGGTTTCGTACCCTGCGGTGAACCCGATCTGAAACTTCTTGTCGCGCTTTTCGAGCGCCTCCTCGAAGTAAACGCGCGCTTCTTCGTCGAGCTCGGTAAGACCTGGGTAGTGGCGAGCCATGGCTTTCGTCCACCCGATGAAGTTGAAGGCGTGAAAGGCCTCTTGGCCCATGATGGCGTGCACGTCTTCCGAGAGTTTCGGGTCCGTGATCTCTCCGCGGTACCTGCGCATCACTTCGACGAGAAAGCGCTCGAAGTACGGCACGTGAATCCCGAGCGCGTTGATGGTGCGCGAAAAGTTCGGAGAGCTTCGACTCCACACCGGATCGTGACTCTCTTCGGCGGCCTCGTCGTCCAGCTTGAACTTCAAGCGTCGAACGGGAATGTCGTCCATGGGGTGGGTAGCCAACTGCGCCTCCAGCCTGGATGCCTGACGATAAACTAACGCTGCCCGGGGCTCAGTGTCCACCACGAAACTCGAGCAGCTCATTGCCTAGCCGACGATCAATTCGAAGTCGGATTTCTCGGCCCCGCAATCAGGGCAGCACCAGTCGTCTGGGATGTCTTCCATCTTCGTACCAGCGGCGATTCCGTTGTCTGGATCGCCCTCGGCTTCGTCGTAGATGTGATTGCAGATGATGCAGCGCCACTTCCGCACAACCCGGCGCTACCATGAGAGCGACCGTCGTCGCAAGGTTCTCTCGATGCTTCGAATGCGATCTAGGGCGCGTTGTTGCTCGCCGGGTCGACCCAGTGGTTGAGGACTTCGAACTGCTCGCCAATCGGGTCGACTTGCGGATGCAGCGAGCGGCGCACAACTTCCATCACGTGATCCGTTCTGCGGTACTCCTGCTCGCATTCGCCACCGCATTGGCCTTCGGGTGCGACAAGTCCGGCGAAGGCGCCTCCACCGCGAAGGACGAACCAAAACCCTGCCTCACCGAAGACGCGAAAGCGGCCACTCACGATCCAAGCTTCAAAGCGGGCTACACGAAATGCGCGACCGGCTCGCGCGCGATTGGGGGGCCCGCGACCATCGCGTGCCTCGAAGCAGGAACCGGGCTGCCCCAAGACTGTGGCCTCTGCTACAGCTACTACAAGGCATGCGTGCTTCGACACTGCTTCAACGCCTGCAAGACCACCCGCCTCGAGCCAAACTGCCGACTCTGCAGCCGCAACAACTGCCGGGGCAGTTTCTACCGCTGCGCGGGCACGTCCGACGTGTTCCCGGGTTCCGACGACCCAGGTTGAACGCGCTCGGGGCTGCGTCGACGAACAGGCTAGTTCCTCCCCGCCATCACGCCCCCGTCGACGTCCCACACCGCCCCCGTGACCCAAGAGGCCTCATCGGAAAGAAGATGCGTGATGGTAGACGCAACGTCGTCGACCTGACCGATACGCCCGATTGGATGGAAGTCGTTGAAGCCCTGAAGCTGCGACTGGATCTCGGAAGGTTCGATGAAGGCACCGTAAATCGGTGTGAGCACCACGGCAGGTGACACCGCGTTGACGCGTATCCGGTCCGCGGCGAGCTCCATCGCAAGGTGTTGCGTCAGCGAGTGGAGCCCGGCCTTCGCCATCGAGTACGCGGATGACGGGGTCGCCTTGATCGCCTGCTTGGCCCACATCGAGCCGATGTTGACGATCGATCCGCCGCCGTTGTGCTTCATGTTCGCGGCCACCGCCTGGGTCAGAAAGAACGTCGCACGGTTCAACTGCTGATACCGATCGTAGTCGGCCGGCGTGTGCTCCATGAAGGGAAGCGGGTTGAAGTAACCTGCTGCGTTCACCAGGTAGTCGATCGGCCGCGAAGTGTCGCGAACCTCCTCGATGAGCCCGTCCACGGCCGCTTCGTCGTAGAGGTCGACGCTCGACGTCGTCACGGGGCCGAGCTCCGACAGGAGCGCCTTCTGTTCCTCGAGGCGCCCCCGGTCGCGTGCGATCAGATGGACAGCGGCCCCGCGCGCGAGAAGGCGCTTCGCTACCGCAAGCCCCATACCGCTTGATCCGCCCACGATGAGCGCCCTCTTGTTGCTGAATGTCGTCGTCATGCTGGTCACTCCCTTGAGGTGATAGACTCGTTAGTCGTTCAAAATCTACCTAGTACTAGGTAGATTATTGACAAGTAGGATCGACCATTAATAATGAAATATTTATATTGAGTTGCCGCTACACGACTTCCGACCTATCTATCACTAGTGATGGAGTCGTACTCCAAGACGCAGACTTCAATTCTCGACGTCGCACAGGCCCTCTCACAGACCCGTGGTTTCAACGGGTTCAGCTACCGGGACGTGGCTGACAGGATCGGGATCCGCGCCGCCAGCATTCACCACCACTTTCGTACGAAGAGCGATCTCGGTGTGGCGATGACGGAGCGATACCGGGTTGGCTTCATGGATGCCGTCGCAGACCTCGAAGCCAATTTCTCCGATCCGGTCACGTTGCTCCGGGAGTTTGCGCAGCTGTTCATGTCGACCCTGGAGTCCGGTCGAATGTGTTTGTGTGGAACCCTTGCGGTCGAGTTCGAAACACTGGATGCCGCCATGCAAAGCGAAGTTAAGGCCTTCTTTCGAGACAACGAGCGCTGGCTCGCGCGGGTCTTCCGCAGGGCGCAAGAGAACGGACGGCTGCCCGCCACGGACTCACCAGACCGCCTCGCGACCAGCTTCTTCTCGACGCTCGAAGGCGCAATGATGAGCGCCCGAGCGCTCGGCGAGTCTCGGCGTCTCATGGTCGCAGCCGACGAGTTCCTGGTACGTCTGTCGCCGGACACGGCGCCATCCTGATGGGTCGCACCGCCAACCGCAAAACCTCGTCGCACGGTGGCGTCGGAACGATGCTAGGGTGCGCGCATGAGCATCAAAGTTCACCATCTCAACTACTCGAGGTCCCTGCGTGTGTTGTGGCTCCTCGAAGAGCTCGGGCTCGAGTACACGGTGCAGTCTTGGGAGCGTGACAAGGACTTCCGGGCGCCTGCCACCGCACGTGAGGTCCATCCGCTCGGAAGGTTCCCCATGGTCGAAGTTGATGGGCGGGTACTCGTCGAATCGGGTGCGGTCCTGGAGTACTTCGCGGACCGAGAAGGCAAGCTCAGGCCCGCGGACGAAGCGGAGAAACTCGAGTGCAGACTCTTCCTTCACTACGCGGAGGGCTCGCTCATGCCGCCGCTTCTGGTGAACCTCATTTTCGCGAAGATGCGCGCGGCGCCCATGCCCTTTTTCGTGAAGCCGATCGCACGCGGGATCGCCGACCAGATCGACAAGGTGTACACCCACCCCGCGCTCGATCTTCACCTCGGCTTTGTCGAACGCACGCTCTCCGAGCGCCCCTACTTCGCCGGAAGCGAGTTCTCGATCGCGGACATCCAGATGTTCTACGGGGTTGAAGGTGCGCTCAATCGTGCCTCCGGCGATCGACCAAACATGAAGGCCTGGCGTGAACGCGTTACGGCGCGCCCTGCGTACCAGCGTGCCGAGGAAAAGGGCGGCGTCGCCATGCCACCGGCAAGCTAGGCCGACCAATCGGCTGCGCCCGGCGGACCTCGAGCTCAGCGGGGTTGCCGTTGAGACGCTCGTCCCCATAGCTGGCCCACAGGAGTCACCATGGCGTCGGTTACCGCCCCGCTCAATTTCATCGTTCCTCAGGAAGAGAAGCCCTCGTTCGAAAGCGCGTTGCTCACCGGAGGGCTTCCGCGGTTCTTGTTCGAGACCGAGGAGCATGCGGTTCCGATTCACGACGCGCGCGCGCTGCACCCGCCGGCGACGGTCGATCGCCAGGGGTTCGCCATACGTCTCTCCCCGACGGCCGTCGAAGACCTCTACGACGACGACGCGCTCGGAGAGGTCTACTACCCGGAAATCGAAGCCTTGCTCGTCACAGAGTTCAATGCCGACCGAGTCGTCGTGTTCGACAGCACCCGACGTTCCGACGGCCGCGGAGGCGCCACCAACCCCGACGGTCGGCGCGGGCCCGCGACCAAGGTCCATGTCGACTACACGATCGACAGTGGCCCGAAGCGTGTGCGGGACGTGCTCGGAGAAGCCGAAGCCGGTCGGCTAGAGAGGAACGGCGTTCGGATCCGACAGGTCAACGTGTGGAGGCCGATTCGAGGCCCCGTGGAGCGGTCACCCCTGGCAGTCGCCGACGCCTCGAGTGTCACCTCAGCCGACCTGGTAGCGACCGACCAGATCTTCCCGGACCGAATCGGCGAGATCTATCACCTCGCGTATGCTCCCGCCCAGCGCTGGTACTATGCGCCGAAGATGACATCCGACGAAGTGATTCTGATCAAGGGATGGGACAGCGAGGACGATGGACAGGCACGATTCACACCGCACTCGGCCTTCGAGCATCCTGAGACGAACGACGACGCCAAACCGCGTGAGAGCATCGAGACGAGGACTCTGGTGATCGGTTAGGTCGACCCCGAGAGCCGAAGGCGCTAGATCCGCCGTCGGGGGTTCCCGTCACCCCAAGAGTGTTCCCATGAAGCGACAAAGGAAACCCATGCTCGTGGCGATTGGCGCGATCGTGGTCGTCATCCTCGCCCTCGGCGGGGTCAAGGTCGCTCAGATCGGTGCCATGATCGCGGCCGGCGAAGCCTTCGAACCGCCGCCCCAAGCGGTCACGACATCAGACGCGCTCGAGGTTCAATGGACGCCAGAGCTGTCCGCGGTGGGCTCCGTGGTCGCAGTCCAAGGAGTGATGATCGCAAGCGAGGTTCCAGGAACGATCACCAATATCGCGTTCCACTCGGGCGACATGGCCAACAAGGGCGATATCCTCGTCCGGCTCGACACCTCGGTCGAACGCGCTCAGTTGAGCTCGGCCCAAGCAAGTGCAGAGCTCGCCAAGCTCGACCTTCAACGGCGCCAGAACTTGCCGCCCGCCGGGGCGGTCAGCGCCGCAGACATCGACGCGGCCGCCGCCCGGGCGACCCAAGCCGCAGCAGACGTCGCCAACGTCAAAGCTGTGATCGCCAAGAAGACGATCCGGGCGCCTTTCACGGGGCGCCTCGGAATCCGCGAGGTCGACCTGGGCGAAGTCCTTCAGCCCGGTTCACCGATCGTATCGCTTCAGTCCTCAGACCCGATCTACGTTGACTTTTCGCTTCCGCAGCAGGCGCTGTCGAGGGTCGAGCCAGGGCACACAGTCCACGTGACCACCGATGCCTTCCCAGGCAACGAGTGGTCGGGGCAAGTGGAGGTCATCGACGCCGCCGTAGACGCGAACACGCGCAACTTTAAGGTGCGCGCCGCCGTCGCGAACCCTGACGGAAAGCTCCGGACAGGCATGTTTGTCGATGTTCGGGTGCTCGAGGGCGAGGCTCGCAACCTGCTCGTGGTTCCGGCAAGCTCGATCTTGTTCGCCCCGTACGGGGACTCGGTATACGTCACCAAGACCGAAACCACCGAGGACGGAGAGGAACGACTCATCGTCGAGCAGGCGTTCGTTCGTCTCGGCGAGCGACGCGGAGATCTGGTAGCCGTGGAGTCCGGCCTCGAACCCGGCGCGACGGTCGTCTCAACCGGGGCGTTCAAGCTCCAAAACGGCATGGCGATCAGCGTCCGCAACGACTTGGCGCCGGACGTCAGCGAAACACCGCAGCCACCGAACGAGTAGCGCCGTGAAGATTACCGACCTCTTCATTCGCCGTCCGGTCATCGCGATCGTCGTCAACCTGGTCATCGTGATAGCCGGCCTTCAGGCCATTCGATCACTCACCGTTCGACAGTACCCTCGAAGCGAGAACGCCGCGATCACGATCACGACCGCATACACCGGCGCCAACGCGGATCTGGTGCGGGGCTTCATCACGACGCCGATCGAGCGGGCCATCGCGGCCGCAGACGGCATCGACTACATCTCGTCAGAAAGCCTACAGGGGGTCTCGATCATCCGGGCAAACCTGGAGCTCAATTACGACGCCGTGCGCGCACTGTCCGAGATCGGCGCCAAGGTCGACCAAGTCAGGGGTGACTTGCCGCCGGAAGCCGAGGTTCCGGTCCTCGACGTTGTCTCGGTCGACAGTCAGTTTGCCTCGGCCTACCTCAGCTTCTCGTCCGATTTCCTCGGGCAAAACGAGATCACCGACTATCTGGTGCGCGCCGTCCAACCGCGTCTTTCCGCGGTCGACGGAGTACAACGCGCTGACATTTTGGGCGCCCGAACCTTTGCGATGCGGATCTGGCTCAAGCCGCAACGCATGGCGGCACACAACATCGGCCCGGCGCAAGTTAGGGGTGCACTCGCGGCGAACAACTACCTGGCGGCCGTAGGCCAAACGAAGGGTTCGCTGATCCAAGTCAACCTGACGACCAACACAGACCTCGAGTCGGTCGAGGAGTTCAAGCGATTGGTGGTGCGGGAGCAAGACGGTGTGGTCGTTCACCTCGAAGACATCGCCGACGTGGCGCTCGGAGCCGTCAACTACGACGAGCGCGTCAACTTCACCGGGGCCACCGCCGTATTCATCGGCGTTTGGGTACTCCCGAACAGCAACGCACTGGACGTGATCGAACGGGTGCGCATCGAGCTCGAGGCCATCAAGGCCGAGCTCCCGCAGCAACTCCGCGGCGAGATGGCCTACGACGCGACCAAGTACATTCGAAGCGCGATCAGCGAAGTCATCACGACGCTGAGCGAGACGTTGGCCATCGTCGTGATCGTGATCTTCCTCTTCCTCGGGTCTTTCCGGGCGGTCATCGTACCCGTCGTCGCCATCCCGATCTCTCTCATCGGTGCCGTGTTTCTGATGCAACTCTTCGGATTCACCATCAACCTGCTCACACTCTTGGCGATCGTGCTTTCGGTTGGTTTGGTTGTCGACGACGCGATCGTCATGGTGGAGAACATCGAGCGGCACCTTCGCGAGGGGATGACGCGAACCGATGCGGCGATCACCGGCGCTCGGGAGCTCGTCGGGCCAGTCATCGCAATGACGATCACACTGGCCGCTGTCTACACGCCCATCGCATTCCAAGGTGGCCTCACCGGGGCCCTCTTTCGCGAGTTCGCGCTGACGTTGGCCGGCGCCGTACTCATCTCGGGGGTGGTCGCCATTACGCTCTCGCCAGTGATGTCGGCCCGCTTCTTGCCGGAACAGCGAAACGAAGCCGGCCTGCCAGCGCGCATCGACCGTGGTTTCAAGCGCCTCAAGGAGATCTACGCGCGACTGCTCGACATCACCTTAGAGGCCCGACCAGCGATCTACGTCGCGTGGATCGCGCTCAGCGCCCTGGCAGTCGTTCTCTTCGTGATGTCTCCACGAGAACTGGCGCCCAACGAAGATCAGGGCGTGATCTTCGGTATCGTGGACACGCCCGCCAATTCCACCATCAACCAACTCGCCCCGTCGATCGATGCGGTGAACGAGCTCGCCCTGAACTACCCAGAAACCGAGTTCACTTTCCAGATCACGACCCCGGCGGGCGGCTTCTGGGGCATGGGGCTCAAGCCGTGGGATGAGCGAGAGCGCTCAGCGTTTGAGCTCATGTTGCCCGTGGGGGCCGAGGTCAACGACATCCCGGGAATCCAGACCTATCCGGTCATGCCACCTGCATTGCCGGGCGGCGGCGAGTTTCCGGTGGAGTTCATCGTTTCATCCACCGCGGAGTCGCGTGAGATCCTCGAGTTCGTCACGCAGCTTCAGCAGAAGGCGACCGTTAGCGGGATGTTCGCTTTTCCGCCGTTGATCGACGTGAAGATCGACCAACCCGAGGCCCAGATCACCTTCGACCGCGACAAAGTCGCCGAGCTCGGGCTCAGCCTCCAGGCGGTCGGCCAAGAACTGGGGTCTGCGGTGGGCGGAGACTACGTGAACCGATTCAGCATCTCGGGCCGTAGCTACAAGGTGATCCCGCAGCTCGAGCGATCGGCCCGGCTCAACGCCGATCAGCTCGAGAACGTCTACATCACAGGGCCCGATGGCACGTTGGTTGCGCTCAGCACGTTCGCCACCGTGGAAAATCGCGTCGTCCCTCGTTCGCTCAATCGTTTCCAGCAACTCAACGCGGTGAAGCTGAGCGGGGTCGCGATCCGACCGCTCGACGAAGCCCTCGCGTACCTCGAGACGGAAGCCGAAGCGACCCTCCCCCGTGGTTACAGCCTCGACTACACCGGGGAGTCGCGCCAGCTTCGGAGGGAGGGAAACAAGTTCCTCCCGGCTTTCGCGCTCGCCGTCGTGCTGATCTTCTTGGTGCTCGCCGCCCAGTTCAACAGCTTTCGCGACCCGCTCGTCATCCTGGGCGGCTCCGTTCCACTCGCCATGTTCGGCGCGTCGATCTTCACCTTCTTGAAGATGCCCGATCCCAACACGCCCTTCTGGACGGACGGCTGGACCACCACCCTCAACGTCTATTCGCAGGTCGGGCTCGTCACCCTGATCGGCCTCGTGTCGAAGAACGGGATCCTGATCGTCGAGTTCGCGAACGACCTTCAGCGACGAGGCATGTCGAAACTCGACGCCGTCCGAAACGCCGCGGCGGTTCGGCTTCGACCCATCCTCATGACGACGATGGCCACCGTGTTCGGGCACTTCCCACTCACCCTGGTGACCGGACCAGGCGCGGAAGCACGAAACAGCATCGGCCTCGTCCTCGTAGGCGGGATGGCGATCGGGACGTTCTTTACACTGTTCTTCGTTCCCTCGATCTACATGCTGTTCGCCAAGGACCGAAGCGCGGACGCCACCGAGCCGTCGCCAGTCCCGGACGAGGTTGGGCCCGCCCTCGAAGCGACAGCCCACGGCTAGGGGCGGACCGAATCGGTCCTGCGTCGGTTTCCCCGCCGGCGAGGTGTGTGCGGCCGCAGAACGCCGGACTACGACCGATCGCTTGACCTCGGCACCCCGATAATATAAACAAGTGGTTATGCAACCTTCTGGTTATGCATTGGGCCCAAACCCGGCTCTTGATTCGGTTTTTGCAGCGCTTTCTGATCCTACGCGGCGACGAATCCTCGCTCGATTGGTGGAGGGAGAGGCCTCTGTCGGCGAGCTGGCGGCGCCGTTCTCGATGTCGCAGCCGGCAATTTCCAAGCACCTCAAGGTGTTGGAGCACGCGGGCCTCGTCGAGCGCAGCGTCGATGGGACGCGGCGCCCTGCGCGTTTGCGTCCCGAGCCGTTGGCCGCCGCAAACACCTGGCTCGAGTCCTACCGAGCCCTTTGGGAAGCCAAGTTCGAACAACTCGATACGCTCCTTCGCGACCTAGCCCGCGACGAGAGCCGGAGGAAAGACGATGCCTGAAACCGACGGAGAAGCGATGGAGTTTGTCTTGGAGCGCGTCTTCGCGGCACCGCCGACTACCGTGTGGCGTACTTGGACCGAGCCGTCTCTACTCGCGCGCTGGTACAAGCCGAACGCCGAATGCCAAACCGCGGTGCTGGAGCACGACCTACGCTCGGGCGGCGTCATGCGGTATGAGATGCGCTTTGGCGAAACTCAGTTCCACTACGAGCACTGGGAGTTCGACTTGATCGAGCCTCCAACACGACTCCGCTGGAAGCAGAGCCTCACGGACGCCGACGGCAACATCGTCGGCAACCCCCGGATGCCGGACTGGCCCCGCGTGATGCTCACCACCATCGAGCTCGAACCGCACCCACAAGGCACGCTGCAACGACTCCGATGGCTGCCCCATGAGGCGACCAATGCCGAGATCGAGTGCTTCCGAAACGCCTCGGCGTACCTCGACCAAGGTTGGGTCGCGGGCTTCAACAGCCTGGCGGCATTCCTCGAACGGTTCGCCGACGAGTAGCGCGAACTGTTCCGTCACTGTGTTCATGCGTCGGCGACGTGCAGGCGGACGGCGTCCCCACGCCGGATGGTCCCTGGCTCAACGATGCTTGCAGTCCATCCACCGTGACCAAACATCGCGGCAAACCCGCCCGAACCCAGGGACTCTTCCATTCGTGCACACGGGTGACACCGTCCGGTCAGCAGAAGGACAGCCTTCCCGACGACCAGCTCCGAACCGCGCGCGACCTCGAGGTTGAACCCTCTGACCGCGACGTTCCGGCGGGTCTGATCGAAGGACACCGGGTGACCGAGAAGACTCTCGAGCACGGCGAGATGCTCGTACTGAAACAGGGTCACCGCCCGGTCGGCTGAGCCGCCGTGATCCTGAGACGTGGACAGATCCCACGCGTCGACTTCGATGGTCGGGGCGAGCCGCTTCGGCCGAACTTGGATGAGCTCGACGTGACCGCGGGGGTCGGATTTTTCGACGCGGACTCGTGCAAACCGTGGGAGCATGCTCCTACTGGACAGCCGCCTCGCACATGACCGCGTCGTAGGAGTCGCAGTCCAGGGCGCATACCTGGAACCGACCCTCGCAGGTCCCCTCGTAATAGCTTTGCATCGGCGCCGAGTCGTCGAGGACGTGCTCGATGAAGCCCTTGTACGTCATCGTGCCGATCTCGGTACCGGACCAGGTCGCCGCCGACGGATCCTCTTGGAAGGCACCGATGAACTCGAGTTGAGAGGCGCCGACGTCGTCGAGCCCAGTGACCGTGAGGCAGTGGCTGTCGTTGGTGTTGCGGTAGTAAGGAATGTAATAGGAAAGGTTGTCGAGTTCGTCGAGACCCGCGCGCAGCGCCTCCAGGTCTTCCGAGGTGAGCCGGTAGATCTCCGTACGCCCGGCGCCGGTGCCGACCGATGACTCCTCCTCCGCGAAGATGGGAAAGAACGGCGAGTAGATCGAGACGGTGTAGTTGTAGTCTCGCTCGAATATCGACACCGAGAGTCGGTCATCTGGAAATGTCTCGGAGACGATTGCGTTGAGCGCGGAGAGGTCGTCGAGCGCCCTTTCGCTATCACGCGGCAGAGAGCCAAGCAGCGTGTCGGTCCCCCACAGTGGCCGCGTCGCGTTCAGGCCCTGCGCGTTCCCAGGCTGCCCGTTCAGCAATGTGCCCGGCATGAGGGGACCGCTGTCGGCAAGCAGGTAGGCGCGATCGGCTCCGGCGATGCCATTTCGAATGAAGGGGTAGTTGCTGAGTGAACCGACCCCTCCTGCACTACAACCACCAACCATCATCCTCGGAACTTCCGAAAACATTCGATTCAGCTCCTCGATGACGATGAGCATGTTCTGATGGCCCATGTGGTGAAACTCGACGTCTGGGCCTTCGCCCGCCGGGTCGACGTAGGTGTTTACGCGGCTCCCCAGATAGGTGTCGCCGGTGCAATAGGGCACGAACACTTTGTTCCAATCGCCCATGGGATTGATGTCGGTGTTGGACGAGAGGAGAGGATACGCGAGCTCGACGGGCACGTTGCCATCGACGACGCCCAACGGCGCTGTGGCGGCCGAAAGCGGCGCGAGTTCCTCGATGCGAAGGTAGACGGCCGGGTAGTCGTCGCGAATGCACGTTTCGCCGGGGGGGCCCATGATGCAGTCCGTGTTGAACGGGCGTCCGTTCGCACAGCCGTCGTAGTCGCCACACGCACCGCCGCCTTCGAGGAACATCACGACATCACTCGAGGTCTCGGAGAAGTTCACGAAGAACTTATATTGTGACCCGTTGGCGCAAACGGCGCCCTCTGGCTCGAACTTCAGCCATTCGCCAAACGCGGCCGGGACGAAGGGTTCGTCGGGCGCAGCGTCCCCGGGAGCGTCGCCATCTCCGCACGCCACGCCCAAAACGGCGAGGGTCAGGAAGAGAATGGAAGACGGAAGTACACCTCGAGGAAAGAAAGCCATGGGAACCTTTCGGGCCAAACGGGAGCCCGACCATACGACGATCGGCGGTCGCGTCGCAAGGTTTGCCTAGCGCGTTCTGCGAAAGGCCCCGGCCAAACTACCGCTCGACGGTCACGCCCTTCCAAAACGCCACGTGGTCCTTGATGTTCGCCGCGGCTTCTTTGGTCTCGGGGTAGAACCACGCGGCGTTCTCGTTGCGCTTGCCATCAACAACGACGTGGTAGTAGCTGGCGACGCCCTTCCATGGGCAAACGCTTCGATGGTCGCTCGACTCGAAGAATTCCTTCGATAGGGCGCTAGGAGGGAAGTACACGTTCCCTTCCACGACCTCGAAGTCGTTTGATTCCGCGAGCACCTTGCCTTCCCAAACCGCCTTCGCCATCGTGCCTCCTGTCTCACCTCTGTAGAGCGCCAGTGCACACCGTCGAGTCCTTAGGACGCGTCGGAGGGGACGGGCAGACCACGGAGGGGGCCGTGGCTAGCTCGGGTTGGGCGGGTGACTCGGGTGCTGCGTTCGGGCGACCTCGGCTTCGACACGCCGCACTTGGACCTCGTGGCCCATCAAGATCGCCATGCCACTGACAGGTTCGAGGTGCTCGGGGCCTCCGGGGATGACTTCATTGACGTTGGCCCCTGGCAAGGCTGCCGCGCGCTCCACCGCCGCACCCTTGTGTCCCCATCCGTGTGGAACGGCGATCACGCCCCGCCGCATCTCGTCCGACAGGCGCGCCAAGAGACGAATCGAAACCTGCCCCGTCCCAAGCTCGACTTCGTCTCCTTCGGAGATCGACAGGGCTCGCGCGTCTTCGGGGTGAATCACGGCGCGGTTCCCATCGGGTTGCCGGATGTGGGGGGTGCTGTGCATCCAGCTGTTGTGCGAGCGCCGGTCGCGCTGGCCGATCAAGACGAGCTGCCCAGGGCGCGGGCTGAGCCGAGAAGCCTCGGCGCGGAGGCGCGGAAGGTCGGCTGCGACGTCTTCAGGGTAGAGCTGCACCATGCCATCATCGCTCGGGACGCGTTGACCGAAGAAAGACCCCGGCTCGTTCGGGGGCAGCATCACACCGCCGGGTTCGCGTTTGAGCTCCTCGAGGGACACCTCGCCTCCCCAACGCATCAAGAGCCCCAGCACGTGGTCGGGCGTGACCTCATGGCCTCCCGGCAGGCGCGCAAGCAACCGATTGATGCGTGGAAGGACGTTCCCGACCTTGCCCCAAGGTTTGGCGCCACATGCGATGGCCAAGTCGGAAAAGATGCGCCACTCCTCGCGTCGCTCGTACTTCGGTTTGACCATGGCCGGCGTGTACTGCGCGTGCGGCGTCACCTGAAGCATCGCGTGGGATGCCGGGTAGTCGGACCTCTCCAGCATGTCGGTCGCAGGCAGGAGATAGTCCGCGTGGGCCGACGTCTCGTTGCGGTAGATGTCGATCGAGACCAACAACGAGAGTTTGTCGAAGGCTCGGACCAACGCCGCACCATCCGGCATCGAGTGGACAGGGTTGCCGGCCGAGACGAAGAGCGCGCGGATGCGGCGAGGGTCGTCGTTGTCGATTTCGCCGGGCAGCGCCGAAACTGGAAAGCAGCCGGCCACTTGATGCCAGTCACCCCGGAGCGTCCGGTGCTCGTTGAAGCCACCGAGGCCAAGCCAACCCGCGAGCTTGAGGGTGTCGAATGGACCGCGGGGCACGACGAGCCCGCCCCGACGATCGATGTTGCCCGTGATCAGATTCAGCCCCTGAACGAGCCAGTAGGCGATCGATCCGAACGCGCCCATGTTCACACCGGTCGACATGTACAGCGCGGCGCCGTTGGCGTTCTTGTACGCGCGCGCGAGTTCGCGGATGGTCGGCGCATCGATACCCGTGATCTTCGCGACGCGCTCCGGGGTCCACTCGGCTGCGATGGCGACGAACTCGTCGACGCCGTGCGCGATGGCCTTGGCCGGCCCAAGGTCGATCGTGTCTTCGTGCGCGATCACGTGAAGCATGGCCATCAACAGATAGGCGTCGGTCTGAGGCTGGATCGACACATGCTGGCCGACCTTCTGCGCGGTCTCCGTCCGGCGGGGATCGACGATCACCACGCGACCTCCGCGCGCTTCGATGTCCTGAAGGCACCTTAGGGAGTTCGGGAGCTGGATGATCGACATCTGGCTGACGACCGGGTTGCTTCCCATGCACATGAAGAACTCGATGTGCTCGAGGTCGGGGATGGGATGGACCATCGAGCGTCCGTACATCACCGTGGAGACGTGGAGCTTGTTGTTGTTGTCAACCGAGTGAGAGGCAAAGAGGTTCGGTGAGTGAAGCGACTCGATGAACCCGGACGACATGAGAATGTTCTGCCAGCTGAAGTACGTGGGGTTGCCGGTGTAGAGCCCGACGGTGCGGGGGCCGTACTCCTCGCGAAGTGCCCGGACCCTGGCACCGATCTCGTCGATCGCTTGCTTCCAACTGATCCGCTCGTAAGTCGAACCCACTCGCTTCATGGGGTAGTTGAGGCGTTCGGCGTCGTCGTGCATCGCGCCGGCGCCCAGCCCCTTGACGCAGCAGTAGCCCTGCGAAACGGCGTGGTCGCGGTCGGGACGAACGGCACCCACGCGTTGTGTCGGCTCGTCGACCTCGACCGTGAGGCCGCAATGCGCTTCGCAGATTCGGCAGTACGTGCGCTTGATCGTGGTCATGCGATGGACCTTTCCCTAGCCCCCCGAAGAACGAGCTCGACCGTGTCGAGCAGGGCGCTCTGAAAATCGACCGCGTAGAAAGCCATCCCGGGTTGCTCTTGCACCTTGCGCAGGGTCGGCGAAGGGTCAGCGAGCTGTGCGAACCCGAGCGCCATCGCGTGTACCCGAAGGAGCAAGCGCGCGCCCTGCCCCGGCGTGAGGAACGTCAGGTGCCTCTCACATTGAGCGCCTACGCGCGCAAGGAGAGGAATCAGTGCGCGTCGAAACTCGAGCGCCGCTTCGAAGGTGACGTTGTGCTCGAGCACGGAGTGGACCAAGCCGAGTAAGCGGGTCATTCCCGGATGCGCGGCAATCGCTTTGCCCAACGCGTCGAGCACGACGTCCCTACCGCTCGGGTTCGGGACTTCGGCAAGCCCTCGTTCGAGGTCGAAGAAGAACGCCTCGATCTCGAGCCGCGCGCAGGCGAGAAACAGCGCCTCCTTGGTGCCGAAATAGAAGAACACGGTGCCTTTTCCTACTCCGGCTTCGCGCGCAATCGCAGCCATGGTGACCTCGTCGTAGCGCCGGTTCGCGTAGAGCGATCGCGCCGCCCCCATGATGGCGTCGCGTCGTGCCTGCTTCTGCGAGTCCGAGAACGCGCGCGTGTACTCGACCTGGGACACCTTAGTTCCTTTCGTGGCCAGACGTTGCGCGATCCGTTGCCCGCCCCGCTTGTTGACCTGGGGTCAGAGTAGTTGACCCGCGGTCAATCCGCAAGTCTCATCTCTGAGACCTGCGCTGAATGCTAGCCTGCTCGGAGGCGCGCTGGCGCTGAGGGGGAACCAATGATGAAGAATGGGGCAATGAGAAGCTGCGCTGCGGTGCTGCTGGCGCTGGCTGGACTCGGCGTTGGATGCGGCGACGACTCGAATGGTGCGGGTGGCAGCGGAGGCACGGACCCGAATTGTAGCGCCATCTGCGACAACGAGGTCGAGTGCAACGATACGCCGCGGGTGGCATGCGAAGGGGTGTGTGACCTCGCGCTCGAATCCGCAGAGTCCGTCTCTCAAACGTGCTTCAACGCCGTCAACGCGGTCCTTGGATGCGCTGGTTCGTTGTCATGCACCGACTACGAAGCTTGGCAAAACGAAACGCCGGCCAACGACTTCCCGTGTCGCGCGGAGACCGAGACCTGCGATGCCGAGTGCAACAACTTGTGCGACGAAGAGTTCGACTTCTAGGTCGGCGATCCGACGACTCGATGTCGACCCGCGTTCGGCACCTAGATCTGCCACTTGGACGGAAGCGCCGCGTCGATGTCTTGCGCGTTCGTGGCGATGGCCTCTAGCGCCGCCCGGACACCGACTGTAGATGTGTCGGCAGACATGCTGGGTGAACCCAGATTGATGTCCAAGGCGGCCACCTCCGGGAGCGCGGGCAGGTGAATCCAACCCGCACGAATCGGAAGGTCGTGCGATGCGATGTGGTGGAGCACCCCATACATGAGGTGGTTGCAGCCGAACGTTGCCGCCGTGTCAGAGATGTCGGCGGGCACGCCGGCCTGACGCATCGCCTGAACCATCGCGCGGATGGGCACCGTCGCATAGTACGCCGCCGGACCATCGGGGGCCGTGAGTTGGTCTTGGAGAGATCCACCTGCGTTGTCGAGGAGATCGTAGCGCGTGCTGTCGTTGAGGTTTTGCGCGATCCGCTCGACGGTGATCATCGAACGCCCCCCGTACTCCCCCATCATGATGACTGCACTAGGCGCGACCTCGTCGATTGCCTTGGCAACGACATCGATGCACTCGAAGAAGATGTTGGGGACGACCCGCGAGGCCACGCGGCATCCCCCTACTGTGGCGCCATCAAGTCGTTTGGCGACCTGCTCCGCTGGGTTGATGGGCGTATGGCCGAAAGGTTCGTAGCCCGTGAGTAGGATGGTGTTCACAGGGTGAGCATAACTCATGGGCCGGAACCCGAGCTTAATGGGTTTTCTTGGTGTTCTGAGCGAGAAATGCGCGGCCTCAGTCGGCGCACTTCAGGGTTTGAGCCAAGCGTAGCTCGTGCGCAGCACCTCCCGCCCGCCTTCGGTGATGGGGTCACCGTGGGCAAGCGAGATCCCATCGAACGAATGCTCCAGCAGGGCGTCGATACTCCTCCTCGCTTTGCGCTTGTCGCGGAACGCGAACCGCAGCGCCGTGCTCAACCCTGGCTTTCCGTGCACCCCATTGATCTTGAGATACACGCGAGTGAACCAATGATCGGAAGTCTCGAAGTTCTCAACCAGGTCCGAGCAAATGAGTGTCCCTGATGGATGGTGCACGAACGCCGTCTCTTTCAGGATCGTACCCTCGATCGGAACCGGCTCGAGCTCGTTTCGCCAAGCCGGATCGGCGGTGCCATCGAGGACTGCGTCGGCGCGCAGGTCGGGTCGTTTCTTGTCGAGCCCAGGAGCGACATGCACCTTCGCCGACGGATAGTGTTCGATCGCATCTTTGGCGTGTACATGGTGGAATAGGTTGGGCGCGATGACGTGACCGACCGGCCCGATGGCATCGATCTCGGCCTTCGTGGTGTCGTCGATCGCGATCGGCGAATGAAGGACGACGCTGCCGTCACCGAGGCGAACGACCGTCATCCGCGAGCCAAACTGCAGTCCGTAGAAACTGTTCGGCGCGTCGGCAACCCAGATCCCTTTGGCGAGTTCTTGCAGCATGCGTGTACCTTAGGGCCACCGGACCCTCGGGACCATCCCTGCAACGGCCAGGGCCACGGGTCTTCGAACGGTGTGTCTTGACAACACCGCCTTCGGGACCAAACCCGAACCGGGCACTCCGATGACCCTTCTCGTTCAAGTCGCAACCACGTGGGCGATGACCGGCGTCATCTGGTTCGTTCAACTCGTGCAGTATCCCTCGTTCGCCCGGGTCGACCCAGCCTCGTTTCGGGACTTCCACGCACACCATTCGATGGCCATCTCAGTGATCGTAGCGCCGCTGATGGTGGCGGAGGCGGTCTCTGCCCTCGCGTTCTTGTGGCGACCGCTCCGAGTCCAAACACCGTGGCAGGTCTGGGTGGGCTTGGCGCTGGTCGCCGTGATTTGGGGGTCGACCTTCTTCATTCAGGTTCCCGCGCACCAACGGTTGGAGGCGGGCTTCGACGAAAACGCTTGGCGGATCCTGGTCCACTCGAACTGGATCCGCACGATCGCCTGGTCGGCCCGCGCGGCGCTCGTGAGTTACTGGCTCGTCCAGGTGCTGCGGCTCGGTGATGGGATCGGCCCATAGCTCGCGACGAGGGCCGCTCGGTCGGGCTACGGCATCTCGAGAAGCCGCGGGGGCCCCATGTCCCAGGTGCAGTTCGCGCCGGGCTCGATCGTCGTGGCGTTGACATCGAAGGACGAAGCCAAGAACGCAAAGTCTATGTCTTGCAGGGTAATCTCTTGGGTCGTGGCGTCTTGTTCGAACTGCCAGGTCGTGACGATCGCTTCCGAGGTGACGGCGGCGACGGCGTTTTCGGGAACCAGTGAAAACCTGCAAAGTGCGTCCCCAATTGTCGTGATTACAGGCGCCGGATCCACGCTGCCACTCGTCGATGCCACGATGGCGTCGAACTTCAAGACATCGGCAAAGCCCGCGATGTTGCCGAACAGCTGGATCGACCCTTCGTCGAGCGCGATCGCCGTCTGTACCGCGTAGTCGACGGGCCCTGGGCCCACTGGGTCGAGCGCGCGGGCTGCGAGGATGACGGACACCCCAAAGGGGATGCCCTGAAGCGTGCAAGTCGCTGTTCGGGTCGCGGTCTGAAGACCTTCGTCGATCGTTCCGCACATCTCGATACCGGTACAAACGCCCCTGACACAGAAGCCCGGCGACCCATCGAGGTCGCAGGCGTTGCCGTTTCTCGGGGTGTTGAGACAGTCCCCGGTCGTGGGTTCGCAGCGGTCGCGCGTGCAAGGGTCGTCGTCGTCGCAGTCTTCGGAAGGACTGCATAGGTTCACCGGCCCTGACACGACCGTGGGTGCCTCGCTCTCGAGTGCCGTCCGAAAGAACGTCATCCGTTGGTCGAGCGAGCCTCGGGCGACCTGCGCGCAGAAATGACCCTCGGTCTCGAACTCGCAGCCCGGCGTCTCCGGCAGCCCAGGGATACCGGCCGGGACGTACTGGGCATAAGCGCTCGTCGTCTGGGCGTCGACGTTGGCGGCCAGTGGGGCGTCCGCCTCGGAAAGGTACGGAACCGGTTGCGCCACGGGACCGACGAGGGGGGTTGCGCCAAGCGCGAACACCAGGCTTCGTGTGGCGTTGTTCGGCACGAACGTGTCCCCGATCCCCTCCTGGACCAAGACGCTCGGCTTCTTGCGAGTCCCCCCGACCTCGATGGGGTTCGCGTACATGAAGGACGCGTGGTTGTGTTGGTCTTGGGGATCCAAGACCAGTTGGTAGAGCGCGATGCCGAGCCACACATCGATTGGCCGAATGCTTGGCGCAAAGAGCGTCACCGCATTGAGCAGGGGGCTTCCTACGCCGTCCGGATTGACGATGTCTTGAAAGAAGAGGATCTCGGCGCCGCGCCCGCCACCGACGACCAGGGCGGCCGCGACGACCTCAGGCGCGTAGGGGACAAACGCTTGACCACGATTCGCCCCGGAACTGATTCCGTCGTAGGTGAGAGGCCGGGAGACGTCGAGGTCGGGCTGGCCATCGGGATTGCCGAACGGGACCAGATCGAGTTCGTCGAGCTCCTCGATGAAACGGATGAACGCAAGCTGCTCGCCCGTGGTCTGAATGTCGAAGTCTGGAAGCGTACCGTTCAGCAGAAGGGGACCGAGAATAGCCGCTTGTTGAAGGTCGGTGTTTGAACCGACTTCTCGATTGGCGTTGTCGGTGAAGCCGATCACGGCGTGGCCGCCGTCGGCCAGATACCGAAGCGCCTGACTGGGCACCTCGTTCTCGGCGCTTCCAGGGTTGCCGTGCTGGTACATGGTCACCGGGACCGGAGCGGCCTCGGCAGCCACCGGAATCGCCAACACGAACGGAACCTGCTTCGTACCCACGAGCACCGGGAGCCCGTCGTCGTCCCGAACGATGCGGCGGTCCTCACGCCACTCGGGCGCCTCCCAGGTACCATGCACGATCGCCTCGACGTTGCCGAACCCAGGTTCCACGCGATCGATCGTGAATGCCGGCGGCGGAAGCTCTTGGATCTGCTCGCGCATGGTGAGTGGGTCGCGGGTGAACCCTTCGGTCGAACGAACCGTGAAACGCGTGACGAGCGCGATGTCATCCGCGAAGACGGGTGGTGACGCCGCCATGAGACCAGCAAGCGCGGGCTCGATTCGATCGCGTGTTTGCGTCACCTGAGACGGTTCCGAAGCCGACGCGGGTCCGAGCGCCGCGCTCATGAACGTGGAGGACTCAAACGCGCGGCCCGGCCCGGCGAGCGCCCGCTTGGTGATGACGGCCGCATACCGACCTCGCGGCGTGAGGGGGATCGACGGGAAGAGCACGAGCGCGTGCTGCACGACCGGGTTTGATGGCGCCGACATCGCCCGAACGTAGAGTTCGAAGGGAATCCGTTCCCCAAACGTGGCACTTCCCGGATCGACGTCGAACAGGCCCACCGTCGCGAGGGGATCGAGTGACTCGATCTGCGTCGTCGGAACGGAAGCTGGATCCGGCGCCTCCGAGAGCTCGAGGACCAGCGGGCCGAGCGGGCTGAAACCGTCCGCATCCCCGATCGCGATCACCAAGTTGGCGAGGACACGCCGAATGTCTGGCGCGCGTGCTGGGATCTCCGGCGCGAGCCGGAGCCCGGTCGCAGAGTCCGGATCCGGCTGAGTCCACGCATCGTCTGGGAAGGGCACCGACCGGGTCGGATCGGTACGGTCGTAGAGCACCGACGCGCCCGAGCGCGGCTCGGTGCTGAACCCTAGGGTCGTCGGGCCATCAGGGCCCAACCACGAAAGTGAGCAGACCGCCTCGCCAGGCAAATTGTCCGTGGGGTTGAGTACCAGGACGCGCCCATCGTCGCCCAACCGGTGAACCGTGACGCCAGTCTGCCGGCCGCCACACTGGAGCGAAAACCCCTGAATGGCCGCGTCCGATACCGGATCCACGAACGCAAGGCGCAGCCACGCGCCGGGCACCACGCTGCCGCCCTCGGAGGGGTCGCTGTCGGCGAGCGCGGGTGTCGGGTCGCCTTCGCCCGGGTCGCCGACGACGCACGTCACCGCGATTGTCCAACTGTCGACGCAATGGTCGAAGCCGTCGTCTGAAACCTCGACCTCGACGGTCTGCGATCCTTCCGCTTCACAGGTGTACGTGGTAGCGGCCGCAGACGGGTCGGACAATGATCCGCCCGACCCCGTCCAGCGATAGGCAACCGGGTCGCCCTCCTGGTCGCTGGTGTCGGCCGATAGGGCAAGGCCGTTCGAAAGCGACGTCTGTAGAGGCGATGCGATGACTTTGATCAAGTCGGCACAAACGTTGAACTCGCCGTTGGCACGGAGGCCTCCGAGCCGGGGCGTGCGCTTGCAGCCAAGCATCACATGAACTTCGGTAGCCACCCCAACCGAGACATCGAACCGCGCCGCACCTTCACAGGTGATCGTACCGTCGGTCGTCGTGGCAGTCAGCGAGACCAAGTACTGAAGCCCTGGCGGGAGACCAAAGACTTCGACCGACGCCGTCGATCCGGGCGCGCTCGTATCGATGACACCTTCAATCGGGGTGATCCCGTTGCCGGTCACCGAGTACGTCACCTCGTCGACCTGGCTTGCTTCTGCCAGCTCGAAAGTGACTTCTAGAGAAGCCGGCGTGGGGTTGGAATCGAGTCCAGTCGAGCAGCCGGCGAGCACCCAGATCCCTGCACAGCAGGTCAGTCTAGTCAGTCTCTTCATGGCGGGAAGTCATTGCTACCACCCACCGTTCCAACGACACAAGTGACAACGCACTTTGTGGGCGGTGTCACAACGAGAGGACCGCGCCCTAGGTGAATTCGTACGTACGGCGGCGGTGAGCGCGACAATCCGCCCTGAACGGCCGCTTTTCTCGTCTCGAGGCGCGCGAACGGTTATCGCGACGCGCCGAATGCGGCGAAACGACGATTCGAGGCCGTGATTACGCGGGCCCGCAGGGTCTCTTTGCCGAACGTGGTGTGTGCCCTAGAGTCCCCCCGTGACCTACACTTCGCGGCTCGCCTGGTTGCCTCTTCTCGCCCTCCCCCTCGTCTTCGCCGTTGGCTGCGCGTCCTCGGAAACCACCCCGCCGACACAGGCCGCGGAGAGCTCGGGATCGGAGGCCACCGATGCCGCCAACCTCACGCTCGATGCGATCATCGCGAGTGACTACCGCTCGGACAAGAACAAGGCACGAGACCCTTACCGACACCCCGTGGAGACGTTGACTTTCCTCGGCGTCGAGCCGGACATGCGCGTTGTCGAGATCCGTCCGGGCACCGGGTGGTACACTGAGATCCTTGCGCTCTACCTCAAGAACGAGGGCCAACTCACGGTCGGGATTCCTGCCGAAGACGGACCCCGAGCGAAGTATCGTAATCGCTTCCTGGCGCTCAAGGCCGAGCGTCCCGACGTGCTCGGCCAAGTCAACGTCGTCACGTTCGAGCCCCCCGCCCCGATCGACCTCGGCGAAGACGAGTCGGTCGACATGGTGCTCACCTTTCGCAACACCCACAACTGGATCACCGACGGGGGTGAAGAAGAGGCCTACACCGCGTTCTTCAAGGTCTTGCGGCCAGGAGGAACCCTCGGCGTCGTCCAACACAGGGCGAGCAGCACGGCCGATCCCGACAAGAGCGCCAAGAACGGCTACGTCCCAGAGCCCTACGTGATCAAGGTCGCCATGGATGCCGGTTTCGAGTTCGTCGGCGGCTCCGACATCAACAGCAACCCGAAGGACACCCGCAGCCACCCGGCTGGCGTATGGACGTTGCCACCCGTGCTGCGCCTGGGCGACGAGGACCGCGCGAAGTACGAGGCGATCGGCGAAAGTGATCGAATGACCCTCAAGTTCCGTAAACCCGCGAAGTAGTGGACGACTAACGCGCGACCGCACGTCGACGAGTATCCAGACCGCTTCCTGCCACAGATGGCGGTCCCGTTTCGACAGGCACTCGGACACCAGCACCGCGACCAATGACCGAACCCTACCCAGTCGACCTCTACGCCGCATTGCACACCGGAAACGAAGGGGACGAGGATTTTTACCGTGCGGTGTGCGCTGGGGTGAACCGGGTGCTCGAACTCGGTTGCGGGTCGGGGCGGATCCTGCGCTCGCTCGCCGATCAAGTCGATGATCTCCACGGCGTCGACGCGTCCGAGGAGGCGCTCGCCCTCGCTCGGTCGGCCCTGCCCCCGTCGGTCACGCTCCACCATCAGGAGATGGAGAACTTCGACGTCGGCGCGGGCTTCGAGCGTGTGGTGATCCCGTTCAACGGGATCTATTGCCTGCCGGACCTCGAGAGCGTTCAGCACACCCTGATCCGAGTCGAACAAGCGCTCGCGCCCGGTGGGCTCGTCGTGTTCGATGGATACGCCGGGGACCCAATTCACCAAGACGAGTCGTTTGAGGAAGGGTTCGACGAGGAAGATGAGATCGCGACCGCGAACGTACGCGGCAAGCGCTGGCGAGTGTTCGAGCGGAGCCACTACGACCGGAGCGCGCAGCGGTTCACGGTTCACTACCGCTACGTGGCCGACGATGGCGAGGAGACACTCGCGACGATCCGCCATCGCTACTTGCGGCTCGAAGAAGCCGTCGGAGCCATCGAGCATGCCGGCCTCGAGCCGTTCGTTGTCCACGGTGGCTTCGATCAGCGAGTCTACGACGAGGACTCGGAGCACATGATCATGACCGCCCGCAAACCCGGCCGGCAGCCTCGCGGGTAGCCGTTGCTAGGCCGCAGCGGTATCGACGTGGTCACACGCGGCAACCAACTCCCGAACGAACCCGGTGCGCCGATTGGCACAGGCGAAGTGGTCCCCGTCGACCTCGAACTGTTTGGCACCCGGAATCGCGGACGCTAGGGAGTATTGGCGCCGTGTCGGAACCACTGCGTCTCGCGTCATCACCACAACCGACGTGGGCACGGAAATGTTGGAGACCCAATCACGCGATGAGAAGCGAATCACGGCTCGCGTGGCCTGCGCAAGGGTGGCGGGGTCAGACCCAGCCATTTCGTTTCGGACGTACTCCCGAAGCTCCGGTGCCTGGATGTCGCCGAGCATCCCTTCGATGATTTGGCGGAGCACGAGCTTCGGTGCGAGGCGAGCCCCGACCACCGCGCCAGGGAGCGCCGCACGGGCGAGCACTGAATACCGCGGCGTGAAGTGCTTGGCCGTTGCGCAAAGCACCAGCCCACGCACGCGGTCCGGGTGACGACTCCAGCAAAGCTTGGCGATCGGTCCCCCCATCGAGTATCCGACGGCGATGAACCGGCGGACCCCGAGGGCATCGGCGACCGCCACCGCATCGTCAGCACAGTCCTTCAACCTGAACCGGCGCGTGGAAATTCCTCGACCGTGCCCGCGATGGTCGACGGCAACGACGTGATAGCGTTCCGCCAGGTCTGAGAACGCCGTGGCCCAGTTGAGCTCGCCCGTTGCCGCAAGCCCGTGGAGCAGCATCAAGGTAGGGGCCCCCTCGGGGCCTTCGTACTCAACGACACGAGTACGGCCGCGCCCTGCCAAGTCGAGTATGTACTCTTTGCGCCCCGCGCGGGACGTTGTTCGAGTGCCGGTAGGGCTTCGGCGGTTCGCGCTCTGCACGACAACCAGGGTGGCTTCTACCGTGAGGCTGCGCAAGACTAGCCCACCCAACCAACGAGGTGCCCCTTGCTCCAGACACTGCAGGAACCATCGACGACGGTCGAGCTTCTCGAGTCGTTCAACCCTCGCACCGGCGAGAAACTGGGTGAAGTTCCCATCGCGTCACCCGCCGACGTTCGCGCTGCGGTTGCGCGAGCCCGCGAAGCACAAGCGCATTGGGCGGAGATGGGGGTCGAGAGACGCAATGGCGTTCTCACTCGACTTCGCGAAGTACTCCTCGACCGCGCGGACGAGATCGCACACACGGTCTCAACAGAGAACGGGAAGCCGCCGGTCGAACCGACCGGACTCATTGCCCCCGTCTGCGCGACCATCAAGCTACACACCGAACTCGCAGAACGGCTGGAACCCGGTGAGAAGGTCAGCGCGACTTTCTTCGTCGGGGCGCGCGCCCGGATCTTCTACGAGCCGCTCGGCGTTGCTGGCTACATCCTGCCTTGGAACTTCCCGTTCGAGCTCGGCATGAAGCACATGATCCCGGCCCTGGCGGCGGGCAATGCCGCGGTCCAAAAGCCATCACAAGCGAACCCATTGATCGGGGAGATGATCGCGAGCCTCTTTCGCGACGCGGGGGTTCCCCAAGACGTGGTCCAAATGGTGCACGGCTACGCCGAAACGGGCCAAGCCCTGATCGACGAGGCCGATACGATCTGCTTCGTCGGCTCGACGGCGACCGGCAAGAAGGTGATGAGCCGCGCCGCCCAGTCGCTAACACCCGTGGTGCTCGAGCTCGGGGGCAACGACGCGGCCATCGTGCGCGCCGACGCCGATCTCGATCTCACGGCACGTGGGCTGGTCAACGGGACTTGCTACAACGCGGGCCAGGTCTGCAACGGTGTCGAGCGGATCTATGCGCCTCACCACCTCGTCGAACCGTTGGTCGAGAAGATCTTGGGGGTCGTGAGCAGCTTGCGTGCGGGCTGGGAAGCCACGGGGGGCGACTACGACCTCGGACCGATCATCTGGGAGCCGCAACTTGAGGTCTACGAATCGCACACGGCAGATGCCGTCGAAAAGGGAGCGACGATCCGTACGGGCGGCAAGGTTCGCCGAGAGCGAGGCGGGCTCTACTGGCCCCCAACCGTCCTCACCGGGATGACGCACGAGATGACGATGATGCAAGAGGAAACGTTCGGGCCATTCTTGCCGATCATGGGGGTCGACGACGACAACGAGGCCGTACGCCTCGCCAACGATTCGCAGTACGGGCTCGGCGGCAGCGTATGGACGCGCGACACGTCCGCCGGCGAAGCGCTCGCGCGGCGCATCCGGACCGGGTCGGTGATGGTCAACAATGCGGTCCAATCAGGCGGCTGCGTGACCTTGCCGTTCGGCGGCGAGGGCGACTCGGGCGTGGGCCGCGCGCAAGGTGAACAGGCCTACTTCCATTACGTGGCGACCAAGAGCGTCATGACTTCCCCGAACAGCAGCGAGTCATTGTGGATGCCCTACGAACTCACGACCCGAGATTTCTTCAAGGGCCTCACGAAACTCTTCTACGGCACGAAGCCGGCGGACCGGGCGGCCGGCCTCGTGAACCTCATCCGGAACCGGCCACGCGGCAAGTGATGATGGACGCAACCGGCCTCCGCGAAGGCAAGCGAAGGCCATGAGCGCAAGGAGGGTCATCGAGGCCGGCGCTGTGGTCGCCTCATGCCTCGCGGTCGCGACGGCCATCGCCTGGGCCGGCAGTCGGGGCGGCACTTCGGTCCTGGAGCTACCGGTCCTTGTTTGGTGTGCAGCGATCGCGTTCGCGGTGCAGTGGCTCGCATTCGTCCCCGCGTACATCTGGCAGACGGAGCGCTTCTACGATCTGACAGGGAGCGTGACCTACATCTCGGTGACGCTCTTCGCGCTCGCCGCAGCGGGCTCGCGGGACTCTCGTTCACTCGTACTCGCCCTGCTGGTGTGTGTTTGGGCAGCTCGGCTTGGAACATTCCTCTTTCGCCGCATCCATGCGGCGGGTGGCGATGCACGTTTCGACGGAATCAAACCGATAGCCTCGCGTTTCTTCGTGGCATGGACCCTCCAAGGGCTGTGGGTGTTCTTGACCCTCTGCGCGGCCTTGACCGCGATCACCACGATTGCGCCTGCTGGATTCGGGGTCGGCGACTTCGTGGGTCTCGTGGTGTGGGCAACCGGCTTCGGCATCGAGGTCGTATCGGACCGGCAGAAGAGCGCGTTTCGGAGTACACATCCCGGCCGCTTCGTCGATACGGGGCTCTGGGCTTGGTCGCGGCACCCGAACTACTTCGGAGAGATCGTGCTGTGGACGGGCATCGCGATCATCGCAGCCTCGACGCTCCGGGGATGGCAATGGGCGACGATGGTCTCGCCGGTCTTCGTCGCACTCTTGCTCACACGCATCAGCGGCGTCCCGATCCTCGAGAGACGGGCTGACGAGCGCTGGGGCGACGACCCCGAGTACCGCAGGTACAAAGCGCAGACTCCTGTGCTCGTTCCACGACCGCCGCGCCGCGGTTAGGAAGCCTCGCTGGAAACTCGAACGCGGGACACGGCGGCACAAGTCTCGTCTCTTGGCGCAACCGGTGCGCGAAACGGGAGCGGCCTGCGGCAGAAGACGCGAAGTCGGGCTCACGCTACACACCGCCGGCGCTCGTGTGTGAGCTATGAGCGTTTGACCAATCGCACCCTTGCTGCTTGGGGTGAGCCTATGGACTCGTTTACACCCGTTGCCTCGTTGATCGGAGGCATGCTCATTGGACTCGCTGCGATCGGCCTCCTGCTGTTTCACGGCCGAATCGCCGGCATCAGCGGCATCGCAGGCGGAGTCATTCGGGCAGAGCCCGGCGATGCGGCTTGGCGAATCATGTTCTTGCTCGGTCTTGTGGCAACGGGAATGATCGGCACCCTCGTCGCGCCTGACGCCTACGCGTTCACGATCGACCGATCGACGTCCGCGCTCATCGTCGCTGGCACTCTCGTCGGGATCGGCACGCAGCGATCGGCGCTGGCTCTCGTCAGGCCCTTCTTTTTGGTGCTGCCATGGTGGTGTCGATGGCGCTCTATCGAAGGGCCACCAAGCCGCGGGCAACGCGCACCGGGCCGAGCGCGGTCGTCGACGGATAGGCCAAGGCGTACCCGTTCGCACGGATCATTTTGCGCGACGCCGGAGCAGCCGAGGTCAGCGTGCGGCGCGCCGGCGCTCCTCGGAGTACATCCGCAACGCGAACTGCCCCGCTGAGTGGGACCTCATCTCTTCGACGAACCCACGCGCTTCGCGGTCGAGGGATTCGAGTGGGGGAAGGACCGCACCATGTCCCTCGTCTGGCTGAACGCAAAGGATAGGAGACATCAGCGAAGCAAACGTGAGGTCGGCTGCGGTAAATCGGTCACCGCATAGGTGCTCGCGGCCCTCGAGCCGAGCCGCCGTGGCGTCGAGTTCCTTGCGGACCCTTGCAAGCGCACGGTCCCGGCTGGCCTCACTAAGCCCAAGTGATTTCTTGAGGTTGCTCCGTACCAGCGGAAGAAGCCGCAAGAAGATCCGCGCTTGGCGCCTGCTCACGTTGTCCGTGGCGGTCCGTTCGATCAGTCCGGGAAGCCGCACCATGTGCCAGTAGGCGAGAAGACGTGTGTAGGGGCCGAGTCGGTCGCCGTAGTGGTCGACGAGTTCCGAAACTCCGTCGCCCGACGAGAAGGCCTGGTCGTGATGAGCGGCGTACCGGACGATGTCGGTCGAATCGCTCAAAACGCGGCCATCGCCGAGCAACAACACCGGCGTCGAGAATCGCGACGACGTCCGATCCGCTTCTCCTCCGCGGCCGCGAGTCGCGACAGCCACCGCCGCCGAGCAGAAGAACGGCAGGTACCGCTCTTCACGATGGGGGACCGAAAAGCGCTCCAACGCCCATCGTGCCTTCTCGTTGTAATGCGAGAACGCCAGGGTGATCAGTCGGTTCTCCATTCCTGTGGGCAGGCTAGCACCTCGCGGTGTGCCGCCCTAGGACGTCACCCTAGCTTCGGTGGTCGTCCGAAAAATCGCCTCCGTGCTCGCAGGCAACTACGATGGGCCTGGTCCCCCTTGACCCAAGTCTCGGCGGGCTCAGACTCTCTGCATGATCGCGAGACTCACATCCCTCTGTGTCGGTGTTCTATGGCTTGCCAACACGGCACCCGCGTCAGCAGACAGGCTGGACGACGAACAACTGGCCGTCGACGTGCAGGATGCGCTTACGCGCTTCGAAGAAAAGGACCCGTCGTTCCGAGCGACCCTCGACAAAGCTGCCGGCTATGCGGTCTTCCCGGAGGTCGCCAAAGGCGGCTTCATCGTGGGTGGGGCGAGCGGACGAGGCGAGGTCTACCAAGGCGGGCAGTTGATCGGGCACGGCCATCTATCCCAGGGCACCATAGGCTTTCAGATCGGCGGCCAGAAGTACGCCCAAGTGATCCTCTTCAAGACCGAGTCTGCGCTCAATCGTTTCAAGAAGAACCGGTTTGAACTGAGCGCCGAAGCCAACGCCAACGCATCCGACCAGGGCGGGGCGGCGAAGGCGAAGTATGCTGACGGCGTGGCAATCCTCATTCTGCCCACGTCAGGCCTCATGGCGGAGGCAAGCATCGGGGGCGAGAAGCTCAAGTTTCGCCCGCTTCGTGACATGTAGCTGTCGGGACGAGTCTCAGGTAGGCAGGTGCAAGACCATCGCACCGCGCTTCCCGTTCTCGGATCCGCACCAGATCATCGGCCAAAGTCCGGGCGAGAATCCACGCGCGTGGGCCAGGAGCGGCAGGATGGTCAGGAGCGGTGCCGTCGCCGCACCCACGTTCCCCCAGGAGGGAACCGGCGTCACGAAGTCGGACGGATTGACGAAGCCGTCGCGGGGTACCCGCAGGATCGCGTACGACAACTCGTGCTCGCGGTATCGTTCGCCGTCGAGGTCGCAGTACTGCTTGGTGACTGGGCCGCCGGCTGCCATGATGGCGCTACGCAACGCGTGGCTGAGGCCTTCACCAGTGCAGATGGCTTCAGCGTGCATCGACGCTTCCTCCGTGGCCACGCCCAGGGACGAGACCTGGCCCAAGTTCGGCAGCTTGAAGGTCTGGGCGACTCCAGGCCTGCAAACCAGAACCGCGCCGCCTGCCTCCCCCGGGGGAAAACCCCAGCTGTTGGCCTCCGACATCAGCCGCCCCGCTTCGTCGAGACCCTCGAGCAAGTCGGGATCGATCCATGAGTCGACTCCAGCAACGATCGCGAACTGAGACTGCCCTCTCTCAACCCCTTCGACGGCTCGCTGCATCGCGATCAAGCCCGCGGCGTTGCCCTCCGTTACGGGCACGACGCCAAGATCAGCTCGCCCGGAGAACGCCTGGGTGAGTTGGTCGCACAACGACCGAGCCTGCGTCTCCGAGAACGACGCGCCCACCTCGGGTAGTCCCAGATAAACCAGGACCTCCCTCGGAGGAGCCGCGGTGAACGAATCGAGCACCTCGGTCAGTGCGCTTCGCGCAAGCGCGAGCATCCGGTCACCCCGCGCCATCGCCCCGAGCGTGGGATCCATGGCAACCATGAACGGCTCCCCAGCCAAGTCCTTCATGGTTGGATGCTCAATGATGCGGGCGACTCCTGCGCGAAAGGCCGCGGCCGCATCGGGTGCCCGAAGCCCGATCGGCGTTCGGGCGCCGACCGCGGCGACGCACACGCCCGCTGAGCCTTGGCGGGGGACGGGCTGTCTCGAAGAGCGCAGGGTCATCGGTCAGACGAATTGCTTCTCGCGAACGCGGACGCGGTCGATGTTGTCGATGTCGTGATGGCACGAAAGCGTCGAATGCCAAGTGACGAGGACCCGGGGGAACTCAGGTTCGATGACGACGGTTTGGACTTCTGCTGTGTGCTCATGCTCGGTCGTTCCGATGAACGTCGTCAGTCGAAACACGCGCTTGGGCAAAGCGAACGACAAAACGCCGGTTGGGGTCATGTTCAGCAACCCGAACGTCTCTCCACCCCGAAGGTAGGTTGTCAACTGCTGGTCTGCAGGCGCACACATAAACCATCTTGGGTCGAAATCGTGAGGAAGAAGGGGTTGGCGCTGCTCGACCCACTTGGCATCGTAGGTGCCTGCGAGCTCACGGCGCGGTGACCAGTAGCTCGCGATGGCACCAAAGCCTGCGGGTCCCATCTTGGCGGCGTTGCCTCGCGGGTACTCCACGGTGTGGGCCGCAGTGTTCACTAGGTGCGACACGCTTCTCGCGAAGCCCTTGCCGACAGGGTTCCGGGGGTCCATCGCTTGCTTTGCCGGATCAGGGTCCTCGAGCTCACTGCCACCGTATGCCCACTCGTACGTGATCGGCTTCTTGACGAAAGGAATGGGTTTGCTCGTTCCAAGACCCCCTATCCCGCTCGTGTAGACGCGGGTTCCGTGGACCCGGAGGGTCTTGGAAGAGGTTCCGACCCGCAACACCACGTCCACGCTCCGCGCTTCTTTTCCGTTGGGCGCATAGGCGTGCGCGTTGACGATGATGTCGGTGCCCGGCTTTGCCGCGATGAGATCCTGCTCGTAGACCAGACTCGATTCCCCGGGCTCGCCCCGATACTCTGGAAGAAGCTTGACCTCGACTTGGTCGTCCGCGACCTTGGTTGCGCCGTTCGGCTCGATGTCAAACGTGCCCTTGATCACCACGGCGAGATGACGCTCTCCGTTCTTGTCGACCACCATGGTTCGGTCGCCGGCAAAGCCGGTTTGGTTGTCGAGCTCCCACACGGGGGCCCAGCTTATCAGCCTCAGCGCCCAACGTGCGCGCTACTTTCGACGCCACCGTGGAGCGCGAGGCTCCCATCTCCTGCGGTATAGCGCGATCGTCGCTACTGCGATGCCGAAAGTTCTGGTAAGGTCGCGGCACGTTGAGATGAAGGTAGCCGTCAACCCGCCACGCACGCCCTGCACCAAGAACAGCAATGGCGTGAAGATCGCGATACTCCCGAACGTTTGCAAAATGCCGGGTCCACCGGCTCCGTTCGTGCCAACCCCCCTTCCCAACGTTGGAAAGTCGGGTGATAGCCCCAAGGGCTACTCCAAGAAGGTCAAAATGAACGGCGAGACGGTGGCGATCAAGGGTGCGTCATTCAAGAGCATGGGCGACATCGCGAGCAAGGGTACCGGTGGGGGGATTATCTCCGCGAGCACCCACGATGTCACCGAGTTCATCAGCCCGGGCTCGATGAACGTGACCGTCGAGGGGAAAGCGGTTCATCTCCTGATGGACCTCATGACAAACAACAAAAAGAACACTTCGTGAGGCATGCTCTCTCAGCCCACGGCACTGACGGCGGCAGGCAAATTCGTCTACGACTGCAATGCGGCCTGCGGCGGCACGTTGACCGACTGCGAGAAGAAGCAGGCGTGCAGCAAGGCGAAGAAGCTCAACAACGCGATTAAGAAGAAGCGGGCCAACAACCAAGCCCTCAAGATCCCTTCGAAGCAGTACCCCGCCGCACGAGCAGCGGGCGACGCCGGTGCGGCAAGCTTCCGAGCGGCGTGCAAAGCCACCCTCAAGAACGCCGCTCATGGAGAGAAGGGAGCGAAGGTCGACGGCATGAGCTCGAAGTTCATGCACGAGTGCGCCCACAAGCAATGGAAGAAGAACAAGGCCGCGGACCGCGACAACTTCAAGGGTTTCCAGGCGGACCACATTCACGAGATCCAGCTCGGTGGGGCGCCCGGCCCCAACACGAACCTCCAGTTCATGACGTCGCGCGTGAACGGGTCATTCGGGGGGAGGATGAAAGTGATCCCGAGCAACGCCACCGGCGTCACTTCGAAGAATTGCTGCTAGCATCGAGGTCGACGACTCGGCTTCGAGTCGACGGCTTTGGGTAAGCGCCTGGTACGACCACGAACACCGCCATGTCGAAAGACGTCCTTCAGCTCGCCGCGACACTCGAGAAGCTCCAAACCGAGTGGTGGGATCTCGCGCTCGACGAGGACTACCCTGGCGCCCTCGGGCCTCCGGCAACAGCCAACCAGATCGCGGCGCTGTCGTCGAAGGTCGGGCACCCGCTACCTCCGAGCTACCGCGTTTTTTTGGGCGCCCACAACGGCTGGTCGCAGTTTTCGGGTGAGGCCAGCATCCTGTCCACCGGCGACTACCACGAAGCGTGGTACGACGACGCGAGACAGCTCTTCGGCGAGTGCCTGATCCCAGACGCCAACCCGTTCGATCTCTACATCCCGATCGTCGCCGGACCCGACACTCGCCTCGCCGTGTTCCTCGACCCGGGCAAGACCGACCCGGAGGGGGAGGCCGAGGTCGTGGAACTCCACGACGGCGAAGAGATGTTCCGGCATGCGGACTTCGGGTCCTTTCTCGAGGCTCGCGTCGTGATCTATGAGTCCTTGATCCAGACGGAACGCAACGGCAGTGAGGCACCATGATCTTGCCACCCCAGCTGCAAACCCCGATCCATGCTGAGGACGGCTCGATACTACGCAGCCTGTTCGGTGACCTCACGATTTACCTCGAGCGACTCACGGAAGACCAACTCAATGCCGTGGTCGCTTGGTACGAAAGCGTGTGTCCACCGGGTCGAATGACCCAATACACCTTGGAGGAGCTCTCCGACTGGGATGAGGTCTCAACACCGGCCGCCCTCACCAAGCATGGCCGCGAGGCGCGGGCGCGCGGCGAAAGGTTGCCGTTTCTCGCCCCTGTCCGTCGAAGGATCGCCGAAGGTCGACGGTTCTACGTTCAGTTCTGGGACGGTGAAGTCGTAGACCCGTGGTCGTTGACACTGCGAGCGCCTCACTACGAGGACCTCGGCCTGCGCCCGTTCGTGCGGCTGCTCGTCCCGGTTGGCAGCGTCGAATGGTTGCCGGAATTCGCCGGCGATCTCGCCGGGATGTTGGACTTTCACTCCGGGCACGCGGGGCTCGCGTTCGGCTACAACCCCTGGTGGCTCGAAGACGCCTTCGACGGCATCTACGCGAAAGCACGTCGGTTTTGGGGGGTCGACGTGGAACACCTCAATGGCACGATGCGGGCCATCAAACCCGGGATCAAGGGGATCAGCTGGTTGACGCTCCTGGGGCGCGATCTGGTGTCGGAAGAGCTACTGGCCGCGCTGCAAGCGAGTCGAGACCGCCAAGTAACGCAGCGCGGTGGCGGCGTACTCATCCGGCTAGGCGACGAGCCAGACATCGGGGACCAGAACCGACCTAGCCCAGCGATGAACAAGTACTTCGATCTGGCCGCCCTCCTCGACCCGTTGTTCGTGGCGCAACACCTCGATTTCCCCGGCGCCTTCGAAGACCAAGGCAATACCATGGAGTGGATTCGCCGCTTCATCGAACCCGACGGCTGGCGTTAAGGCTCGTTACCCACGATGCCCAAACCGAAACTCGACAAGATGAGGCTTCCGCGAGGCGCAGCGGTGGACGGCCTGTCGCCGCTCGACCGGTGGCTCAGGGCCCTCAACAAGACGAAGGCACCGGTTCCTTCGCGCACGGCGCTGCTCAAGCTGGCCGACAAAGCCCCCGTCACGGTCGGAAAGTTCGCCGCTCAAATCATCGAGCCACCGATAGCCGACGCCCGCGCCCTCATAAAGACGAAGCTGCTCGCCGAGCTGCTCGAAGATCAGCTTCGGCCGGTACGCCACAAGCGCTCTCTCAAGCTCCCGTACTCGCACGAACCGGAGGTGGTCTTCGGTTCGCTGCATGTGAAGGGCGACCTCGAGCTCGGTCGCGACACGATCGTTCTAGGCGACCTCGACGTGACGGGCGGGATCACCGACGCGGGGCGAAGTCTCTGTGTTGCCGGAAACGTTCGAGCCAAGAGTGTGGGCTGCGGATCCGGTGTGTGGGTCGGAGGCGCGATGCACGTCGAAGCACTTTGCCAGGCCTATGGAGTGGTTTGCTGCGTGGATGGAACGACCGCAGACTTCTTGTTTACGGGCATCGCTGAGGTCTTCGGGGCAGTCCGGGCCAAGAAATCGCTGAGAGGCCGGAAGTCGCTCGAGGCATGGTGGGGGAACAGCAAGGTCACCCCCGAGGTCGAGAAGTTCGAACGCAAAGTCGCCGCGACACTGGTCGAAGATCTCGATCCGCGGACGGTCGACGAGCCCGACGCTGGTCAGAGGATCCTCAAGACCATCGAGCTTTGTCACGACCGCATCGCCGCCGGAAAACCGTTCCTGGCCGAACAAGCCGCCTCGAAACACGTGAGCTCCAGGAAACGCGGTACCTACCCCGGCTCGAAGGGCATGCATCCGATCGAAATCGATGGCGCGGTGGCGACGAACGCCGTCCAGGGACTGCGACCGCTCCTGCGGCGCCTGCCCTCCGACGAGCTCACCCTGGCCCCGAACCTCAGGCAAACCAAAGAGCTTGCCGCACGTCTCCCTACGTCGACGAAAGACCTCGCCACGCAGGTCGCGACCTTCGACGACCTCGACGGCGCACTCGACTTCGTCCGAATTCTGTTGGTTGAGGCGGGGTTGGAGACGGCTCCACCTCGTACGGCTTGGGCGAAGAACGCCAACCTATCTCCAGCGGGCGAAGAAGCGTTGCTCGTGGGTCCGCTCGCGGCGCAAGGCGATCTCATCACCAATCGCCACCTCGTCGTGTTTGGTGATCTTGAAGTGGCCGGGGAACTGCGCATCTGGGATTACACGACGCGCGTCTTCGTGACCGGCAGCGTCAAGTGCGGGGGCTTGAGCGTGTCTGGATCCCTTTGGGTCCGTGGCGACATCGACGCCAGCGCCATCGTGGCAGGCTATCGTTCACGGCTTTTTGCTCATCAGCTGCGCGCCCAGTTCGTCAACGAGGAAGTGGAATCGCACGGCATCTTCGCGAAGGTCACGGCCGACCATCTCGTGCGCCGTGCATCCTGGGACCGCAACCCAGGTGCGGTCTTCAAGCGTCTGCAGAGCGTGCTGGTCGCAGACGTCCTGGATGAGACGGAGGAATCTGTGTCGTCAGAAGCCCTGATGAAGCGTGCCTCTCGGGACAAGGCATTCCTCTTGGGTTCTCCCGCAAGGAAGAAAGCGACCAAGAGACCGGCGAGGAAGCGCGCCGTCGCCAAAACGCCAACCCAGGCACCGCACCGGGCCGGCAAGAAGTCAGGGACGAGCAAGCCAACCAAGACCGCCGCCAAGGGAACACAGCGGTTCGAACTTCGATCAGGAACATCGAATAAGTTCTGGGAGGTTACAGTTCGAGGGTCCTCGTACACAGTCAAGTTCGGCCGCATCGGGACCGAGGGCCAGGCGAAGACAAAGAGCCTCGATTCACGTGCCGCCGCCAGAGAGACTGCCGATAAGCTCATTGCCTCTAAGCGCGCCAAGGGATACCGGCCGGCCAAGTGAGAAAGCACCGCCGGCTCGAAACCTGCGCAAGTGTCCGGTCTTCCCACCCGAGCACTTGCCGCGTTAGCATCGCCCGGATTCGCACCCACCCGGGGGTGGGAGAAAGGCCGGTCACATGGCGGACATCGTTCCTATTCTTGTCGAGCTTGCGAGCGGAGCCGTGGGCGGCAACGTCGCAGGCGCTGCCCTCAAGAAGTTTAGCCTAGGGACCCTCGGCAACTCGTTGGCCGGTATCCTTGGCGGCGGCATCGGTGGACAGCTCCTCGGCATGCTCGGAGCTGGTGGCGGCGATGGCATCCTTGGCCAGGTCGCCGGCGGCGGCGTGGGCGGCGCGGTCTTGATGGTCGTGATTGGCCTCATCAAGAACGCGATGTCCAAGAGCTGAGGGCGCCTCGGTCACGGTGTCGTTGGGTACTGCTGCGACCCACAGATGTCGAAGGCGAAGCTGCACTCGACGGTCTCCGTCCCGCAGCCTCCCTTGCAGGAACACCGATCGGATCCGGAGAAGAACCCGGAACAGTCCGCGACCACTTCCCAGCTCCCGTCGATGCAGGTCACCAGGGTGTTGTCATCCCCGAGGCAGTCGTATGACCCCGGCGGGGCCACCGTGGAGCAGTTGCCGTTCCATTGGCAGCTCGCGCCACCAGCCGAGCCCTGACTCTGCCGTGCCCCACAGTCATCACAGTCGGTGCCGAAACTACAGAGTGTTGTGACCGAGCCGTCGCCTCCGTCATCACACTCGCCATCACGCGGGAAGTCGCACGTGTTGGAGCACAAAGCGCTTCCGCTTCCCTCCCCCGAGGAGTCTCCGCAAGCGATCAGAGCCATGCCCGCACATGCCACCACGAACCACGCCGCAACTCTCATCGGACGACCTCCTCTAGCGAAAAACTAACACAGGCGTCGCTTGATGAGAACGGTTGGCAGCAAGGTGGAGTGCACTAAACTTCGGCGCTCCGATGCCGGCTAGGGAACGCGAGTGTGCAGTGACTTCGGGGCCCGGGCCTTCTGAGGCTTGCGCTGCCTTGTCGCGTGGACGGGCTCCGGTCGCGCATCCATTGCGGCTCTTGATCTTGGGCACCGCGTTGGTGGCATCGGCCTGTCAGGGGTCGTCACCGGGTGAGCAAGACACCGCCGCTGGTCAGCCCTGCTCGAGCGAGGCCGTTCAAGATGGACGCTCGCTCTACCACGATGTCTACCGCGTTGAGCCGATCACCGAAGAGCCCAAGGGCAAGCCGATCGTCCCGAAGAAAGTCGTCGGGGCGAAGCTGTACCTCACGCCGCGTGCGAAGATGTCCGCGGCGTACCTTGTTCATGCGGCTCGGTGCTACGCCAAGTCGAACGACATTGCGTCGGCCTCCGGCCACGACCCGCTTCGCGCTGGGGGCTCCCTAAAGATTCGAGTGACGCGCGCTGGGGGCACGTGGGTTCTGTCGATCCGAGGCGCGAGCTCCGAGACGGGAGACGAAATCTTCGCGCAGTCAAACGCGCTCGTCGCGAGCCGTCCGCCGGGCAAGACGCCCTAGTCGCATCGCAGAATCACAAGGCGTCCAGATGCCCGTGCGCGGCAACGTGGCACCATCCGTTGCTAATCGGTCACTTGGATCGCGATGTAGGCTTGGTTGTTGCCACCGTAGCGTTCGTTGGTCGTGTTCTGATAGTCGATGATGACGCCGAAGTAGTAGCGCTGTAGCGCGGCGTTCGCGGGAATCTGGAAGGTTCGCAGGGTGGTGAGCGGCGTGTTCCAACCAAGTAGAAAGTTCCGATCCTCGAGAAACCAGTCAAGGGTTGTGATGTTGGTGTTGGTCGACAGGTAGTAGCCCGCTTTGGTGGTGATGTTGGGGCCAGGTCCCAGGTGCTCGTAGGTGAACTCGAACTTGTAGGTCTGGCCGCGCTTCACCTCGACGTAGTGCTCTTGCCGCACCGAGTCCCACTTCCAGGGCAGTGAGAACACCGTCGTATCGGTCACGGCGAAGACGACCCGGTTGAACGCATGCGACGAGTACTCTCCGCTGGCTCCGTTGTAGCGAAATACGCTCACCGCCAGGTCGGGCTTGCTACTATTGGTGGTTCCGTACACCACCGCGGCGCCGCGCGAGCTGTCCTCGCTGCTGTACGACCGAAACTTTTCGTTGTTGAGGGTGATGACCCTCGGATCGCTGCCCATGATGTTGTAGCGACGGTTCTCGTGAGCGAGGCCGAGCGCGTGACCGAGCTCATGCATCAGCGTGGTTTGCGCGGGGCGATAGCCCCCGTTCCACGCTTGATGGTTGTACCGATCCTCGAAGTTCATCCAACTTCGGTTCGCGTTCATCACGATGTCCACCGCAACGATCTTCTTGGAGAACGCCGTGCAGTTCCATTTGATCAGCGCCCGCGCTGGGGCGCCATCGAGGATGCCGCCGTCGGTGCTGTACCAGACCTCGCTGACACTGTTGTTCGTATTGACGCCTTTGTCCCATTCGGGCTCGAAGAACACGAAGTTCGCAGGCGCGTCGTTCCAGTGAATGAGCGCTTGGCGTAACGAATGACGGCGGTTAGGGCTCGCAAACGAGTTGGTTCCGGCTTCGAACTCAAGGCCGCCGCTTTGGAAACGCAAAATGGTGTCGCCGCACTTGTAGTAGTAGTACGCGTGCGCATGGTGCGGCGCCGCCACGCTCACCACCAGGAGCAAGCCCAACAGCCAGACCAGGCGAAGCGGGCTCATCGTTCGTCCTCTTCGTTCCGGTCCGTCCACATGTCTTCCTCCTGGGCAGTCCTGGTCCGACGATTCGGCCGTTCGATGATGCCGGTGATGCCTTCGCGGCGACTTCGGATCTCGTCGATGGTCTCCTGCGACGGAGACACGTCGCACCCTTCGCCGGGCGTTCCTTCCTGGCATCCGACCTCGTCGACGAGCGTTTCGAATACTTCGATCTCCATCTTGTCGATCTCGTCTGGTTCGCGCACGGGCGGCTCCGGATCCAACCCATCGCTAACGGGCGCAACGTCCGCGAGGACCAACCCCAATGCAAAGGGTTCGTCGGGATCAGCCGATGCCGTGGGGAGCCAGGCGAAGTCAGGGTGCGCGTCCACAAAAGCGCGAATCAGCCGTCGGAGGTCATCGGGGGTCAGTCTTTCACCGGGCGAGTTGTCGCCCTCCTCCGCCAGCGGCGGCTCGCCGTTCTCGATCGGGCCGAAGCTGTGCTTGGGACGGAGCGCAGAGCGCGCCTGCAGCACGGGATCGTCCTCTCCTGGCTCGTCGATCGAAATGGCTTCCTTGGTGATGACCGCCCCGTCGGGCATCGTGAAGCTACTGACCAACAAGGCCTCGATGGGGTGATGGCCGATGGCGAAGAGCCGAGCCGTATCCTCCGACTCCATGCGCATTCGAACCTCCTGGCCGAGCTCGGTATAGAGCGCGTCCCCAGAATCGTTCGGCCCGGAAAGGACGCGATAGCGACCGTTGCTACAACGGTCGAGCGGACAGAGCGCGCGTTCGTTGCCCTTGACGAAGAGAATGTCACGGTCGCCGAGATCGAAGTGTGGGTGCTGTGCGACCGACAAGATGTCGTACTCGGGGCCACTTTGGGTATCGACACCACCCGCGAACCGAAGCGTAAACGTCTCTTCGTTTTGGTTGTTCGTGAAGACCTCCACCATGCGATAGGTCACGAACGTGTGCGGCAGGCCATTGGTCTTCCCGTCCTCCACGGCTGGTTCACCAACGCCGTTGTCAATCGCGTTCGCATACGCGACGGCAACCACTTCGCCTTCGAAGACGAGGTCTGAACGCCTCATCGCCTCGTCGATCTCGATCGCTCGGCCTTCGAACACGCCTCCCCCCGTCCCGCCCGTGGGGGTTGCACCGGTTCCGCCGGCGCCTCCCGTCGCCGTCCCGCCTGTGCCGCCCGTGATGCTTCCGCCCGTCGCACCGGGCTGAGTCTCGGCAGCACTGCAAGCCGCAATCGCGACGGTCAGTACGGCGACGCTCCACGGCCTAGCGCGGAGCAGCCATGTCGGGCACCGAGCCATGACCGTGAGTATCACGAGCAAAAATTGTTGAGTACTGAAAAAGTACTAATTCTATCTGAAAGCAGAACTTCCGGATGGCGGGCCCGCCAACCGTTGCGCTAGTCTTTCGGCGCGATGCCCCCCACACGCTCCTACGAACAGCTGTGTCCGGTCGCCATCGGGCTCGATGTTCTCGAAAGCCGCTGGTCGCTCCTGCTCTTGCGCGACCTGCTTTGGCACGGTCCCCATTCGTTCCAGAAGCTCAGGGGGGCCAATCCCGGGATATCGGGTTCCATGCTATCGGGCCGGCTGCGCGACCTCGCCGCCGCGGGCCTGGTCGAGCGAGATCCCCACGAGCCCAAGCACTACCGACTGAGTGCTCGCGGGCGCGGCATCCAGCCCGTGATCGATGCGGTCTACGCGTTTGGGGCGACGCTCCTGCCCGAGGCGCCCTTGACCGAAGACAAGCTGCGCTACCTCGTGCAGCTCGCCGCCAAGTTGTCGGCTTCCAAGCTCGCCGCCGTCGAGCACGACGCGTCTGTTCGTCTGATCGTCGACGAGATCTGCGTGGATGTCGCGGTAGGCCCAAGCCACATGTCCACATTCAGGGAGATGCGCGCAAAGCGCCCCGCGCCCGATACCGAGCTGCGGCTACGCGGCGACGAGTTGATTGGGATCCTCAGCCATGCCCTCACGATCGACGATCTCCCGAAGCGACGTATCCGCGGTGACCGAGAGGCAGCACGGACCGTCGTCGCCCTCCTCACACCTCCCGAACCGTGAGTGTCGATGGATAGCCCGGGCTTCGCTCTACGAAGGTGCGGCGAACGTATTGGCGACGCGTTTCGACACGAGGATGTAGGGAATGTAGGCGATGCATGAGAGAAGGGCCCTGGCCATCGCCTTCATGGAGTCGGCGTCGAAGGCGCCAGACTGCGCGATCAGGGACAGCAGCCAGCCGTCGAGCACGACGATCGCCAGCTCCGCGATGAGGATCGCAATGAACAGCTTGGGGAACGTTGGGCGCTTCGCGAAGAACAAGTACACGATGTACACAGAAGCACAGAGCATGACCACGCTGGCGACGAGCTCGAACGCGACCAGCGGCCGTGCCAGGGGATGACTTCCGGACTCGACCGAGAGCGCTTCCCAAGCGCCCTCCCCTCGCAACAACTCCGCAATTCGAAATACACCAACGGCTTGGCCCACGGGTGAAAGAACGACCCGAAGGCCAACGATCAGGAGCCAACCGCCGAGCCCCTTCGGTCCGTCTTCCGACGGCGGCTGGTCATGGTTCGCGTCAGACAACTCGGGCGCCGCGCTCCTACGCGGACGACTTCGCGTCGCGTGCACTGTCAATGGCCGCGCGAAGTTTGGCGACGTCGCCACCGTGCATCGAGCCCCCGGCTATGACCTTCTCGCCACCGACCATGATGGTGTTGCCGTTGAGTGTGATGTCCGCGAGCGAATCGATGGGGAAACTCTTCATGGTCCGGCCAAAGAGGTTCTTCCTTTCAACGGCGTTGGGGGTCACGACCACCAAGGTCCAGCGCAGAAGAAGCACGCCCATCACAAACATCAACACCGTCACGAGGAGTTGTAGCGGTGAGGGGTTGCTAACGATCCCCTGCACGACGGCGCCAAACGCGGCAACGACGATGAGTCCGACCGCCACGGCCTTATTGTGCCCAATCCGGATTTCCATCGCTGGGATGTCATCACGGGGGTCGAGTAGCGTCAAGGGCTGACCCGAACGGAACCGGATTGGTGTAGAGTTGATCGCTGCACGTCGAGACCTCCTGGGCAACCCTGCTGGCTTCGACCCGCGAACCAGGAGGCGACCGCATGGCGACGACAGCAACTCTTCAATCGACCGGCCACGAAGGTGCGGGCTTCGACCTCGGCTGGCGCACCGAGCAAACCCCCAACCCCAGGCGAACCTGGTCAAGCGGCGAAGAGGCCGCATTCCGCGCCGAGTCTTCCTACCGTGGGGCGCGCACCCTCTTGGTCGTGACAATCGCCACCTCGAGTCTGATCCTCCTGTGGGGCATCGGCGACTTTCTCTATTTTCCCGAGCTCGCGAACCGTTTCCTTCTCATTCGACTGGCCGAGGTGGCCTGGCTCGGCACCACCTGCGCAATCGCGCTCAAGGCAGAGAGCACCGCGGGTCGGTACGCCGCGATCTGGCTGTGGTTTCTCGCGCTCGCGCTCGATACGGCGTTGATGGCGCCAAGCACCCCAGAACATGTCTTGGTCCACGTGATCGAGATCGTGATGGCGCAGATTGGCTCGATCGCGGTCGTCGTGTGGCGCTGGCCCATGGCACTCACGATGAGTCTCGCCCTCGTCGCGATAGGGCAGGCAGGCCTGAGCCGGTTCGCCGCAGAGGGCTACGACCTCTTCGCCGCGCAGGCGTACCTCATCACAGGGGTCGTCGTGAGCGTCACGTTCACGGTGCTGCGCTACAACGCGGCGAGAGCTCAGTTCGCTCAGCGGCTCGAGTTGGCAAAACAAAAACAACAGACAGACAACCTCCTTCTGGAAGTAAGGGCCATGCGGGACGAGCGCCTTCACTGGCTCGAAAACCTGGCGCGCTTTCTTCGCCACGAGCTTCGAAATCAAGTCACCGGGTTTGATTCGTCGTTGGACTTGCTGGAAACGGCCGACTCCGTGGGTCTTCGTGCACGCTACATCGGGCGCGCGAGAGATAGTCTTGGCCGAATGAACCGGTTGATCGCGAACGCAACGGAAGCGACAAGCCTCGAGGCGGCCATCGCGACGATGCGTCGCTCGGATGTCGACTTGAGCGAGGTCGTCGCGGAATGCGTCGCGATCTACCGACACGCGAACGGAGATCGAACCTTTGTGGCGCGGGTCGAGGACGACATCCGGGTCGACGGGAGCGCAGACCACATTGCGCAGGTCCTCAACAAACTGCTCGACAACGCCGTGCAGCACACGCAAGCCGGGGCCACCATAAGAGTCTCGTTGTCTCGCCACATCGGGGTCGCGGTACTCGAAGTCGAAAACGACGGGGATCCATTGCCCGATCGGGCGGACCGGTTGTTTCAGGCCTTCACGTCCGAACATCCGAACGGCGCAAAGGCCCATAACCTAGGCCTTGGACTTTTCGTCGCCAAGACTATCGTGGATGCCCACGGCGGCCGGATTACTGCCCGCCCCGCACGCGGCCGAAGCGGAGCCTGTTTCGAAGTGAAACTTGATGAGATCAAACCTCACAGAACCGGCTCGCGTCACCCCTTGCAAACTAGGCTTCCGACCCGCGCACCGTGATTCGGGCGCGGCTCGCTTAGGGCGAAGTTTGTCTAGGACCCGGCGAGCCGACGAGGGAATACAAAGCGCCCCGTCGCCCAAGCCAACACGGGTGATCAACTTCGCGTCCGCGGCGGTCGCCGTGCTTCGGAAGCGCGGGTTTCCGATGGTTTTCGAGGTCCACGTCGGTTGCTTGTGAGGTCGACCACACCACTTGTCCGTCGTCTTGGACAGTGGGGTCCCGGCGGCCAAGTGTCTAAGTCAACTGAAATCACGCGAGACACGGGTCGCAAGCGTCCGAAGGGCTTGAGTTTGCGTTCGATCGGATGATACGGTCGTCGACCTTCCCTGCCCCCCCCAATCACTGCGTCTCGGAACGCCCCTCGACGAAGACGCAGAGGAGATCGATTCATGATCCGTTCATCGTTTGCCAAATGGCTCGTCCTTTGTTGCGTCGCAGTCCCGGTTGCGCTTGCCGGCTGCACCAGCGACGCGACGACCAACCAAAACACAGGCTCACTCGAACTCAGCCTCGAGCTCGCCTCCGAGATCACCATCAACGAAGTTTCATGGGAGATCACTGGCGGTGACATGGCGCCAATGAGCGGGACCATCGACACGAGTGCTCCCGGTTCGACCGCTTCGGTCGAAGTGTTCGGGCTTCCGCCAGGCGATGGGTACACCGTGACGCTCACGGCCACGGATGAGACAGGCGAGGTGACCTGTGGCGGCGACGCCAACTTCTCGGTCACGGCGGGTGTGGCCACCGATGTGATGGTCTTCCTCAACTGCAAGCGTCCGAACCAACTCGGGGCAGTTCGGGTCAACGGCAAGTTCAACATCTGTACAGAGCTCGCCAAGGCTGTGGTGTCGCCTCTTCAAACTTCCATCGGCAACGACATCGACCTTTCGGCGCAGGGCGTCGACATGGAGGGCGACGACATCGAGTACCTTTGGACGGCCACTGGCGGGACGATCGCGGACGCTTCTGCGGCGACCACGACGTTCACTTGCGGTGAGGTCGGCGACCAGGTGATCACCATCGCCGTCTCTGACGATGGGTTTGACTTCTGCGTGGCCGAGTGGCCCGTGTCGGTCACCTGCGTGGATGGCGGCGGCGGCACCGGTGGTGCCGGCGGCGCGGGTGGCGCTGGCGGCGTAGCCGGTGCTGGCGGCGCTGGTGGCGCGGCCGGTGCTGGTGGTGCCGGTGGCGCGGCCGGTGCTGGTGGTGCCGGTGGCGCTGGCGGTGTCGGCGGGGTAGCGGGTGCTGGTGGTGCCGGTGGTGCCGGTGGTGCCGGTGGTGCCGGTGGTGCCGGTGGTGCCCCCACAGGAAGCGCCGACGTGACCGCAGCACACTTCGCACCCGAGATCCCGACCGCGGACGACACCTCGGTGGCCATCTTCGTCGACGGGGTCGAGGTGACGGCCCTCGGTACGCTCCAGTACGGAGAGACCACCGGCCGTGTCGCGCTCCCTGCGCCGGCCGAGTACAACATCGGAGTCGGATTGCCTGGTGGTGACGGGCCCATCACGTCCTTGGACGTCAAGCTCGAAGACGGTGACGACATCGCTGCGGCGGCGTACCGAACCGGCGACGGGATGGCACCGGTTGCGCTCTTCGCCTACAACCTCTCCACCGAGGGGCTTGCCGCGGGCAGTGGCCGCGCCTTCGTTAGCCACGGCGCCGATAACCCCGACTTGAACCCGGTCAACATCATCCTCACCACGGACTGCCCGCCGCAGCTTCTCCCGGAGCTGATGTTCACGGAGACAAGAGGTCCTCTCGACCTGCCTCAGGGCGACTACGACCTCGCGTTCAATCTCTCCGACGACCCCAACAACTGCGAGGCCGCCGTCCCATTCACCGCCCCTGTCGCTCCGGACGTGACGAGCATCCTCGTCGCGGTGGACGAAGACACGGGGCCCGGCCTCTCCCCCCAGGTGTGGGCGCTCGTTAACGCGACCGTCACGGCGCCGCTGATCCCCGAAAGCGGCAACGAACTAACCGTGAACGGCGACTTCGAGACCGGCAACCTCGATGGCTGGACACTGTTCTGCACGGAGAACAACGGGACTTGTTCGGCGACGGACTCCGAGTCCAACGGTGGTGTTTACTCCGGAAACGTGACCGCAAGCGTTCCTGAAGGAGGAGGCCCCGCATCGTTCCCGCTCATCAAGCAGGCCAACATCGGTATCGGCGCGGTCGAGCCGAACGTGCCGGTCACCATCCGGTTCGACCTCTTCGGTTCGCTGGCCGGCGCGGGCGGTGTCGTCTTCGCCGAGTTCTTCTCCGAACTCTCGGGAGGCGGCACGTCCAAGAGCGAAATCTTGGGTGGCGGACCGCTCTTCCCGAATGCCCCCAACGACTGGACCGCCGGGTGGGTGACCTACGAGTTCAACACCACGACGGGCCCTGATGTCAGCGGCGGGGTGACCCTCCAGCTGAAGGCCGACTGCGGCGCAAACCCGGGCTGCACGGTCGACACCTTCTGGGACAACGTCTCAGTCACACTCCCCTAACTCCTACCGACCCCAAACGCGCGTCGCCCCTCCCCACTTCAATCGTGTTGGGAGGGGCGTCGTTTGTTCTGGGGCTCACTCGCGAGCGGAGTCAGGACAACAACGGTTCAGGGCAAAAGCGGAGCGCTCCCTCCGACCCAGATGCCTTCGGCGCGTGGCCGACTTGGCAAGGGGCCGGAGGGGGCTCCTTCGCTACTTGTCCTTCGAGCCGCTCAGCAGCCGCGCCGGCAGTAGCTTGTCGAGGCCATCCGAACCCACGACGAGGCGAACCTCGGCGATGCGCTCCGCGATGTCCTTCATGGCGTCGAGCTCCTTGAGGCGGAGTAGGACCGGCTGGTTCGCCATCACGCGCGCCGTGTTGGCAAGCGACCGCGTTGCAGCCACCTCCTCGCGACGGAGGATGACGTTCGCAGCCGCTTCCTTTTCCGCCTCGATCACGCGGTTCAGCAAGAGCTTCATGTCTCCCGGAAGAACCACGTCCTTCACGCCGAACCGATCCACGCGGACGCCGAGCGCTCGCGCCTTCGGGATGGCTTGCTCCTCGAGGAACCGCGTCATCTGATCGCGACCTTCGAGCAGCTCGTCGAGACGAACGCTGGCCACGTAGTCACGCACGGCCAATTGAGCGATGAGGTACACAGAGTCCCGCACTTCGGCGGCCACAAGGGCCGCCTTGGCCGGGTCTACGACCGTGTACTCGACCGACAACGACAGTCGCAACGTGACCTTGTCGCGCGTCATCAGGTCTTGACCTGCGATCGTCACTTGCTGACGCCGCATGTCCACCACTCGGATGTCGACCTGGGCCTCCGGATACGTCCACAGTGCGTAGCGACCCGGCTCGAGCTCACGCTCGAGACGACCCTGGACGAACTGCAGACCACGCGCGTACTCCGGAACGGAGGTGTACACGAACTCTGTCCGCGGGATCAGCGCGACGAGTTCGTCCGTCAGCTCCGGCATCGGCTCGTCCACCGAGTAGACGCGAAGCTCGACCGACGGGTCGACCGCCCAGTAGCGCCGCACACCCGGCCGCAAGAACGCCTTGGGCGCGCCGTCCCGATAGAGCACGCCTCGCTCGCGCGAATCGAGCGTGACCTCCTGGTACCACGCGGCCGGAAGCACCTCACGTACCTCCGGCAGGGCGTCGAAGACCAAGGCGTCGGTCTTCCAGCGTTGCTCGGTGAGGCGCGTACCCCACACGAGGTGCCGACCCGGACCGAGTGCCCGGAGCGGGAGGCCGTTACGAAAGATAACGACCCGCTCGTTCAACTTCACACGAATCATCTTGTACAGAGCCATTGGGAAACCTCCCTGGATGCCGGTGCCGCCGGCGTTCGGGCGGTGCTCAGTTGGCGAGCACCGCAAAACTTGAAGGCGTCGAGGAGACGGAGCTCGGACCCGGGAGGGCGGCGCGTTTCGATGGCTTCACACGGGAAGCCACCAGGGAACACTGCGCTCGCCGGGTCGCGGACCTCGCAGCGCGCGGACGATTGCGGGTCGTGATGTCAGGCTAAATCGACGGTCGCCGCACGATGGTCGATGGCGTGACACCGGACGCGAACTGTCCGGGCGTTGCGAGGCTTGCCGCCGCGTCAAGGCGCGACGGCGAAAGGTGAGCTCCGGCTCCCCGCAGCCGGTGGGCCTTTTTGAGACGGCCAAGTCCATCCTAGATTAGCGATCTAGTGCTCTACCTGCTGAGCTACACGAACAAGCGTTCGCGGCGGGATTCGAACCCGCGACATCTGGTATCGTGGCTTGACAGGCCAGTCGCACGGACTGAACGCGCACGGCTTCACACCGTTCACGCTCCATCGAAGGAGAACCGACGAAGTGGACGCGCACGCGGGAACCCGTGGGCCCGCGCGGCGCACCGCCGCATCGATGTTTCCGTGGTCAGGGCCGCAGGAATCGAACCTGCCGCTTCCCGGATCCGAACCGGGTCGCCCGCCTTGGGCGTTGACCCTGAGACGCGGCGCCGTGAGCTCGCGTGGAGCAACGACACCGCATGGCTGCACGGGAAGGACTCGAACCTTCACCTGTCGGTTCAACAAACCGCGGCTCTGCCCATTGAGCTACCGTGCACCGATGTGCGAGCGCCCGCTCGCCTAGCAAGCGCTCACACACGAGGAAATTCTTCAGTTGTCAAAGATCGGTTCTTGGATCGGGAGGAAGACCGCGCGCGATGAGCGCGCACGTGCCCGTCCACCTTCGCGTGTCGCGAAGGCGCCATGGAACCGGGGGGGACCCATCTAGTGAACGATGCGATGACGACGATACGGTCGAGTCACCCCGAGAAGTGGCGTGTTGGTTTTCGTTCTACTTTTCATTGCACTCCTTTCTTCGTGGGTGGTGGGGTTGGCAGGGTTCGAACCTGCAGTTGTCGGAGACTCCTGGTTTACAATCAGGCGGGGATTCCAACTTCCCCATCAACCCCTTGGAATTGCCGCAAATTGCACGAAAAAGCCGCCCGCAGTTTCCTGGGACGGCGCAACGTGGAACACGAATTGGGAACCGTCCTAGGTGGCACCACCCTGATCGCCGAAGCTGGCGTAGCGGATCGCGGAGGGCGCACTCTCGCACTCTTGGCTCGGGCAAAGTCCCGACATCCTTGGTGCGTTACTCATTGTATGTTCACTTCCTAACCACATGTCTTGCTCAACTCGCTGCCGTTGCGGACCCGGCCTCATTACGCACGTAGACGCGCGAGTCAAGGATTGGTGACAGACAAAACGCACTCGAGCGAACTTTTCTACGAGATGGTTGGGCAACCCAGGGAGTGAATCGCGTCGCGAACTGGAGTAGTCTCTCTCTCGGTGTTCCGGTACGCTGCCACCATGCTGACGTGAGATCGGAAAACGAGTCCGAAAGCGGTTGGAAATTTCTGATACAAGGAAGGTCCAACACGATGAAGAAATCCCGATACACCGAAGCGCAGATTGCGCACATCTTGGCGCAGGCAGAGGCCGGCGTTCCTCTCGG
>JBCCHE010000009.1:0-124828 GCA_039028875.1 Myxococcota bacterium | reverse complement strand
GGTGCTAAGCCGGGCGTCCCTTGGGGCGGTAGCTCAGCTGGGAGAGCGTCGCACTGGCAGTGCGAAGGTCCGGGGTTCGATCCCCCGTCGCTCCACCCCGAGCCGCGCGCGTTGCGCAACGAACGCAGCCGCGCGGCTTGACGAGGACTGTCGCTACTTCTTGTTGCGCTTGGGCTTGCGAGAGCTCCTTTGCTGGAGCTTCTTGGTGGCGGCCTGGAGCTTCTTCCGCAGGGCTGTGGTCTCCTTGCGAGCGTCCTTCCGCACCTTTTCGAGCTTTTTCTTGAGGGCCGCAATCTCCTTGGCCGCGCGCTCACGAAACGCAACCGCCTCGGCGAGGGCACGCTCGGCCGCGCCGGCAGGGGAAGGCTTCGGCTTCGACACTTTGCGTGGCGCGGGCTTACTCGCGGGCTTTCGCGCGACGGCCTTGGCGGGTTTTTTCGTGGCCTTGCGTTTCTTGCTGGTCTTGGTGCCCCGTTTCTTGGTCGCCTTCTTCGCGGTCGTGCGCTTGGGGGCGGACTTCTTGGTGGCCTTGTTGGTCGCCTTCTTGGTCGCCCGCTTCTTGGTCGCCCGCTTCTTGGTCGCCCGCTTCTTGGTCGCCCGCTTCTTGGTCGCCTTCTTGGTCGTTGTCGCCATGCCGCGCCCCTTTCCGTAACCGGGGTCTAGTATAGGCACGCCCTGTCGATCAAAACAGAAAAACTCCGGTCTATAGCCCGGAGCTCGGCCCAACCTCGTGTGGCATTCGATGGCGCGGACTCTGGAAGTAATGCATCGGCGAGTACTGGGCGAGGTTGGTGGCGCGCGACGTGTAGAGGCAGGCGTACTGCTCGATCTGATTGCCGAAGCTCGACACCTCGGTGCCCGCCTTGAAGCTCGACCCCCAAAAAGGGTGAAAGGCCTCGTCTAGGGAGTCGTTGAGGGAGATCGCCTCGGCATCGAGGTCCCGCAGTTGCGCGCGCAGGCGGTCGATCGAACGGCGGCGCCGAACTCGTTCCGCCTCGAGCACAGGCCGCCCGGCAAGGTCTTCTTCGCTTTGGAGCGCCCTCTCGGTCTTCTTGAGGCGTGCCTGGTGCTCTCGGAGTTCGTCCTGCACCGCGGTCCGAGTTTGTTCGAGGATGGCAGCCCGCTCGAAGCCCGCCGCGTGTTCCCGAAGCGTCCGGAGCTCGTCATCCATCTCCTGAATAATCATGGCGGTTCGCCAAGCAGACTCCTTCTTGGCGCGCAGTACGTCTCCGTAGATGTGGTCACCGACATAGAGAACCTCATCGCCTGGGACGCCCAGGGTCTGGCGAAGGTCGGCGATGTTGCCCCCAGCGTACACGCGACCGCGACTCGGGCGTTCGGTTTCCTGGCCGGTGGCGACATCGGTAAAGGGCGTCTTGTGCGTGAAGAAACTCGGTTTCTTGGACGCCGTCATGATGTAGTCGAAGTAGTTTCGCCAGCTAGGGTATTCGCCAAGCGCGTCGTCGAGGAGGTACGACATCATCGCCTCCGTGTATTCGGGTCCAGAATTGGTCAGGACGAACAGACGCTTCCCGGCACTCCGCAGTTTGTGAAACAGCGTTCCGAGATCGGGGTCGCGGTCCACGTACTTCGGAAGATTCGCTTGCACAACGTCGAGGATGGAGCCGTCTTGGTGAGAGATGTCCGCGCATTCTCGCACGTCGGCAAAGAGTTTGGCGTAGTCGACCGAAGTGCCGTGACTCTCCAAATGCGCGATAACCGCAGCGTACACGGCGACCTCGGAAAGCCCGTAGAGGGTGTCGACCCAGTGGTACCTTTCGGTCCCCGGTCGAAGCCGGCGCGTGTGGTAGGCGCGGCGGCGCTCCTCGCGCGTCAGCTTGCGAAACCCATGGTATGCCGTCTTGACGTAGCGGTACCGGTCCATCTTGAGAACGTTCCCGAGTTTGCGGTCGATCAAGAGCCCCCGTACCGGAAAATCGGTGCGGTACTTCATTGACAGGAGCGCTTGCGGGTAGCCTCGCTCGACGAGCTTGCTCAGCGTCACGTCGATGCTGAGGCGGTCCATCTCGGCTTGCCGGTACACCGCCAAGGTGTAGTCCATGTCGAAGCCGACAAAACGGATCTGATCGAGGCGCAGGCTACGATTGCAATAAACACGACGGCTCGCCGGCGGCGGGAACGCGCCTCCTGTTGGGGAGTCGAACTCCGGCGCCGGGAAACGCTCCTGCAAGGAGCTCAGCCGTTCGCGGGATAGACGCTTACGCGCTTGCCGTTGCGGCCACGACGTTCGAAGGTGACCACTCCGTCGATCTTGGCCCAGAGCGTGTAGTCTTTGCCGACGCCTACGTTCTCACCGGGATGAAACGTCTGACCGACCTGTCGCACCAGGATGCTTCCGGCGGGGACGGTCTGGCCCCCAAAGACTTTGACGCCGCGGTACTGCGGCTTCGAGTCGCGACCGTTGCGGGATGAACCCTGACCCTTCTTATGTGCCATCGGTCGCCTACCCTTCCACGCTCGAGATTCGCAACTCGGTGTACGGCTGACGGTGGCCGCGACGCCGGCGGTAGCCTTTGCGGCGCTTCTTTTTGAAGACGATGATCTTCTTGGCCAAGTCCTGGCCGGTGATCTCCGCGACGACCTTGGCGCCGCCGACGTGGGGCTTGCCCACGGCCACCTTCTCGCCACCCACCATCAGGATGTCGCCGAACTCGACCGTCGAACCGACATCGCCTGGCAGTTTCTCGACGCGAATCGTGTCGCCCTCGGCAACCCGATACTGTTTTCCGCCTGTTTGAATGACCGCGTACATGGTGCTTCCGTCGTTCCCTGGGTGTCAGGGGCCGCGTAGTCTAGGGGCTTCGGGGTTCGTCGCAAGGGAAAACCTGGAGGGGTGGGAGCCGGGATTTGAGTTTTCGCGGTGCGGCCTGTAAGTATTTGTGGTTATTGATGTTTTGGGGGGGCGGAGTGACCCCGATCGAGGAGGAGGGCGAGGGCGACGAGGAGGTATTCTAGGAGGTGAAGGGTGGGGGTGGGTTCCCAGATGCCGTCTGCAACCCAGCGGTCGAGGGGGGCGTAGGCGACGAGGGCGGCGGCGCTCCAGACGATCGCGGCGAAGCGGCCCCCGACCACCTCGAGCGGGAGCAGCCAAGCGAGGTACCAGGGGTGGACCTGCGGGGACAGGAGCAATGTCGCCCACAATATGATCCGCGCGCCCTCGATCGCGGGCGTGTTGCGGCGCGACACGACGAGGCCGACAGCGAACACAGTCGTGATGACGACGATGCGCGCGACAAACATCGCTTCGTCTTCGGCGAGTGCCAGCCGCACGACCCAGTCGATCCCCGCGAACAGGCTCTCGTTTCCCTGCCATCGCTCGGCGAACTGGACGGGGCCCGAGATCGCATCGTTCGAGGGTCGAAAGACCAGCATCGGCATCAAGACGGCCGCCGAACCGAGTGCGAAGAGGACCAAGGCCCGTGGCGTCCGAAGGAACAGGGGCGCGAGCACGAGTCCCACCATCTTGAGGCCCACGGCCACGAGGGCGGCCACGGCGGCTTGCGTAGCGCGATGGCGCGCGATGCCCCAGGCAGCGAGGAGGATCGCGAGACCCACCCAAAGGTCGAAATGCCCATCGAGAGCGGCCACGCTCAACAAGAGTGGATTGTGGGCGATCAAGAGCGGGGCGCGTGGGTTCGGCGACAGGCGCGCGACCACGATCGTGGAGGCGACGTGTCCCCCGAGGGCCAACACCTTCGCGGTCACGACGCCACCTCCGACGATCTCGATCAGGAAGAACAGGCCTTGGGACAACGGCGGGTAGATGCTCGCGAGCGGTTTGTTGTTGATAGACGCCCAGACGCTGTCGCGCAGCCCAGTCACCATCGAGTCGTCCGGCGGCACGGTGTACGGGTTGAATCCGTGCGCCCAAAGCCGTCCCTCCCAGACGAATCGATAGACGTCGTCCGAGAGCATGGGTGGGGCGAAGACGAGAGCGGTTCCCATGATCGCGAGCGACCCGAGGGCGACTCGAAGCGCCTGGGCGCGGTCGAGCAACCCACCGCTCCCCCACACGATCGCCAAGTATGGAACGAAAGAGAGACCCAACGCGATCGTCACAGTCGAGGGGGCGGACCCGCCACGTGCGAAGAAAACGATCGCCGCGACAAGCACCGTTTGGGCGAGCAACCCAGCTACGATCGTCGCCCGCCGGAGCCCGGTCGAGCTCATTGGATCACGAAGCGAACGACGCGTGTTCGCTCACCCGGCAACAAGATGAGCCGGTACTGACCTGCGATGCGCCGACCGACGGCGACCGATACGGTGACCTCGGTCGGACCTCCGCCACTGATGCACTCGCCCCAGTAGTGCACTTCGACTTCGTAGATCCCAGCGATCGGTCGCTCGCCCACCCATCGAATGTTCTCGATGCGCGGATTCGGAAGATCCGGCGCACAGTCTCCCCGACCCACTTGGTCCACGCGCGCACCCGCCGGTGTCGAGGGCCGCTGGAAACTCAGCGTGTCACCAAGGGGACCGGTTACATAGAGATCGATGTCCGAGCCGGTATCCCACCCGGCGGTGACTTGGATCAGGCCGGGGCCGTACCCGCATTCGTCATCGATGACGCCGTTGCAGTCGTCATCCAACGCGTTGCAGGTCTCCTCGATCGGCACGGTACAGTCTCGGGGCACCTCTTCGACCCGCGCCCCCGGAACGATCGACACCAAAACCGGAGGCTCGACGGTTTCGAAAACGAACTCGTCGTCGCCGGATTCACTCGGTGCGGTCCCCACGGGGCCCGCTGCGCCGCGGCCCGCACACCCGAAGCACAGCAGGAGTCCCCCGATCACGATCGTCCGCGTCATCCGGGGGGCACTATAGCGGAGCTGCGCGTACAATGCTCCGCGATGACGGAGCGATTGGAAGAAGCGGAAGCCTTCGTCTCGGAACGCGTCGCGGCACCCGAGGTGGCGATGGTGCTCGGATCAGGTCTCGGCGCCTTTGCCGATACGCTTCGCGAGGCCCAGGTGGTCCCATACGTCGAGATCCCCCACATGCCGCTTTCCGAGGTCGCGGGACATGCCGGCAACCTCGTGGTGGGCACGTGCCGAGGCAAACGCGTCGCCGCGATGCAGGGCCGTTTTCACCTCTACGAGGGGTACGCGGTCAGAGAGGTCGTGTTCGGCGTCCGGCTGATGGCCGCGCTTGGCGCCAAGACCTTGATCGTCACCAACGCAGCAGGGGGCATCTCGACGTCGCTCGCACCTGGGGACCTCATGCTGATCAAGGATCAGCTCAACCTGACGGGAACGAGCGTCGTGGGACAAAGCGTCGGGACGGGACCACGGTTCGTCGACATGACCGAAGCGTTCGATCCGGCATTACGACGTGTCGCAGTCGAAGTCGCGGAGGGGCAAGGGGTGTCGCTCGCCGAAGGCGTGTACGCCGGGCTACTCGGCCCGGCCTACGAGACGCCAGCGGAGGTGCGGATGCTGCGAACCCTGGGCGCCGATGCGGTTGGAATGAGCACCGTACTCGAGGTCATCGCCGCGCGACAACAGGGGATGCGAGTCTTGGGGATCTCGTGCATCACCAACCTGGCCAGCGGAATGAGCGGCGCCGCCCTGAATCACGAAGACGTGACCGAGACGGCGGCGGCGGCAAAGCCTCGCTTCGAAGGACTACTCGATGCTGTGATAGAGCAACTGTGATGGACGAAAACGACTGGCAGAAGCTCCGAGACGCCGCCATGGGGGCTCGCGATCAGGCGTACGCACCGTACTCGGGGTTTCGGGTCGGCGCGGCGCTTCAGTCGCGGGAGGGTCGTGTTTTCGTTGGCTGCAATGTCGAGAACGCGAGCTACGGCGCCGCAGTCTGCGCGGAGCGTGGCGCGCTCAGTGCTGCCATTGCCGCCGGCGCGCGCGACTTCGTGGCGTTGGCGATTGCCACGGAGGCGAAGCACCCGACGATGCCGTGCGGGATCTGTCGCCAGTCGTTGTCCGAGTTCGCGCCTGCGCTTTCGGTGCGAAGCTTCACGGTAGCGGGGGCCGAAGCTGCGCACGGGCTGAACGAGCTCCTGCCCCACGCGTTCGACCGAACCCAGCTCGACTGAGTGTGCAGACTACTCGGCGACCGCGCCGATTTGTCGAAGCTTGGCCTGCACATCGGGTCGGTCGATGGCGTCGGGAGTAGAGAGTTCGAGGTATCTCCCGTAGTTGACCACCGCTTCGCGGCGTTCGCGCTGCGCGTAATATACGTCCCCACGAAGACGGTACGCGTCCGCAAGCCATGCCGGCCGTTCGCCGCTCGTGTCGCCCAGCTCTGCGGCTTTGGCCAAGGAGGCAAGGGCCGTGTCGCGTTGCCCGACGTCAAGCTGAAGCCGGCCGAGGCGGTACCACCAGTAGCCGTCCTCGGGTTTCGCTTCGAGCGCCTTCTCGAACGCGGCGATCGCCTGGTTCATTTGGCCGAGTTGATAGTGGGCCTCGCCAATGGCGGCCCAGGCCTCGGTTCGGGAAGGGTTCAAGGCAATCGCCTTTTGAAGATCGGCCAAGGCGTCGCGCACCTGACCCGCACGGATCCGGATCCGGGCGCGCAACCAGTAGGCGTCGCCGAGGGTCGGATCGAGCTTGAGCGTGGCGTTGAGGTCGCGGAGCGCAGTCGTCCACTCCCCCGAGTCAAGTGCGGCCCACGCCACATACAAGCGATAGACGCCACTCTGAGGTTCGAGCCGCGTCGCTTGCAAGAAATGCTGTCGCGCAGACACGACGTCGCCGCGATCGAGGTCAACGCGACCAAGGTAGTGCTCGGCCTCCGCGGAGTACGGCTGGTCGACGAGGACGGCCTTGAGGACTGCCTCGGCTTCGTCGAGCTCGCCGGTCATCGCCAGCACGGCGCCCAGCCTCGACCGAAGGGCCGCATCGTCCGGCGTCTTTTCGAGCGCGGCACGGTAGCTCGCCACGGCACCTGCGAGATCACCGTTCGCCTCCGCGAGCCGGCCCTTTTCAAGCGGGAGCCCCGGGTAGCCGGCATCGAGCTCTTCGACTCGGGCGAGCGCAGCGGCCGCTTCGTCGAGTGCGGCCTTGCGCCGATACGCCACCGCCAAACCGAACTGTGCAGAGGAGTCCCTTGGCTCCATCTCGAGCGCAGCTTCGTACTCCTTGATCGCCTCATCGATCCGGTTGCGATCGAGCTCGGCCTCGCCGAGGAGGCGTCTCACCTCAGCGGTGATCTCCACGTTTTGCTGCGCTTCAACCAATACGCCCACCGCTTCACCAGGGCGCTTGGTCGCCTTGTAGTGCTGCGCGAGCGCCATGTATCCACGGAAACCCTTGGGCTCGAGCGTGATGGCGTTGCGAAGGTGCCGAACGGCTTCTTGGCTGTCGCCCATCGCGTCCGCGATCTTGCCTTGCCAGATCTCGACGTCCGCGTTGACGGGCTCCTCGGTGCGAAGGTCGCTCAAGAGGTTCTTGGCTTCGCCAGCTTTGTCCATGGCGACGAGCGCCTCGGCAGCCCCAAGCTTGGCTTCGACCAAAACCCTCGGCTTGCCCGTCGGGTGAAGCTCCGCCCCGGGTGGAACCTCGGCACTGATCACGGTCTGGAAACGAGCAAGCGCATCTGAGTAACCGCCCTCGAGCAACACCAAGCGAGCTGCGCCGACCGCGGCCCACGAATTGCTCGCATCGAGCTCGACGGCCTTTTCGTACATCTCGCGCGCGGCACCGAGCCGCCCTCGCTGCTCCTCGATTCGAGCGACGAGAGAGAGCGCGGCGGACCGATCGGCGCGTGACACCGATGTGGTCTTGCCATCTGCGCCCGGCGCGAGTCCGGCCGGGACTTGGACGAGCGCGTACGCGGCGTCGGTGTCTCCCTTCGCGATCAGGCCCTCTGCGACGGCGACGCGCGCGGCGGCGTGATCAGGACTGAGCTCTTGGGTGGCCTCGGCTGCCGCCATGGCCTCGTCGGTGTTCCCGACGAGGCGATGACCTCGCGCGAGGCCCCACTGCGCCCGGGCGCTGCCATCTTTTTGGAGCGCGCGTCCGAAGGCCTCGATGGCGCCCTTCCCTTGCTTGTTCGAGAGGGCGAGCTCCCCGGCCACGAGATCCACGTACGCATCCGTGCTGTCCGCCGCCTGCGCCGCGGCGATCTCCGAAGCCGCAAGCGTGGGATCTCCTTGGCGAAGCGCGTGGGCCGCGAGGGCGACATGAACGCCGGGGGCGTCGTCACCGCGGCGCTGAAGGTGCAGCCGAAGGTCGTTTGCACGCTGGGCGCTCTCAACGTCGTGGCCGTATCGAAGCTGGAAGTAGGACTCGTGCAGTAGTTTGCGCGCGACCAAGGCACGGCTGAGACGCGCGTCGGCGAGCGCGCCCTCGAGCTGTGCCAACCCCGACGAAGTCGCGGAATAGGTGTCGATCCCTGCGGTGGCTTCGGCGTTCTGGATGGCTTGGGTGACCTCGACCACATCGCCGGAGGCGGGAAGGAAGGGCTCGACCAAATGCACACCGAAAAGCCCGTACTCGGTGTTTCCGAGGTAGAGGCCACCACCGATGACGACGGCAATTCCTGCGGCTGCGGCCAGCACCTTCATCAGCCACGGCGGTCGCTTTCGGCTGAGACGCGCTCGGATGTCGACCTTGCGTTTGCGTTTGGCCGGCGCCGCGGCTGGACCCGCCTCGCCGCCCGGGTGCGGCATGCGCTGCACATCGTCCTCGGAGTCGGCTTCGAGCGACGGAAGCTCGGAGAACTCGAGGTCGTCGGATTCCGGAAGGTCGAGCTCAGCGGAATCACGACTGACACGCTCGGCATCAAGCGACGGCTCAGGCGGCGCCACCGGCGGTGGCGGGGGCCCTGGGGAACCCGGCCCTTGGGGGAGTTCCGGTGCCGCCGGGGCTTGCCCGAAGGCGGGCGGCGCGGGGCGATGCACGCCGGGATCCACCTCCATGTCGAGCGTCAAGTCGTCCCCGTCCGGGAGATCAAGCTCGATGGGACCGCCGCCGTGAACCCGATCGGGGCCTTCGATCGGAGGATCGGAAAAATCATCTCTTGGCGCCGGAAGGTCGGACTGCCCGACCGCCGTGGGCAACGCTGAGTCGAGCGACATCGGCGCCGGGAGCTCGGCGTCGGTGAGCGCCATCGGCAGATCGATCTCATCCGAGAAAAGATCCCCCTTGAGCGCGGGCAAGTCGGAACCGCCCCGTGCCGGTGACGAGGACATCGGGGCTGGAAGATCGATCCCACCCCCGGGAGCCGAGTCGATCGGCGCGGGCAGGTCGACCGAGGGATCCATGGGCGCCGGCAAGTCCATATCGGCGAAGGGGTCGAAGCCGCTCGGCCGTGCGTCGTCGGGCTCCTTGGGTGCAGGGAGGTCGACGGCGGTCGGAAGCTCACCAAAGGGGTCCAGGTCGAGCGAGCCGGAGCCGGCTTTGGGCGCCGGCAGGTCTGCGATCACCCCGGAACTCATTGGAGCCGGCAAATCGATCTCACCGAGATCGTCGATCGGATCGGCTGCGGGTGGCGCCCCGGACTCCTGCGAAACCTTGGGTGTCGGGGGCGGAAGGCCAGGACCCAGCCCAACCTGGGTCATCTTCCGCTTCTTCGGTCGCGGTGGTGGTGCGCTTGCCGCCTGTGTGGTGCCGTCTGTTTTGACGACGAAGCTATGGCCGCACTTCGGACAACGCATCTTGAGCCCGTCGACAGGCAGACGGTGCTCGTCGACATCGTAAGACGCTTGGCATGACGGGCATTGAACCTGAATCATGACGCTTCGATCTTCCCCCGGGAATGAAGAGTAACACGCCTGATGCATGACTCATAAACCCTCGTAGTGCGATTCCGACGCCAGCGGAACCGGGGACGTCGTGAAAGTGTTTGTCCTACCTTGACGCCTTGGGAGCTCGAAGACTACCTTCGCGGCAACGTGAAACGGACTGTTCAGATCGAGATCGCCGGCGCCCGCTATCGTATGTCATCGGACGCGGACGAAACCTATCTGCAGAAACTGGCCGACATCGTGAACCAACGCGTGGCGGCCTTGGGGCCCACGGCCGCGAGGGCAGCGACGCCGGCCCAGTTGTTGGCCGTGGTCGCGCTGAGCCTCGCCGAGGACCTCGAGGTGTCCGAACGGCGTCGGGCTAGCCTCGAAGACAAGACACGCCAGGTGGTCGGTGCCGCGATCCGGCGGATCGACGAACGGCTCCAGACCGACGCCGAGCTCGCACAGCAGATCGACCAACCGTGAGGCAACCGCCGCAACGCGGCGCCGACGAGCGGATCCGGGTCGAGGTGAAGCGAGAGCTCCGCAAACGGATGAGAGCGGTTCGGGGGGCGCTTCCCATGAGTGCCTGCGAAGCGCGTTCGGCGAACATCGCCGAGCGGGTATTGGAGCTCCCGGCGTTCACCGCTGCGTCGACGGTGCTGGCGTTCGCGTCGATTCGACGCGAAGTACGAACCGACGGCATCCTGACAGCGGCATGGCAGGCCTCGAAGCGCGTCGCTCTTCCGCGCGTCGTCGGCGAGCACCTCACCTTGGCGCTCGTCGACGCAGACACCCCACTCGACGTAGGCGCGTTCGGGGTTCCCGAGCCCGCGCCGAACCTCCCTGAAGCCGCACCCGGAACGATCGACTTTGCGCTCGTTCCCGCGCTCGCGGTCGACCCCGAGGGCTATCGGATCGGGTACGGCGGCGGCTACTACGATCGACTCTTGCCAACGCTCTCCCGCGCCTTCACGTGCGCGGTCGCGTTCGACTTTCAGCTGATCGGCGAGGTCCCTCGATTGCCAAGCGACGTCTCGGTCGATGCGGTGGTAACCGACGCGCGGGTCATCGAGATCGGCTGAGCCGAGGGGCGCGTCGCATGGGGTCGATGGTATAGGATCGCGGTGGTCGCAGAGACGGCACAACGAAAACTCGATAACCTCCCGCCGTCACCCGGCGTCTACGTGTTCCACGGCGATGGCGGGAAGGTTTTGTATGTCGGCAAGGCGAGAAGCCTGCGCAGCCGCGTGCGGAGCTACTTCCAGCCCGGTTCGAGTGATGTGCGCGCATTCGTGAGTCGGCTCGAACGCGAGCTGGTGGATATCGAGACGTTCGTGACACAGACGGACAAGGAGGCCGCCCTACTCGAGAACCAGCTCATCAAGTCCCACCAGCCGAAGTACAACGTCAAACTGCGGGACGACAAAGAGTATCTTTCGCTTCGACTCGACCCGAAGCGATCGTGGCCACGACTCGAAGTCGTGCGTCGTCCGAAACCAGATGGTGCCCAGTACTTTGGCCCCTACCACTCTGCAACCGCGGCCCGGCAGACACTGCGTCTGGTCAATCGTTACTTCCAACTGCGCACGTGTACCGATACCGAGTTCCGTCTGAGAACGCGACCCTGCCTTCAGTACCAGATCAAGCGCTGCCCGGGCCCTTGTGTTCTCGATGTCGACCAAGAGGAGTATCGGGCTCAAGTCGCCAACGTCGCCCGGTTCTTGGACGGCCGGCACGACGAGCTCGTCGTGGACCTTGGGCAACGTATGGGCGACGCGTCCCGCGAGCTCGAGTACGAGCGTGCCGCCGTCTACCGAGACCAGCTGCGCGCGGTTGAGCGCGCCCAACAAGAGCAGCGCGTGGCCGGAGTTCAGAAGGCCGACCAAGACATCCTCGGGTTTCACCGGCAGGGGGACCAGGCAGAGATCGCGGTGCTGAGCATGCGGGGCGGCCGATTGTTCGGTGTGCAGACGTTCGCCCTCCGGCGCGTGGCGGTTCCAAATGACGAAATGATCAGTGGGTTCCTTCGCCAACACTACGAGGATCGCCCCTCACTTCCCGATGAAATTCTGGTCCCAGTCCCCGTGGAAATGAGCGAGGCGCTCGAGGCACTCCTGAACGAAGATCGCAAGCGTCGCTCGGTGATCTCGACACCAAAGCGGGGTGCCAAGGTCAAGCTGTTGGCGTTGGCTCGAGAGAACGCCGCCCACGCGTTCGAAGAGAAGGAGCGCGCACGCGAAGACATCGAAGCGCGACTCGAAGGGATTCAGCGACAGCTCCGCCTCGCCGCGATCCCTCGGCGAATCGAATGCGTCGACATCTCCCACACCGGTGGCGACGAAACCGTGGCGGTCTTCGCGGCGCTCGACGAGGGGGCCCCGGCCAAGGAACGCTACCGGAGCTTCCGCGTGAAGCAGGTGCAGGGCGGGGATGACTACGGCGCCATGTACGAAGTGCTCGTTCGCCGGCTACGGCGCGGAAAGAACCTCGAAGAGGGTTGGGCGCTGCCCGACTTGCTGGTGGTCGATGGTGGAAAGGGTCAGCTGGGCGTCCTCGAGCGTGCGCGCGAGGACGTGGGGGTGCCAGGGTTGGAAATCGCCTCGGTCGCCAAGTCACGGGTGACCGCCAGTGGTCAAGAAGAAGGCGATCGCGTCTTCCGGCCCGGCCAGAAGAACGCGATCGCGGTAAGAGGAAGCTCGGCGCTCTCGATCCTGCTGCTGGCGCGAGACGAGGCCCACCGCGCCTCGAACGAGTTCCGCAAGAAGGTCGGCAAGAAACGGCGACTCCGCAGCGAGCTCGACGACGTTCGTGGGGTGGGCCCGAAGACGCGGGGGAAGCTCCTCCGAAATCTCGGCTCGCTGCGCGACGTACTCTCAGCGACGGAGGATCAACTGGTGAAAGCAGGGGCGACCCGCAAGCAAGCACAAGCGATTAAGTCGAGCCTCGGGCAGCCGCTGCCGAACACGGAAACTCAGTCCGCAGAGGACGCCGCCATCGACAATGCCTTCCACCCCAACTGAGACGAGACCCGTTCGAGACGGGACTCACCGGTCCTCATCGCCCTCGTAAACGCAGCCGGCGGTACATGTCTCTCCGACGACGACCTTCGAGAGCTGGGGAAGCGAGGGTTTGAGTCGAACCCAGATCCACTTGGCGATATTCTCACTGGTAGGGTTCTCGAGACCTTCGATCTCGTTGAGATACCGGTGGTCCAACTGGCGCCAGATCGGGTCGAAAGCGGCGCTCACGTCGGCGAAGTCGACAACCCATTCGAGCTCGGGATGCAGCGGGCCCGACACGTGTACGTGCACATAATAGGAGTGTCCGTGCAGGCGCTTGCACTTGTGCCCGTCGGGAACGTTCGGCAGCATGTGCGCCGCCTCGAACGTGAACTTCTTCCAGATCTCCATCGGTCGGCCGACCATTACAGAGCCATGAACCCAGCGCCACCCCCGACAAGACGGGGCTCAGACGGCTGCGGGAAGAGACACCGAAAACGCAGCGCCGCCCGAACCAATGTTCTCGGCGCGAATCGAACCGCCGAGTCGGTCCACGATCGTATGGCATACGGCGAGGCCGAGGCCGGTGCCCTGACCCGCGGGCTTGGTCGTGACGAAGGGATCGAACACCTGACCGAGAATCGAACCGTCGATTCCCGGGCCGTCGTCGGACACCACGAGTTGGACTCGGTCCTCGTTCGCGGTGGCCCGGACCGCAACCTTGCCCGTGCCCGACAGGGCGTCGGCCGCGTTGAAAAGGAGATTGAGCAGCAGTTGGCGGAGTCGCTCGTGGTCACCACGGACTCGCGGCAGCGAAGGGTCGATGTCCAGCGTGAGCTCGATCTCCCGAAACCGGCTCTGTCGGTCGATGAGCTTGACCGTGTCCTGTACGACTTGCGAGAGATCAGCAGAAGCCTCGACGCGAGCATCCTGCTCTGGCTCGTGCCTTGAGAAGTCGAGAAGGTCTCGAATCGTGTGATGAATACGCTCGGTCTCGCGCTCGATCCGGACGAGGAACTCCCGCTCCTCGCTCCGGTCAAGGTCACCCGATCGCACGAGATCGAGCATGCCACGAATCGCAGCAAGAGGATTTCCGATCTCATGCGCCACCCCGGCAGACAGCCGGCCGACCGCGGCAAGGCGTGCGCTTCGCGCCAGCTGTTCCTGAGTCGACGTCAGCTCGACCGTCGTTCGTTCAAGCTCCTCGAGCCGTTCCTGGAGCGCAGCGCGGTCGGCGCGAATCTGAGAAGCCATCCCATTGAAGGCACTTGCAAGCCGCGCGACCTCGGCGGCGCCACGGACTGGAACCTGGGTGCGCATGTTCCCGGACGCCATCCGCTCGGACGCCCTGCGGAGCCCGTCGATCGGGCGCACGATGAAATAGGTGAGTAGCACGTAAGAAAGCAGAAGAACGACCAGCGCTGTGAGTCCAAGGTAAAACACGAAGAGACTCCGACGAGCGGCGTCCCCCTGTGGGGAGGGTGGCGCCCACACCCGGATCTCCGAGTCCTCTCCGGCACGCGAAATTCCATCGGCGGCGCCGACGGTGCGGCCCCATCGAACGACGCCTTCCGCCGTCTGCACCTCGATCCCGTCCACCACACCCTTGTCGACAAGGCTCTGGAGGTCGCCCGCGCCGAGCGCTTCGGGGTCCGAGGTCGTCGCGATCGCCTCTGCAAGGCCGCTGGCCATCACGCGTTGCTCCTCGAGGCGCTCGCCTTCGTCGAGGCGCGCAGTCACGACGCTCAAAAGGACGAACGCCGCGCCGAACGCAACGATCAACGCAAACATCAGCTGGCTTCGAAGGCCGAGGCCGAAGGGACGGTCCATAAGGGACAGTCTACCGCTTCTAGTTCTTGACCCGCCACGCTGACCAGGGCATGGGGGAATCATGATGCGGGGCGCCCGTCTCGGGGTGATCGCCGGTTCGGTCCTGGTTCTTTCGACGATGGCCCTGACGGCAAAGGCGGATCGCGATGGAGACGGCCTCTATGGCCGCTGGGATCGGGGAATGACCTTGTCGCTCGGCGCGGGGCCAGGGGTGACCTGGCGATCGGGGAGCACCGGCGTCTCGGTCGTCGGCGAAGCTAGGCTTCTGGTGGCCGACGTGGCCGGACTGGCACTCGCCGGGCGCTGGGGTCCCGACTCCGGACAGCACCTCTTCGTCGGCGTCGACGTCCGCCCCCTCTTCCCAGCGCTGTTCTTCCTCTACAAGCAGACTTGGAACCCGTTTGCGGACCTCGTGCTGCAGTCGATCTACTTGGAACTCGGCGCGGCCTTTCTCCTCGACGGCAACGAAAGTGCGGGTCTTGGGGTGGGGTTCGGTCTGGCACTCCCGGTCTACCGACCAAAGAAGACGCTGCGCGGTCTTTGGTTTCGGATCGGCGCACGCCACCTCAACGTCAAACCCGCGGACCGAAACGCGCCGCCAGGTGTCGACCGTAGCGAGTGGACGTTGTTTCTCACAGTCGTCGTCCGCATCGGGCTCAAGGCCAACGTCGCCGGCTGGGAACCGCAGCGATATCGGACTCGTTAGTTGGCGAGGCGCCTGATACTCGCTACAACGCCTGTGTGAGACGCACCAAGATCGTCTGCACGCTAGGGCCGGCGAGCGCAACCAAAGAGCAGATCGCGGCGCTCGTCGCGGCCGGCATGAATTGCGCGCGTCTCAACTTCTCGCACGGCGACCACGCCACGCACCTCGGTGTCGCGAAGCTCGTGCGGGAGGCGTCCGCCGAGGCCAGGCGGCCGATGGCCATCCTCGCCGACCTTCAAGGCCCCAAGATGCGCCTAGGTCGATTCGCGAACGGCCCAATCGAGGTTGCCGCTGGTGATCGTTTCGCGCTGACGACCGAAGATGTCGAAGGCGACCAAGACCGCGTGTCGGTCACGTACAAGTCCTTGGCGTCAGATGTCCGGCCGGGAGACGCGATCGCCATCGACGACGGGCTGATCAAGCTTCGTGTCGACTCGGTTGAAGGGCAAACCGTCCACACGATCGTCGAAGATGGCGGCCCGCTTTCGAACCACAAAGGCCTCAACCTTCCGGGCGTGCCCGTAAGCGCGCCGGCCCTAGGCGACAAAGACAAAGCGGATCTCGCCTTTGCGATCTCAGAACTCGGTGCCGACTACATCGCGCTCTCGTTCGTCCGTTCGGCCGAGGACATCCGCGAAGCCAAAGCGCTTGCGGGCAAGGTCCCGGTCATTGCCAAGATCGAGCGTCCGGAGGCGCTTGGTGTCCTGACGGAGATCGTGACGGCGGCAGACGGAATCATGGTGGCTCGGGGGGACCTTGGTGTGGAGCTTGGCGCCGAGCGTGTCCCGCTGGTCCAGAAGCGAATCATTCGAGAGGCGAACGCGCGTGGGAAGCTCGTGATCACGGCAACTCAGATGCTGGACTCAATGATCCGGAACCCGAGGCCGACCCGCGCGGAGGCGGCCGATGTGGCCAACGCGGTCATGGACGGGAGCGACGCGCTGATGCTCAGTGGCGAGACGGCCGCAGGTCGATACCCGGTCGCCGCGCTCAAGATGATGGGCGCGATCATCCGGGACGTGGAGAGCGACTACGTCGAAGACTTCTCACGCGAGTTCCAGGACCTGCGCGACGACGATGAAGAAGAGTGGCCATTCGCCAACGGCGCCGCACGAGCAGCTGCGCTTCTGACCACCAACTTGCCGCTGAAAGCCGTCGTTGTCTTCACTCAGGACGGACGGTCAGCAAGGCTCCTCTCGGAACATCGCCCGCGCGCGCCCATCGTGGCGATCACGAGCAAGGTGTCCGTGGCCAGACGACTCTCTCTCGAGTGGGGGGTGATTCCGCGCGTGGAGGTTCCTCCTGAATCACTCGACGAAACGCTCCGAATCGCAACCTCACTTCTTGTTCGGGAAAAGCTATGCGCGCGAGGGCAGCCCTTCGCAATGGTGTTGGGTTGGCCGACGTCGGGTCGAACCAATACAGTCAAACTTCACCGCCTCTAGCTCGAGGCCCTGGCTTGCACTAGACCGCGCTCATGGAGGAGATTCCCCGCCAGATCGGTCGCTACCGCATCGAGCGTCTGCTCGGATCGGGCTCGATGGGATACGTTTACCTCGCGCACGACAACGACCTCGATCGCCAGGTTGCCCTCAAGACGCTCCGCGACGTGAACCTCGACGAGGAGACGCGGGCGATGTTCATCGGCCGTTTCAAGAACGAGGCGCGGGCCGCCGCAAGGCTTCAACATCCTAATATTGTTCAGATTTTTGATGTAGGAGACGACCCTCAGCACGGCCCGTACCTCGTCTTCGAATATGTCCCCGGAACGACGCTCAAAGACCAGATCCGAAAGAAGGGTCCGCTCTCGCCCGACCGCTTGCTCACCGTCGCCCAACAGATCGCCGACGCGTTGTCGACCGCGCACGTCGCCGGTGTGATCCACCGGGACCTCAAACCCGAAAACCTCCTGGTCACCAACAACGGCCAAGTGAAACTCGCCGACTTCGGCATCGCTCGGGTGCCGAACGCCGACCTCACCAAAGAGGGGCAGTTTCTCGGAACCCCCTGCTACTCCGCACCCGAGACGCTGCGCAAAGGCGAGTACAACGAGAAGTCGGACATGTTTTCGTTTGGGGCCGTGATCTACGAAGCAGCTTGCGGAGAGCGCGCGTTCCCTGGAGCCGAGGCGATGCTCGTGGCCAACCATGTGATGAATCACGATCCGGTGAAACCAAGCGAAGCCAACCGCGGTGCGATGCTGTCCGCACAAGTCGACGAAGTGATCATGCGATCACTCTCGAAGGACCCGAGCGAGCGGTTTCCAAGCGCCCGAGCACTCGTCGCGGCGTTGCGGGACGCGTTCGTCGGGAAGCGACCCGCAAGCTCGGTGAAGCGCAGACGTCGTTGGGTCACGGCTTCGCTTGTAGCAGCCGCTGCCATCGCGACTTGGGTCCTCCTCTTGCCCGAGGAACGAAAGGTAGTCGAGGAGGCGGCGGCCGAGGTGAGCGGGCAAGACGAGCCTGCCTCGAACGACGCCGAAACGCCGGAACCGCTCGAAGGCGGTGACGAGTCCGTTGGCGAGCTGGCGGGCGAAACCCCAGGCGAGCCCGCCGAACAGGCCGAGCTCTCACCGCACGAACTCGAAGAAGCCGCCAAAGACGAGCTCGCGCGCGCGAGGCAAGCCATTGCCGAAGGAGACGTCGCGAGCGCCAAGGCAGCACTCGACCTGGCGGACAAGTACGACCCAAACAACCCCGATATCGAAACGCTCCGCTCCGAGGTTGACGCGGCGACGCCCTAGCCCAGGGTCTGCGGCCTCACTGGTCGGCTTTGGTCCGCACGGGCCGCCACATACAAGTCTGTCCGCCGCCAGCGGCTGGGTTGCACTCGTTCATGTAGGTCAACGAGCGCCCGCACCCAGTGACCCGCTTCTGCATCGGTTTATCCTCGATGATCTCGAGGCTCGCCTCGTCGCAACCGAGGTCCACGGTGGCGGCGCTCATGACTTGTTGGGTTGCTGCGCTTGGCCGACCGCAAGCCATGACAGTGACTGCCGAAAAGCAAAGCGCCGTAACCAAAACGACTCGCGTCAACATGCGTGATCGACCCCAGCGCTTTTATATCTGGATGCCTAGTTTACGCAAATCGTTTTCGGCTTGCTTCGCCCAGCCACGATTGGCCTTTGGGCTCGCAGGACTTGGGTGCAGAACCGTGCCGATCGGCACCCCAAACTGCTCAAGCGCTGCGTGCGCTCGCTTGGTCGCCCAAACGCCGATGCCGACGACCTGCTTGGGCGCGAGAACTTCGACGGCGTCGGCGAGCGCGCGATCGCAGGGCCTCATGAGTGCATCCCGCTCGGCGGGCGACAGCTTGTCGGGCGTCCGATTCCGCCCTGATTCCTCGACGAATACGAGAGGACAGTAGTTGAGGACGAAGAACCGCGAGAAGAACCGATCCGGTGTTTTGAACCGAGACTGCGCCCAACCCCACACCCGCGAACCACTGACTTCAGAACGGGGACAGTCAAAGCCGAGGACGGGTCGCTTCGGGTGCTGCTTCTTCGGCGCCCGTACTCGAGCCTCGATGCCCATCCAATCGCGGACGAAGCCGACGTCGCCGAAAGGAACACCTGTCTGCGCCATGCCGAAGGGTCCCGGATTCATCCCGACGAAGACCACGTCCTTCTGACCCTCCCCGTAGCGGTTGAGGAAGAGCTCGTGTGGCTCCCGGGCATACTCGAGGGGATTGTAGACGTAGGCGACCGGATCGGCGAAGTCGATCCGGCCGACCGCTCGACAAAGGTCTCGGGAGATCCGAACGAGATCGGTCATTCCGTCAGCAGAGGTAGCGCTCGCCACCATCGCACAGGATCGTCACGACCCGCTGGCCCGGGGACATGTCGCGTGCGACTTCGCTCGCTGCATGGACGTTCGCGCCTGCCGAAGGGCCGAGCAAGATTCCCTCTTCTCGGGCAAGCCGCTTGGTCATGCGCTCGGCGGCGAGGTCGGTGACCGTGACGACTTCGTCGACCAAAGACGTGTCGAGAACCTCCGGGACGAAGCCCGCACCGAGCCCCTGAATCCCGTGAAGCCCCGGCTTCCCGCCAGACAAGACCGCGCTCGCGCGTGGTTCAACGGCGATGACGCGGACTCCCGGATTACGTTTCTTCAGGACCCGGCCAACACCGGTGAGCGTTCCGCCGGTGCCGACACCCGCCACAAAGGCGTCGACCTGGCCTCCCGTAGCCTCCCAGATCTCTTCGGCGGTAGTCCTTTCGTGAACGGCAGGGTTGGCCGGATTCTCGAACTGGCCGCACATCATCGAGCCAGGCGTGGTCTCGAGAAGATGCTCCGCCCGCTCAACGGCACCAGCCATGCCATCGTCCGCGCCCGTGAGGATCACCTCGGCGCCGTACGACTTGAGAATGTGGCGCCGGGCCGCGCTCATGTCTTCTGGCATGACGATCACGCAACGGTAACCGCGAATTGCGCAGATCATGGCGAGACTGATCCCTGTATTGCCGCTCGTCGCCTCCACGATCGTCGCGCCGGGCCCGAGTCGGCCGTCCGCCTCAGCCGCGAGCACCATCGAGAGTGCCGGGCGATCTTTGACGGAACCGCCGATGTTGTGGGACTCGAGTTTGCCACAGATCTCGGCGCCTCCTTCGGACGGGATGTTCTTCAGGCGCACGAGTGGCGTGCGTCCGATCAACTCGAGGGCGCCGTCGTAGATTTGTTCGGTCATCTAGCGACTAGTTATACCAGGGCGCGATGAGAAGTCATCAGGCGCCGCGTGGTCGTCCCTCGCGGCTCAGGCCTCTTCGTCGGAAGAGGGGCCCCGAGGCTCGTGTTGGTCGTAGGCTTTGACGATCTCTTGAACGAGTGGGTGCCGAACCACGTCCGCATGCGAGAAATAGACGAAGTCGATTCCGACGATCTTTCGCAGAACCCGTTCCGCATGGCGTAGGCCGCTACGTGAGCCGCCCGGGAGATCGATCTGGGTGACATCTCCGGTGATAACCGCCCGGGCATCGAACCCCAGCCGCGTTAGAAACATCTTCATCTGTTCGGGGGAGGTGTTCTGAGCCTCATCGAGGATGACGAAGCAGTTGTTGAGCGTCCTTCCCCGCATGAACGCAAGCGGGGCAACTTCGATCGTTCCCCGCTCGACGAGCGCGGTGATGCGCCCTGGCTCCATCATGTCGTGCAACGCATCGTGCAACGGTCGGAGGTAGGGGTTGATCTTCTCAGCGAGGTCCCCCGGAAGGAACCCAAGACGCTCACCCGCCTCGACCGCGGGCCGGGTGAGGATGATCCGCTTGACCTCACGTTCTTGGAGTGCCCGAACGGCCATCGCCATCGCCAAATAGGTCTTTCCGGTTCCTGCCGGGCCGATCCCGAACACGATGTCATGAGTGCGTATGGCTTGTATGTAGTTCTGCTGAGCCACGCCCTTTGGGGAAACCGCGCGACGCGTCGACGTCGTCAGGACCACGTCGTCAAGGAGGGCGCGCAGCCGCAACTGTGGATTGGCCCTGAGAGTGCGTACCGCACGCGCCATCTCCACCTGCGTCAAGTCGCGCTGTCCGAGAGCATCGATCAACTCGTGCAGAACGCGCTCCACCATCTCGACGTCTCTGTTCTTGCCGTGGATGTGGATCGTCGATCCACGTAGGCCCATCGCAACCCCAAGCTCACTCTCGAGCGCTCGAAGGTTGCTTCCTTGAGGGCCGGTCAGCTTCAACAGCAGACCCGGATCGGCGACTTCGATGTCGGCGGCTACGTCGGCCTCATCGGGGCCGGGGCTCGCAGTATCTTGCATCAATAGGATGATTCTACACTGGGACGACGCTGGAGGCGAGCGAGCCCGTCAGCGCCAAACCAACGACCCCGGACCCCGCTCTAGGGCGGCTTCCAGACGCTCGTGCGAAGCAAGTACCAATGCACGGGTGGTGTCTCCGTCGAGTGGGTACGAGGCAAGGCCGACGGCGACATCGAGGAAGGCCAACTCCTCGGGTTCGCGCTCCCGCTGCGCCGCGAGCTCCTCGATGAGACGACGAGCCACTTCGACGACCGCCCTCGCACTCGCGCCATCAAGACCGACAACGAACGTATCGTCGTCCCAACGGCCGCGGACGTCCTCGCGTCGGAATCGTCCCGAGATGAGTCGCCCGAGATGGGTTCGAAGTCGGCGCCCGCGGACGTGATCGAGGCCGTCGAGTCCCACCGTTCGAACGAGGCCGATCGAATACGTGCGACCTTGTCGCTGCGCGGAGGAAAGTCCGCTCTCCAAAGACGACACCGCCGCCGAACGCATCAAGAGCCCGGTCTGGCTACAGCGCAGCTGCTGACGACGCATGCGCGCGATGCGTTCGGCGTGGCGATGGAGCTCTACAAGCCATCCCCCGTCGCGGTCGAGGCGTTCCGAAATCACTCGGTCGTCGGCCAAAGGCGAGTCGTCGAAACACAGAAGGACGCTGTCTTCGTCCCAGGTCGACATCTGGATGATGGCGGGGACCTGAGGACCGCTCACCGTCGAACCGATCAGGATCAGGTCGGGGCACTGAACATCGAGCTCGCGGAGCAGCTCTTCCAGGCTGTAGTAGAGGAAACACGCGATGCCCGCTTCCTCGATCTGCCGCGCCGTATCTGCGTCCCGAAGGACGGCGACCTTGGGTTGCGGGGTAGTCGCACGCTCGACCGCCGTGTGGACCGCGTGGTGCAGCCGCACGAGCTCAATCGGATGCGGCAGGAAGATGTCGATCCCAAGCTGTGCTCCGAGCGCGCGTGTATGCGGATCGTCGTCGACCGATAGCAGGATCACGGGCGTGTTGGTGCAGCCGTGCAGACCCCGAAACATTCGGAGGAACCGGGGCAGCGCGTCTCGGTCCTCGAGGGGCCAACCGACCAGGGCGGCCGTAGGAGGGTTGCGCCCGGCGATCTTGAGGGCTTCCTCGACGGTCCCGACGGGTCGAAGATGGATGAGAACCTCATCGAACGCGGAACGGAGGTACGCGATCATCGCGGGGTCGTCTTCGAGGACGAGGAGGGTCGGCACGAAGTCGCGGGGAACAGCGCGATGCAGAAAGAACGACGCGGCCGGTGTCACGGAAGGCGGGGCCGCTGCCGTCGGCTTTAGCGAAGCAGGTGGCAAGCCGACGGCCTCCGCGGCGTGGGCGCGCACCGCGTCTATCGATTCGAACATCGTCGACCAGTCGAGGCGACCCGACTTTTGGAGCGTGCGGAGCTCGTCCTCGATGCGTCGGGCTGCCTGAGAGATCTCTTGGTAGCCGTGGTTCTCTGCACTCCCGTGCAGGCTGTGCGCCTGTCGAAGCGCCTCCGCGACGAGGCTCGGACGTTCGACTTGGGCGTGAACACGCCGGATCGCACCCGTGAGGTTCTCCGCGGCGACCGGTAGAAGCGTAGAATACGATTCGTTGTCCTGCGGCTGGTCTGAGACGGCTGGTACTTCGGGAAACAGGAGCTGGTCTGCTTCGTCGGCGTCATCCACCGTGGGGCGTTCTTGGGGACGACTCTGCGCCACCGGGACGCTGACCGGGGCGGCAATCGTGGCGGCGACCTCCCGCGCGAAGCGGTCCACCACGACGGGCTTATGGAACACCTTCAGGACGTCGAGCTCATCGGTGAGATGTTTGAACGTCGCTAGGTCACGATAGAATGCCGACACGAAGATGACGGGGGTACGAAAGCCGCCGTCTCGGAGCGCCTCGATCCAGGTAATCCCGTTGGCGTCGGGCAGGAGGCCATCGACGATGAGGAGCGAAGGCTCCTCTTCCTCGACCAGCGCGCGGGCAATGCTCCCCTTCGTTGCGTGAATCACGCGCAGCCCAAACGCCTCGAGCGCGGGCGTCACGCTCGAACGAAACTGGGCGTCATCGTCGAGAAGCAGGACCGTTTGGGGCACTTAGCCTCAATATTGCATCGTTTCGGAGTGCTTCAAAACCACCTTGGCCGCCGTATCAAGACGCTTGCTGATAGCCTGCGTCGGCCTGCGCGAGGTAGGCCTTGGCGACGGGATGATCCGCGCAATCGTCCACGACAGAACGCAAGTAAGCGAGCCCTTGCTTCCGATCACCCGTCTCGAGCTCGATCACGCCGAGGAGCGCGCGCGCGTCGTTGTGCCCAGGCTCGAGCTGGAGCACGAGCATGAGTTCTTCGCGCGCTCCTTGGAAGTTTCCACGGAGGCGCAAGAGCCTCGCGAGCTCGAGCCGGATGTCGTGAAACTTCGGACAAAGACGAAGTGCCCGCCCGAACTCGTGCATTGCGTCCCCCGGCCGCTCGAGCTCGAGATAGGCTTTGGCAAGGGCACGGTGCTGGTTCGCGAGCTTGCCTCGGCGGAACGCGTCATTGTTCCGGTCGGCATGTCGTTGGGCACGCCGCAACGATCGGACGCCGGATCCGTACTCGCCTAGCTCGTTGCAAGTGACCGTCAGGTTGAGCGCGGCCTCGAGGTAGCCTGCGTTCTCGGACAACGCTTGCTCGAAGCACCATTTCGCATCGGGAAGGCGCCCACTGAGATGATAGATCACACCGAGTCGGTTGAGCACGTCCGGGTACCGAAGCCCTTCCTCAACGAGTTTCTCGTAGTAGGGCTGGGCGAGCGTGTACTCCGCGCGGGCGTAGTGGTCGTTTGCGACGTCGAGATGCTGACGAGCCGTAGGGCGCATGGCTACCAAGGTATCGACGACGCCCGCGGTGGGCCAGAAAACAGCGCCTAGCCCTTGGCGAGCTTGCCAAGCAGCCCGCGCGCCTCGGAGGCTTCATCCGTGTCGGGGAACCGATCGACCAGCTCGGTGAGCGCTTGCTCGGCGTTTTCCGGCTCGTCGAGCTTCATGTACACCGCACCGAGCAGCAGCAACGCCTCGGGCTCGGAGCTGCTGCCAGGATAGCTCGCAAGGAGCCCCCGCAACCTCGACACCACACCGCGATAGGCGTCTCGCTTGAGGTAGAAGCGCGCCACGTAGAGTTCGTGCTCGGCAAGCAAGCCCATGCACTTGGCCATCAGCTCAGTGGCCTCAGGCACCCGTTGATCTTCGGGGAAGTCGACGACAAATCGGCGAAGCTGAATCAACGCATCGCGCGCAGCGCTTTGGTCCCGCTCCGACTGGGGAGGGGTCATGAACCAGCCACCGGGGATCTGCTTGTAGTAGCTTTCGGCGATGCGGAACCGCGCGTAGGGGATCTCCTTGTGAGACGGTCTGATACGGACGAATTGCCGGTAGGTTTGAATCGCCTCTGGGTACTTCTCCCCTTTGAATTGGCAGTCGCCGATTCGAAGCTCGGAAAGCGCCGCGAACCGGCTGTAAGGGAACTCGCGACGGATCTCGCGGAAGAGCGGCTCGGACGCCAAACAATCCCCTCGTCGAAAGTCGAGGAGTCCGCGTTCGTAGGCAGTACGCGCGTCGTCGCTGACGCGAAGCGTTCCTCCCTTGTTCTTGGTCTTGTTGGCGCTCGCACCGCACGCGAGGGTGAGCGCCAGCGCTCCTAGCCCCAGGGCTCTGCGGATGTTCAACGACACAGCCGGGGCGTAGCGTTTGTGTCGCCGACGCTCAAGCCGGCGATGGGCTCGGCCCGAACCCGTCCGGTTATGCACTCCCAACTCGGCTGTCAATCACGTGGCCGGGGTCGATCCCGAGGCTTGCGAGCGCGGACTCCCAGCGTGCGTCGACGGGCGTCTCGAAGACGAGACGATAGTCGAGGTCGACGGGAATCCAGGACCCCTCGACCATCTCGTGCTCGAGCTGCCCTGCACCCCAACCGGCATAGCCGAGAACCATCGTGCAAGTCTCAGGACCATCGCCCGTCGCGATACGGTGCAGCATCTCAATCGAGGCACTGAATGCAATCCGTTCGCCAACAGCGATGGTTCGGCCTGACTCCGGTACGGGGACGCCGTCGGCGTCGTAGAGGATCCAGCCCGTCTCTGGCGAGACTGGACCGCCAAGCAGTACAGGGGATTCGCCGAGGGAAGGCTCTTTCGGTTCGACGCCGACCTCCTCGAAGATGTCGCCCATGTCTAGGTCAGTGGTGCGGTTGAGGACGAAGCCGAAGGAACCCTCGTCGCCGTGATCGACGAGCAACACCAGCGTATGATTGAAGAAGGGACACCGCATTGACGGAGACGCGACGAGGAACCCGGGTGCCAATGACGGAGACACGAATGCAGACTGCCACCGATCGAGTCGACTCGCGAGTGCAAAGTGGAGGCGCTCCGAGGTGACCACAGCCCGTTCGGTTTGTCGCACCAGCGCCTTCGTTGCCCTGTGTACAGGGACACTTGGCGCCTACGAATTGAATCGCGTTCTAGTCCGAGAAGAGCGTCGCGAACCGCTGGCCGATCGATACTGCGGCTTCCTCGTCGACAGATTGCTGGAGGTCTTTGGCACGGAAGTGTCGGTGACCGGCGAGTCCTCGTATCCTACTGGGGCCTTGGTCGTCGCCAACCACCAAAGCGCACTCGACATTGCGGTGATGCTGTCGGTGTTCCGACCTGTCATGGTGAGTCGGCACGACGTGGCACAGTGGCCACTGCTCGGAAGGATGGCGAGGCATGGAGCCACGATCTTCGTCGACCGCGACGACCGATACAGTGGCGCGATGGCGGTACGGGCGATGCGTCGACGCGTCCGAGAAGGACGGATCGTGGTCACCTTCCCAGAGGGTGGAACCTTCCCAGAAGACACGGTTCACGATTTCCAGCCAGGCGCGTTTGCGGTGGCAGCATCACTCAAGGCGCCACTCATCCCCGTAGGCCTGGCATACTCGCCGTCGGTCCCGTACGGGCGCGAGTCGTTCGCGAAACACCTCGAGAAGATCGCTGAGAGGCCCGTCACGCGCATTTCGGTCCGGATCGGAGACGCGCTGGCACCGTGCCTACGCGCGCGCGAAACGGCGGAGTCGGCGCGTCACGTGGTGCAAGAGCTGGTGAACGAGGCACGTGGGGAGCTCGATGGCTGACCAAGCCTTGCCGAGTCGCTACCGGAACCGCTGGCAAGCCGAAGCCCTCTACGGAGACTTGGCCCGCCGTTACGCTGGGCTCTATCTCGCCGCGGATCCCCTCGCAGACTCGCTCGTCGAATGGCTACGCGCGGCCCCTGAGGGGGCGGGCGCAAAGTTCGAGTGCGCCCTACGCCAAGGCATTGGGAGCGTCGTCGATCCGCCCGCGCCCCTACGTGACTTCTTCGAGTCGGTCGAATCGATGCCGCCGTGGGTCGACTTCGCACAAATCGATCGCGGCGCGCTCGCGTATCAGCGGTTCGGTCTCATGGGAATGATCATCCTGAGCGCGTGGTCGCTTCTGAACGGGTATCACTCTGCGGCTGCCGTCAAGCCTTTGGCGATCACGGGTCAGCTTCGGCACAACCCCCAGCGACGACTCGCAGAAACGGCGCGGTTCGTCAGCGAGGCGACCCAACTTCGTGGTCTGCGTCGCGGCCAACCGGGGCACGACATCTCGATACGGGTCCGCGTGATTCACGCGCACGTTCGGCGTCATTGTCTCGAAGTGCCAGACTGGAAGACCAGCGAGTGGGGGCTGCCGATCAACCAGGCAGACATGTTCGGCACACTGCTCGAGTTCTCGCTGTTGGTCATGGACGGCGTTCGGCGCATCGGCTTCGACATCACCGCGGACGAAGCGGAGGCCATCCTTGCACTCTGGCGCTACTGCGGGCACTTGAGCGGGGTTGACCCCTGGTTGCTGTCACAGATGGAGAGCGAAGAGGCGACTCGACGGGTCGCCGACTTGGTTCGCTTGGTGCAGCCCGGCCCCGACGAAGACTCGCTCGCGCTTGCCGAGGCACTGCTCGAGGTCCCCGGACAGAACTCGCCTGGGCAGACGACGAGCTTCCTCGGGCGCCTCGTCATGCGGTTCCATCATGGGCTCGCGCGAGCACTCAATGGCCCGGAGATCGCGGACAACCTCGGTCTGCCGGACGACCTTTGGAAGTATGCCGAGTACCCGGCACGCGTCGTGATCCAGCCCCTCGAGGCGATCCGCCGACGCGTCCCTGGGGCAACGCGTGCCGCCGCGTTTGTCGGCAACGAGGCCATACGGCGCGACCTCGAGCGGATACTCCGAGGGCACGAGCCCGACTTTCGGGCGTGAGCCACCTGCGAGCTTTTGGCGAGAGCGAGGGGTTGTTCTGTACGATCTCGGCCGAATCGGCGTCACGACGACCCGGTTCTCGACCCCCATGCCCCGCCCAATCCGCCAAGCCGACCGACCCGACACATCCTCCGAGGAGAGCTTGTGGTCGATCCTCCCGAGCGCCGTGTGGGAGATCGACTTCACCGCAGTGCTCGCTTGGATCGAGGCGCAGGGCTCCGAAGACGCGGCCGCGTTCAAACGGCTGGTCCGCCACGAACCCGAAGCGCTGACCGAATGCCTCTCTCGAACTCGGGTCACACGCGTGAGTGCCGGAGCGATCGCCCTGGTGGGTGCCTCGAGCGCAGAAGAAGCGATCCGACGCATGCCCGAGATCCTGACCGAGGAATCGAAGGCGGACTTCCTTCGAATTCTCCTGGCGGCGTTTCGCAACGAGCAAGACGTTCGACTCGAGACGGCGATCACCACGTGCGCTCTTGAGCCCCGCGATCTTCGGGTCCACTGGCGATTCCTCCGAGATTCAGGCGGCCGCTTCTCGCGGGCGATTGTCTACGCGGTGGACATGACCGGCGAACGGGAGCTTCAGCAGCGCCTTCTGTTGTCGGAGCGAATGTCCGCGATCGGGACCCTGACGGCCAGCTCCATCCACGAGATCAAGAACCCGCTGACGTTCGTGTGGAATCACCTTCGAGCGTTATCGACCGACCTGTCCGTGTTGCCGCCAGAGACCCAAGACATCATTCGCGAGGCCTACGAAGGGACGGATCGAATTCGCGCGATCTCCAACGAGATCACGGCGCTATCGCACGGCGGCGACTTCCCGGAAACCGAGATCGTCGATCTCAAGCAGGCGCTCGACCAAGCGATCCGCATGGCCCGTCCAGAAACGCAGCATCGAACGTCAATCGTCCGTGAGTTCGACGAAAGCAACCTCTACACACCGGGATCCAAGACGCGGGTGGGTCAGGTGTTCCTCAACTTGATCGTGAACGCCGCCCAGGCGATCGAGCCGGGAGACCAGGCGCGGAACACGATCACGGTTCGTGCCCGCAGAATCGAGAGCGACAGCCTCTGCGTCGAGGTGCAAGACACGGGCCCGGGAATCCCTGCGCAACTCCTGAGGCGTGTCTTCGATCCCTTTGTAACGACGAAACCCGCAGGCCGCGGAACAGGGCTGGGACTCTCGATCTGCCGTCGCATCGTCCACTCGCTGGGTGGGACGATCGAGATCCAGAGTCATCCGGGACAGGGAACCGTGGTGCGCGTCATCCTCAAACAGGTGCAGCGTCCGCCCGTTCCCCTGTCGGCCCCGCCACCCTCGATCAGTGCCACGAGGCGTGCAGCAGGCCGACGACTCTCGGTCTTGGTCGTAGACGACGAGCCCGTGATCGCGCGGCTGATCCAGAAGGCACTGGTAGACCACGACGTGACGATTGCCCACGACGGACGAGAAGCGGTGGCGCTCATGGGGACTCATCCCTACGACGTCATCCTGTGTGATCTGATCATGCCGGAGATGACCGGCATGGACGTCTATCGTGCCGCGCTGCAGCGCGCAGTACCGATGCACGAACGGATCGTATTCATGACGGGCGGGGCCTTCACGCAACGAGCCCAGGACTTCCTCCAGCGGGTCCCAAACCTTCGGATTGAAAAGCCTTTCGAGCTCTCCCATCTCGAGCGAACGATCGAGGAGGCCGCCGACGCGGCGTGCGCGCCGCGTGAACGGGAATCCATTCATCCCTGAGCGGCGACCAAGCGCCCCGTTTTGATAGGCTTCGCGGATGGGGAGACGGATGGTCGTAATCGGGCTCGACTGCGCAGCGCCCGACTTGGTGTTCGAACGGTACCGCGAGGCAATGCCCAACTTGAGCGCTTTGATGGACCGCGGAAGCTGGGGTCGCCTCCGTAGTTCGGCCCCACCAATTACAGTCCCGGCCTGGACCTGCATGCTCTCGGGTCGAGATCCCGGCGAACTCGGACTTTACGGTTTTCGGAATCGGATCCGCGGACAAACCACGATGACGATAGCCACCGGGGCGGACGTCCAGGTGAAGCGGGTGTGGGATTGGCTCGGCGACCACGGATTTCGCGTCGCCCCCTTGTTCGTTCCATTGACGAGCCCACCACGGCCAGTGCGAGGCGAGATGGTGGCCGGTTTCATGTGGCCCGGACCGCCCACCCCGTGGTGCTTCCCGCGAAGCCTCGAAGCCGAACTCGAGTCACAGTTCGGGACGTACCTTGCCGACGTCGAGGATTTTCGTGCGACCGACTACGGACGGATCGAAGCCGAAGTCCACGCGATGACACGACAGCACTTCGCGATGGCCAAGCACGTCTGGGAGAGCCGTCATCCAGACTTCATGATGATGGTGGAGATCGGTGTCGACCGGTTTCACCATGCCTTCTGGCACCACATGGACCCCACCCACCCGAGCCACGACCCACAAAGCCCGTGGACCGAAGCTGGGCAGGCTTACTACGCGTTGGTCGACTCCGAGATCGGAAAGCTGCTCGACGCGGCCGGAGATGAGACCGCCGTCATGGTGGTCAGCGATCATGGGGCGCGCGCAATGCGCGGTGGGTTCTGCCTCAACGACTGGCTCATCAAACGGGGCTACTTGGTGCTCGCACGCGACCCTCAGACACCGACCCCCCTTCGACACGAGGACGTAGACTGGTCGCGAACGACGGCTTGGGCGGAAGGGGGCTACTACGGGCGGGTCTTCTTGAACGTGCGGGACCGGGAGCCCCATGGGGTCGTCCGACCCTCAGACGCCGAGAACCTCAAGAGGAAGCTCGAGCGAGAGCTCGGCGCGCTTGTAGACGACGACGGACGACCGATCGCGGTCACGGTACACGATCCCGAGACGCACTATCGAGTCGCCCGCGGCCTCCCGCCCGACCTGATGGTGTACTTCGAAGATCTTGCCCTCCGCGCGATCGGATCGATCGGACATGCGACCCCAATCGTATCGGACAACGACACGGGTCCGGATACCTGCAACCACGACTGGGATGGCATCTTCGTTCTCGCAGGAGACGGGCTGCCGAACCTCGGCCGCATCCACGAGGCCGAGATCTACGACGTGACGGCCACGATTCTCGCGGCGTTTGGCGTGGACCGTCCGCCTGGCGTTCTTGGGCGGGACTGGACGGTCGCGCGCGGCTAGACTCGCGCCGTGGCTACGCGCGCGCTTGTCATCGGCCTCGACGGCCTCGATCTAGGCTTGGTCGAAGAGTTCGGTGCGGAAACGCTGCCGCACTTGCACGCGATCATGAACCGTGGTGCCTACGCGGCCCTCGAGTCGGTCAGACCGCCAGCGACCCTGCCCAACTGGACGACGTTTCTAACAGGGCTCGACCCCGCTCGGCACGGCGTCTTCGATTTCACGACGCGCAGAGGGTACCAGGTCCGATTCACCGCGGGGACCGTGCGGGAGGCACCGACGGTGTTCCGTCGACTCGACGAGCTGGGGATGCGTTGTGCGTGCCTCGGCTTCCCGGCCACGTGGCCCCCAGAGAAGCTCGAACGCGGCGCATTCGTGAGCGGATGGGATGCGCCGGTGGCGTTCGAGGCGGATCGCTCGTTCGTGTGGCCGCCCGAACTCTACGACGAAACGGTCGCCCGCTTTGGGGTACCCACGTTCGACGATGTCGACGAGTTCGCGGCCGACCAGCCTGGTTGGGTGGACGCGCTGCCTGAAGCCCTGTGCGCGCGAACGGAACGGAAGGCACAGTGGGCCCGATGGCTCCTACGAACGCGCCAGTGGGATGCGTTCGCGGTGTACTTCGGAGAGACCGATACCGCCTCGCACTACCTTTGGGCCCACCATGATCCGCACTCCCCGCGTCGCCCTCACCAGGTATCCTCCGAACAACGCGGTGGCCTGCGACGGGTCTACGCGGCCATCGACACGGCCGTCGGAACACTGGTCGACGCGGCCGGCCCTGACGTCGAGACCACCATCCTCAGCGACCACGGTTCGGGCGGTTCGTCCGACAAGGTTCTCTATCTCAATCGCCTTCTCGCCGAGCACGGATTGCTCCGATTCAGGGAGCTCGGAGGCCTCGACGGCGGCCGGCTCAAAGAGCTCGCGTTGCGGCGTCTTCCTCCCCGTCTCCGCGAGCGGCTCTTCCGGTTCGGCAATGCCTGGCTCCCAAGCCGTCTCGAGTCCAACGTGCGCTTCGGCGCGATCGACATGGCGAATACGGTCGCGTTCAGCGACGAGCTCAACTACTTCCCGGGCGTCCATCTGAACCTCGAAGGCCGTGAACCGAGGGGGGCGATCCCGGCATCCCGCGCACGCGAGGTGCGAGAGCGGGTGCGGGGCGCCCTTCTGTCCGCCCGCGATCCTTGGACCTCGCGCCCGGTGGTGCGCCGAGTGTTCGCGCGCGAGGAACTGTTCGAGGGCCCCTTTGTCGATCGCGCGCCGGACCTTCTGCTCGACCTGCACCTCGACGACGGATACTCGTACAACCTGATGCCAAGTGGGGACGGGCGCGCTCGACCCACGCCTTGGCGACGACTCGCCGAACACGAGAAGATCGGTACCAAGGGTCGGAGTCTTCCTGGGAGCCACCGCGACCACGGCTTCATGGCGATCGACGGACCACGCGTCCGCAAAGCCGGGCGTGTAGACGCGAAGATCGCCGACATGACGGCCACGCTCTTGGCACGGCTCGACATCTCGGTGCCGGCCTCGTTCGCCGGCCGGGTGCTCTGGGAGGCGATCGACACATCGTCGGCGCATCGGGAGCTTCCGGACTCCCCAAGAGAGCCGCCCCGCGAGGGGGACTACTCGGCGATCGAGCGCCGGCTCCGCGCGCTAGGGTACGTCGAGTGAGGGTTCTCCACGTGGGCTGCCTCCCGTTCCCGACCTTCCAAGGGACCCAGGCTGCTGTTGCATCGATGCTTTCCACCTCCGCGGCCCTCGGGCACGACGTCCACATGCTGTCGTACGCCGCGGGCGAAGGCTGCGACAGCACCGCCTACGAGGTTCACCGGATCCCCGATTTTCCCCGCGTTCGCTCCCTGCGGTCCGGTCCATCCTGGGGAAAGGTCGCACTCGACGTACGGTGCGTGACTGCGGTTCGCCGGCTCCATCGCAGGCTCGAACCGGACGTTGTCGTGGCGCATCACGTCGAAGCCGCCATCGCCGCACTTTCGGCGAACGTGGGGCCCGTGCACTACGTCGCGCACACCTCACTCCAACACGAACTGCCGACGTACGTGCCGAGACTCCCGGGGCAGTTGATGCGGGGCACCGCCCGTACGCTAGAGGAGGCCGTATGCCGACGCGCGGCGGGGGTCGGTGCCGTGGCACCCACGCTCAGCGCATTGCTTGGGAGCAAGAGTGTCTATCTGCCGGTACCCTGGGCGATCGTGGGAAAGAGCCAGCGGGACGCTGGCCAAGCGCGCAAGGCACTCGGTATCCATGAGAACGCCGAGGTCGGGCTGTACGCTGGCAATCTCGATCGCTATCAGGGTTGGGAAGACGTCATCCAAGCGCTCGCCCGGGTCCGACGCCGAGGTCGCGACCTGTTCTTGCTCGTCGCGACGGAGTCGGACGCCGATCCGGTTCGCCGACTTGCTGCCGAGATCGGGGTACACGCCGCCGTCCGCATCTGCCGGCTCAATGGCGAAGAGGCGCGACGCGATGCGCACGCCGCGGCCGACTTTGCCTGGGTTCCGCGCCGGACCCCCGGTGGAATCCCGATCAAGCTTCTCGACGCACTGGCGCGGGGCCTCCCAGTCGTCGCAAGCGTTCGTGCAACGGCAGGTCTCCCGGTCGCTGGGTCTTGCGTCTGTGTCGCAGACGACGATCCGGTTGCGCTCGCTGAAGGCGCGTCTCGTTTGCGAGATCGCAGTCTGCGATCTCGGATCACCGGGGCCGGCTTCGACTACTTACGGAGGCATCACGACTCGACCGCGTTTGGCGCGTCGTTTCATCGGTTCACGGGATTGGATCGCTCAGCTGGACGGCCGTCCGTGCCGCGCGCACGAGCCTCTGCGGCGCGCCAAGCGCGTTGAACTCGTCGGCGGTACACCACCGGTGCTCGTCGTGCTCGTGCGATAGCGCAACGCTGCCGCCGCGATACGCCGCCCGGAAGACGATGACCGTCATGGGATCCTCGTTTCGGCGCGCCGCATAGGTGTCCACAGGACGCGGCGCGACGGTGACCGTTAGTCCACTCTCCTCCATGACCTCTCGACGGGCCGCCACGAGAGGATCTTCCCCCGGTTCTACGCGGCCAGAGATCCCCTCCCACACGCCTGCGCCGGCCGACGCCGACGCCGCACGTTTCATTGCGAGGAGATGGTCGCCTCGAAAAACGAGGACCGTCACAGCGACCCACTGTCTTGCCTGCTCAGTCGTGCCCACAACGCGGTGTCAACATAAAGGAGAGGCGCGCCTTTTTTTGGATCCACGCCGAGTCACCCAAGTACCATTTTCGACCTAGGACGCACCCGGAAAACCGCATGGCAGCGCATTTCGACGAATCGGTTTCTTATGCTGAAAAACCCGCCAACTCGGCGGCGTCACGACTCTTGCTGGGAGGCGAGCTCGACGTCGAAGTGCCCTCGCTGGCCGAGCTGACCGCCGCGACGACGGCACTGGCGATCGGCGCGCGGCGCAAGGCTTTGCTCCCGCTCGCCACAGCCGCAATCGAGTACGCCCTGGTGCGTCGCGGCGACTCGGTGCTGGTGAGCTGCTACGGGACCGCCAGCGCCCCGGTCGTGTACCAGCTCGACCGAAGCGTTCCGCTCCGCCTCCTGCTCGACACGTGCGCACAAACGATGCTCGACGCGGCGCGTCTGGAGCACGATGCGACCGCAAGGCAGATCGCGGTTCGTGTGGCGGAACGTGCGCTGGCCACGCGCATCGCCGACGACCCGGAGGGACCAATCGAAGCGGTCAACCAGCGAGGTGGTGAGCTGGACTGTCCATCTGCTGAAACGCCCCTCGCCTTCGGGTACGAGGCGGCGGTTTACCCGTCCTCGTCGTCGACCCAAGGGCGGTCGAGCCGCGCTGACGTGCACGCCCTTCTCTTCGAGGGGCATCTGTGGGCTTTCGTCAGGGGCCGCAAACTCTCTTTGGCGCGAGGCCCGATCATGCTTGCTGCGCACCGAATGGTCGTCGCGGTGCGGACCCTGATCGATGCGTGGGACAACACCCGACCCACACACGTTCGCCTGCGTGCCGGGGACTTTCAGATCGCCATGCGTAAGTCCGCCCACCAACTGGTGAGCGTCGAGCTGTCGTCGAAGGGGAGCGGAGACCTGACCGCGACATCGTTGACGATCGGCGAGGCGGCGCTCCCGATCCTCAAGTTGGCGAGCGACCTTCTCAGGAGCCTAGTTGCCGCGGATCGCGGCCAGTCGAAGAACCTACGGGTGCGGACCCTCCGACAGGAGGTGCGTTCATTGCGTCGCGAGATTCGCGCGCGTCGCAGTGCCGACAGCTTCGTGAACCTCGATCCCGATCGGCTTCGGATGCACAATCAGGCAAACCCCCTCCCAAGGATGCCGGAGGCCAAACTCCCCTCGCTCCAGTTCGACGAGCGGTGGCGGATCTGCCTCGAGGGCCTTGATGCGAACTCGGTCTTCATGTGCGGAGATAGGCTGGTGGTCGCGACCCAGACCCACGTCGTCGCGGTAGCCCGGGATGACGGCGAAATTCTGTGGGCGAGACCCGGCCAGGCGGCTACGACGATGATGGCCGGTTCTGTGCTGATTCGTCTCTCCGCCGATGGGGAAGTCGAGCTCTGCAACGTCGAGGACGGTGAAGCCTACGCCTCGACCCACATCACTCCTCGTATCGGTGGACCGCCTGTCGGCCTCATGGCGGGAGGCGGTACGATTCCTCCGGTCGCAGTCGTCACCGAAGGCAGTCATCGCTTGGTGGCGATCGACGTGCGGACCGGGGAGCCGCGATGGCGGTTTGCGTCACGCACAGGTGGCGAGTTTCGGATGACCAAGGTCGGACGGGTGCTTCTGGTCACATGCGGCGAAGAGGCGATCCATGCAATCGACATCGCCACGGGGGAAGATGTCTGGCGCTTCTCCGAGCGGGGATGTTTTCAGTTCAAACCGCTTGTGCACGGCGAAACCGTCGTGGCCGCCGCGATGCGCGGGAATCGCGGAGGCGCGCTCTACGCGATCGACCTCTACAGTGGTCAGCCCCGGTGGCAGCGAGAACTCAGCGGTCCCCCGACGTCAGACCCCGGCGCAGCGGCCAACGCCGTCCTCGTCTCGACCGCAGGACGGGACGCGATGCTCTCGGCATACGCACTCGCATCGGGCAGTCCACGGTGGGCGATCAAGGATCCCGGACTCGGGATCGGCGGCGCCGGCCTCACGATCGACGACACTTGGATCGTCAACGCGCCGTTCGGCCAGCTCAGCGGCTTTGACGTCGATAGTGGCGAGGTACGGTGGTCCACCAACCTTGCGGACGCGCTGGCCGATGAGATCCCGCGACGGCTCGAGCCGGTGCTGAGAGGCGGTGCCCTATTTGTACCCGCGTCCTCGGTTCATGTTGTGAGGCCTCAAGACGGTTCTCGTCTGTCGGTCAGCCTCCCCTGCGACCTCGTCCCCGACCTCATGCGCGTCGATGAGCGTGGGTGGGTCTACGTCGCGGAGGAAAGCGGATACGTCGCAGGCTACGCCCCGAAGCCGATGCTCACGCTGATCCGCGGCGGCTCCAAAGGGCACTAAGCCTGGTACCTCAGTCGAAGGGGATGCAGTTGAACTGCATCGACCAGCCGCCCATGACGGGCGTCGTGAGGTTATCGGACGACGACAGTAGCTTGGCCCTCACCCGGAGGAACGGCATGAAGTTGAGCTTCCCGTCCGCGATCAAGAGCGGCCCAATGTCGATCGCGTTCGACGTCGTATCGTCGGGAATGACGATCGAGGTCGGGATCTGGTTGTCGAGGTCCTCGACGGTGTTGCCCGTGAAGATCTCGAACTCGATCTTCGTATCGGACGGTGTCGAACCCCACCAATCGAGAATGCCCCAATCCGGTCGCTCCGGGGGCATCTCGCAGACGACGTCGGCGTCGTACTCCCCCTCATAGAAGCCGGTCCCGAACTCGAGCCCGCCGGGCGGCACCATCACGCGCACTGGGATTCGGTTGAGCTCGATGCTGCCGTCGGCGACGGAGACGAGGTCGAAGTCGAACACCTGCGCAACACCGGTAGGCAGGATGAAGTCGTTGCCAACGCGAAACTCGAACTCGAGCAAGCTGTCGGCCAGGCAGCCGAGGCACGATCGGCCGTCTGCACTGGTCCCAAGACAGTTGCTGATCCCGGTGGTCGGACACTCCTTGGCGATGATCGCGCCGACGAACTGACTCTCATCGACCGCACCGGTCGCGGGATTGTCCTCGGCGATGACGGTGACGTCGCGGCGAGTGTCACCCACCAAAGAGCGAACCGCGTCGAGAACCGCGGTTGTAAGACCTGTTCCGTCGCCCTGGATGTCTTGCTTGTAGGGCTGCCCGAACTGGTCGAGCGAGTCCGTTGCGACAGCCAGCGCGTCGACGTCCGCCGCGGCGCCGGCAAGGTTGCCATGCCCCGGGCTCAGAATCTGGACGACCTTGATCGCACGCGCCAGGAGCTCGGTTTCGACGTCGGCCCACGGAATCGGCACCTCACGCGTCTCCCAGCTCGGATCGGACGGGGTCGTTTGAATGCGGATCTGATAGGGGCCGCGGTGATCATTGGGACTTGCCTTGGGGCTGACCGAGGAATCGTTCGCGACGTACCAGCGACCGGCCGCCATCGGCGAGATCGCGAGTCGTCCCCACCAGTCGCCGGCCCCAGGACCCCAGTCGCAGGCGACCTGATTGAGCGTGGGGTGATCGAGCAGCGCGAGCTTGGTGTAGGGATAGAACGTGCCCTCGGCACTGATGTACACGTTCGGAACGCTCGTGCTGAGGTCGAACGCGACCCAGCCGTCGCGGCCATCGCCCCAACAACCACTTCCCGTGCAGGTCCCACAAGGGCTCGGCGGGAACGAGGTATCGATGTCGTCACCCATGTTCGCGTTGGTCCCGAGCGCCGTCATGGAGAAGGTGGAGAGGTCGCCCCAGTTGTGGGCGGTGAGGTCGTTCCCCGAGTAAATCATGCCTGGATCCTGCCTTGCCGGCGGAATCCGGGTGGCGACGCCGACTCCGCCAAGCGGTGCAGGGCCGTAGGTCGGGCTCGCGGCACGCGGGCCGTTGTACATCTCGTCGTCGGTGAAGATGATGATGATCGGGAGCGCGGTCGGTCGGAAGCATGCGTACCCCCAACGGCCTGCAGGGCATCCCACGCGATTGGGGACCCACGGTCCGAGCCCCTGCCCCGTGACGGTGGAGTAGAGCGCCTGCGTCAGCGCCTCCGGATCGTCTCGGTTGAATCGCGTCGTCAGCGCCGACACGGCGTCGAGCAGGTGCTGAAGGTTGTTCGTAACATCCAGGTGGTGGTGATAAGGCGCGTATCCGAAGTTGTGTCCGTACGGATGAACCGGGAACTCGTTGAACTGGCCGAGGCCCATCCAAACATCCTCGACGACGCACTGGAGCGCGCCCACGAGTCCGGTATCGTTGCCACCGGGGCACTCGACCGGATCGGTGAACGTTCCCTTGGTGAGGTCGGTAATGAGCTGCGCTTGCTCACCCACCATGGAGCCGGTCGCGTCCATGAGAATGTACGCATCGGCTGTCCGGATCTTGCCGTCAACGTTGATCCTCGCACCGAGGGTGATCTCGTTGCCGACATCGTAGTAGACGGTCTGATAGATTCCGTCGTCGCTGGCGTCGCCATCGCAGGGGGTCCGCCATCCTGGGCCCGGGCATTCGTCGGCTTCGTCTGGAACGGTATCGCCGTCGGTATCGACAATCGACGAGCTACCCCCGAGCAACCGCATGCCCCCGGCCGAGGTGGAGAACGCGAGGTTCGACGAGTTCTCAATCGTTAGGTCGAACTGGGTCGGGTACTCGTACGCGCGGGCGCACGTCGGATCCCCGGTCGGACACTCGATTGGCGGGACGATACCGGACCCGCCGGGGCCACCGGGTTGGCAGCGAGGGTCGGTCGGGTCGTAGTCCGGGCCCGCAGGGTCGCAGACATCGTCATCGAGGGTGAGTTGCGTCAGATAGCTACCAATGCCGTCGGAACCTCCGTCGCCGACGCAGGCGCTGATCCCGATCACCATCGAGAACAGAAGCCAGGGGGTTAGATCGCGGGCAGTCATGATCACACTCCTCAATTCACAAGCCCGGCCTGACAGGCGGGGGGTCCGCCCGTGCGAGGGGCCGCACAAACTTGGTTTGCCGGACAGTCTGCGTTGGAGTCGCAGCTGCCGTTCTTCTTCACGCACTCGCTGCGACCGTCGCCGGCGAGGGCGAGACACTCGAAGGTCGAGTCGGCGCAGTCACCATTCGAGGTGCAGAGGCCATACTGCCCGCACGCCGCGATCGGTCCCACGTTCGAGGCCTCGCAGACCGGCGCGCTCGCACTCGTGCAGAGCGCGTTGGTGCAAGGAGGATTGACACCGTCGAGGAGACCGACGCACTCATCGCGCCCATCGTTGTCGACGTCGACGCAGCGGGTGTCCCCTAAATCGGCGCAGTCGAGCTCGGCTTCACAATCCCGGTGAATGCGGACGCACGACCGGGCGCTGTTCGTCAAGGTGACGCATGTGTAATTGACCGGGCAATCGTCGGAGAATACGCAAGGTACGCGTCGATCAACGCAGGCCCCGCTAGAGCCTGGGTTCTCGCACGCGAAGCCCGTCGGGCAGTCGAAGTCCGAGTCGCACCCCGGAGTCTGCTTCACGCAGACATTGCCAAGACCTGAGGCCTCGCAAGCGTAGTTGTCGTTGTCCGGGTCGAGCGGACTCGGGCACTGATCCGGCGCTCCCGGGAACTGGCAGCTCCCCCGACTGTTCGGAAGACACTGCATGATCGGCGCTCCCTCCACCGTCTCACAACCCGAAGGGAAGCAACCTCGCCCCGTAATGCAGTCGTCGTCGCTGTTGCACGTCGAGCCTGGACAGCTCGTGCAAAGAGGGCCGACGATGCACTCTGGGATTCCCCCGACGCCGCCCGTGCCACCGGTCGCGCCGACGCCCCCAGTACCACCGGTCGCCCCAGCACCGCCGACGCCGGCTTGTCCGCCCGCACCGCCGTCTCCCCCGACGCCGCCAGTCCCTGTGTTTCCGGATCCGCCGACCCCGCCGGTCCCAGTCGCTCCTCCGGTCCCGAATACAGGAGGCGGTTGAACCTGCGTATCATCGGCACAACCACCCAGAATCACAACGCAAATTGCAGCTACGGAAAACGCACGATAAGCCATTCTTGTCCTCTAGTTACAATATTGACGCAAGTTTCTATAAGCATCAAACCGGAACTCGCCCGTAACACGGTAAAAATGCAAAATAGGTGAGCGTCTTAACAGTCCCCGTTCGCAGGAGGTGCTCGATGGTCGGCAGGGCTTGCGATCGATCTGGCGCCCGGGCCCGCATCGCGCAGAGCTCAGGGTGCCGCCCCAGCCTGACAGGCTGGCGCCCCGCCCAACCTCGGGGAGGCGCACACTTGTCGTACCGGACACTGGGTGATGTGTGCGCAGGCGCCGCCGACCGGCACACACTCCCGCCGACCGTCGGTCCATAGCCCCACGCACTCGAAGCCTTCGACGCAATCGTCGTCGTCGAGGCAAAGCCCGTACTGTCCGCAGACGGTTTGGTCACCGACCTGCGAGACCTCGCATACGGGCGCTCCGGCGTCGCTGCAGTTCGCGTTCACGCAAGCGACGGGGCTCGGCTCGTTCGGATCCGCGCTGCCCGCGCACTCGGTCATCCCGTCGCCGTCCACGTCCTCGCATCGCGGCGCAAGACCGGCGCAATCGAGCTCGGCGTCGCACGACTGGTTCACTCGGGTACAGAAGCTCGAGAGGCCCGAGTCTTCACAAAGGTGTCCCATGGGACACTCGGAATCGAGCACGCAGGGGACGCGTCGGTCGACACACGATCCCTCTTCGCAACTGAAGCCGTACACGCAGTCGCGATCGCCGTCACAACCGGGTGTGTTTTTCACACATCGGAGCCCCTCGCTGCCGAGGTCAATGCAATCTCGGCCGTCGACGCAATCGTCGTCGCTCACGCAGAAGGGCGCGATCGCGAGCTCGCAGGCACGGATCGGATCCCCCTCGTTGGTGGAGCACCCGGACTCGATGCAGACGTGGCCCAAGGGGCACTCGTCGTCGGCCTCGCAACGGTTCTCGTCCGCCGGACAGGCCCAACAGAGCGCCAGATCGATCTGGCAGGCTGGGACGTATGGCTCACCTCCGGCACCGCCACTTCCGCCGGTACCCTCGCCCCCAGTACCTGGCGTTCCTCCGCGTGGTCCGCCGTCGGCGCCAGGGTCGCCGCTACACGCAGCACATAGCAAGAGGGTCGTAACCGGTAGAGCAAGCCAGCGATGAATCATGATAAGGGGTCCCCTAGGGAGTTAAAAACTTCCGAAAAATCGGTGACCTAGCAATCAATCCCGACACGCATCGCCCGAAAACTGACGATCCCGTGATCGTCGTCACACCCCGCACAGACACCCTCGCACCGGGTCCGACATCGACCGATGTGTCGGTTTGGTAGCGCCGGCCCTGGCGGGTTCCGCACAAACCCCGTAGGCAAGTCCGCGATGCGGAGGCTCACCATACTGGCGTTGTGGTTCGCGAGCGTCGGCTGCAGCGCGGCACAGCCCGCGCCAGAGTCCACCGACGAAGCCTACGCCCCCACCCCTCCGTCCATCCTGACGCCCGCAGCGATGGAGTCGCCCATCGGAACGCTTCGGTTCCTTGACGGAAGACCCGATGCCGCGACCGTGAGCACCGCATACGAGCACCTCGACTTCATGCGCGGGGTGCGCGCCTATTTACAGGCCATGCCTGGCGCGGCGATGATCGCGATGCGCGACGGGCTCTACGCGGCCGGGCTCTTGCCGAACTACACCGTATTCGTCAGCGAATCGCTGATGGATGCACGGAGTCGCTTCCTCACACTCGACACTGAGACGGTGTACGCGACGACTTGGATCAGTCTCAAGGGCGGCCCGATCGTCGTGGAGACGCCCCCTCGGACGGTCGGGGTGCTCGTCGACGCCTGGCAACGGCATCTCGCCGACACGGGCTACCCCGGACCGGACCGCGGAAAGGGGGGAACCTACGTGATCGTCCCGCCTGGGTACGCGGGCTACGTTCCGGACAGCCAGTTCGCCGTGCGTTCGCGCACCCTTGGGGTGTGGATGCTGCTCCAAGGGTTCTTGGTGGACGGACGCGCGGAGCCGGCCACCGACAACTTCAAAGCACGCCTCAAGATCTACCCGCTCAAGGAGTCCGATCGGCCCGCGCCAAACCAGTTTGTCGACATGTCGTCGAAGCGTATCGACACGGTTCCACCCAATGATCTCGGTTACTTCGAGTCGATCGACGCCCTGGTCCAGGAAGAACCGAGGGGAAGCCAGGACCCGGAGTTCCTGGGGTTGCTCTCGGCCATCGGCATCGAGAAGAACACGAAGTTCGAGCCCGACGCGAGGGTCTCCGCGATTCTTCGGGAGGCCGCTGCGGTCGGCGACATCACGGTCCGCGCCTTGCTCTTCGGCGATCGCAATCCGGCCGAACGGCTCCGAGAAGGAAGCCAGTGGCGCGTCTTCGCCATGGCCGAGAGTGATGACTTCCTGACCGGTCACGCTCGCGAGCTCGACGCCCGCGCCGCGTTTCGGTACTTCGCCACAGCACACGTTCCGAAAGTCGCAGACGACATCCTCGGACGTCGAACCGAGTCGGCGGTGACATATCGAGACGCCAAGGGACGGCCACTCGATGGATCGCAAACGTACGCGGTTACCCTGCCGGCCAACGTACCCGCGAAGAACTTCTGGTCCATCGTGGCCTATGACAACCAAACGCGGTCGATGTTGCAGACCGACCAGCGTTTTGCGAGCGTCAACACGACTCGGAGCGCGCGGCTTCAGCGACCCGCACCCCGGGCGAACGAAGACGGTTCCACGACGCTCTACTTTGGTCCTCGGCCCCCACCTCGAGGGCGAGGCAAGAGCAGGAAGGCCTGGCGCGCGAACTGGATCCAAACCACACCCGGCAGGGGGTGGAACGCGGTCCTTCGTCTGTACGGCGCGCTCGAACCTTGGGCGGCGCGCGAATGGGCACCTGGCGACATCGAGCGCCTCGACGAGCTCCCACCGGTCGACCCAAGTGCACGCAAGCGGCCCAAGATGGTGACTCCGGAGCCAGATGGCCTGATCGACTACGCAAAGATCGAAAGTCGAATCGGAACGCTCGACGCCCCACTTGGCGTGCCCTCGGATGCATCGACGGAGCTCGTCTACGCCAACCTCGACCGGATCCGGGCGATCGATGCGTTCCTGACCACGCTGCCGAGTGCCTCCCTCATGGCGATGAAGCGGGGGTTGGCGAGCGTGGGGGTCGGGATGGACGGCGAGATCGGAACCTTCGACCGCGGCATCGACGCCCACTCACTCGTCCTGACCGCACCGGCCGATACCGTCGACCTGCTGGCCTGGCTCGACCTTCGCGCGGGCGCCGTCGTCTTGAGCAACCCGCCATCAACGGCAGGCGTGGTCGACGATTTCTTGTTTCTGCCGCAAGCCGAGTTCGGGCCATCGGGTGCGGACGAGGGGAAGGGTGGCCTTTACCTGCTGATGCCGCCGAACTACCAGGGCCAGATTTCGGAACGCTACCTCGCGTTCGCATCTCCGACCTACGGCAACTGGGCAAGGTGGAGAGCGCAGGCTTCGCGCACTGACTCGATCGAGGTCAGCCGGAGCCTCGAACAGTCAATCGAGGTCTATCCGTTCGACGTCGAGTTTGATTTCGACGAAGACTTCGAGTTCGACGCCTTGCAGACCGCAGTGGACGGTGAGGACGCCGCCGAGCCGCAAGAAGACCAAGTGGAAACGGTAAACCGGTTCGTTGGTCTGAGTGGTCGAGCTTTCAACACGGTTCATCCAAACGACGCGAGCTACTACGATTGGGTCCACGCGCTCCTTCAAGAAGAACGGGCCGAAGCGTTCAGCCCGGAGGTCCTGGGTTTGCTGGCCGCGATTGGAATTCGACAGGGACAGGCGTTGTCTATGTCGGCGGCGCGACGAAACACGCTCGTTCACGGTGCGGCCATCGCCAACGCAACATCAAGGGCACTCGCGTTCCGACCGCGCGATCCCCAAGCCTACGTCGACGAGACTTCCGGATGGTACCGATCGTTCGTCGGCAACAGTACGAAGTTCCTTCGCAACGGAGCTCGGTCACTAGACGCACGCGCGATGTTCTTCTACCTGTCGACCGACATCGGCTCCGCGCTGACCCGCGACGCCCTCGGAGCCGGGTCCAAGTCGTCGTTTCTCGCGACCGATTCCACCGGGGCGTATCTCGATGGTGCCAAGTCGTACACGATCACCCTTCCCCCCGAGGTCCCGGCGACGGAGGGATGGTCGATCGTTGTCTACGACCCGCAAACGCGCTCGATGCTCCAGACCCCGGGGACCTCCCGACCGAGCCTCGGGAGCGCGTCGCCAAGCCTGGTTCGAAACCTCGACGGGTCGACGACCCTCCACTTCGGACCCGAACCACCCGCGGGCCATGAGGGCAACTGGATCCAGACCGTGCGTGCGAAGGGCTGGTTCGTCGTATTGCGGCTCGGTGGGCCTCTCAAACCTTGGTTTTCTGGGCAGTGGCGACCTGGCCCGGCCATACTGAACCCCTGATCCGCCTCGACGACGAGTTCCGACAATCGACAGGGGACGAGCGGAGTGCGCTGGAAGAATTAATGTTCAATAATTTCATATACTTCAGCATGTATCAGATTTCTTTTTGCAAAACCGCTTGCCCGAGTGTCACGTGGATTGTAAAAGAATGTCATCGCTTGTCGCCGTAGGTGGTGACATTTGGAGGCGTTCGAAATGAAGCATTGGCTAGTTGGTTTGTCCCTCATCCTTGGTGTGATGTTCATCACCCCAACCCCAACCGCGCAGGCGTGGAGCTGGAGCTCCTTCTTCTCGAAGAAGAAGGACGGGAAGAAGGCCAAGAAGCGCTGGAGCTACAAGAAGCCGAAAGCCGACCGCGGCGGCCGGAGCGTTCCCGAGCTCGACCCGAGCTTCGCCGGGAGCTCGATGGTGCTCTTGCTCGGTGGCGTTGCCTACGTCATGTCGCGTCGTCGTGAAGACGACGAGCTCGCCTAAGCCTCCGCACGAGGATGCGGTCGATGCCTGACTCACAGGCTTTCCCGCCCCTCGCCGCGCGTTGGTTCGCGCGTCCAGTCGCTGCACTGATTCTGCTGATCGTCGAGTACCTGACGATCAGCTTTTTCTTTGATGCCTCCCCGTTGCTCGAGCGTGCGGACGACTGGTCCGCCGTCGGGTTTGCGGGAATGCTGGGACCCATCGCGGTTGCGTTCGCGACGGCGCTCTGGTTACTCGGCGGCACACAGCTTCGGAGCGTCGTGCAGCGTTCTGCGCAGATCGAAGACTCGGCGTGGTTCCCGACGCTCCTGGTTCACCTCGTGTGCTTTGCGATGCTCTTCGGCTTGAGCGCGCATCTCTTTGGTGACGGCGTACTCCCCGAAAGTGCGACCGGGATGTGGGTTGCGCTCTGGGCGCTTAGCGTGGTGGCCACCTTTGTGTCGTGGCTCCCTCTCGCAATCGGTCGGCTCCGGATCGGGTCGATGCTTCGCGAGCTTGCGCTGCCGATCACGCTGGCCGTGGCGCTGGGCCTTCTGGCCTGGGGCGCGGGAATCATCACCCTCGAGCTCTGGGCGCCTCTCAGCACAGTCACCCTCAACGCGGTGGCCGCGCTTCTCGAGGTGTTTGTCACGCCAATCGTCTACGACCCCACCGAAGCCATCGTCGGAACAGAGGATTTTTGGGTCAACGTCGCACCGGTGTGCTCCGGGTACGAAGGGATCGGCCTGGTCGTCGCCTTCCTGACCGCGTACCTGGTGGTGTTCCGCGAGCGCTTCCGGTTCCCCCGCGTCTTGCTTCTGCTCCCCGTTGCCATCCTCGCTGTCTGGATCCTCAACGTCGTTCGAATCGTCTCGTTGATCATGGTCGGTGACTTGTGGTCGCCTGAGATCGCGATCGGAAGTTTCCACTCGAAAGCAGGATGGATCTTCTTTTGCGCCGTCGCACTTGGCGCGGTCTTTGTGAGCGAACGGCTACCATGGTTCGCCCGTGAACCCGTTCAGTCGGCCGCGCGTACGAAGAACCCGAGCGCGCCGTTCTTGCTCCCGTTGCTATGCGTGGTTGCAACGGCCCTCGTGACAGGATTGGTCGTCCAGGACTTCGACTATTTCTATCCGGTCCGCGTCGGCGTCGCGATCACCGCCCTAGCCTGGTTTCGTCGGGACTACGTCGCCGGACTACGTGATCATCTCCAGGGCCGCCGGATTTGGTCGTGGCATGCAGTCTTGATCGGCGTTGCCGTGTACGCGATCTGGATCCTCTTCTGGGGATTCGGTCACTCGGGCGTCGACGCGCCGCCAGAGGCGCTCGGCCAACTCTCGAGCGCTGCCGCGTTCATTTGGATCGCGTCGCGGGTCGTCGGCTCCACCATCACGGTTCCCATCATCGAAGAGCTCGCGTTTCGCGGTTTCCTGCTGCGCCGACTGATCGCGCGAGACTTCACGAAGGTCCCCTACGACACGTTCCGCATGTCCGCGATTATCTTGTCGTCGATCGCATTCGCTGCCGCCGACCAACAATGGGTGGCCGGGTTTGTCGCAGGGGTCGCTTACGCCTATGCGCAGGGCAGGCGGGGGCTCTTGTCAGACGCAATCCTCGCGCACTCGGTCACCAATGCCCTCATCGCCTTGCAGGTCTTGGCGTTCGGTCATTGGTCACTTTGGTAGTGACTTCGGGTCTTTTCTGGCAGCCCGGGTAGCCGCGCTTGATCGAGGCCCCGCGTCCGGGTTATGGCCCTCTGCATACTCGGTTCGATCGCCTGATGACAGAGAGTACCGCCGGAAAAGGAAAGTCCGTCTCGCCTTCCTCGCGCGAAGCCTGGGATGGCGATCCACCGCACCGTACGGCCGCGCGTGAGCGCCTGCTCGAGGTCGCAGCCCGCTGTGTCGCGCGTGATGGGCTCAACGGAACAGGGATCGCCCACGTCGCGCTCGAAGCCGGGGTGAGTCGGCCCACCGTGTACCGCTACTTCAAAGACAGGGACGAGCTGATCCGCTCGGTGCTGCTTCAAGCGGGGCTTCGTTTGGCCAACGACATTCGTGCCCACATGGAAGGCTTCGAAGACCCGGGCGAGAGCGCCGTCGAGGCGGTCGTCTACGCGCTTCGTAGTGTCCCAGCCAACCCCGTCTTGAGGCAGGTGTGGAACCCGCCGGTCTTCGACGCACTCGTTCTCCGAGGGTTCACCCAGCCCGCCTCGATCGCGTTCACTCGGGTGGCGTTCGGTGATTTCATCGATGGCGCCGGCTGGGATGAGAAGGAGACGACCGAGGTGATGGAGTACATGCTTCGCATCATCATGTCGTTCTTGGCCTCGCCAGACCCGCAACGCAGCGATCAGGAACTAAGGGACCTTTTGCGACGTCGATTCTTGCCCTCGCTTGGCTTGCCGGCGCGTTGAATCCGGCAAGTCCGTCGGTCGTCTGAGCAGAACCGGTGGTCGTGGTGACCACCCTATAGTAAAGGGGTGCCGATGAATCGTTCGAAGGTCTGGTCGATTGCGCTACTCGCAGCGTTGTTTGCATTCATGCCGGGGAACCGCTCGCTGCCGAAGGCGAACGCGGAGGCAGCCACGACAATCCGAATCGCATCGCTGGCTCCTCCGGGGTCTTCGTTCGTCAAGGTGCTCAAGGCGTGGAGCCGGACACTCAACAAGGAAACCGAGGGACGCGTCGAGCTCCGGGTGTTCTCCGGCGGCAGTGATGGCGACGACCGAGATCTGATTCGTCGTATCAAAGCAGGCAAGCTCGATGCGGCCGGCGTGGCCACCACGGGGCTCAGCCTCATCGCGCCCGAAGTGCAAGTGCTGACGGCGCCCGGGCTCCTCACCACCGACGCGGAACTCAACCGCGTGCGGACGGCTCTCGACACACGCTTTCGGAAGATGATCGAAGACGGGGGCTTCAAGCTCCTCACGTGGGGCGACGGTGGCAAAAACCGGGTTTTCTCGACCACTCCATTCAGCAGTCCCGCAGACCTCGCGAAACGCTCCGCCTGGGTCGGCAAAGACAACGCGGTCGTTGATGCGTTCATGCAAGCGATCGGGGGCGCGCCAGTCGGCTTTGGGGCGTCCGACGTGTTCGGCGCACTCGGGAGCGGTAAGGTCGAGGTCGTCCCCGCGTCCGCGATGAGTGCCGTCGCCTTTCAGTGGTACACGCGACTCAAGGCGATGACATCGAGCAACTTCAACATCATCGTGGGCGGGTCGGTGATCAGCAAATCGAAGTTCGAGAGCCTGACCGAGGCCGACCAGGAGACCCTCCTCGAGACCGCCAAGCGCGCCGCCAAGAAGCTCGATCAGATCGTCCAGCGAGACGACGACCGCGCCTACGAGACCCTCAAGGGACGCGGCCTCACGGCGGTCGACACGAAACCCCACCAGGCCGCATGGGATGATGCCGCCAAGAAGGCTCGGGAGCGCCTCGTCCAACGAGGCGTATTCAGCAAATCTCTCTTGCGCGCGGTCGAAGCCGCGAAGTAAGAGAGGGGACGAGATGCCCGACAAACACCCCGCCGTCATCGCCAGCGAGCGCTCTGCGCAGTTCGCCATGGCCAAGGACAAAGCGTCTTGGCTGGCGCTTTTCGCCGACGACGCATTTCTTGCCGACCCCGTCGGCAAATCCATGCTGGACCCCGAGGGCGCTGGCCATCAAGGCAAAGCCGCCATCGAGCGGTTTTGGGACACCGTGATCGCGAACGCGAACCTCACCCTCGTGGCCTCGCAGCGGATCGCGTGCCACGACACGTGCGTGGCGGTCCTGCAGGCAACCAACGAAATGGGTGGCGGCATCAAGACGGTCGTCGACATGGTCGGGCTTTACCAGGTCAACGACGAGGGGAAGCTCCAATCGCTCAAGGTGTATTGGGACTTCGGCAAGTTGATGGCGCAGCTCAAAGCGCTCGGCATCGGATGAGGCCCTCATGACGGAATGGTACTTGTCGACGGATCCCCTCGAGACGGCGGTCTGGGCGTCGCTCGCGTTCGGCGCGCTCTGCTGGGTGCTTTCGATCCTCACGAAGGAGTATTCGTGGGTGGATCGTTTGTGGTCGATCACCCCGGTGCTGTACGCCGTCCACTTCGCGGCATACGCCGGGTTCGACGATCCGCGCCTCAACCTCATGGCCGCGCTGGTCGCTGTATGGGGCGTGCGATTGACCTACAACTACGCCCGCAAAGGCGGGTATGCGCCCGGGGGGGAGGACTACCGGTGGGAGGAGGTCCAAGCCCGGATCGGACCGGTGGGGTTTCAACTCCTGAATGCGACCTTCATCGCCCCGTTGCAGAACCTGCTTCTCCTGGCGATCACGCTTCCTTCTTACCTGGCGTACAAGCACGCGGGCACCCCACTGGGGCCGCTCGATTTCCTTGCTGCAGGCGCGTTCTTGCTCCTTTGGGCCGGCGAAACCGTCGCCGACGAGCAGCAATGGCGGTTTCAGAACGACAAGCACGCCAACAAGGCGCAAGGCTTGCCCGTCCGTGCCGAGTTCCTCACCACCGGCCTCTTTCGCTACTCAAGGCATCCGAACTTCTTCTGCGAACAAGCGATGTGGTGGGTCTACTACGTGTTCTCGGTGGCTGCGGGCGCGGGCGCGGTGAACTGGACGATCTTCGGCGCCGCCACACTGACCCTCTTGTTCCAGGGCTCAACCACACTCACCGAGCGGATCTCGCTCCGGAAGTACCCGGCCTATGCCGAGTATCAGCGATCCACGAGCCGCCTCATCCCTTGGATCCCTAGGTCGAGCTGAGCCCAAGAACGTCCAAGGGCAACAATCACGCGGCCACCTGGCGAAAGGACGCCGTGCACGGGGCGCCCGATCAGAAAACACGTGTTCAGCAACAAAAAACGCTTGGATTACAAGGACTCAGGGCACCGGGAACCGATGTACGCCGACAACTTACCCGGGCCTCCCGCGATTCCAACTCCACTTGCTGGCATCCGCGCCGAAATTGCGTGACAAATCGTCTTTCAATTCGTTGCGCAGGCGACAAACAACGGGTAAACGTGGACGCGCGCGTTAGGCTGACCTGGAAAATTGTGTCAAGCTGTCGCGCGCCGGGGTCTTACGAAGAGGAGAACAAGGGATGACTAAATTGATGAAACTGAGTCTAATTGCGGTGCTGACCGGCACGCTAGCGCTCGTCGGGTGTGGCGACGACAGCTCCGGTACCGGCAACGAAGGCGGCGGCGGCGCGGGCGGCGAAGGCGGCTCGGGTGGCGCGGTCGAGCCGTGCGTGCAGACGTGCGGCACAGACAACGAATTCCCAAGCGGATCCGAGATCGGTTCGGCCAACTTCGAGTGCGCGGTCATGGGCATTCCCGTGCCGCTTACCCTCAACCTGACCGCCTTGACCGGTGAGTTCGTGCCTGACGGCGACACCGATTTCGATGTTGCGGTGCAGACCGTGATTCCTGCGAGCGTGGTCGACCTGATTATCAACCTTGCGACCGACGCGGACATCACCGACACCCAAGGTGTCGTGGCTGTGACGCCCGGAACGCCCGCCTCGATCAACGTGGGTCTGAGCCCGGTTCCCTGTCTCGTGTGCTTCGAGTCGGGTGTCGAGGTCATCGTGAACCTCGACCCGGTCAACGGCGAGACCATCGCGGTCGAGGGTGACGAAGTGGCCTTCGCGCTCAACGAGGTCACCGTGACCATCGATGCGGCCGGCCTCGAGCTGGTTCTCTCGAACGTGGGCGACGATCCGGCATGCGGCTTCGGCCTCACCTGCACTGGGGGCGACACCCCAGGCGGGCCGTGCACAAGCGACGAAGACTGCGGCGGCGGTACCTGTGAGGGTGCCTGCGTTGGCGGCATGAACGAGGGCACGCCCTGCACCGCAGAGGACGTCGCAGAGACCTGCGGCGAGGGTGGCTCCTGCCAGGGTCCGCCTCCGGGCCTCGTGGTCGCCGGCGGTGGTGCCGGTGGCATGGGCGGCATGGGCGGCATGGGCGGTGGCGCCGGTGGCGCTGGCGGCATGGGCGGAACGCCGCCGATTCAGTAACGGCTAGCCTCAAACAAGTAGCGAGCCCCGTCGATGTCGACGGGGCTCGTTGCGTTTAAACCCGACGACCTCGCGCGCGGACACCCGTCGTTGGCTCGGAAGCGGTCAGCGGATGCGTCGATGAGCAAGACTTGGAACTGCCTGCCGCACCTCGGCGACCCGCTTCGCCGAAACCGCCGCGACCGCGACACCGGCCCCTTCGCCGCACTGGGCGACCACGGTCCCCCAAGGGTCCACGATGAGCGCATGCCCGTATGACCAGCGCTTGCCGTAGTGGTGACCGGTCTGCGCCGCGGCCAGCACGTACGATTGCTGTTCGACCGCTCGCGCCCGGAGCAGCACGTGCCAATGATCTTTGCCCGTGGTGAGCGTGAAGGCCGCCGGCACGGCGAGTGCAATGGCTCCTAGATCGACGAGCCGCCGATAGAGCTCCGGAAACCGAAGATCGTAGCAAACACTCAGACCGAGTACGCCAAACGGCGCGTCGGCCACGACGGCGTCGTCGCCTGCCTCGACGGTCTCTGACTCGAGGAGCTTGGTCCCATCGGGGAGATCGACGTCGAACAGATGAATCTTTCGGTAGATTCGCTGGATGGACCCGTCGGCCGCCATGTAGACGCACGCGTTGCGGACCTTGCCGGGTGTCGCGCTCGCCTCCCAGAAGCCACCGTACACGACGCTGACCTTCGCTTGACGGGCGATCTCTCGGCAGCGCGCGAGAATCGGGCCATCGCCGCCCTCACCTTCCAAGGGTTCGGCGATTGAGAGCTTGCCCGCTTCTGGCCCGAGGTACGCGAAGCACTCGGGCACGACCACGACCTCGGCACCCCGGTCGGCGGCCTCTCGGACGAGGTCGTTCACCACCTCCATGTTGGCGGAAACGTCGGCGGTTGAGGTCATTTGGATGACCCCCGCCAGGGTGCTCTTGGAATCGGTCAATGAGAAAACCTACGCATCGAAACGTTCATCAGCAACCCGATCCCCAACATGGTGGAGAGGAGGCTCGAACCGCCATATGAGAAAAGCGGAAGCGTCATGCCGACCACGGGCAAGAGCCCGGAGACCATCCCGAGGTTCACCACGGCCTGCCAGAAGATCATGGCGCCCACGCCCACGGCGACGACGGCACCGAAACGATCCTTGGCTTGTGACGCGATCCGCAGCGCCCAGAGCACCAAGAACAAGTACAGGCTGACCAGAAGGACGGCCCCAAAGAACCCGTGCTCTTCCGCCCATACCGGGAAAGGGAAGTCGGTGTGCTGGTCGGGCAAGAACCGGAACCGGGTTTGGGTGCCCTGCGTGAAGCCCTTGCCGGCGAGCCCCCCGCTTCCAATCGCCACCAACGACTGATGGGCATGCCAGCCGGAGTCCAGAAGATCGGCCTGCGTGCCGCCAAGCCGATCCCAGAACGCGGTGATGCGCTCTTTTTGGTAGTCCTTGAGGAGGTAGAACCAAGTCACTGGGGCAGCGACGACGAAGGAGGCCGCGAGGGTCACCATCGACCGGGCCTTGAGCTCGGTGAGCATCATGATGCTTCCGAAAATGAAGGCGAGGATCATGGCGGTACCGAGGTCTGGCTGGAGGAGCACGAGGCCCATGGGGAGTGCCAGGATGAGGCCGGGGATGATGAGATCTCCAAGCGTGCGTCCACCGACCTTGGTGTCGTGATGAAGGTACTTCGCGAGTGCGATGATGAGCGCGATCTTCATGAGCTCGCTCGGCTGGAGCGAGAAGCCCCCGAGCGCGATCCACCGCGTCGATCCGCGAACGCTGCGCCCGAGGACGAAGACGAGGACCAGCGCGAGCGTACAGGCGCCGTAGATCGCCCAGCCGTACCGCTCGAGCGTTCGGTAGTCGACGGCGACCGCGACACTCGCAACGCCGAAGCCTAGGACAAGCCAGTAGAGCTGCTGGATGTAGGCGTCGGACGTGGTCCCCCCGTCGGTCGCGCGGTAGAGGTTCAACACGCCGAACAGCGCGATCGTCGATACCGAGATGAAGAGCGGCCAATCGAACTCGTCGCGTAGGGTCCTACCAAGCGCCATCGCTAGTGGGTCCCTTCGGGTTGTGGCTCGCTCAGATACGCTTCCATGACCTTCGTTGCGATAGGGGCCGCGCTCGCCCCCCCTGAACCACCGTGCTCCACGAGGACGGCGAACGCCAACTGCGGATCGTCGGCCGGTGCGAAGCCCGCGAACCATCCGTGTGAACGATCGAGGTACCAGGCGCTCGACGACTCTTCGGAGCGGCTCTTTCGACTGACCACCTGCGCCGTTCCGGTCTTCCCGGCGACGAGCGGACCTTCGTCGGCTCTGGCACGAAAGGCCGTGCCCGTCTCTTCGTTGACCACGTCGGTGAGCGCGCGCCGAACGAGTTCGAGGTGCTCTGGCGCGACTCCGACCTCGCGCCGGACTTGGGGTTGAAAGGTCTCCGACAGCGAGCCATCCGGGGACCGTACGTTGCGGACGACCTGGGGCACGTAAAGGGTGCCGCCGTTGGCAATTGCCGCATAGGCAAGCGCGAGCTGCAACACCGTAACTCTCGTATTGCCCTGGCCGATCGCGGTGTTGAGCGTGTAACCGGGCCGGAAGGCGCCGTAGTGCTCTTCGTACCATCCCCGGGAAGCCAAGAAACCTTCGGCCTCCCCGCGAACATCGATGCCGGAACGCTCCGAGAACCCGAAGGCCTTCGCATACCGGTTGATCCGCTCGAGCCCGACCTCGTCGGCGAGCTCCCAGAAGTAGACATTGCACGATTGCACCAACGACTCGTAGAGGTCGACCCATTCATGGCGCCGGTTACAACGAAATTTCTGGCGGCCGATCTTGATCGAGCCCATACACTCGACTCGCTGCACCGGGTCGGTCACCTCGTCGTCGAGGGATGCAAGCGCGGTGATCACTTTGAACGTAGACCCCGGGAAATACGTCTCGAAGAGTGTCTTGTCGATCAGAGGACGGAACGGATCGCTCGTCAGCTCGTTGTAGCGAGCCGTGCTGAGGCCACTACTCATCTCGTTCGGGTCGTAGACGGGCTTCGAGTAGAGCGCGACGATGGCACCTGTATGCACGTCGACGACGACTGCGGCCCCTGACGGGTACGGCGCAAACGCGCGATCGAAGGCCTCCATCAGCCGCATGTCGAGGGTGAGCTGTAGATCGTGGCCGGGAACCGGCCGTTTGAGCATGTCGACCTCGAGCGATTGCGGCCGTGTCCCCTGCAGGGCGCGACCCCGCGCATCGACCACTTCACGCCGGAAGCCGCGAGAGCCCCGAAGCAGTGGCTCGTACCGACGTTCGAGACCGCTGCGGCCGATGCGGTCCCCCGAGCGATAGCGCCTCGGGTCGTCGGCCCGCGCGAGATCGCGGTCGTTGACTTCGTTGAGGTAGCCGATCAGGTGCCCCCCGAGCGTGCCGTACGGATAGTCACGGAGAGGAACCGTCACAATGTCGAGCGCTGGAAGCTCCGACAAGTGGGTCTCGAGTGCCGCGAGCTGCGTCCGGGAGATGTCGGCGAAGAGCTCGACCTGGTGCGTCTGCCTTGCCGGTGGCAGTTCTTCGATTCGGTCGTAGAGAGCGGCCTTGGCTGTCTCGTCGAGGCCCATCAAGAAGGCAATCCGATCGAGATCCTCGGGGACTCGCAAAAGCCGAGGGGTGGCGTACACGTCGTAAGAGGGGCGATTGGACGCGATGATACGGTCCTCTGCATCGCGAATGACCCCGCGGGTCGGCGGAAGCTCGAAGGTCTTGGTGATGTTGTCCTGCGCGATTCCAGACCAGCGATCGCGCTGAAACAGTTGCACCTGGGCGATGCGCACGATCAGGGCGCCGAACACCAAGATCACGAACAACGCCATCCACCGATAGCGCTTCCGGAACTCGCCCACTTCGCGGCGCTGGGAGAGCGTGATCACCGGGGGGGCCTCGTGGCGCCGGGGTCGACGCGCCTCACCAGCGCGAACAACAGGGGAGCGATCAGCGCTGTCGCGGTCGACGAGGCCAAGAGTGAGGCGGCAAGCGCCGAGAAGCTCCAGGTCATGCCCGCCGGTACCGTCGATCGTACAACCTCGACGACACCTCCAACCAACAACGTCAGCGAGAACGTCAGAACCATTTCGAACACGACACCGCGAAAGGACATGAGATACGCCACGAGACGAGCCGCGAGGTACCCCACGACGAACGCAAAGGTGTGAACCCCGAGAGGATTGCCGGTGAAGACATCGTAGAGGTACCCAAGCGCGAAGGCGGTCGCCGCCCCACGCACGACGCGAACCCCGGATGCGGTCCCAAGGGCGAACACCATGGGCAGCTCCAGATAGGGCGAAAACGGATACGGGGAAAGGACGCGAGCAAACACCGACTGTACGAGAAGTAGCCCAAACGCGACCAGAACCAGAAGAAGACTGCTTCGGAATCCCTGCATGACGACTAGCGCGCCTCAGCGCCCTTGGGGCCGGACGTAAGCACCAGCACCTCGTCGAGCCTGGTGAAGTCGACCGCCGGCGCCACCTCGCCCTCTTGATGCAGACCGAACTCTTGATCCCCGAGCTTGCTGACGTAACCAATGAGGATCGCCGCGGGGAACTTCTTGCCGAGGCCGGAAGTGAGAACAGCGTCCCCCACCTGAACCTCGTCGTCCGCGCGATCGAACTGGATTCGAGCTCGGTAGCGGCTTCGCTCGCCCATCCCTTCGAGGCGGCCCCGTGCCTCTTGCTCGCCGACCACTACATCGACGTGGCTCTCGGGGTCGATGGTGAGCAGCACATCGGCATATCGTCCGGAGACGCTCCGAATCTGGCCAACCAGACCCTCATTGGACACCACCGGCATCCCAGGCTGAACGCCGGAGCGCTCGCCTCGATCGATCGCCAAGCGGACAACGCGAAACGACGGCGAGATGTCTTTGGCGATCACCCGCCCGGTCACCGTCTCGGTCTCGAGCTTCGCACTGAGGCTCAGGAGCGCCTCGAGCTCGTCGTTGCGCCGTGCTTCTGCACGCAGCGCACGCATCTCGTGCTTTAGGCGGTCGTTCTCGGCCCGCAGATGATCGTTGTCGCGCTTGACATCGACCAAGTAGACGTAGTCCTCGATCAGACTCGTGACGCCGTCTGCCGCCCACGATGCAGGATACTGAATGGGCCCGCTCACGAGGATAATCCCGCGATCCAGGCGTGAAAGGTCTTCTGGTTGTCGAAGGTGCGCTCGCACGAAAAGGAGCGGTACGACCAGCAGGGCGATCACGATCGCGACGTCCCGAAATGTCTGGAAGTAGTTCATCGCCGCGTCCTCGCGCTATGCGATCGTCACCTCACGCAACAACTCTAAGTGATCCAGGGCCTTGCCCGAACCCAAAACCACTGCCGACACCGGATCGTCGGATACCATTACTGGAAGACCGGTCTCCTCTCGAAGTAAGACGTCGAGGTTCCTCAACAGCGCCCCACCACCCGTGAGAACGATCCCTTTGTCGACGATGTCGGCGGACAGTTCCGGCGGTGTCCTCTCGAGCGCCATCATGACGGCTTCTGTGATCGCATTGATCGGTTCGGTCAGCGCATCGCGGATCTCATCGGCGTTGACGACGACGGTCTTCGGCACGCCGGCCACCATGTCACGCCCCTTGACCTCAAGCGTGGCCGCGGCGCCGTCGGGGTGAGCGTTGCCCACACTGCACTTGACGCGCTCGGCGGACTGTTCGCCGATGAGCAAGTTGTACTTGCGCTTGAGGTACGCGATGATCGCGTCGTCCATCTTGTCGCCGCCGACGCGAACGGACTGCGAATACACGATACCGGCGAGGGAGATCACCGCGACCTCGGTGGTTCCGCCACCAATGTCGACAACCATGTTTCCGCTCGGCTCTGTGATCGGGAGGCCTGCCCCGATCGCCGCGGCCATCGGTTCCTCGATGAGAAACACCTCGCGAGCGCCGGCGCCCTCCGCGCTTTCCTTGACGGCGCGTTTCTCGACTTCGGTGATGCCGAAGGGAACGCAGATGATAATTCGCGGGTTGACGAAAGTGCGCCGGTTGTCGTGCGCGCGCGCGATGAAATATCGGAGCATGGCTTCGGTGATGTCGAAGTCGGCGATGACCCCGTCTCGCAGCGGGCGCACGGCGCGAATCGAACTCGGCGTGCGGCCGAGCATCTCTTTGGCCTCCTTGCCGACCGCGAGGACCCGCTTTCCGCCCCGCGGATCCGCCTGGACGGCGACGACCGAGGGCTCGCACGACACGATGCCGCGACCCTTTACGTAGATCAGGGTCGTCGCGGTGCCCAGATCGATCGCGAGGTCGTTGGAGAAGAGGCCGTAAAACCAGTCCGAAATCATTGGGAAGTCGTTGGACGCGAGAAGAGAATTCCCCACCATTTCCAAGGGCTTCTGGTCCAGGCGGGTAGCATGTAACAGCTCCTTTTGGGCGTTTCAAGGCTGGCACGAAACAGGATCGATCCAGGGGCGCACAGTGCCCTACAAGCGAAGGGCCGGAGACGGATTTGGGGATGCCCGACGAATGTGGGTAACCTTTAGGGGTCCTGAACAAACGGGGGCCATTTTTGCCGCACAAGACTGAACTCTCTGAAGCACAACGAAGGGGGGCCGAGGCCACCGAACTGGTGGATCGGGCCAAGGCCGGAGACCACCGCGCGTTCGATGAGCTGGTTCGCAAGTATCGAGATCGCGTCTACTCACTCGCGCTCACGCTTACCGGACAGGCGAGCGACGCGGACGACATTACGCAGGACGCGTTTCTCAAGGCGTACCACAAGCTTCCGGAGTTCGAGGGACGTAGCGAGTTCTTCACCTGGATCTATCGCATCACGCTTCACCGCGCACTCAACGCCAAGCGCGACCGAAAGCGAAGACGAACGGTGCCGCTTGACGACCCGCGCCTGGTCGCGGCTGTGGCTGTGGACGCCCACGGGGATCCCGAGCGCGCGGTGCAGCTACGACAGCGCTACCGCACCCTTCTCGAGGCCTTCGACCAGCTCTCGACCTTGCTGCAAACCACGGTGGTGCTCACGACCCTCCAGGGACTGAGCCACAAAGAAGCCGCGGTTGTCCTTGGAACGACCGAAGGCACGATCGCCTGGCGAATTCACGAGGCGCGACGAAAGATGCAAAGCTACTTGAGCGCGGTGGAACCCGCGACCCGCGCGGGACGCGCACGCCGACGCCCACTCTCGGACAGCGCAGCATTCCGCCTAGAACGCGCCCTACTCCAAATCGTCCCCGCCCCCGCCCATTGACACGGGGTCACTCCGCCCCCCCCAAAATCCACTACTTCCAAGCCCTTACAAACCGCACCGCGAAAACCCGAATCGCCCAACGAAAGCGGCGTCAGGTGGGGTCGATCGCCCACGTTGGCGAGGGCTCGGATCAGCGTTCGCCGATCGGCACGTAGTCGCGCTCGCCTTCGCCGAGATAGACCTGCCGCGGGCGGGCGATCTTCTGTTCGGGGTCGGTGAGCATCTCCTCCCACTGAGCGAGCCAGCCGGGTGTGCGTCCGATCGCGAAAAGCACCGGGAAGAGATCGACTGGCAACCCCATCGACTCGTAGATTAGGCCCGAGTAGAAGTCGACGTTCGGGTAGAGCCGGCGCTCGACGAAGTAGGGGTCTTCAAGCGCAATCCGCTCGAGCTCCACGGCGATGTCGATCAGCGGGTTCTTCCCCATCTCCTCAAAGACCTCGTAGGCGAGCTTCTTGATGACCTTCGCGCGAGGATCGTAGTTTTTGTAGACGCGGTGCCCGAAGCCCATCAAGCGTTCCTCTCCGCCCTTCGCGCGCTTGACGAAAGCCGGGATGGCGTCGACCGAGCCGATCTCGGTCAGCATGCGAACAACCGCCTCGTTGGCCCCGCCGTGGAGCGGCCCGTAGAGCGCCGCGCATGCCGCGGACAGGGCGCTATACGGATCGACGTGGGAGGACCCAACGGCCCGCATGGCGCTTGCCGAGCAGTTTTGCTCGTGATCCGCATGGAGGATGAGCAAGACGTCGAGTGCGCGTTCGATGACGGGGTTCGGGCTGTACTTGAGCTCCGTCATCTTGAAGAGCATGTTGAGAAAGTTCCCTGGGTAGCTCAGGTCGTTATCGGGATACACGTATGGAAGCCCTCGACGGTGCCGGTATGCGTAGGCCGCAATCGTGGGCATCTTTGCGATGATGCGATGCATCTGGAGTCGGCGCGTCGTAGGGTCAGAGAGGTCTTTGGCATCTGGGTAGAAGGTTGAGAGCGCCGCGACCGTGCTGCAGAGAATCCCCATCGGGTGCGCGTCATAGCGGAACGAATCGATGAACTCGCGAATGTTCTCGTGCACCAGTGTATGGTGGGTGATCTCGTGCTCGAACGGGTCGAGCTCCAGCTGCGTCGGGAGCTCGCCCGTCAACAAGAGATTGGCCACCTCGAGGAATGTTCCGTGCTCGGCGAGCTGTTCGATCGGATACCCGCGATACCGAAGGATCCCCTTCTCACCGTCGATGAACGTGATCCGACTGGTCGTTGAGGCTGTGTTTTTGTAAGCGGGGTCGTACGACATCATCCCGAAATCATCATCGGAGACTTTGATCTGCCGAAGATCCATCGCGCGAATCGTTCCGTGCGTGATGGGAAGCTCGTAGGTTTCCCCGGTACGGTTGTCCTTGATCGTCAGGCTGTCCTTGGACATGTGTGGTAGTGAGGTTTCGTGCTCGCCCGCAGTATTGTCAAGTCTGAAGGCGTTGAACCGACGGGGTATATGCTCTTCCTGCACGGGATCCTCGGAACCCGCGCCAACTGGCGAGGGATCGCCAGGCGTCTCGTCGCTGCGCGGCCGGAGTGGGGGGCCATCCTGGTGGATCTGCGAGAGCATGGCGATTCGCTCGGACAGCCACCGCCGCACACCTTGGACGCCGCCGCAAGCGACGTCGTGGAGCTAGAGCAGAAGCTCGCGCTCCCGGTGCGAGGCGTCCTCGGCCACAGTTTTGGCGGAAAGGTTGCGCTTCGCTGGCTCGACCTCCGCGGCGGAAACGCAGAGGCATGGTTGATAGACTCCTCCCCAGGCATGCAGCCTCCGAGCCAGGCGCCCACCACAACGGCGACAGTCATCTCGACCCTAGAGGCGCTCCCGCCCGCCTGGCCGACGAGAGACGCGTTCGTGGCGTCGGTGGTCGAAGCCGGTCAACCGAAGCCGATCGGGCAGTGGCTCGCGATGAACCTCCGAGAGAACGCCGACGGAACTCGGTCGTTTGGTCCAGATCTCGCTGCGATTCGCGCCTTGATGAAGGACTACGCACGGACCAACTTCTGGCCGATTGTCGAATCGAAACCAGACGCGAGTTCCATCCATATCGTGATCGGCGGACGCTCAGAGATCTTCACCGCCGACGACCGGCAACGCGCGAAAATGATCGCCGCCCGGGATGAAGGTGTCACCGTGCACGTGTTCGAAGACGCCGGACACTGGGTACACATCGACGCCACCGACACATTGGTCGCGCTCTTGACATCCGAAGCAGGCACACAACGCTTGGCATGAATGGCTATCTTCGTCACAGGCGCCACGGGTTTCATTGGCTCGTACATCACTGAGTGGCTCCTGCGAAACACAGACCATGAGCTTGCCCTGCTGGTGCGTGCCGGAGACTACGACGCCGGCGTGGAGAGCCTCTGGCGAGCGCTACAGCTTCACTTTCGAGCAGACGAATTTCATCGCCACCTCGAACGCGTCTGCTTCATTCGAGGCGACCTCACCAAGCCTGGCCTAGGCATCTCCACCGAAGACTACGACTGGCTTGTCTCCAACGCTGAATCGGTTCTTCACAACGCCGCGGCGCTCAACTTTCGCTCGGAGCGCGCATGCACGAACCACAACCTTCGTGGAACACTGGCGACCATCCAACTCGCCCGCGCGATTCAAGAAGATCACCCCCTCCGACGCTTCACGTTGGTTTCAACCGTGGCTGTCGCGGGCAATCGTCCGGGCGCAACCGTCCTCGAGAGTGAGTCGCTCGACTGGACTCGAGCCGACTTCAACCCCTACACGCGTACGAAGAAGTTCTGCGAACACATGGTACGCGAGCTTCTGCCTGAAGTGCCCCGGCTCTACCTCCGGCCGAGCAGCGTGATCGGCGACTCCCGTTTTCCGGATACCACCCAGTTCGACATGGTCCGTGCCTTCTGCGCGCTGACCGACCTGCCCGTGTTCCCGTTGCCTGCGGAGACTCGGATCGACGTCGTCAACGCAGACTGGGTTGGCCCTTCCATCGCAGAGCTTCACGTCCGTGAGGACCTTCCCCACGACACCTATCACCTCAGCGCCGGAAGCGAGTCCCGCTCGCTCGGGGAGTTGTCCGAAGCACTCTCGGCTGCGCTCGGCAAACGAATGCCGAGGTTCGCGGGCCGGTTGAGGGTTCCGTTCGAGCAAACGATGCGAATCTTGGCGAACTTTCCTGAGACCGGGAGAGCCCAGCGTATCGGCGCGCTCCTCAGTGTGTTCTTGCCCTACATGGCGGCCGACATCGTCTACGACAATACGCGCTCGGTATCGGACCTCCAGGCAAGCCCGGTGCCGTTCGTGCGCTACGGCGCCGACCTTTACCAATACGCCAAGTCGGTCGATTTTGAGTTCCCCTATCAGCCACTCCCGCAAGACCTCGATCTTTCAAGTGTTCCGCCCAGCCCGGTCAGGACGATGGCGTAGAGCGAGGAACGGACACCCGGCGGTTCTTTTCATGTCCGCTGGCGGGTGGTAATTGAGCGCGAAGATGGGTCTCAAGAATACCGTTGATTGGGTACGGAACGAATGGGGCATCTTTCGCAAGGGCGCCGACATGGGCGTCAGCGAGCGGGTGCGCTGGGTCAAGCAATGGGTTCCGTTTGGCGCGCGCACGATCGGGTGGGTCGCAGTGTCGATGACCGGCGGTCCGTTCACCAGGGGGCGCGTGTCGACGTGGGCCGCCGCGCAGTGGAGCCGTTCAAGCGCAAAAGGTCTCGACATCGCCATTGAAGTCGAAGGTCTCGATCACATCCCGGAGGGTGCCGTCGTCTACGCGAGCAACCACGAGAGCCTCGTCGATATTCTGGTGCTCGGCGCCTCATTGCCCGGCGACTTCAAGTGGGCGGCCAAACGGTCAGTCATGAACATCCCGTTCCTTGGCTGGCACCTGCGTCTGGCAGGCCACGTGCCAGTCGACCGCAACAAAGGCAAAGACGCCGCAAGAGCGGTCGTCGAAGCGTTCACGAGCGTACTCGACGAAGACAAGCCGCTTCTCGTGTTTCCGGAAGGCACACGAACCGAAGACGGTCGACTGCGACCGTTCAAGAACGGCGCCTTCCAAGCCGCCGTCGACGCGGACTGTCCGATCGTGCCCGTCGCGATACACGGAACATACTCGCTCATGTCGCGCGATGCGGTTGACACCGGGAGTTCTGGCGATCCGAACCTCAACCGGGTCGTGACGGTCCGCGTCGGCGCCCCCGTCTACCCGGTGGCCGAACTCAGCACCGACGATCGCGTTGCCGACCTACGTGATCGCACACGCGAAGCGATCGTCGAGCTCAAAGGCGGCGAAGGCCCTACTCCGGCCGTCGCCGAATCAGCGCGGCTGTCTTGAAGCTGATTACCTCGGCACCGTCTTGGTTGGTGAGACGGAGCCTGCTGCCGATCACGCCAACGGTGGGCCTGCTCTTCGATGCGCGTGCTTCGATGATCTCTCCGTGAAGCCGGAGCCTGTCCCCCACGCGCGCCGGATTGCTGAAACGGACGTCGTCCCACCCGAGCCCGATCTCGGTCGCCACCGGCTCCTTGTTCATCTGGTGTCCCAATCGGATCGCGATGGCAACTGTATGGACCGCAGACGTGAATAGCTTGCCGACTGGCGTCCTCGCGGCGAACTGTGGATCAACGTGAAACGGCAAAGGATCCCAGCGCTCGCAGAAGGCGATGATCTCGTCCTCGCGAAGCTCGTACCATTCTTCCGAGTCGGCGCTTTCCCCAACCTCGAAGTCCTCGAAGTACCTCATCCTGCTCCCTGACGACTCACCCGCAGGCTCGCGGGTGCAACCAGAACCCTCACCGATCGGCTCATGTGTACTTGTCGACGATCTCGCCAAGGCCCGGGATGGCGCTTTCGACGTTCTTGCGCGCGGAACCGCGAAGCTTCGTGTACGTCCCCTTAACCGAGCCGTGGTTTGAGTTCGAGGCGCGCCCGTCGGTCACGCTGAGAAGCGCTTCGGCAACCTGTGACGAGTGGTCGCGGAAATAGTCCGCAGAGGTTCTGCCCTCTGCCGTGGCCTGCGCCTGGAACGGCTCCAACGCTTGAGCGAACTCGGGCAGCAGGGTCTGAACGACGTTGCGCACGAAACCGGGTTTGACCCCTTGGACGAGCTTGTAACCCGCCTTGACGGCCACTCCGCCTAGGCCGCGCTGCTTGCTGACTTCGGTTTCGACCAGCCCGCATACGTCATCGATGATCGCCCTTCGCTTGGTCTCGTCACTGAGCACGTCGTTCAGGTTCATGCGCTTTGTTTCTCCCGTTTGCCTTCTTTGTCGACGCCGCTGCGTCGGCAATGCTCGACTCGATCGCGCTACACACCGTATCAACGGTCGACTGGTGCGCGCTCACGACGAACAGGTACTCCTTGTTCCTCAGGTGACTCACCCGACCCACCTTCTCGCCTTTGGGGCTGTAGATGCCTATCTGAGCGCCTACGTACCGCTTGAAATCCACGCCGACCACACCGACGACCCCACGCTGGCGCAGGATGGAAACCACCTCATCCCGGTCGAGGTACCCTTCGTTGTTGAACGACACCAAGAGGTGCGGACAGCGGACCGCGTGGACCACCCGTTCGAACGCTTCGCGGATCCTTGGCTTCGAGTTGAACGGACTCTTGTAGTCGCGGCATTGGACACGCTTGTTGGCAATCCCGTACGTATCGGGTTTGTCCCAGCGGACTAGGCTCTCCCAGACGTGGTAGTTCCCCATGTAGCTGTGTTGATTGTATGGCGGGTCCAAGTAGGCGACGTCGGCCTCGACACGAGCGGCCGCATCGACCGCATCGAGGCAAAGCGCTTGGCCAGGCCCAGGGAAAATGGCCGGCATCCGGAGCGACAGCTCGTTGTGCGCCCTCGCCGCCCATTGCTTGAGGTACGCCATCTGGACTCCCGTGGTGGAGTCGACGCGGTCCGCCGCTTCCATCAGGGATACCAGTGCGATTGCCTCTAGTTCGGGCTCGACGCGAAGCTCTGCAATGCGCTCACGGATGGCGTCCACGCGGGCTCCGTTTCGCGGCTGGAAGTACCTCGCGTCTTCACAGAACGCCTTTGTAAAATACCCGGGCGCAGGGGGCAGCTTCGAGAGTTCGTCGAGCAACGCAGCAGCGGGCTCGAACCAGCGCTCCCGATCGGCCTGTACGTAGCACCTCGCCAAAGTCGACGCATAGGCCAGGTGATCGTTGGCGATCACGTACCGCCCAGACTCCTTGAGTGCTCGCGCAACCCTCGAAGTCCCCGAGAACAGATCGAGCACCCGCTCCGAGTCTGGAAACGCGGACACCCCCCGCACGATGTGCGGCACCAAAACCCGTTTGGAGCCAATGTACTTGATCATGAAGTCTGGGAGGCCATCGCCTGCACGATAGCGTCCCGAAGCGTAGCAGCTTCGTAAGGCTTTTGGACAAAACCGAGGGCCCCCATGCTCCGAAGCTCGCGCTCGAGTGCGCCGTCCCAGTACCCCGACACGAATACGACAGGCGCCTGCGGATCGATCGACTTCAGCTCCTTGAACGCGAGGTCTCCGGTCATGCCGGGCATGTTGAGGTCCATCAAAACCAGATCCGGCCGGGGTTGCGTTTCCGTGTAGATTCGAAGCGCCTCTTGGCCGCTCCGCGCAAAGATAACCCGATGGCCGCTCTGGCGAACGACACGGCCAGCACTGCGACGCACGACATCTTCGTCGTCCACCAAAAGGATCAGGAGCTGGGTCTGCGGCACCGGAATGGCCGGAAGGCTCGGCTCGGTGGGCGCGGCGGAGTGCACCGCGGCAAGCGGGAACACGACCTGGAAAGTACTTCCCCGACCGGGTGCGCTCTGGAGGGTGATGTGTCCGTTGTGACCCTTGGCGATCTCGTACACTGCCGCGAGCCCGAGCCCCGCGCCAACCTGATCCCCCTTGGTCGTGAAAAACGGATCGAACGCACGCTCGCGCGTTTCGGCATCCATTCCGATCCCGGAATCGGACACCGTGATGAGGGCATGCTCGACCAGCGGGTTGAGCGGCGCTCGCTCGAGATCGCGCTTATCGGCCTTCTTGGCGGTGATCGTGAGTTTCCCGCCCTTTGGCATCGCATCTCGAGCGTTGATCAAAAGGTTCATCAGCAACTGATGGAGCTGCCCGCGATCTCCAACGATCGTCAGTCCGCGGTCGATCTTTGCTTCGATCCGAATGCCTCGATGGAAGGTGTGTCGTGCCAACTGCACGACGTGGCGACAGAGCTCTGAGACGTCGACTTCGGAGTGGCTTCGTTGCACTTCACGCGCGAACCCGAGGAGGCGGCTCGTCATCTCCGTGGCAGCCGCCGCAGCAGCGCGAATGTCTTGGAACGCCTCTCGCACGTTGGAATCGCCAACCTTCGTCTCAGCAGGAAGCTCGTTGAGGAAGTCGATACTCGACCGAACCGCCCCGAGAAGATTGTTGAAGTCGTGCGCCACGCCCGTGCCCAGACGACCAATCGCTTCGAGCTTTCGTCGTTGGGCGACTTGCTCTTCCATGGGATCGTGGTGCGCGAACAGCAAGAGGCAGCTTCCGATTTGAATGCGGTCGCCGTAAGTCAGTACTTGGCGAGTGATCGCCATGCCATTGACTTGGGTACCGTTGCGACTGTCGAGGTCCTCGACGACATAGGTGCCTTGGTCATGTTGGAAGATCCGCGCATGCATCCTGGACGCGAGCGAGTCGTCGATCTTCACGTGCGCTTCGACGCCGCGGCCAAGTGTCAGCTCGCCATCGATGGCGTACTTGTCGCCCGCGAGCTTCCCGGCGAGAACCACGATGCGCGCCTGCTCCTCCTTCTTGGAGAGCCCTTTCAGCGCGAACACGTGGCGCCGCGTTACTTCGGTGGTTTCTTCCCTCGACATCCGTGTCTTTGGCCCCCAGCGGCCAGTTAGATCCTAGCGTCTGGGTGGGCCAGGCGGTGTAGCCCCAGAGGGTGACCGAGGCCAGCAGCGAAGGGCTTGTCCTTGCCGTCCACACCGCTTCGGCCATAATGGCCCGTCTATCGTGCCTCACGGGCCCTTCAACCCCTGAAATCCTTGATCTTTCGCCGCTCATCCGTCGCGATTTCGTTGCTCGCCTTGGTGCTCCAGGTATCAAGTGCGGGGCACTTGTGGCTGGTGGAGCACCATCGATGTGCAGAGCACGGCGACTGGATCCACGGGGAACGTCACGACGAACACGCGCCCGCGCTCCAACTCGGCGGCTTAGCGTGGCACGCCGACCACGGCCCGGCGGGCGACGCCGACCACGAACATTGCATGGAAGCGGTGGAGCGCCGATCCGTCATTGCAGAAGTCGCCGACGCACGCGTCGAGCCCGCGCCCGAAGCCGAACCGGCCGCAGATTCCAAAGCGAGCCCTCGAGGACTACTGCGTCGACTTCGGCCGCTACGCATCGCGCCCAAAAACTCTCCCCCGGCCTGACCTCGCCCTACGGACCCGCTCCGCCCCCCTAGGTGGAGCATCCGCGCGCGCTCGTCGTTCGAGCGTGTCGGCGCATCGCGTTTAGAACGCGCAGCGTGGCGTCTTCGGACGCGCAAGGTGAGCTCATGACTTCGATTCCAACAGCACGAGCACCATGGATATGGTGGATGGGCCTCGGCCTCGTCCTCGCCGTACCGGTTCGCGCGCAGGATGGGGTCGAAGAGAAACCGAGCGAGGGAACGACCTCCGAGGCGGCCGCCGAAACGGACGAAGCGCCCGAGAGCGACACCGCCCCCGAGACAGAGACGGAAACAGAGACGGCACCGGAGACCGAGACGGCACCAGAGACGACGGTCACTACCGAACCCGCAGACGCACCGCCGGGTTCGGCCGAAAGCCCCGACGAATCCTCCGACGATGCGCTCCACCCGCCACACCTCCTGAGTTCACCGCCTCCCGAGTACCCCCCCGGCCGCGAAGCGGAAGGCGCCCACCCCACGGTGATTCTACGACTCACGGTCACGCCAGACGCCGACGTGACCGACGTCGTCGTGGAACATTCTGCGGGCGCCGACTTCGATGCCAAAGCCGTCGAGGCGGCGAAGCGATGGGTCTTCGAACCCGCGCGACGCGGAGACACGCCGGTGGCGAGTCGTATCCAAGTCGCAGTGCATTTTCAGCCCACTCCCCTGGGGCTCCCACACGAGGGCGAAACCCATGACCCTCAGAGCGCCCCCCACGTTGAGGTTGCCGCCCCCCGAGCGAACGAACCCGCGATAGTGAGCCCGGCGATCGTGGACGATAGCGAGTTTGGTGCGACGGCCGAGGTGGATGCCGAGAAGCTCCGCGCGGAAGGACGCGGGGCCGCCGACTTCACGATCGACCGGAAAATTCTTAGCGCCGGCCCCGCGAACACGGCGAACGACCTGCTGCAGCGCGCGCCTGGGCTCTACGTCGCCAACGTCGAGGGGGACGCGGCGGGCGGCTTCTTCTATCTGCGCGGGTTCAACGCGGAGCACGGGCAGGACATCGAGCTGAAGCTCGGGGAAGTACCGCTCAACCAGCCGTCCAACATTCATGGACAAGGATACAGCTACCTCGGGTTCATCGTCCCGGAAGCCGTCCGAGACCTTCGCGTCATCGAGGGGGTCTATGATCCGGCACAAGGGGACTTCGCGGTTGCCGGCACCGTCGAGTTCGACCTGGGGGTCGAGCAGCGAGGCGTCTACGCCAAGAGCGAGATCGGATCGTTCCGTACCTTTCGGCAGGTCGGCATCTTCGCGCCGAAGGGCAAGGATCCGGATACGTTCGGTGCGTTCCAGTTTCGACGGTCGAACGGGTTTGGCGAGAACCGCGACGGAATCGACGCATCCGGGATGTTCCAAGTCGGCTTCGGCAAGGAAGACTGGCGCTTTCGTGTCCACGGCGCGTTCTGGGGAGCTCGCTACAACTCCGCGGGGGTGCTTCGCCTCGACGATATCGAGTCGGGCGATGTCGGGTTCTACGACGTGTATCCGTTCGCCACCGCACGCGCGCAGAACGCTTTTAACGCAGGCGCCATCGTGGGGGTGCGCGGCGAGCACCGGGGCAAGAACGACGAGAACACCAGTTTCGACCTGTGGCTCCAGTTTCTCGACTTCCGGATCCAACAGAACTTCACCGGTTTCCTTCAGACTTCGCAGGTTGCCCCCAACTTCTTCGGTCGTGGAGATCTCATCGAGCAGCGGGACCGACGCATCGCTGTTGGGGGTAAAGCGCGGCACCGAACCGCTCGTTTCAAACCGGCGGAATGGGCGCAAGGCACGATCGAGATGGGTCTCTCGGGACGATTCGACTTCATCGACCCCCAGCAACAGAACCTGATCGCTGCAACCAACAACCAGACCTGGGACGAGCGGGTCGACGCGAACATCTTCCAGGGCGACGTTGGTATCTATGTCGACCTCGACTGGGACTTCACGCAGTATCTCAACTTCAAGGGGGGCGTTCGTGCGGACGCCCTGTTCTTCGAAGTCGAAGATCGACTGCTCAATTTCATCCCGCTGTTTCGCCCGGAGAACTTCATCGAAGGGTTTCGTCGGAGCGCAGCCGGGATCGTGGCCGGACCGCGCCTTGCCCTGACCGGCAAGCCTTTCGAGTGGTTCGACATCATTGGCGCATACGGCGAAGGGTTTCGATCCCCGCAGGCCAACACCCTGGTCGACGGAGAGATCGCCCCGTTTAGCAAGGTGCGATCGGCCGACCTCGGGGTGAAGTTCCGAGTGGGCCCAGAAGAACAGCTGAGCCTGACCTTGACCGGCTACCGAACGTGGCTCGACAAAGACGTGTTCTTCGATGCCACCGAGGGTCGGCTCGAGAACATCGGGCCAACGAGCCGTACCGGCTTCGTGTTCTACGCGGTGACCAACCCGCTCCCCTGGTTGGTCGGGGCATTGTCGGTCACCTATGTGCGTGCCGTCCTCGACGGGCCCCCTCCGCGCACAGTCGAGAACCCGACACCGCAGTTCGACAAAGGGGATCTCTTGCCCTTCATCCCGCCGTGGATTGTGCGCTTCGACATCGGAGCCACGGAGGAGCTGGTTGACCTTGGCGACCACCCCCTTATTGGTCACCTGGGCTTTGGCTTCACGTATCTCTCCGCCCGCCCGCTTCCATTCGACGAATTCGCAGACCCGTTCTCGGTACTCGACATGTCGGCGCGCCTTTCGTGGCGGTTCCTCGAGATTGGGTTTCAGGCATACAACCTCATCGACAAGCAATACGCGGGGAACGAGTTCGCCTTCGTCTCCGACTGGGACCCTGACGCCGTCCCGTCGCGTATCCCCGCACGCCACATCAGTGCGGGACGGCCGCGCACCTTGTTCTTCACGATCGGAATCCGACTATGAGGTGGCTGGGCATGGTGTTGGCGCTCTGTGTCGGCTGCGGCCAGACCGGGGGAGAGTTCGTCGACGTCCCGTTCTCGGGGCAGGGGACCGCGGCAGAGCCGTTCGTCAGCGGCGGCTGGCAGGTGCTCCTGAGCGAGGCGACGATCGGGTTCGGCCCGATCTTCTTTTGCACGACGGAGAGCCCAGATCCGCGTCGCTGCGATCCGGCCATCCTCGAGTTCCGGGATGGCGTGACCCTCGACGGCCTCGATCCGAGCGAACAACCCATTGGCGAGCTGTTCGGGACGACCGGCACGATCAACACCGCGTTCTTCGACTACGGAATCGTGTGGCTTCTGACGATCCCGCTTCCCCAAGCGCTGGCAGGAGTGCCCGGCGGCCCAGCGTCCGTTCCCTTCGACACCCCCAACTACGAGCCGGGCGGCCACTCCGGTCGGTTCCTCGGCACCGCGACGTGCGTCGAGGGCCCCGACGTATGCTGCCCCGACGCAGACAGCTGTCCGGCGAGCTACGAGTTCGAGGCGTTCGTCGACGTGGTGCCGGGCACGCGGGGCAGACCGACCATCAACGGGGTGGAAGCGCCGGTGACGATCACGCCCGAGCCCGCCTCGCTACTCATCGGGTTCGATCCGAGCGCCTGGTTTCGGACCGTCAACTACGGCCGGGTCGCCGAGCTGGTCGACGAGTCGGGTCAGGCTGTCTTGGGGCCGTCCGACCCTGACTACAACAACATCGTCATCGCGATGAGTGGCAACCCATTTCCAACGTTTACGTGGTCCACAACCGGGACCACCGAGTAAAGCAGAAACCAAACAAGGGGAGAGATCCATGAAGAGTAGAATTGTAATGACCATGTTCCTCGGGTTGCTCGCCGCGGCAGCAGGCTGCGGAGACGACTCGAGCGGAACCGGGGCCACAGGCGGCGGCACAGGCGGCACAGGCGGCGGCACGGGCGGCACAGGCGGCTCGACCGGCGACGGCAACGTCACGATCAACATCAACCCCGAGGACACGATCACCAACGGCATCGAGAGCTGCGCTGGCAGCGACGAGGAGGAGTGCATCTCCGATGGCTACAGCGTGTCGTTCAGCAGGTACATCATCACCGTTGGATTCGTCGATATGGCCCAGGTGGACGGCGCCAATCCACAGATGAGCAACGCGGTGGCCGTCGCGGAGTTCACGAACCTGAGCGAAGCGGGCTCCGAGTTGACCTCGTTCACCGGGATCCCCATCGGGCAGTACACCGAGTTTGGCTACCAGACGCCCCTCCTCACCGAGGATGCCGAGAACATCAACGGCGTCTCGGAGGACGACCTCAACAACATGCGGGACAACGATCTGACCTACATCATCGAAGGGCAGATCACGCGCGATGCCGACGGTGCGACGCTCGACTTCCTGATCGAGGCGAACGTCGAGTCTTTCTACACCGGCTGCGGCGAGGAAGGCGGCGAGGCCGGCATCAACGTCAGCACGAGCGGGACCGACCAAATCACGATGCACGGCGACCACGTCTTCTTCAACGGGTTCCCGGCCGACGAGTCCGGCGTGGAGCGCTTGGCCGGGTGGATGTGGCTGGTCGACGACACCAACAGCGACGGCGTCCTGACCCAAGTGGACTTCGAGGCCGCGACCGACCTCGGCACGCTCTACCCGTCCCCACCGTACAGCGACCTCAACGCCGGCCCGGCCGGAACCCTCACCAACGCCTGGGACTTCGTTCGCTCACAGCTCGGCACTCAAGGTCACCTCAATGGTGAAGGCGAGTGCGAGTGGGAGTTCTAAGGGGTCACTCCGACCCCCCAAAACCCCTTTGTTCTCGCATACCTGCGCCCCGCACCGCGAAAACCCGGTTGTCGACTCTGGTCGGCTCGCCTTCGGTTCTCGCGGCACGGGGCTGCACGGTGCGACTCGGCCGGCGTGAAGCGTCGAAGTCCCCAAGGTTCGCGGCCGTCGGCGAGAGCCACACCGACTCGCAGAATCGCTGACCGCGGGCTTGGCGCAATGAGTGCGCCGCCGCCTCCTTGAACGGGCGGCGGCGCGCCCTAGCCTTTGGAGGTGCCCGAGACCGAACAGAGCGACTTCCCGATCGCGATTATCGGCGCTGGCTTCGGCGGCATCGGTGCGGCGATTCGGTTGAAGCAAGAGGGCTTGGAGTCGTTCACGATCTTCGAGCGCGCTCGGGACGTGGGCGGCACGTGGCGCGACAACACGTACCCGGGGTGTGCGTGCGACGTGCAATCCCACGTGTACTCTCTGTCATTCGCGCAGAATCCGAACTGGTCTCGGCGCTTCTCCGGATGGCAAGAGATCCAGCAGTACTTGCGCGACCTCGTCAACAAGTGGGAGCTCGACGCGCACCTGCGCACCAATACCGAGATCGTCCGCGCCGTCTTTGACGAAACGGCGGGCACCTGGACGCTCACAACGGACGCGGGCGACACCTTCGTGGCTCGGGCGGTGTTCTCTGCCGTGGGCGGGCTCGTCGACCCCGCGTATCCGGAGATCGAAGGTCTAGAGGAGTTCAGCGGAGACATGTTCCACACCGCCCGCTGGCGTCATGACGTCGACCTCGACGACAAACGGGTCGCCGTTGTCGGGACCGGAGCAAGCGCAGTTCAGGTCGTCCCAACGATCGCGCCGTCGGTGCAACAATTGACAGTGTTTCAGCGAAGCGCGGCCTGGGTAGTGCCCAAGTTCGACAAGGAGTACTCGGCGCGGCAACGGCGATGGCTAAGGCGGTTCCCGCTTCTTCTGCGTCTGATCCGCTTCGCGAAGTATCTACTCAGCGAGATGCTCGGGCCGATTGTTTTCCTTGATTCCAAGATTCTGTCGAGTATCGGTCGCGGGATCGCGATGTGGAACCTGAGGCGTCAGGTGCAAGACCCTGTGCTTCGCGAGCGGTTAACGCCGAAGTTCCAATTTGGTTGCAAGCGAGTCCTGGTCTCTGACGACTACCTCGCGGCGTTCGAACGCGACAACGTCGAGCTCGTGACCGAGGCGGTTGCGAGGGTGGTTCCCGAAGGGATCGAAACGAGAGACGGGAGCAAGCGAACTTTCGACATCATTGTCTTAGCGACCGGATACCTACTCGGACTGGCGACCGCACCCTTCGAGATCGTAGGCCGAGGGGGAAGGCGATTGGCCGACGTATGGAAAAACCGACCCACGGCCTACAAGGGCATGACGGTTGCTGGATTCCCCAACTGGTTCATGCTCATGGGCCCCAACACCGGCCCCGGTCACACGTCGGTATTGGTCTACACCGAGGCCCAGATCGAGCATGCACTCGCGGCGATTCGAAAGATGCGCGACGAGAGCATTCGCTATCTCGACGTCCGCCAAGAGGTGCAAGACCGCTACAACGAGGCACTCCAACGCCGCATGAAACACATGGTGTGGGCTTCAGGCTGCCAGAGTTGGTACCTCTCCGAAGACGGGCGCAACTACTCCCTCTTCCCGGGTTTCGCCACCGAGTACATCCTACGCGCCCGCACCCTAAACCCCGACGACTACACCCAGGGTCACTCCGACCCCTGAAAACCTCAACGCTTCCAACGACTTCCCAACCACACCGCGAAAACCCCCAGCGCCGACTGGAGTTCAGGCCAGGCGAGCGTCCCACCGACGCTCCTGTTGCTGCGATCGCGGGCCAAGGAACGCGAAGGAACGCTGGAAGTGGGTTTTCGCGGTGCGAGCGGCAACCTCTTAGATTGATTGGTGTTTTGGGTGGCCGGAGTGACCCCTATTCGTTGGGGGGGGCGGCGAAGGGGGCGTTGCCGCAGGGGACTTCGTAGCGGAGGGTGCCGTCCGCGGTTTCTTCGATGAGTTCGGGGGTTTCGCCAGCGGGGAATGCGCCGAGGCGGGTGTCACCATCGACGTAGGCGAGGAACTGGCACATCTCGTCCTCGCCGCGGTTACCCCAGGTCAGCGTTCGGTCGGTCGTATTGTTGTATCCGCACTCGTACCGAAGACGCTGAGCACCCCCGGAGTTGATCGGCGGATCGAGCGTCACACCGAGCACGTCACCCACGTTCTCGAGCTCGGTGATCGTCGTCTCGTTTCCGTCATCATCGACGAAACTGAGTTTGAAGAAGTTGCCCCATTGATGGTAGTGACCGAGCACGTAGTACACATTGAACGAGTCACTGACGAGCCCGCTTAGGTCGCAGGTTTGTGCCCAACGCGAACGCCGTTGTGGATCGATCGCAATATCGTTGAGCGCGAAGCTCACCTCGCGAAGCTTCACGCGTACATCGGACTCGTCGAGCGAAAGGAGCCCCATCGTAAGCGACGTTTCGATCGGTGCCGCAGAGACATTGAAGAGGTGGACGTCGCCAATGATTTGACTTCTCGGTGGAATCACAACGACCGTGCCCTCTGGGAACGACTGGGTTTCCTCGAACGACTGAGTCGACTGCGCGAAGATCGCGCCTCCAAGGACGACCGCACGCGCCTGGTTGAACTCCCGGTCTTCGCAACGCCACGTCCCGTCTTCGCCGAACATCCCCTCGGGCACGAAGTACCAGTTTGAATGGTGCCACGAACCATCGTTTTCTTGGCGAACCTTGTTCACATAGAGCCGCTCGTCGTTGTCGAGCGTCCAGCTCTGGCACCAGTAGTCGTCGGTTCCAGACTCAACCGTGATGGCGTCGAACGAATGCTCGGCGGTTGGGACGAAGTCTCCGTCTCCTCCGCTGTTGGTGTCTCCACACCCCGCCAACACCAACGACATCGCGGCCACCGAAACCAAGGTACGCATATCGGGTCCAGAGTTCTCCAAACCCTCCGTACTGGCAACCGTGTTTCCCAAACGTTCTGAAATCCAACAGGATTTCGGCGAACGCCTCGGTGTTGGGGCGCGGGGCTTCGTGCCTACTGTCCCTGGTTCTGCGCCTGCTGACGGAGAACTTCCTGGTTGGCGGCCTTCTTTCGCGCGGCCTCCCCCATTGCACGCTCGAGCTTCGGTGGAAGCGACTCGAGCGGAACAACGAGATCGCCGGCCACCGGCCATTCCTCGAGGAGCTCCGGATGGTAGTCGGCGGGGTAGTAGTTGCGAGGATCGATCTCTTGCTGACGAACGAACGGCTCTTGAATCTCGCTTCGCGACGTTGGCGGATGTGGAACAACCAACTGCCCACCCGAGAGATCAAACTGTGGAGACCGACTGTTGGGAAAGTCCGGCAGCACCCCCTCGCGCACCCAGATTTGGTCCCTGGTGACGTTGACGACGATGCCGTCCGGCGCGCCGAAATGATACGGGCCTTTCCAGTGCTCGCGAACCTGCGCAACCGCTTCTTCATTGAGGTAGGGGTCGAACGGCATGTGGGTCGTCATGAAGAGCCGAGGCTGAACTTGGTTCGCCACGTACCCCGCTGCGTACCCCGGCGTGTGATGGGTGTCGATCGTGTAGCGACCGACGAAAGGAGGAACGCCCTGCACCCCCGAACTGATCTCGAGAAGCTCGGGTTGCATTTCCGTGACGTACACGTCGCAACCCTTGGCGTACTTCGCGTCGAGCTTGCTCGGACGGCCATCGCCCGTCCAAACGAAACACATGCCGTTCCAGTCAAGACGGTACGCGCTCGCGCCGTCCTTGGCATGAGACCGTTGCCAATGGATGACGCGGACGCCGTTCTTGTCGTAGATGACGCCGCCGTTATCGCGAAAGTCGAACTCGGCAACCACGAGGTCCCACGCTTTGCCCACCGGAAACACGCTGAAGGCGTCGATGTGCCAACCGAGCATGGCCTTCATCCCTTCGACCATCTTGGCCGTGCCGTACTCGGGGGTTCTCCCCGAGGGCCCGTAGATCTCGAGGTTCTTGTGCCAGCGGCCGGCCCATCCGCCGAACACGACGAGATACGGGAGCGCGCCAAAGTGGTCGACGTGCAAGTGCGTGATGAACACTTTGTCGAGCTCGTTCAACGCGAACCCCGCCGCGATGTAGTTGGCAATCGACCCCTCGCCCAAGTCGAAGATGAAGTTCTCGCCGTTGCCGAGCTGTACAAAGATCGACGTGTTCATCTGGCCGGGACGGATGAACGGCGCGCTCCCCATGAAGATGATCCGCATCTCGTTCGGCTGGACGTCCTCCGAACGAGGGAACCAGTTGGAGGCACTCTTGAGCCAAGGGTGCGGGGACAAGCCCTCGAAGAGGAGTCCTTCCTTCCAGCGCCCGGCGGGAACTCCACCCATCAACGCGGCACGAATCTCTTCTTCGCTCGACGCGTCGCGGGCGGGGCTCCCAGGCTCAGCTGCTGGGCCGACTGGGTCCGCGTCGTGCGCTTCGACGAGAGCCTCCTCTTCGGCCACCTCAACGACTTGCGGCTGAACCTCGTCGTCGGGGGTTGGTGCCTCCGCGGGACAGCCCACGATCAGAAGCACAAGCGAGACGAACCCTACCCGTGACGCGATAGCTGGCGTGCGAGACCCCTGCATCGCCGCGACTATCGAACGGACGGATGCCCCGGTCAATGCGGGACACCCGCCAGTTCTGTACGCCGCTTAGGCGGCCGCGTGGCCGACGTCGAGCCGTTCGATGCCGTCGGCCTCGGCCCCACGCGCGTTGTCGTTGTCGACTCGCGGCGGAGGGTTGAGCGCCGTTCGGTCGCGGTCACCCCAGCCGGACCCGAGGACCCGATGGAGCCGCTTCATCAGCTCTTCATCGAATGTGGTGTGGAACAGGTAGATCATTTGCATGACGCCTCCTTTCCTGTGCCTACGAGCAATATAGAACCTCTCGAGCCGCTTTGACGCAGCGCAGCAATGCGCCCGCGCAGCGGCGCCAAATGCCTGAATTCCCTCTGGATTTACCCTTAGGTCAGACCTATTCCCGACTGGAGTAGATGGGTGGCGGCAAGCGCCAACTTCCGGGCGTCCTCGGAGGAGAGCCCGCTGACCCGTGGATGCCGATCGACGATCATCCGGGCGAGGCCATAGGTCAGCGCTTCATTGGTGAGCGCGATCAACTCGGGGTCGGTGTCGGGAAGGAGGCCGGCGTTCTGCCCTTCATAAATGAGCGCGATCAACTTCAGTCGCCGATCATCATCGAGCGCGCCAAGAAAACCGCGTTGGTCGATGGCGCGCCGGTGCACGAGCTCGAACAGCGCCGGATGTTCTGAGGCAAACCGCACATAGGCCACCGTCATGGCGCGGAATTGCGTCAGCGCATCGTCGCAGTCGGCCGTGACCTCGTCGAGCCGCGCGTGAAGATCTTGCGCGACCTGCTCCGCGACCGCATCCAACAACGCGCCACGGTCTGGGAAGTGCCGGAAAGGCGCGGCAGACGAAACGCCCGTTTCGCGCGCGAGCGCTCGCATGCTGACCGCTTCAGGTCCGAGGTCGTCGACAACACGACGCGCGGCCACGACCAGCGCTTCCCGGAGGCTACCGTGGTGATACGAAGGAAGCGGGTTTGCCATGGGCAGCACGGTACCAGACCGATGTTACCAACGCTTACTTTTGGGCAATGTCGATGTGAGCACTGCGAACATCCAGCAACTCTTCGCATGTGAGCGACGCTCACTTGATGGTCGGCCGCATGTGATCGTCGCTAACATTCAGAGCCGCCATCGCCACAGCGTATGTAAGCGCCGCTAACCGCTACTGGCACACACCCCGCGAGAGGTCGCAGCGGTAGTCGTATGGGCATTCGGACGATTGTTCGCAGGGAAGCAGCTGGCATGTGCCGGTGTCTTCGTTACAGAAACGCGGCGCGGCACAGCTGTGGAGCCGGCATCCGATTCGACCGCGGGGAGGACGGCTCGAGCCCTCGGAGCTCGTTGCGCTACCCGCCGAGCGGCTTGCATTGGTGCCACCACAGCCAAGAACGCTGCACCCGAGGCAAAAACAGCCCAGCAACCACACGATTCGCAACGCTCTGCCCGGCATCCGAAGAGATGATATAGGTTCGAGCGATGGCGGCAAAGGGGCGCAGAGTATGGTCGCTGCTCGGCAACTCACAGCGACTCGACGGAGGGGCGATGTTTGGCAACGTTCCTCGCGCGCTCTGGTCGCAGTGGGTGGAGCCCGATGCTCGCAACAGGATTCCTCTCGCCTGCCGCACGATGCTCGTTGAGGAACAAGGACGACTGGTCTTGTTCGAAACCGGGATCGGCGCGTTCTTCGCGCCGCCGATGAGAGACCGATTCGGCGTCCAAGAAGAACAACACGTGCTCCTCCGAAACCTCGAAACGGCCGGGTTCTCTCATGAAGACATCGACGTCGTGGTGCTCTCCCATCTGCACTTCGACCATGCCGGAGGCCTGCTCGCCCCCTACTCGGAACATGAACCGATGTCTCTCTTGTTCCCGAGAGCCACCTTCGTGGTGAGCGCCGACGCATGGACCCGCGCGAAGCACCCGCACGCACGGGACCGCCGCTCGTTCATTCCGGAGCTCCCGACCCTGCTCGAGGATAGCGGCCGGTTGGAGATCGTGAATGGGCCCCGGTGCGACACCCTCGGCAAGGACTACCGGTTTTGGCTCTCGCACGGACATACGCCCGGCCTGATGCTCACCGAGGTCGCGAGCCAAGACGGTCCGATCGTGTACGCCGCTGACCTCATCCCCGGCCAAGCATGGCTCCATTTACCTGTGACAATGGGCTACGACAGGCAGCCAGAACAGGTGGTCGACGAGAAAGCCGAGTTGCTCGAGCGGCTCGCGAACCAGGGCGGACGCGTGTTCTTCACGCACGACCACGAAGTGGCACTCGGACGGGTCACCAAGGACGATCGGGGGCGTTTTTCTTTGCAGGAAAGCTGGGCCGAGGTGCAGGGCGCGCCTCTTTGAGACGCGTGGTAGGGTCTTATCCTTAGGAGGCACCATGGCCCTTGGGAACGGCGGGTCGACCCCCCGCATCGAAAGCGGCAACGACTACATCGAGAGCCTTCGTGGTCGCGAGCTAAAGGTATTTCTTTTTGGCGAGTTGGTGGACGAGCCTGTCGATCACCCTTTGATCCGGCCGTCGATCAACGCAGTCGCGGAGACCTACGACTTGGCGCTTCGTGAACCCGAGGTCGCGACTGTCGAGTCGCCGCTGACCGGGCTTCGCGTCAACCGGTTCCTGCACGTCGCCCAGAGCGCGGAGGACTTGGTCGGACAGAACATGATGCAGCGGAAGCTCGGCCAGAACACCGGCACTTGCTTTCAGCGTTGCGTCGGCATGGACGCGTTCAACTCGCTCTACTCGGTCACCTACGAGATCGACGAGAAGCATGGAACGCCGTACCACGACCGCCTCAAATCGTTCCTCACGACGATGCAACAGCACAACTACGTCGTCGGGGGTGCCATGACCGACGTCAAAGGGGACCGAAGCAAGGCACCGCACGAGCAGAGCGATCCTGACTTGTTCGTGCACATCACCAAGAGAAATGACGACGGCATCTGGCTTCGCGGTGCCAAGGCTCACCAAACGGGCTGCATCAACTCCCACTGGATCATCGCGATGCCGACCATGCGGCTTGGTCCGAACGACGAAGACTACGCAGTCGTCGCCGCGTTCCCCGTCGACGCTGAGGGAATCACCTACGTCTATGGCCGGCAGTCGTGTGACACGCGCGCCATGGAAGGCGGCTCGATCGATATTGGCAACGCGTCGTTCGCGGGACAAGAGGCGATGGTCATTTTGGACGACGTCTTCGTCCCGTGGAGCCACGTGTTCATGCACGGGGAGTACGAGTTTGCTTCAATGCTCGTCGAGCGGTTCACCTGCTACCACCGCCGGAGCTACGTTTGCAAGACGGGCGTGGGTGACGTGTTGATCGGCGCCGCCGCGCAAGCCGCCGAGCACAACGGCGTCGAACGCGCCTCGCATATCAAGGACAAGCTCGTACAGATGACGCACCTCAACGAGACGATGTACGCAGCGGGGATCGCATCATCCCACCAGGGGAAGGCGACCAAGTCCGGCGCTTTCCTGAACGACGACATGCTCGCGAACGTGTGCAAGCACCACGTCACCAAGATGCCTTTCGAGATCGGACGACTGGCGCAGGACCTCGCTGGGGGTCTGGTCAGCACGGCTCCGTCCGAGAAGGAACTGGAGCACCCAGAGCTGAAGGCGTTACTCGACAAGTATCTCAAGGGCCGAGCAGACGTTCCGACCGAGTCACGAATCCGGGTGCTGCGCCTGATTGAGAACATGACGATGGGACGAAACGCGGTCGGCTATCTGACCGAATCGATGCATGGTGCGGGTTCTCCCCAAGCGCAGCGCATTCAAATCGGTCGTCAAATGAAGCTCGACTTCAAGAAGGGTCTGGCGAGAAGGCTTGCCGGAGTCCCGGACGAACCGACGCCCAAAGATTAGCCACCGGTAGCTTGATGCCATACGGTGGCGTCGATGTTCGCCGGAGCCCGCGTCGTTTTCGCCATCGCGCTCTCAGTCGCCGTTGGATCAGGCTGCGAAAGAGGTGTCATCGCCGAAGACACGTCGCTCAGCGCGCCGGGGGTTTCCCGCGATCGCGCGGCGAAGAAACCGGAGGGGCAGCCAAGAACGTCTCACGGCGATTCGGTCGCGCGCGAGGGGATCATCCTCGGGGAGTACCCCGGGTCGAGCGTCTGGGTCATCGACGGGGATACGATCCGCGTCGATGACTTGAGAGACGCCGTGCGCATCATCGCAATCGACACCGAAGAGGTCCCCAAGCGCCGGGAGAGGGCATCGATCGAACGGGACTTCAAAGGCCATCTTCGGCGAGCACGAGGGGACTCACCCCGGCCTCGTAAGCCCGGAACCCCGATGGGAGACGACGCCAAGGCGTTTGCGGCCGAGTTCTTCGCGGACGTCGAGTCGGTACGCCTCGAGCGCGACGAACCGAAACGGCAGCGTGGCCACTTCGGGCGGCCGCTGGCGTACGTGTTCGCGAGGAAAGATGGCCGGTGGACGCACTACAACGTCGAGGCCGTTCGCGCAGGAATGAGCCCGTACTTCACCAAGTACGGCTACTCCCAGCGTTTCCACAACCAGTTCGCGAGAGCCGAATCGGAGGCGCAGGCGGCGAAGCGCGGGATCTGGGACCCAGGTCTGGATCACTACGATGACTACCCGGAGCGCAAGTCGTGGTGGGATGCGCGCGCCGATTTCATCCGGACGTCGGAGCATCGAGGCGCGGGGCAAGACAACTACCTCTTACTCGACCACTCGGACGCCGCCGCACGGCTCGAGGCGCTTGTCGGTGAGGAAGCCGTCGTACTCGGGACCGTGGGTCGAATTCAGTTCTTCAAAGGGCTCGTGAGGGTCTTCCTCGAAGGCGCGAACAAGTTCGATTTTCCCTTGATCTTTCGAAGCCGCGCCGTCTTCGCGCAGAGTGGGCTCGGGCGATTCACGAAGGAGCCCGTGTTGGTCCGCGGGACCGTCGAGCGGTACAAGAAAGGCAAGGTCGACACGTTGCAGATCGTGGTCACCGACCCTCGCCAAGTGTCGCTTCCCAAACTGCCACCGAGCCGCGACGAAACGACGCCGGCCGTCGACCGATAACCTCGAGCGCCCGCAAGGGCGGGAGGTAGAGATGGTGGGAGTGCTCGGACGGCCGCGTGCGGCCGTACACGTGATCTACTGGTCGTCGTTGGTCGTCTCGAGTTGCGGGGGCGAACCCTTGCCCGGCGACCCGGGCTGCGAGGTCGACGTGGGCGACTTGGTGTTGACGGAGGTCCTCGCCAATCCTGACGGCGCTGACGGCGCAAACGAGTACGTCGAGATTCACAACCCTCGAAGTACGGCGAGGTCACTTCGGGGTGTCGTCCTCGCGTCGAGCCGCGACGACGGGACCGGCCGCGTCGAGCACCGTTTCGGGGAGGTCGAAGTGGCCGGCGGTTCCTACTTCGTCGTCGGAAACGCAAGCCCGAACCAGCTCGCTGACCATGTCGATTACAGCTACGGCGCTGCGCTCGGCAACCTGCGCAATACGTCGGCCGTGCTGTCGCTTTGGTGCGGCCAACAGCTGATCGACGCCGTGCGCTACCAGAGTACGCGCGACGGCTATGCCCTCGTTCTCGACGGCGCGGTCGCGCCGAGCAGTGACGGCAACGACGACCCGACCGCGTGGTGCGAAGCGCTCGACGCGATCCAAGGGTTTGCGGGGAACACCGGCAGTCCGGGGTTGGCCAACGCCGCTTGCGAGGGCGGAACGGTCGCGGGCAGATGCTTGGGCACCGACGGGGTTTCGCTGGACAGCCCAGTGGTCGGCGACGCCGCGATCACCGAGTGGATGGCCAACCCGAGGGGGTCCGATGCCGATCTCGAGTGGGTCGAAGTGACCTTCACGAGCACCGTCGACGTCGGTGGGGTCCGACTCGGGACGAGCGTCGACGAGCTCGGCGCGTCCCCTTTTACGGGATGCTCTCCTGTCGACGCGGGGACCACAGTCGTTTTCGGGGCGAGCCCGGGGGCGGCTCCCCGGGTCGACGCAATGCTCAACGTGAGTCTCGGCAATCTCGGCGAGAGGCGCATCATCCTCGCCACCGACGACGAGGTGGTCGACCAAGTCGACTACGACGGGGCGCCGCAGGGACGTGCATGGCAAGTCGACGAAACCGGCGCACTGTGCCTCGCACCTGCGGGCCCGGATAATGAGTACGCCGAGGGCAACGCCGGTAGCCCCGGGCTTGCCAATCCGACATGCCCGCCCGCCTTGGGGGAAGGGATGTGTCTCGATGACGGCGTTCCGCGCGAGACCCGACCGCCGGCCGCAGGAAGCGTGCAGGTCACCGAATGGATGGCGAGCCCCGTCTCATCCGAAAACCGAACCGGCGAATGGGTGGAGGTGCTCGTCGGTTCCGACGCCGATCTCAACGGCCTGACATGGTCCGATCTCACCGGCCCGAGCGACCCGCTCGAGTCGACCGCGTGCATCGAGGTCGCCGCTGGCACCTTGTTGGTGTTCGCGAGGAGTGACGACCCCGCGCTGAACGGTGGGCTGCCTTACGTCGACTACGCGCTACCCATCTCGCTCAACAACGAGAACGAAACGATCTCCCTGGTCTTGGACGGTACGCCGCTCGACGCGGTCGCGTACGACAAGAGCGAGCCCGGCGCCGCCGCACAGCTCGATGACTTCGGTGTTCGGTGCCTCGCGTCCACACCCTACGGGGCCGGCGATCTTGGGACGCCTGGCGCACCGAACCCCCTGTGCCCCTAGGGAACCTTCGGTGGCTCGTCGTACTCGCTGGGGTTGTCGTCGTCGAAGGGCGCGCGTCGGCAATCCCATATGAAGTCTTCATCGACGTCGATGACCAAGCGGAGATCCTCGACCTCCGAACCTCGGGGCAGATCTCGGAGCGAACGTTCGATGCACTGATTCTCCTCTTCCAAACGAAAGTGCGCCTAGCACAGGCTTCGCGAGACCGACTCTACGCATTGCCGAACCTCAGTCTCGCGGACGCCAGCGCGTTATTCGAGTTCCTCGGGCGATCCAAGAGCATCCGGGGGTGGCGCGACCTCGTGTCAGCCGGGGTACTCGACGAACGTCTGGCCCGTTCGATTCGTGCGTTCGTTCTGTTCGAACCCGCGGCGATCGATGCCGCCGCGACCGGGTTCGTGCGCGCCCAGGCCCAAACCAGCGGAGCCAACGATCGGTTACCGCCTGCGATGGCGCTTCAAGCGCGCGTCGTCTCGTTCGGCGCCCTCGACGTCGGCGTTGGCGCCGTCGTGACGCGTAACGATGTCGGCGGACTGCGGTGGGATGCTGCACGCCGCGCCCTGTCGGTCACACCGGAGCGAACGCGGTTCGTCGTACCCAAACTCTACCTCGCATGGACGCGACCGGCTTGGGGGGTCGTCCTTGGGACATACCGTATCGGTTTCGGGCAGCGTCTCACATTCGACGTGACCGACCAGGCATTTCCAAGCGGGCCCTTCGGGGACATCGAGCTCCGGCGGGCAACCGGGACGACACTCCGTTGCAAGCGATCGCTCGGCGAGGTGCGAGATGCACCCTGCCCAGCCGACATCGACCCTCGCGTTGGCGACGACTACAGCTGGACCAACCGACTCACGGGCGTGGCGGTCGGCGCGGATCGTATCTCGTTGCGTGCCGGCTGGCTCGAGGCGTTTGCATGGGGTTCTTACCAGGTGCGCCGGGTGCCGCGGGTCGAGCTCGTCGATGCCGCCGCCTGCCAAGACCCGACCCAAGACGACCCCAAGTGCGCGGCTCCTCGCGTTTTCGTTCGCGAGAGTTCGCAGGCAGACCCGCAAAGCACGCTGCGGTTCGGCAGCCTACCGAAGGTGGTCGCCGAAGGTCTCGCGGGCGCTCGCTTCGCGTACTCGCGTCATGAGCGAGCGCGGATCGGCACCACGGGCTACGCCGCCAAACCTCGCTGGCTCGTTCGGGGCGTTCGCCTGGGTTTTCAAGAGGCCGCCCGGAGTCCCTTCGGTGGCCTCTTTGGGGCCGTCGGCGTCGACGCCGCCTACGGCTTCGCGCGTCAAGACTTCTTCGCCGAAGTCACCCGAAGTTTCGATTCGCAGCCTCAGGGCGGAGGTTTCGCGGCATTGTTTCGGAGCCTGACCGACTGGGCAAGTACAGAGCTCGACGTGTCACTCCGTTACTACGGGCGCAACTTCGCCAACCCGTACGCACGGAGTCCATCGGCCCCCGACGAACGAGACGGACTGCGAACGAGGGACGAGATAGGGGCCCTCATACGGTCGACCACCGAGGTCGGGCGACGGGCCTCATTGCGAACCCAGAGTAACCTCTGGCGTCGCGTCTCGAGGCCAGGGCTCCGAGCTGACATCTTCGTCCGGGTCGACTTCGCAGTGAGTCCGCGCGTTGTGGCCGCCTGGTGGCTATCCCTGCGTCGAAGCACCACCGCCAGGGCTGCGGTCGCGACCCGCATGCGGCTCGAACTCGCACGAGGCCTTTGGGCATCACTTCAGTACCAACACGAATGGGTCGCCGTCGAGCCCTTCCGAAATGCCTACCAAGGCGTCGACGCCCTCGCATCTGTGGTGGCCCAACCGTTCGACCTCATGCGCCTCCGCGCCCGCGTTCGATACGATTCGGATGACCTATCGAGCCGCGCGAGTCTCGCCGAAACGATCACTGGGTTCGTCGAAATTGCCGTCCACTGGCGCGACAGCAATCGGCTCCGGCTCCGTCATAGCGTTCTGCGCTACATCGACACGCGATCCTCGACCGCACGCCGGAAACCAAACCCCGAGCACCTGCTGTGGCTCGAGTACACGTTCCGTTTCTAGCGGGTGCGAACATCGGCGCGTGATAGGGTCCTCGCTCGATGTCTAACGCGGGCCAACTACACCCCGATTGGGAGCCGATGACCGCCTACGTGGCGGACATGTCTTACTTCAGCGGAAAGATGGAGGCCTACCTGCGCTACAAGGAGGTGCCCTACCGGCGCCGGATCGTGACCTCGAAGGTCATGCGAGATGAAGTCCTGGCGGCAACCGGCCTCATGAAGGTTCCGGTCATTCGAATGGCCGATGGACAGTGGCTCAAGGACACGACACCGATGATCGACTGGTTCGAGCGGCACTACCCGGAGCCACCGGTTGTCCCGACGGAGCCCGTGCTGCGTTTCGTGTCGAAGCTCATCGAAGACTACGCCGATGAATGGTGTTGGCGGGCAGCGCTCTACTGGCGCTGGGTTCCCAAAGAGTCGCGACGGCTACTCATGTCTCGCATCGGCCAAGAGGTGCTCGGCGACTTTCCAGCACCGAAGTCGCTGGCGGGGTGGTACTACGGCCGTCGCCAGATGGCGACGTACCTCCGCGGAGACGGCGTCACTCCCGAAACCGAGCCACACGTGAAGCAGCAATACCTCGACTTGCTCGACAACATGAGTCTGCTCCTCGAAGATCAGCCCTTCTTACTCGGTAGTCACCCGACGCTCGTCGATATCGGGCTCTTTGGGCCGATGTTTCGCCACTACGCACAGGACCCAACCCCCGGGCGCCTGATGGAAGAACGCGCGCCTGCGGTCTACGCCTGGGTCGGTCGCGTCTGGAACTCACGGGCGAGCCAGATGGGCGGCGCGACCTCACTGAGCAACTTCGATCATCCGGGGTGGGCGTACTTCCTGAGAGAGATCGCCGAGAACTACTGGCCGTTCTTGGTGCGGTCGGCAAGGGCTTGGCAGGCTGGGGAGAGTCGCGTCGATCACGACGCTCACGGGGTGACCTATCGCGGTCTTCGTGTCCTCCGCTACAGGGTCTATTGCCTCGAGGTCCTCCAACAAGAGTACGCGACACTGAACAGCGCAGACCGCCAACAAGTCGATCGTCTGTTCGCGCCCTACGGTGCGCTCACACCGATCGAGGGGGTCGAGTCAGGTCTCATGGAGGAACACGAGCTCCCGCTTCGGCCCGATCGCCCTCAGCCCTCGGCCTTGCGTCGTTTCGTCCTCGGGCTGACGGGAACACCGTGGGACATGCCCGCGGCCCCCGAAGACTGAGTCCCAACTCGAGAAGGCCGGGATCGCTGAGTCCGGTTCTTCCCTCATTCTCGCGCGCAGCTATTCGTACAGCTTCACGACCCGCACGCCTTCGGGGGACGCTTGCATGCAGAGGTCGCACAAGGTGCATTCGTCGACATTGTCTTCCACGATCTCGACCTGGCTCGTCGACTCCGCAAGCTTGAAGATCTTGACGGGGCACACCTCGACCAGTTTGTCGGCGAGCCCAGCACGCTTCTCGATGATGCCGTTGTCGATGTCTACGCGTATGAACATTGCCATGACTGCCTCTACCGCTCAGTTTCCGATTCGCTCTCGAACCAGGTTGGGGATGTCGCCGATCTCCTCGGCAACCGAGATGCCCGCTTCGCGCATGCGCCGCATCTTGTCGGCCGGAGAGTCGACCTTCTTATTCACGACCGTCCCAGCGTGCCCAAAGCTCATCCCGGGCATCTCGTCCATGAACCGGCCCGCCACGAACGCGACAATGGGCAGGCGGCTGTTGTTCTCTTGGGTCCACTTGGCAAGCTCCGCTTCGGCGGTTCCGCCCGGTTCCGAGTAGACGACCACGGCTTGGGTGTCGTCGTCGGCCTCAAAGAGCGGGATCAAATCGGCATAGGTGGAACCGATGACTGGATCGCCTCCGATGGAGATCGCCGTACTGACGCCAAGCCCGGACAGGGTCAGTGCGTTGCAAATCTCGGTCGTCATGCCGCCCGAGCGGGACATGACCCCAACGACCCCGGGCTTGAACGCCTTTCGGCAGTCGACCGCTGGCCCGCCAAGGCTTCCGAACCGACATACATCGGGTACGATCACCCCGAGGCAGTTGGGCCCGATCAGGCGGGCGCCGTGGAGGGCGGCGTACTCGACCACGGCCGATGCGTCCTTGCGCGGGATCCCCTCGGTGATGATCACGATCTCCTTGATGCCTGCATCGATCGCCTCGTAGGCGGCGTCTGGCGCAAACGCGAGCGGTACCGTTATCACGGTGCCGTCAACCCGCTCTGAGCTCGTGATCTCACGAACCGTATCGTAGACGGGGACGCCGTAAACCTCGCGGCCACCTTTGCCCGGGGTGACGCCACCGATGATCTTCGAGCCGTACTGCAGACACTCACGCGTGAAGTTGAGTGCTTCGCGCCCGGTGATCCCTTGGACGATGAACTGGAAATCCTCGTGAACAATAACCGCCATGACAGATTCCCCTAGTTCACTTTCTCGACTGCGCGCCTGGCAGCTTCACTGATGGACACGGTGCGATCGCAATACTCCACGCCGTACTTCTCCAAGATCTTGGCGGCGTCTGCTTCCCATGCGCCTGGAACCCGAAAAATGAGGATCTTGTCGGCAGGTTCGAAACCAAGTTCGGTGATCCCCTTGATGACGCCGCGAGCGACCAAGTCCGCGCGCGTGTTCGATACGACGTTCGACATGACGGCGATCTTGTCGACGCCTGGCTTCGTCAGCACGAGCTTGGTGAGGCGCCTGGCCTTATCGACGCTGGGGTTTCCCCCGATCGCCGCGTAGTTCGCAGGCCTCCCACCGTGCTTCCGGACGGCATCGGTCAGCGTGAGGGAGCCGCCGCCTGCTCCGATGACGAGCCCGATGTTCCCATCGAACTCCGCGATGGGGCTGATGATCCCTCTTGGGTCTTCAGCGTCGATCTGCGCACCATCGAGCTCGAACTGGGTCGGCTCTCGAACCTGGCGCAGGTCTTCTTTGGCGAACCCGAGCTCGTCGAGCATGGGTCGCTGCCGGTGGCGCGCCTCGATCTCGAGGTCCGCCTCGACGTCGGCCACGACGAAGTTGCCGTCACCCAATTTCACGAGCGACGTGATATCCAGATCGGCCAGGTCGTACTTGAGGAACAACCGCGCAAGACCGGAAACGATTCGTGTCATGCGCTTGAGGTCGTTGCCGCCGAGGGACAGCGACTTCGCAAGCTCCTTGGCGATGTAGTCAGAAAACGGATAGAGCGCCGAGAAGTGCCGACGAACGATCCGATCAGGATGCGTATCGCCGAGGTCGTCGATCTTGCCCGCCATGTCACTCGCGGCCACGACCGGCAGCTTGCTCGTGCCGTCATAGGTGAAACTGAGGCTGTACACGGCCTCTCCGGTAAGGCGGGTCTCGACCAGCACTCCCTTGGGTTTGCGGCCTCCATCGTCGATCGCGAAAAGCTCCTCGGCGGCAGCCTTCGCGTTCTGTGCGTCATCCGCGTGCCGCACGGACAGTTCGCCGAGCCCAGGCGCGATCACCTGCGCCTTCAGGGCCACCGGCCCGCCGAGTGATTCGGCGATCCGTTCCGCGTCGTCAGGACTGTGGGCAACTTCGCTCTTCACCAATGGAATTCGGTGCTTTTGGAGCAGTTGCTTGGCTTCGAATTCGTAGAACCGCATCTGGGAAAGCGAGACTAGCCGTTCTCGTTGACCGATCGCAAGCGTTGGTTGGGCACTGTCGCCACGGAGGCGCACCCGGGCCTCCGTGGGCGGGGTTCAGCCCGGAATTTCGTTAGCCAGCGATGGACTCGGCAAGCGCGACGACGCGTTTCGCGTGGTCGACGTGCAGCCTCTCAATGAGCTTTCCGTCCACGAGGACCACCCCTTTGCCTTCGGCCTCAGCAACGGCGTAGGCATCGATGATGCGCCGCGACATCTGAACCTCCTCGTCGGATGGCGCGAAGACGCGGTTGGCACCTTCGATCTGTTTGGGATGGATGAGCGTCTTGCCGTCAAAGCCGAGCTCGGCACCCTGCTGACAGGAATCGACGAAGCCCTCGTTGTCGTTCAAGTCGAGGTAGACGCCATCGAGAATCGCAATCCGCGCGGCGCGTGCGGCCAACAGGCACAGCCCGAGCGCCGTGATCAACGGAAGCCGCATCGCCGTGTGCTGGGCCTGGAGGTCTTTCGCAAGGTCCGAGGTGCCCATCACCAAGCCGCCCAGTCGCGCACTCGCGTCGGCAATCTCTTCGGCGTGGAGCATCGCCCTGGGCGTTTCCATCATGCACCAAATCGCGAGGTCGTCGGCCGCACCGTGGTCCATGAGCACTGCTTCGGCTTGTCGCACCGTCTCCGCGCTCTCGACTTTCGGGAGCAAAACGGCGTGCGGCCGAATGCCCGCCACGGCCACGAGATCGTCGTAGCCCCAGGGCGTATTGAGGCCGTTGGTTCGGACGAAGATCTCACGGGAGCCGTAGCCGCCCTGCTCGACCGCAGCGACGATCTGCTTGCGAGCGAGTTCTTTGGCGTCGGGTGCGACGGCGTCCTCGAGGTCGAAGATCAGTGCGTCTGCCGGTAGGCCCCGGCTCTTTTCCAGGGCGCGCGCGTTGGCACCCGGCATGTACAACACGCTGCGTCGCGGTCGGTGCTCCACGGTCATTGAGGTCTCCTAGAACTGGTACGCGGCTTTGAGCTCGGCGTCTTTGTCGGAAAGGGCCTTGGCTAGCTGGACCATGACCTGACATTGCTTGTAGGTGGCGTCGTCCTGCATTTTGCCATCGATCATGACGGCGCCGGTTCCATCGCCCATCTCTTCGATCACCCGTTTGGCCCACAGCACCTCGTCGACCGGGGGGCTGAACACCTTCTTGGCGATATCGATCTGAACGGGGTGGAGCGACCAAGTCCCAACGCACCCCAAGAGGAACGCGTTGCGAAACTGATCCTCGGCCGCGAGGGTGTCCCGGATGTCACCGAACGGCCCGTAGTACGCGAAGATCCCGTTCGAGACACAGGCATCGACCATCCGCGCGATCGTGTAGTGCCACAAGTCCTGCTGCGCGGTGGGACGGGGCGCTTCGGCGTCGTCCGGATCCGGGTCGGTGCGAACCAGGTAGCCCGGGTGCCCACCGCCAACACGGGTGGTCTTCATGCGGCGCGATGCCGCGAGGTCGGCCGGCCCCAAGCTCATGCCTTGCATTCGCGGGCTCGCTGCCGCGATCTCTTCGACATTGGCGACGCCGAGCGCGGTCTCGAGAATCGCGTGCACGAGGATCGGCCGCGAGAGCTCGGCCTTGGCCTCGAGCTGTGCCAAGAGGCGGTCCACGTAGTGGATGTCCCATGGTCCTTCGACTTTGGGCACCATGATCACGTCTACCTTATCGCCTACCTCCGTCACGATCTGCATGACGTCGTCGAGGAACCACGGGCTGTCCAGGCTGTTGACACGCGTCCAAAGCTGGCAGTCGCCGAAGTCGGTTTCTTTGGCGATTCGGATGAACCCCTCGCGCGCGGCAATTTTGTTGTCGGCCTGAACCGCGTCTTCGAGGTTTCCGAGGAGCACATCGCTCTTGGTCGCCATGCTGGGCACCTTTGCGGCCATCTTGGCGTTGCTCGGATCGAAGAAATGGATCATCCGGGACGGACGAAACGGGACCTCACGGACGGGGGCGGGCGCACCAATCGCCATGGGTTTGAAGAAATCCTTGGGGTTTCGCATGCTGGCGTAGTCCTATACGGCAACGGGCGCTGGCGCAACGAGCCCGCCGTGCGGCGAAGCGAAGAACGAGGGTGATATGGAAATCGGGATGAACCTGCCGGTGATGGCGCCGGGACTCGATAGGGACGCGTTTACGAAATGGTGCGAGCGCATCGACACGGGGCCCTTCGCAAGCATCGCAGCTGGGGAGAGAATCTCGTTCTACAACCCGGACATCACGGCCGCGCTCTCGGCGGCAGCGGTTCTTACCCATCGTGTTCGCATCGTGAGCGACGTCTTCGTTCCAATGCTCCACCACCCCGTGATGCTCGCCAAGCAACTTGCGACGATCGACGTTCTGTCGGGCGGCCGCTTCGTCGCGGGCCTCGGCGTCGGCGGGCGCGAACAGGACTATCAGTCGGTCGACGCACCCCTCGGCAAGCGCCTCACCCGGCTGGCGCAGAGTGTCGATACGATGCGAAGCGTGTGGCGCGGCGAGCCCGTCGTCGACGGTGCGCGCCCCGTCGGGCCCGAACCCGTCCGCGCTGGTGGCCCAACGCTTCTCGCGGGTTCGCTCATGGTCGAATCGATCGAAATAGCGTCGAAGTGGGCCGATGGGCTGTGTGGGTTCAGCTTTGGTCCGGCGAGAGCCGAGATGGAACTGCAGTTCGAGGCCGCTCGCCGTTCGTGGCAGTCTCGAGGGAGGCCGGCGCCATGGTTGACGACTGGTTTCTGGTACGCACTGGGCGATGAGGCACGTGCACAGCTCGACGCCTACCTTGATCGGTACCTCAACTTCATGGCGCCCGTCGCGCGGGAAAACGTGAAGCAAATCTGCATCGCGACGACACCGGCGGCCCTCAAAGAAGCGCTTCAGCAAGCGGAGGACGCAGGCGCAGACGAGGTGCTGCTGGTTCCCACGACCTCCGATCCTGACGACATCCATCGGGTCGCCGACATCGTTGGTTGATCAAGCGGCGCTGTCGACCGACCCCTTGCCCCCCGAATGCGTTTCGAGCCAACGCTCGAGTTCGTCGGCGCCGCCGATGTGCTCCCCATCGATGAAAACCTGCGGCGTACTCGTCGCCCGAGCAACAGCGAGCCGCATCGACTGAGTGGACTCGATGTCCTCGAACGCCAAGCCTCGTTCATGGAGCAGGCGTTTCGCGTGGACGCAATAACTGCAACCGGGCTTGGTGAACAAGACGATGCTCGGAGGCGCCACCGCGTCCTCAGCGACGTACTTCAGCATGGTGTCGGCATCGGAAACGCCGTAGGGATCTCCGTCGACCTCGGGCTCGATGAACATCTTCTCGATCACACCGTCAACGACCAGCATCGAGTAACGCCACGATCGTGGGCCAAACCCGAGCTCTTGCTTGTCCACGAGCATCCCCATGGCGCGCGTGAACTCGCCATTGCCATCGGGGACGAAGCGAAGCTGATCGGCGTGTTCGTCTTCCTGCCACGCGTCCATCACGAACGCGTCGTTCACCGAAACGCACAGAATGTCGTCGACGCCGTGGGCACGGAGCGTCGGCGCGAGCTGCTGGTAGCGGGGAACGTGACTGCTCGAGCACGTCGGTGTGAAGGCGCCCGGAAGCGCGAAGACCACAACCTTCTTGCCGGCGAAGAGGTCTTCGGTGGTGACCGTGCGCCAAGCGCCATCGGCTCGGGTTTGAAAGGTGACGTCGGGGACGCGTTGGTTCTCTCGGTTGGGCAAAGACATCAGTTGTACCTCGTTCTAGTGGTTTCAACAGTTCACACGGTGCGATATTCGTGCCAGATGAGAGCAATGTAATTTCAGGTGTTTATGGCACTTCGCGATGAAATAAAGTCGAGTATGAAACCGAAATATCGTTGTCGGAACGATATTTCGTCTCATAGTTCCAGGCATGACTGCGTTGCGAGACCACACCCGCGACCTTCGCGCGCTGGCGGAATTGGCAGGACAGCCGGATCAACTCGACACGGTGCTTCGGCATGCCCTCTCGGCCCTCCGCCCAGTCGTTCCGTACGACCTGGGCGCCGTGTTGGCCCTCCAAGGCGACGAGTTGGTGGTCGAGGTGGCTGAAGGCCCGTTGGCCAACGATCAAGTCCAGCGCCACCGGTTGCGGCTCGACGACTTCCCGACGATCGTGCGCGCCCTCGAGACTCGGAAACCGATCGCGCTCGAAGAGCACAACCATGCCGGGCGCGAGGGCGACCCGTATGACGGCGTGCTCGATCTGGATCACGGGCACTCCTGCATGGTCGTGCCGCTCTACGCGGCTGATCGCTCGCTCGGCATCATTACGCTCGACCGGCAAGTCTGTCAGACCTATCGACCGGAGGCGGTCGACCTCGCCGGGATTTACGGACAACTCGTCTCGTACGCGATGCTCTTCGCGAAACAGTCTCAGCTCCTCAATCGATATCGGGTCGCACTCCAAGAACAGAACCGGCTGCTGGTCGAAGAAGCAGGCGGATCCAAAGCCTGCGACGCGTTCGACGGGAGCCGCTCGCCCAGAGTTCGTCGAATGGCGGAGTTGGCCAGACAAGGGGCGGCCGCCGACATTCCGATCTTGATCCGGGGCGAGACCGGAACCGGCAAAGAAGTCCTCGCACAGGCGATCCACGCTTGGAGCCCGCGAGCGGGCGCGCCTTTCGTCAAACTCAACTGCGCCGCGATCCCAGAGAACCTTGTCGAGAGCGAGCTCTTCGGTCACGTCAAGGGCGCCTTCTCGGGTGCCGAGCGAAGACGGCAAGGGCGGTTTCTCACGGCGAACGGAGGCACCCTGCTGCTCGACGAGGTGGGCGATATGCCACTTGCCGCACAGGCGAAACTCCTTCGTGTGCTTCAAGAGGGGACGTTTGAGCCCGTCGGGTCGGATGAGGTGGTCCGGGTCGACGTCCGGGTGGTGGCGGCGTCCCATGTGGATCTTGAACGCGCGATCGAGGACGGTCGATTTCGATCAGATCTGTACTACCGACTCTCTGCGTTCCCGCTCGAGCTTCCCGCGTTGCGCGACCGGATCGAAGACATCCCCACGCTCGCCGAGGGCTTCCTTCAGCAGCTCGCACAACGCACGGGCCGGGGACCATGGCGGCTCAGCGATGCCGCGCTCGACACCCTGATGGAGGCGCCATGGCCCGGGAACGTCCGCGAGCTCGTGAACGCGCTCGAGCGGGCGACGATCCTCCAGGCAGACGGGACACTCGAGCCATCGCATCTCGCGCTACGAGTCGGATCCGCGCCAGCACCCACGACCCACGGCGAAGGGGATCATGGCGGACAGATGGAGTCGCTTCGCGAACACGAGCGAAAGTACCTCGCCAAGGCACTTCGGCGCACCGCCGGGAAGATTTACGGCGCCGACGGCGCGGCGAGACTCCTTGGGCTCAAGCCGACAACGCTTCAAAGCAAGCTCAAGAAGCACGGACTCAAAGACTAGGCACCTGTCGGGGAGACGAACACGCATGCTATAAGCGCCGCTCCCGAGGAGGTATCGTGATGAGAGCCATCATCGTCGTTGTATTCATGATCGTTGCGTTCGCCGCCGGCGTATTCACCACCGAGGCCCATACGGTGTCCGCCGATGACCATACCGCCAGACACCAATGGCAGTACCAGTGCTTCACGGCCCCGGGGGTCGCCCAAGTCACAGAACGGGCCAACCGGATGGGCCAACAAGGTTGGGAACTCGTCACCTCGGCCGGCAGCTCCGGAGGTACCGTGTGGTGCTTCAAGCGCCCGCTCTGGAAGAAGTAGAGGCGGGCCCGATGGCGCCCTCATCGCCGCGACGTTGGCCGAAGCGACTCCTGATGGTGCTCGGGGTCCTCGTGATCTTCGCCGTGGTCTTCAACCACTTCTACCTCGCGGACCTCCGACCTGACAGCCTCGTCGCGGACTCTCCGGAGGCGCGAACCGCCGGCACCGAGCGGCTGCAGGCCCTCGCACAGGCGCATGGCGACGAGACATGGCGCCAGTACCAAGTGATGGACGTCGCGGTCACCGACGAATGGCAAGGTGAGATCGTTCAACGAACGTTCATGCATTGGGCGGAGTCCCCCCAGTCGCTCCACGGCCGCTTCCTTCGCGGCGCGTGGACCGGGGAGCTCGAGTTGCTGAGCGGGCCCGACGCCGGTGACCGCTGGGGAATCCAGAGTTGGAAGACGTGGAAAGCCAAGCCAGGGGGTGAGCCGGTATTCGCCGAAGATCCCACAATCGAGTTCGTGGTGCCGACGACGCAGTACTTCCTCGAACTGCCCCTCCGCATCCAATCGGCGAACGTCGTTCTCGATGCCGGTGAAGTCGAGTGGAACGGACGAACGTACGACCTCGTCTTCGCCACTTGGGACAGCCTCGAGCCCCGAGCGGATATGGATCAATACGTCCTGTGGATCGATCAAGACACAGGACTGCTCGCACGCACGGACTTTACGGTCCGAGATGAGGGCGGGGGGGCGGTGGGCTCCGCCCACTACCTCGACTATGCGGACTTCGGCGGCGTGCAGATGGCCAAAGAGATCGCGATCTACGGCTTGCTGCCAGGCGGGATCGAGCTGCCCGTGCATACCTACCGTACCGAAAATGTCGCGTGGGACACCGTGCCTATAGACACGCTCCGGCCTGACCCTACGCTTCCAAGCGAAGGAGAGTTCAAGCCAGGCTTGTGAAGCGCGCACCCGACACCCGCGTCCGAGCGCTCCCAAGCGCCTCGCCCAACGAAGTACGACCGGACGGAACCCACGTTCTTTATTGGATGGTGGGCTTTCGCAGGCCTCGCTGGAACTTCGCCCTGCAGCACGCGGCCGCGTATGCCGCGCGACTTGGCAAGCCTTTGGTCGTGTTGGAGGCCCTCCGCGTGGGCTACCCCTGGGCAAGCGATCGGCTCCACCAGTTCGTGCTCGACGGAATGCGAGCCAACAAGGCGTACTTTCGAGAGACTGCCGCAACCTACGTTCCCTACGTCGAGCCTGAGGAGGGACACGGCCGTGGTCTGCTCGCGGCACTCGCGGAGTCCGCTTGCGTGGTTGTCACCGACGACTACCCGACCTTCTTCATCCCGAGGATGCAGGAAAAGGCCGCCGCCTCGATCGACGCGCGCTTTGAGCTCGTCGACAGCAACGGCCTTCTGCCGCTGCGCGCCACAGACCGTGTATTTGCACGCGCATTCGATTTCCGGCGCTTTCTTCAGCGGAACCTCCTCGAACACCTTGGGGAGTTCCCTATCGAAGATCCACTCAAGGGGCTATCTCTGCCGTGTCCAACGGACGACCTCCTCAGCAAGCATACTGGCCAATGGCGGCCGGCTTCGGACGCCGTACTTCGCGGCGACGCCATCAATTCCCTACCCATCGACCACGACGTGGGCCGAGTCGACTTCCAAGGAGGTTATGTCGCTGGCGAAGCGACCGCCCGCTCTTTCCTCGACACGCGGATCGATCGCTACGCCACGGAGCGAAGTCACCCGGACGCCAACGCCGCAAGCGGACTCTCCCCGTGGCTTCACTTTGGACACGTGTCGGCCCATCAGGTTTTTCACGAGCTCACCTTGAACGAGGGATGGGACCCGGAGCAAGTGTCGTCGAAGCGTGGCGGCCAGCGCGAGGGCTGGTGGGGCATGTCGCAAAGCGCCGAAGCGTTCCTTGATGAGCTGATCACCTGGCGCGAGGTGGGGTACAACATGAGTACGCACCGCAACGACTACGACCAATACGAATCGCTTCCGGGGTGGGCGCAGCAAACCCTTGCGGCCCACGAGAACGACCCGCGGCCCCACGTCTACACGCTAGACCAGTTCGCTCAGTCGGAAACGCACGATCCGATTTGGAACGCCGCACAGCGTGAACTCGTCACAACTGGGCGGATGCAAAACTACCTGCGCATGCTCTGGGGGAAGAAGATCCTCGAATGGTCCCCGACGCCCCGAGACGCACTGGCCACCATGATCGAGCTGAACAACAAGTACGCCGTCGACGGTCGTGATCCCAACAGCTACTCGGGGATCTTTTGGGTCCTTGGCCGCTACGATCGCGCCTGGGGCCCGGAGCGCCCCATCTTCGGCAAGATTCGCTACATGAGCTCGGACAACACCAAGCGGAAGCTCCGGATGCGCGACTATCTCGGACGATTCGATGCCCAAGCGACCCTCTTCTGAGCGGCTGCCACGGCCCGATTGCACGGAGGGCCCGGGGCGCACTACCCTCCGGTGTCGCTGCGGTCCCGATGTCGATATTCAATGACGAACAAGTGCGGTTGAACGTCGATCGGCTCCCGATCGAGTTCGACGAATACGGTTTCGACCGATTCGGCCTTTCGAAGAAGACGCTCGTGCGCGCCTACTCGCCGATGGCGTACTTTTATCGTCACTACCTCAAGGTCACCGCCTTCGGAATGGAGAACATTCCCGCCGAAGGGCGGGCCCTGGTGATCGCGAATCACTCGGGTGGGATCGGTGCCGACGCTGCCATGATCCTCACGTCGCTGATCCTCAACGACGAAGCCCCGCGGCTCGGTCAGGGAATGGCCGAGTACTTCTTGACGCGTTCGCCGTTCACGTCCCAGGCGATGACCCGGCTTGGACACCTCACGGGCCTTCCAGAGCACGGAGAGCAGCTGCTCGAGGACGAGCGATTGGTTTTGGTGTTCCCGGAAGGAGCCCGAGGCGCGGGGAAGCTCTACAAGGACCGATACAAGCTCGTGCGTTTTGGGACAGGGTTCATGCGGCTCGCACTTCAGACAGGGACGCCGGTCATTCCGTGCGCGTTCATCGGCGGCGAAGAAGCGTTCCCGCAGCTCTATCACATCAAGTGGCTCGCCAAACTGGTCAACGGCCCGTTCGTTCCAGTGGCCCCTCAGCTCGTACTGTTTCCGCTGCCGGTTGCGTGTCAGGTGTACTACGGGCCCCCGATGTACTTCGAGGGCGACGGCTCGGAGCCCGATCAAGTGGTCCGCGCTCACGTCGATCGCGTACGCGAAGCCATGACACGGCTCATCAGCACCGGGTTGGACGCAAGGCCACAGTCCTTCATGTTTGAGAAGATGCGGGATCCGAAAGAAGACAGAGTGCGATGAAGATCTTGATCACGGGTATCAGCGGGACCTTGGCACGAGGCGTAGCCTATCGGCTCGTCCAGCGTGGCCACCAGGTCATCGGAATCGACAAGAGGCCATGGCCCGACGTGCCCGATGGCGTCGAGATGCACCAAGCGGACATCCGGAAGCGGCCCGCCGAGGACGTCTTCCGCACCTCAAGACCCGATGCTCTCGTCCACATGGCGACCGTGACGCACTTCACGACGGGTACCGAAGAGCGCTATCGGATCAACCTCGGCGGGACGCGAAAGCTCTTCGAGTACTGCCACGAGTACGGTGTGAAGCAGGCGGTCTTCGTCGGACGCCACACCGTGTACGGTGCCACCCCGGACTCGCCACTCTATCACACCGAGGATGAACCCCCACTCGCGGGGGCGGCCTTTAAAGAGCTCGCCGACCTCGTCGCGGCCGACCTCTACGCGGGGAGCGCGCTCTGGCGGTGGCCCGAGATCGACACCGCCGTGCTACGTCTTTGCTACTTTCTCGGCCCGAGCCGCGGCGGCACACTCGCGAGCTTCTTGTCGAAGGCCAGAGTGCCCATGGTTCTCGGCTTCGACCCGCTCTACCATCTCATGCACGAATGGGACGCCGAAGAGGCGATCACCATGGCGGTCGAGGCTCGGCTACGGGGGATCTTCAACGTGGCGGGTCCGCCTCCGGTACCGCTGTCGACGGTCGTGTCAGCGACCGGCAAGCGAGGGGTACCGATCCCGGAACCGTTGTATCGAAGCGTACTCGGACGGTTCGGGTTTCCGTTCCTTCCGGACGACGCGATCGCACACGTGAAGTACCCGATCGTGATCGACACCCAGGCGTTTGTGGAAGCCACAGGCTTCGAGCCGAAGTACTCGGCCAAGCAGACCATGGAAGGGTTCCGCTGGAACTAGCGCGTCGCTAGGTAAGTCCAGTTACTCCTCGGTGGGAGGCTCGACGATGTCCGCGCAGGCGTCCGGGTCGAGGTCGTCGGGATCCGGGGAACACGGCAAGAAGCGGCCCTCGCCGTCTTCCTCGAAGTAGCTTTGGAGGGGGTCATCGCTCAACAGGTGATCGACGTAGTCGCGGATGTTCATCCCTTCGGCTTCGATCTCGCTCCCGGCCCAGGCGATCTCGCCGAAGTTGCTCAAGAACAGGTTCACGAGCTGGTCCTCGGGCACATCGTCGAAGCCGGGAATCGTCACGCAGTGGCTGTCGTTGGTGTCGCGGTAGAACGGGATGAAGTACCCAAGGTTGTCACGCCCGGGTGCGTCGTATTGTTCTCGGAGGAGCGCGATGTCGTCCCACCATGCGCTGTGGATCGCGGTCCGATCGGCGCCGATGTTCTGATCGAGGCCCAACCCCTCACCGTCAAACATGGTGAGGGCACCTTGCCCGTCGAGGGTCCAGAAGCGCTCATACGAGTAGAGCGAGTAGTTGTAGTCGAACCGGAACATCGTCGAAGCGAGCCGGTCCTCCGGAAATTGCTCGGAGAGGACGCGGCTCAACTCCCCGAAGTTCGCCGACAAGACATCGGACTCCGGGCCGGAGGCGATCAGGCTGTCTGCGTCCCAGACGCTTCGCACTTCATTGTGGAGCGGCAGCGAGCGAGAAGTAGGGGCCTGGTTCGGGAAGAGCGGGCCGGAATCGTCTAGCAAGTAGCCGCGTTCGACCCCTTCGATCCCGGTCCGCAAGAAGTAGTAGTTGACGATCGCGCCCGCACCACCGGCGCTGCATCCCCCGACGAACAGCTTCGGGACGGTTCGGTTGAACATGTCGTTGAGCATCTCGGTCATGACAAGCACGTTGCTGTGGCCTTGGTGCGCGAAGTCCGAGTCGGGATTCTCGCCCGTTGGATCCGAGTAGGTGTTGGTGATCGAACCGGCATAGACGTCGCCGGTACAGTAGGGAACGAACACCTTGTTCCAGTCGGCCATCGGCGTGACGTCGGAATCGTCGTTGATCAACGGGTAGACCTGGTTCACGTTCACCGCCAGATCGCTGTCACCGAGCGGGAAAAAGACGTGCTCGTTGGCGTAGTTGTCGGGCAGACCGCTGCCGATGTTGGTCGCGCCCCGAGCGTTGCCGGAAACACAACTGTCGTAGTCCCAACAGCCGCCTCCCCCCATGAAGTAGATCGCGATGTTGTCGGAGGTCTCCGAGAACTCGACGTAGAACGCCCACTGGCTTCCGTCGCTGCACACGGTCCCTTCGGGCTCGAACTTCACCCACTCCCCAAATACGGAGGGTTCGAACGAACCGCCTGCGCCACCATCGCCGCCTTCGCCGTCGCCACCGTCAGAACAGCCCAAGGCCAACACTGCCAAAGCCAAGAAACAACCCATAAGCGCGCTGTGATTCATGGCGACAACCCTATCATTGAATCCGGTTCAGTCGACCCCCAAAAGTTGTTCGGAAGCACCGCCGCGAAGGATAGTGGCCAGGCGATGGACCCGGAAAACCCCACCGATCCGCCCCGACCGCCCGACGTCGGCGAAGGACCCGCCCCCACCGAGCAGGCCGCCGTACCCACGGCACCCGTCGCCCCGAACAGGGGCTTCGCCCTCACCCGCGACTCGGTGACGATCGGCAACGCCCTGTCGACAGCAACCGAAGTCTGGCAACGGGATGTCGGCACGTGGGCGCTGGCGCAGTTCCTGGTGTTCCTGATCGGCTTTGGCATCCCCACGGCCATCGGCGCGATCCTCGGGATCACGGAGGTGATGCTCGGTGGCGAAGAACTCAGCCGAGTGACGAAGGCGATCTTGGATGGTCTTGGCTTCGGCGTGCAGTTCCTGCAAACGATCTTGCAGGGTGTCCTCATCATGGGTTTCACCGCGATGGGCTTCCGCGCACTTCACGGCGAGCCAGCGCGCGTCGGCATGATCTTCAGTCAGGTCCAAAAGGCGCTCAAGTACTTTCTTCAACTGGTTGCGATATGGATCCCGATGGGATTCGCGATGGCGGTCGTCGGCGTCCTCGTGTGGTTGTTGTCGGTGGGGTCCGTCGACGTGGACATGCCGCTCGAAGAAGCGGTCACGTTGTTGCTGCCATCCCTGTGGGTCGTGGCGCTGATCCTCATGCCAATCTTCATTTTCGTCTTCATGGGGATCCTGTTCGCAGCGAGTGAGCTCACCTACAACGACCGCGCTGGCCCAATCGAATCCATCGTTTCGTCGTGGCGGATCACCCGAGGACATCGGTGGCAGGTGCTCGGGGCCAGCTTCCTCGCCGGGATCATCGCCGTGGCGTCGTTTCTGTTGTGCGGCGTCGGCATCCTGTTCGGAGGCCCGCTGTCAGCGCTCATTCTGGCCGCGCTCTACCTCGCCCTTCGGGACGGTGCCGATGTCCCGGAGGCGGACACCACATCGACGCTGGGCCGATGAGCGAACCGCCGGCGAGCCGGTTCGGCACGGCTCTTGCTCAATCCAATACGAGGATAAGGGTTCGCTGTGCCAACTTGTGCCGGCGCTGGGAAAGGACGACATCGATGTCTGGAAATCGCTTCATTTCTCGCTGTTTCGCAGCGTTGGCCGCCGCGGCACTGAGCGCCGCCGCGCTTCCTTCTCCCGCCGAAGCATGCGGGGGGTTCTTTTGTTCGGCCAACGCGCCCGTCAACCAAGCGGCCGAGCGGATCATCTTCTCGAAGAACGCCGACGACACCGTCACCGCGGTCGTTCAGATCCAGTACTCGGGACCCTCGGAGGAGTTTGCCTGGGTCCTCCCCGTGCCTGGCATCCCCGAAGTCAGTGTGTCCTCCGACTTGGCCTTTCAACGACTGCAAGCGGTGAGCAACCCACAGTACATCACGACGCAAGTGGTCGAAGGCCAATGCGCGGTGCTCGAGAACGATGCGGACTTCGGCGCCAATTTCGGTACCGGGGGTAGCGGTGGCGGCGGCGGCTCAAGCGCCGCGGATGGAGGCGAAGTGAACGTCCTCGCCGAGGGCAACGTCGGTCCCTACGACTTCGTCGTCATCCAGACCAACCCAGCGTCCGACAGCGCCGGAGACGTCGCCGTCGAGTGGCTCACGACCGAAGGCTACGACGTCGTCCCTCCGGGCGGCGACCCTGCCTCGATCTCGGAGCTTCTTGGGAGCTACCTCGAGGGCGGGATGAACCTCCTGGCCTTCCGCCTCACCAAAGGGAACGCCACCGGCACGATTCGCCCGATCTGGATCACCTACGACTCCGATCAACCGATGATTCCGATTCGGCCGACCGCGGTCGCAGCCGACGACGACATGGGTGTGCTGGTCTGGGTGCTCGGGGAGCACCGCGCGGTTCCGGTCAACTATCGATCGCTTGTCCTCAACGAAGCCCTCATCGACTGGCCACGAGCGGCGGCGAACTACAACCAAGTGGTGATCGCCGCAGCGAACGAGGCCGGCGGGCAGGGGTTCGTCACCGAACGCGCAGGGGTGGCTGCGGACTACGAGGATGCGGTGATTTCGGAGTTCGAGCTTGGTAACTGGGACTTCTTGTCGACGACGACCGACCTGACGACGGCCGATCTCCTGTTCGAGAGCGCATTCATGTTCGCGGCCTGGGACGGATACCGGGACGTGGTCGCCCGCTACCTCCCAGAAGACATCGACATCGACACGTTCCTGCAGTGCCCGGTGTGCGAACCGAACCAGCTCGACGCCGACTTCACGATCGATCAACAGGCGTTCATCGAAGACATGGAGGGCGAGGTGATCGAACCGATGATCGCGACCCAGGAGCTCTTACTCTCGCGCCCGTACGTCACACGCCTCTACACCACGCTATCGGCGCCCGAGATGGATCTCGATCCCCTTTTCGACTTCAACCCTGACCTCGAGGACGCCTCGAACCTTCACAACGCCACGCAGGTCATCGAATGCGGGCCAGGGGTCACGTTCGCAGAAGCGCCCTCGCGGTTCGAGTTGGAGGACGGTCAGGTCGTGAGGCTCGCAGCGGGACAGCCCTGGCCCTTTGCCCCAGGCGAGGACGGGGGCCTCCCGGCCAACGCGCAGATCCTCCAGCTCTCGACGAGTGGTGACGGGAGCGTCATCGAGAACAACACCGCCGCCATCGCCACCGCCGTCGCAGATCACAACGAAACCGTTCCGCCGCCGCCGGGGGCATTCGACGTGACGGGCGGCGCATGTGCCGCGCACTCGGACACCGAGGCTGCGAGCGGTCTCTTGGCCGTGCTCTTGGTGGGAATGGCGTTGTTCGTCACTCGGCGACGTCGAGCGCGCCTCTAGAGGCCGGTTCGGTCGCCTGGCGCGCCCTGCAACATAACGGATCGGTGCACAGTGGTCGTCGTCGTGGCAGTGTACCGTCGTGGCCTCCGCTTCCGTGCCCGCATCAAAGCCGAAGCGCGTGCGTCGTCGTCGCCGTCGAGTGATTCTAGGCGTTGCGTTGGTTCTGGTCGTGATCGCGATCGGCCCGACCGATTTGCTTCAACGATGGACCGGCCTCGAACCCGGCCCTGCGGTGACGCTGGCGCTCGTCATGCTGGCGGCGGTGCTTTGGGTGACCGAAGCCGTGCCGCTCTTCGTGACGAGCTTTGTCATCCTGATCCTCGAACTCGGCTGGCTGCGCCCTGTTCTGCTTGACCATGGAGTCGACGTCCCGTCGAGTCGGTTTCTTGCGCCGTTCTTCTCGAACGTAGTTCTGCTCTTTCTCGGGGGGTTCGTTCTCTCGGCAGCCTTTCGCAGGTTCAGGCTCGACGAACGTCTCGCACGACGGGTGTTGGACCGAAGCGGTGGTGAGCCTGCGAAGGTGCTGGCCGCCATGATCGCAGTCACGGCGCTGCTCTCCATGTGGATGAGCAATACCGCAACGGCGGCCATGATGCTTGGCTTGGCGATGCCGCTGTTGTCGCAGGTGCCCGACGACGACCCGTTCCGGCGGGCGCTCCCTCTCGGGATCGCGTTCGGCGCCAACTTCGGAGGGATCGGCACGCCCATCGGGACGCCTCCGAACGCGATCGCGGTCGAGGCTATGATCGGAGAGGGCAATGCGCCGGATTTCGCCAGCTGGCTGGTGATGGCGCTTCCCATGCTGGTCGTTTTCCTCGCGCTCACGTGGGGTCTGTTGGTCCGGATGTATCCGGCGGGGGTGGAGCGCGTGTCGATGGCGGAGGGAGAACCGATCGAAGACAGCAGCGGGACGAGACTCGTGCTCAGCGTCGCCGTGTTGACGATCCTGCTCTGGCTCACGAGCGGTGTGCATCCACTCGAGACGGGAACGGTCGCGCTCATTCCCGTGGTGGTCTTCTTTGGGGCGCGCATTCTCACCAACGAAGACTTTCGGCGCCTGCCTTGGGACGTGTTGATTCTCGCTGGGGGCGGCTTGTCGCTGGGCGCGGCGGTCGAGGCAAGCGGGCTAAGCCACGTCGTCGTGTCGCTCATTCCCGAAGGGATGGGCCCGCTTTGGCTCGCAACAGCGCTTGCGCTCATCGCTGGCTTGATGACGACGTTCATGAGCAACACCGCGACGGCCAACCTGCTCGTGCCCGTGGTCGTGGGTATTTCGGAGATGCCGACGGCACCGCTGCTGATGGTCGTTGCCTACGCCTGCTCGTGCACGATGATCCTCCCCGTGAGCACGCCGCCAAATGCGATTGCATTTAGCTCGGGCTACCTCACCACGCGCGACCTCGTCCGCCCCGCGCTCATCCTGAGCGCCCTCGCGCTCGCCGTCAGCTGCACGGTCGGACCGCTCTGGTGGTCGCTCTTCCTTGAGGTAAGATGAGGGACCGAGATGGGAGTCCACCGACAAAGATGCCAGAGCTGCGATTCGACCCGTCTCAACAACCTGTTGGTCCGACAACCCGGCAAAGACCAGGTCGTGTTGGTTGTTTGCGCCGAATGCCACGACCTGGTCGCGCGCTATGAGCTCTCCAGCTACTACCATCACGGAAAAGGGTTCGAGTCGTGGCTGAGACAGGTTCGGAACGCCACCGAGAGCGCACTCGATCTCAGCGAAGCCTTCGAAAAGACCCGAGACAATGCGCTCAACGAGCTGGCCGAAGCGCTGGCGAAACTCGAGACCGAAGGCAAGCCGCTCGAGCGAGGCGAGCCCTGATTGCACCGTTGGCTTTCCTTGGTGCCGTCAACGCAGCAGTGCTTCATTGGGCGCGGGGGGCTATGAGGCCACCCGGAGTCCCCAAAAAGGGACTCTCCCCGTCCTGCTGTCGTGCGGTGCCCAGAGCTGGAATCGAACCAGCGACACGAGGATTTTCAGTCCACTGCTCTACCAACTGAGCTATCTGGGCCCGAAAAGCAGGCGCGGAGCCTAGCCTTGGTCGGCCTACTGTCAAGCACGAGGACAAGCGCGAGAAAACTTGCATTCCGGTAGTCCTTCAGGATTACAATGGAGTCTGGATGGTGTGAGAACGGGATGGCAAACCCTGTGGATGATCGTGGCTCGGACGCGTTCCTTCGACTCTTGGTCGAAGGGCTGAAAGGTCCGAAAGCGAAGTCAGCGGCAATCGAAGCGTTGGCCGGCAGCCGCGTGTGGCTCGCCACGTGGGAGCCGCGCGCCGAAGGCTTTCGCACCTTGATCAACGGCGACGGTGAAGAAGCGCTGGCGGTGTTCAGTTCCGAAAAGGAATTGATGGCAGCGGCAGGTCGTTTTGGTTGGCTCGACTCGGAGGGCGCGATCGCCACGCACGAGAGCATGGGCGCTGACATCGTTCGGCATGCGTGGACGCGAGAGTACGCGTTTCTCGTCGTGGACATCGCAGCGCAGCACTCACTCGAGTTCGATCGCGAGGAGCTACGGACCGCGCTTCGCGAGTTGGATCGCACTGGCCCGTTCCGCACGTCACGCCCCCCGGCGCCATCCACGCCACGAACGCCTGCAGCAGCGAGCTCTTTTCCGCCACCCGTCGAGAAGGTGTCGACGATGTACAGCATGGCGCCATCGCGCGCGGAGAAGCTCGATCGTCTGAGCGATCTCCCGACCAAGCCGCATGAGGTCCCGGACGACAGCGAACCACCGACACGTCCACACCGCAGACCGACCCTGGATGAGCTCGATCCCAACACCGGGAACCGTCCAAGTTCCAGGCCCGCTGCCAAACCAGACAGCGACGCGCCACCAAGCATTCGCGAAGTGGTTCCCGATTCGGCGACGATCAATGCAGGGGGAACCTACGGAGCGGCAAGCGTCGTTCCGCCGGCGGCACGCCGGGCGGTCACACCCGCGTCGCCGGTCGTGACTTCGGACTCCACCGAGTCCACAAACCCAGTTTCCGAGACAGCGCCAGGTCTTCACTCTGACGCACCGACCGCGCCTGCCGCCCAAGCGTCCGAGCTGCTGAAAGGGGGGAAGCTCGCGCTGCCCCCGATCGGTCCCATCGGAAAGCCTCAGGCGCCGACCGAACCACCGGCCGAGCCGCAGCCGAAGCAGAAGCCAACCGTGGCCCCGCCGAACGAACGGGCATCAAGGGTAGCCCCGCCATCGATCGGAGACACCATCGAGCTCGTCCAGCTCCTCTACCCGCCCGACGAGGCCCTGCTGGAGACGCTGACCGTGGTGCTTCGAAGGTATCCGGAGATCGAGTGGGCTTCGTACTGCCAAGTCGCGAGGCCGGCTGGCGACCCAAGCCCGGCCGTCGGACTCCGCGTGATGGACACGTATCGGGACAACGTGACCACGATTATCAAGGACCTCTGCCAAGCGGGGCGGAGCCACGACGTCGAGCTCGACGTCCTACTGGTCGACGGCCACGATCTACTTCGCAAGGCTCGGGAAGGCGGCTTCGTCTTCTTTCCATGGAAGCCCAAGCCGTTTGGCAGTTGACGCCGACACCGGCTGAGCGCTAGCCCCTGCTGGTGACTCTTGGTGACGCACTGCCGGACGTTCGTCGTCCGATCCCTGGACACGTCGGCGACGCATGGGTCGCGCGGCTCGCAGCAAGTGAGTGCCCGGCATTGACGACGCGACGAAAGCGGCGCGCCGAACGCACCGGCGCCAACCACGACCCGATCGTGTGGGTCGAAGCGGCAGGCGCAAACGTTCTCGATGCAGACGGGAATCGGTACGTCGACCTGACCTCCGGTTTCGGTGTGGCGTTCGTCGGCCACAGCCGCCGCGAGGTCGTCGACGCGGTTCGGGCGCAGGCCGGCAAACTGATCCACGCGCTCGGCGACCTTCACCCATCGGACGTCAAGATCGAGCTGCTCGAGAAGCTGTGCTCGTTGAGCCCCTTTGAGCACGCCCGCGCGATGCTGTCGTTGAGCGGGTCTGATGCGATGACGGCAGCGCTCAAGACGGCGGTCCTCGCCACCGGAAAACCTCGCGTCATCGCGTTCGAGGGGAGCTACCACGGCCTAGGCTACGGCCCTCTTGCGGTGTCGGGCTACGCGGAGCGCTTCGCGCAACCGTTCTTGGGCCAGCTCGGGCCGCGGGCCCATTTTGCCAAGTGGCCTATCCAGCAAAGCGACGTGGATGCCGCGCTCGACAGTCTGCCGAGCGACTGGACGGGGTTTGGTGCACTCGTCGTCGAACCGATCCAAGGACGGGGCGGCGTTCGGATACCCCCCACCGGGTTCCTCGCCGCGCTTCGCGAACGTTGCGCCGAGCACGGGGTCGTGGTCATCGCGGACGAGATTCTCAGCGGACTGGGTCGTTGTGGTGCTTGGTGGCGATCGATCGACGATGACCTCGAACCGGATCTTCTTTGCGTGGGGAAGTCCCTCGGCGGTGGACTGCCAGTGAGCGCATGCATTGGGACCGAAACGGTCATGCGCGCATGGGGCAACCCGGACCGCGAAGCGATTCACACCGGGACGTTCTTCGGTGACCCGCTCGGCGCCGCCGCGGCGATCGCGGTGATCGACGTCATCGAAACCGAGGGGTTGATCGACCAGGCTCGGACGCGAGGCGATCAGTTCGGAGACGCGCTTCGTTTGACCAAGCTCCGGGGCGTGAGCGAAGTGCGTCAGGCCGGGATGATGATCGGCCTCCAGCTCGAACAGGAACTCGCGGGGCTCACCCTCGCCCGCGCCCTACTCGAGCGCGGGTACTTGGTGCTTCCAGCCGGGGCCCGGGGGGACGTCGTGCAGTTGACGCCTCCGGTGGGGCTGACCGACGCGCAGTTCGAAGGATTCCGAAACGCCCTCGCCGAATCGCTCGGCAGCCCCCATGAAGGGTTACCGTGAGCGACAGACAAGCACTGGAAGCCCGCGTCCGGCGGCTGATCGCATCGCCGCAAAGGCAGGCCGTCGACGAACGCGACCATCTCATCGAGGACATCGCAAGCTGGCAGTCCGAGAACATCGCGGAGTACTCGCGCCTGACCCGGTCAGGACCGTGGCCACCAGCCCTCCCAACCGACGTGTTTCGCATGCGCCGGATCGCAGCGCACACACCAAAAGACGACATCCGGACTTTTCGTAGTTCGGGAACGACCGCTTCCGATCGGAGCACCCACGCCTTCCGCGATCTTGGGCTCTACGACGCGGCAGCAAGGGCCGCAGCGCGCACGATGCTCTTTCCTGACGTCGATCGAATGCGGCTTATCGTGCTCGCCCCGCACGAGGCAGAGGCGCCCCAGTCGTCCCTCAGCTACATGTTGACCCGCTTTACCGAGTGGTTCGGAACCAAAGCCGTTTTCGTATGGACCAACGATGCGCTCGAGCCCGACCGGCTTCGCGACGCACTCTACGACGCGGCGAACGCCGGGGAGCCTGTGGCACTCCTCGGGACGTCGTTTGCGTTCGTCCACGCAGAGGACACGCTCGGCGACTTTCGGATCCAGTTGCCAGAGGCGAGTCGACTGATGCAGACCGGTGGCTACAAAGGAAGGTCGCGAGAGGTAAAGCCGGCGACCCTGCGAAGTGCCATGGTCGACCGATACGGCATCGACGATGCCCGAATCGTCGCCGAGTACGGGATGACCGAGCTCAGCTCACAGATGTACGAAACGACCCTCGTCGACTCACTGGCAGGTCATCCTTCGGATAGGCGCCTTTGGACGCCCCCATGGGTTCGCGCGACCCCGGTTGACCCCGACGACTTGAGCCCGGTGAAAGGAGAGGGCCTCGGCGTGTTGCGTATCGACGACTGCGCCAACTTGGATTCCGTCTGTTGTATCCAGACCGCCGACCTCGGAAGGCGGGTAGGCGATGGGATCATCGTGGAGGGTCGGGCCCCTGGCGCCGCCCCGCGGGGCTGTTCACTGGCAGCTGACCAAGCACTCGGAACGGGCGATGCGTGACGGTCCACCCGAGATTCGTTCGGCAGCAGCGGCGGCACTCCACGCCGGGCAAGCCCTGCGTTCGCGGACCGTCGAAGCTCGAGCGCGTTGGATCGCGGAGGCCGCCGATCGATTGATGCCAAGCGCGAAACTCGGAGCGAACGTCGTACGTACACTCCCGGACGAGACGGGACTCAGCGCGCCGATGGTCGCGTGGGCACTCAGGACGACGCTGGAGACCGTGGATGTCGAACCGCTCGTCCGCCTTGCTCGGGCGGCATCGTCCGAGGCCAACGAAGGGAGCGCGCCGCTTCGACTGCTCTCGATAGTGCTTGCAGGCAATGTGTTCACTGCCGTGGCACGAGGGGCGGCGATTCCACTGCTCCTAGGCGTCCCCGTGGTGGTGAAGACGTCGTCGCGGCAAACACAGTTCCCGCAAGCACTGAAGCGCGCTCTCGAAACGGTAGACCAACAACTTGGCGCTGCGATGCAAGTCGTGACGTTCGCGGGAGGTGACGAGGCGTGCAACGAGGCGCTCGTCGAGTCCGCTGACGCGGTGAGCGTATTCGGTAGCGACGAAACGGTAAGCGCGATTCGTCGACGAGCAGGTGGACGCGTTCCGATCCAAGCGCATGGGCACGGAATGAGCGCAGGCTACTGCAGCGCCACGGCGCTCGGCGAGGGACAGTTCGACGAGACCGCGGACGTGCTCGCGCTCGACGTCGCGGCTTACGATCAGCGGGGCTGCCTTTCGCCGAGTGTGGTGTTTGTGGAGGGAACCGCGAGCGCAGCCGTCGCATTCGGCGTGCGCCTATCGAAGGCACTCGGCGACCTCGAGGACTCGCTCCCGAGGGGTGAGCTCCCCGCGGACGTGGCGGCCGCGCAACTCCAATGGCGCGGGCTGGCCGAAGTCGAGGGCACCTTGCTCCGCGGTGGGACCCATGCGGTGGCGGTCGTTCCCGAAGGGTTCTCGCTGGGACCGGGCTCCCGAAACGTGGCGATCGTTCCTGTTTCGGGCGTCGGAGGCGCGATCGAGGCCATGCGCGGCTACGCGCGACACTTAAAGTGTGTCGGCTGCGATCGAGCGAGCCTTCCAACCGTCGCGCGTGGACTCACCTCAGAGGCGGACTACCACGCTTACGCGACGCCGCTCGGAACCATGCAGACGCCCAGCATCGATGCGCCGCAGGACGGCCGACCTGTCTTCGAGGGTTACCTGCGACCCGCCGACTGACAGTCGATTCTAGACGCCAATGAACAGGCGCTGGCCGAAGTTTCGTTCGAGCCTGGCCTCGAAGATCTTAGAGGCCGCGCCTTCGATGTCGTACTCGATGCGCTTGAAAGAAAACGTCTTGGTGTCGCTGTCGTAGATCGTGTAGCTGGCGCGGTTGTCGTAGTCGCGGGGTTGGCCTACAGAGCCGACGCTCACGATGTACTTAATGCCTTCTTGGAGCACGAAGTCATCGGCTGGCAGCTCTTCGACGTGACCGGGGCGCAGCGCGAACACCTTGCAAAGATGCGAGTGGCCGATGAGGGTGATGTGGCCAAGATCGTTCAGGATCGGAAGACACTCAGCGGCTTGGTCTGGTGCGAAGATATACTCGAACTCCTCGAGTCGCACCGGCGAGCCGTGACACAGATCGACACCGACGTTCTCGAGCCGGTGCTTGTAAGGCAAGGTGCGAAGCCACTGCATGTTTTCGGGCGTGAGCTCGGCGGCGTGCCAGTCCAGGGCTTCACGCGCGGCCTCGTAGTAGTACGAGTAGTCCATGCGACCCGCGACCGCGGCGTCGTGATTTCCCAAAATGGTCACTTCGGCGACATCCCTCACCAAGTCAGAGCACTCGTTGGGGCTTCCCCCGTACCCAACCACGTCGCCGAGGCAGTAGTAGACGTCGATCTCTTCGCTCGCATAGGCCTCCATGACAGCAGAGAGGGCCTCGATATTCGCGTGAACGTCGCTAAATATGCCGATTCGCATAGCTCGTTGGGTCCGCCGATCCGGAGCCTGCATGTTACACGATCCGATCGGCCCGGTCGAAGTTGCTGGAGCATCCCTGCCGCCCGATGGCCGGCCAGCAAAGGCACGCTATCGTAGGGGGCCCATGGAGACACCACCCCGAGTAATGGACCTTGCGATCGCCTGTGTGACTTCGGTCAAGAACGCCACGGGCCTGGAGCTCGACATGACGCAGGACACCCTCCCCGTCCTGGACCACTACGCGCGCATGGTCGAATCATCACAGGATGAGATTGTGTCGCTTCTCGGGCCGATGTGTGGGGCCTATTTCGGCGAGGTTCTGCGTCGCCACCTCGACGACGGAGACTGGGAAAACACCGAAGAAGACTACGACCAGTGGCGCCTCGGTTTCGAGCCTGGATCGCTCTCGTTCAACCCCGTCGGCTTGGCGCTCGAGGTCTTGTTGAAGACCGAAGTGGCGGCATGGGGCGCGCACCTCGAGGTCGCGCCATCGGCCCGAAAAGCCGCGGATGAAGCATTGGCGGTCTATCGGAATGTGCGCCAAGACGACTTCTTTCGGTTTGCCGTCAGGTTCGAGGGGATCGAGCAAGCCTACCGCGCATTGCTCAATGATCCCAAGGGGATGGCGCCGCGGCCTTGACAGGGCATCCGCGACCTCCATATTTGCTCAAGCTCTTGGAAACACACGGATTTTCCGAGTCTCGCACGTGACTGATACCACGATACAGAGTGCCGCAGCGGGGTGCGGCGAGTTGCTGACGACCGGGGATATGGCCCGTCTCAGCAGCAGCACCCTCCGGACGGTCCGGTTCTACGAACAAGAAGGCCTGATCCAGCCAGAGCGCCGAAGCCCCTGTGGGCACCGGCTGTTCTCCGGGCGCGAGCTCACCAAGCTGCAGCTCGCACTCGATCTCCGCGAGGCTGGCCTTTCTGTCCAGAACATCAAAGACCTCTTCTTGTTGAAATCGGGGTGCGTCTGCCCGGAGGAGGCGAGCCACCGGATGTCCGACGCGTTGACCGCTCAGATCGACGCGATGCAACAGAAGATCGCGAAGCTTCGCAAGTTGCGCGAAGAACTCACGGCCATGGTTTCGGTCCTTACCGAATGCCAGTCGTGCGAGGCCGGCAGCTTTCCGATGTCGTGCGGCAAATGTGACGTGCTTGGAAACCCTGACCTCCCTCGCGCATTGCGTGTGCTCTGGCACGACTGCGGGTAGTATCGCACCATGGACTGGCTCCCGAGCACGCCCCTCACCTCAGAAGAGCTCGATCGCCTGCCCGTCTTCCCGCTCCCGCGAGTCGTGTTCTTCCCTGGGACGGCGCTCCCGCTCCACTTGTTCGAGCCACGCTACCGACAGATGGCCGAAGACTGTCTGGAGGATGGACCGAAGGCAATGGCGGTCGCGCTCCTCGAACCCGGCTGGGAACAGAACTACGACGGCGATCCTCCGATCAACGAGATCGCAGGCGTGGGGCGCATCGTCGGGCACCAACTGCGCGCCGACGGGACCCACGACCTCATCCTGCACGGCCTTCACCGTGCCCGCCTCGAGGAGCTGCCGAGCAGTGAGGTTCCGTATCGCCTCGCGCGGGCGACCCGGATCGAAGACGTTGGCACCGCTCCTTCCACAGACGTCGTGGCCATGATGGCCGTCGCCATGAGTGTGGCCTCGCGTGTTCGAGAACGACAGCCGGACTTTTCGCTTCAGGTTTCTGCCGAGTTGCCACCCGGCAGGGCGGCGGATGTGGTGGCCGACCAGCTGGTGGTCACACCCGAGGAACGACAGCGCATCCTCCAGACGCTGGACGTCAAGGAGCGCGTGGCGCTCGTCACTGAATCGGTCGGGTCGCTTCTCGCGCAGCTCTCCGAAGCGCACGCCCCGTCATGAAGCGAAAGGTGGCGTCGAGAGGGCGTGGCGCGTAGGGTGACGCGCGTGAACCGACGTGACCTCCGCTCCCCAGCATTCGCTGTTCTCGCAATTGCCCTCTTGGGGGCGTGCGCGGGAACGCCCACCACAGTGCCGATCAGTTGGCGCAATCCAGGTTTCGAGGGCGTCGTTTTTGATGATCTTCTCATCATCGGTGTGGGCCAGAACGAGGGCAGCCGCCGACTCTTCGAAGACGAGTTTGCCAAACAGCTGGCGTCACAGGGCGCGCGAGCCCAACCGAGCTGGCAGTTACTCCCTCAATCGACGCAGATCTCGAGGGAAGAACTCGATGTAGCCCTACAACAGGGCAGCTTCGATGCCGTGATCGTCACCAGGTTGCTCGGCGTCGACAAAGAGCAGGAGTACGTTCAGGGCAGCACGCACACCGTCCCCTCGAACTACTATGCGATTCCGTACTACGGCTACTACGCGACGAGCTACGCCGTGGTTCATGAGCCAGGATACTTCAAGACCAACACCACGTTTCGTCTCGAGACCAATCTCTACTCGGTCGCCAGTCGAGGCCTGGTGTGGTCCGGCCAGTCGGACACCGTCAACCCAACGTCGATCGCGGATGTCATCGACTCGATGACCGCGGCTGTGGCAAAGACGCTTCGCGAGCAGCGCCTCGTTCCCTAGTCGTCGTGGCTGGTCGGAAGGTGGCCGAGCCGTGCTTGCTTGGTGCGGAGGTAGTCGCGGTTGTGTTCGTGTGCTTCGATCTCGTGCGGCTCTCTGCGTGAAACCGTGATGCCGTCTCCCTCGAGGCCAGCGACCTTCCGTGGGTTGTTCGTCATGAGGGCAACGGACTCGACGCCAAGGTCACGCAGCATGTCCGCGGCAACTTGGTACCCTCGTTGATCGTCCTCGAACCCGAGCGCAAGATTGGCATCCACGGTGTCGAGGCCTTGGTCTTGCATCGCATACGCGCGAATCTTGTTGCCAAGACCGATACCGCGCCCCTCCTGCCGCAGGTACAGAACGGCGCCCGTCCCAGCGGCCTGAATGCGCTCGAGAGCAAGATCGAGCTGGTCGCGGCAGTCGCATTTGAGCGAGTGGAGGACTTCGCCCGTCAGGCACTCGCTGTGAACGCGGATCAGAACGTCCGAAGCGCCTCGGATCTCGCCGACAGTGATCGCCACGTGTTCCTTATCGCCATCGGTCTCTTTGTAGACGACCACATCGAACATCCCAAAGCGGGTCGGCAGCTTCGACCCGGAGTAGCGTTCGACGGTAGGCGTTTGACCACTGCTATTGCCCATTGCCTCTTGCGTCGGTACCACAGGCGGGGTGCTTGTTCCATCCGCCGACGAGGCTGAGTCGCTTCGAAACGAGCTTGATCGCCTCTTTGGTGGAGGCAGAGCTTCGACAAATGACACCGACCGAGTCGCATACGCACGCGACTTGTGGCCGGGCCAACAAACCGTGCCCACGCGAGGGGCGCAGGGCTGGCTCCGCCTGCAGTCATCGTGTGACCTGCGAATTCGCAAGAGGTCGCTGATGTTCTGCGTTTTGCGGGGTTCTGTGACGTCTTATGATGCGCGGGCGCGCACGAGTGCGGAGGCGTCGCGGCGAGCGCCAACACCATCTTGCTCGACACCAAACGCTAGGACGCGGTCTACGCGCTTGGGATTCTTCCGCCCGAGGGGAGGGGTTTGTCAGCCGCGCGCGATTCACATAGCTTCGAGTCATGCGCCCGGAAGTTCAGCGCAGCGCCGTCGAACGATTGCTGCGAATGACCCGCGACCTCGGTTCGGAGGTGCCCTCACGGTCGACGAAGGTCTCGATCGATCGCTACGTCGATACGTCCGAGTACGAACGAGAGCGTCGCGCCCTCTTCCACCGACAGCCGGTCATCGTCGCGCATGTTTCGGAGATCCCGGAGGCTGGCCAGTTCGTCACCGAAGATCTCGCGGGTATCCCGTTGGTCGTGCTGCGTGACAACCAGGGCGACGTGCAAGTGTTCGTCAACGCTTGCCGCCACCGCGGCGCTCGGCTCATCGACGATCTTTCGGGCAAGTGCAACAAGGCGATCACATGCCCCTACCACGCCTGGAGCTACCGCCTCGATGGCTCACTGTTGCACATCCCGAACGAGGAGGTTTTTGACGGCGTGGACCACCAAGAGTTCGGGCTCAAGAAGATCTCTCATCAAATACATCATGGGTTCGTTTGGGTGCTGCTCGATCCTCCGACAAAGGATCCGATCGACGTGCGAACGGCGCTCGGTCCCGTGCTCGATGACGACTTCGATGCGTTCGGGCTGGCAAGCCATTCTGTGGCGCGTACGGTGACGACGACGCGAAAGGCGAACTGGAAGCTCGTGATGGATGCGTTCGCGGAGGGGTACCACGTGAGGTCACTTCACCGAAAGAGCCTCTCTCGGTTTTTCGTGAACGGGCAAATCCTAGACGATTGTGCTCCACACGTCCGACAGGTCGGGGCCCGAAAGTCGCTCCTCGAGGCGGTTCAACGAGACCCTAACGCGTGGGATTTCAGGCGCGACACGACGGCGTTTTACACGCTGTTCCCGAACGCCGTGTTGGTCTTCCATCCACTTTGGCTCTCTCAGATGAGCCTCATGCCTGAAGGCACCGACGGCGTCCGAGTCGTTCACCGAATGCTGGTCGCAGACCCACCTGCCGATTCTCAGGACAGGGAGCGCCTGGAAAGAAGTTTCACGCACATCCAGGAGCAAGTGTTCGAGAAAGAAGACCTCGCGATCGTCGAGAGCATCCAATCGACGCTCGAGAGCGGCGCGAACTCGAGCGTCTTGGTCGGTGGCCTCGAAGAAGGCATGCGGCTCTTTCACGCCGCTAGGGATCGGGCGCTCGCTGCCGTCGGCCGCTGACTCACCGACCAGGGGACACGAGCTACGCGTCCTCGTGCTTCATCAGCTCGGCTTGATGATGGCTTCGGAGAGCGGTCAGCATCTCGTCCACCTCGCCTTCCATCATCCGATCGAGGCTGTGAACGGTCAGTTGAATGCGGTGATCAGTGACGCGATTCTGCGGGAAGTTGTAGGTCCGGATCTTCTCTGAACGCTCGCCCGTCCCGACCATGCTTCGGCGCTCGGAGCTAATCGCGTTCGCTTGCGCCTCACGCTCGAGGTCGAGGAGCTTGGCGGAAAGGATCTGCATCGCCTTGGCCTTATTCTGATGCTGGGACCGCTGCTGCTCGGACCGTACCATGATCCCCGTTGGCAGATGCTTGATCTGCACCGCGGACATCGTGCGATTGACGTGCTGGCCCCCGGGGCCGCCGGCAGCCGTTGTTGAGATCTCGAGGTCCGCCGGGTCGATCTTCACCTCGTCGATGTCGTCGACCTCAGGCATCACCGCGACCGTCGCCGTAGAGGTATGGATGCGACCTTGGGACTCCGTCGTAGGGATCCGTTGGACACGATGGACGCCTCCCTCGAACCGAAGCTTCGAATACACGTTGGTACCGGAGATCTCGGCAATGACCTCCTTGATTCCGCCCGCCGACGCTTCGCTCAACGAGGACACATCGACCTTCCAGCCTTGGCTCTCGGCGTACCGGGAGTACATCCGGAAGAGGTCGCCAGCGAACAGTGCTGCTTCCTCTCCGCCGGTCCCGCTCCGGATCTCGAGGATCGTGTTCCTCGCGTCGTTGGGATCCTTCGGAAGAAGCAGGAGATTGATCCGCGCCTCGAGCTCGACGCGCTCGGCTTCGAGGGCCGGGATCTCCTCTTCGGCAAGCTCACGGAGATCCGGATCGGACATGGCTTCCTTGTGACCCGTGATGTCTTCAGACAGCTGCGCGTATCGCGTCCAGGCCTCGACGATCTCCTGGAGGTCGACCCGCTCCTTGTTGAGTTGCGTGTACCGTTTCGCGTCCGAAACGACGTTTGGCTGACAAAGCAGCTCCTCGATCTCTCGATAGCGGGCCGAGAGCGACTCGAGCTTGTCCTCTGGGAGCATGGTTCAGGCTGCGCGGGACGCGGCCAAGGAGCCGTCCCCGCTCAATACTTCCCTGAAGCGGTCGAAACTCGCAAACACAATCGGTTCGTCCCCGGACGGCACAGCCTCTTGGACGTCGTTGCGCCATGCGGCGGCTTCCATGGCGGCGATTGCAATCTCGACTTGTTCGTCGTCTGGCTCGCGCGTCGTGATCTTCTGGAACAGGAAACCAGGGTAAAGAAAGGCGCGCCGCCACCCGGTCGTGCAGAACCGTGCGCTCAGCTTCTGGAGCTCGTAGGAGATCGCCGCGATGATCGGCAGGAGGCCGATGCGGATGACGAGAAGCGATACTTGGGCCAACCAACCGTCGACGTTCGGCATGAGGAGCGGTGCCGCAACCGACCCGAGGATGATGGAGACCACGATGACGACGACGAGAAAGGTCGTGCCGCACCTCGGATGAAGGGTGCTCTGTGCCTGGACGTTCTCGACCGACAAAGGGAGGTTTCGTTCGTAGGCGTGGATCGTCTTGTGCTCGGCGCCGTGATACTGGAAGAGGCGCCGCACGTCGGGAAGGCGACTGATCGCGTAGAGGTAGCCGACAAAGACGAGAAGCTTGAAGCTTCCGATCAGAACGTGAAACGCAGTGTCGGTCAGACCGAGGTCCCAACCCGCGCTGCTCGCGGTCCAGCTCGCAAGCGCCTGTGGCAGAGCGATGAACAACCCAAGTGCGAGCAGCGTTGAGAGCACGATCGCGAGCTTGCCCGAGTCGTCCTGCGCGAGCTCTTCCTCCGTCATCTGTTGCTCAGCGGAGAACTGCAGAGCGGAGAAGCCCATCGTCATGGATTCGACGAGCATGGCAACACCACGAAAGCCAGGGAGCTTCCAAAGACGCCTGGACCACGTGGAGCGGTAGGGGCCCTCGCGCATTGCGATGGTGCCGTCTGGACGCCGGACCGCGACAGTGAGGCACGCCGGCGCGCGCATCATCACGCCCTCGATCACCGCCTGACCGCCAATGTAAGGCTGGGCCATGGTGAGCAGTATGCTGCCCTTGCGGGGCACGGCGCCTAGTTTTCGGTCGACGCCTCGGGCGCCGCCTCTGCCTTCTTGCCCTTGCCCGACTTCGCGTACTTTTTGCGGAACCGTTCGACGCGGCCCGCGGTGTCGACCAGCTTCTGTTTGCCGGTGTAGAAGGGATGGCAGTCCGAGCAGATATCCACCTGCTCGATATGCTGAGTCGAGCGCGTCTCGAACGAGTGCCCGCAAGCGCACTTGACGGTGATCACGTTGTATTCGGGATGGATGTCGGCTTTCATGGTCTTGTCTTCCCTCGGTAGACGAGGCCGGCGTATGTAGCGTAGCCGCCCTCGATCGGCAAATCATTGGGCCGAGTGGACCACAACGCAACCGACAGAGTAACTTTATCTCATATTTTCATAGGTTTGCAGCGATCGCCCGAAGCCCGGCTGGGAGTATCTTCACATCTTGCCGAACTGCCGATCGCCGGCGTCTCCAAGCCCTGGAAAGATGTACGCGTCCTCATTGAGTCGCGAATCGATTGCGCCGGTCACCAATCGATGCACGTGAGAGGTCGACTCGAGACGCCGAACCCCTTCGGGCGCGGACAAGACGGTGACGACGGTGATGGGTCCGGCGTCGCACCCTTTGGCGGCACGACAGGCATGTTCGAGTGAGCCACCGGTGGCGAGCATCGGGTCCAGGACAAGCGCGGGGCGACCCTCGAGCCCGGATGGAATCGTTTGAAGGTAGGGCTCAACGGCAAGCGTCTGCTCGTTGCGGCGCAGGCCGAGGAAACCGACCGGTGCGCTTGGAAGGAGTCGGAGCGCAGCGTGCAACATGCCAAGCGCTGCACGAAGCACCGGGACGATCACCGGCGGCTCCTCGATGCGCTGGCTCGGGGCAAGCCCCAACGGCGTCTGGACTTCGACGGACGCCGTCTGGACGTCCCGGATGGCCTCGTAGATGAGGAACGATGACACTTCCTCGAGCGCAGTGCGGAACACCGACGGTGGCGTCTCTTGGTCACGGAGCAGCGCGAGGCGATCGGAGAGGACAGGATGGTCTACGACGACGATCTGCACAGCGAGGGTGTAGCGCTCCGGGCGTCGCCATCAAGCAGTTGTCGCAAGCTAGCGGGATCTCCGCGCTCACGTTAGGGTTTCGGTCGATGGCCCGGTTTCTCATCGTCGCCCTGGTTGCAGCCACGGTGGGGTGCTTCTCCTGCGCCCCGAAGCCAGCCGAGAACGAAACCCCATCGACGATGCCAAAGACGGAGGCCGTGCCGCTGCCGCGCGGCCGCGCCGCTGCCGCGCCCAAGTTGGTCGTCCTCATCATCGTGGACCAGCTCGGCAGCTGGGTGCTCGACTCCTACTTGCCACTTCTTCCGAAGAGCAGCCTGCTTCGTAGGGTGAGCGAGCAAGGGGTCTACCTTCAGGCAGCCTTCCCTTTCGCGTCGACGCAGACGGCGCCTGGGCACACCTCACTGGCAACCGGCGTCCCACCATCGATGCACGGCGTCGTGGCCAACGCCGTGTTCGATCCCGAGCGCGGGCCGGTCAAAATCGTGGACGACCACCAACACACGGTGATCGGCAACCCCGAGCGGTTCGTCAGCCCACTTGCGGTTGCGGTCCCCGCGGTCGCCGATGCCCTTCGCCAGAAGACTAACGGCGAGGCCAAGATTGTCGGGATCTCGATGAAGGCGCGCGCGGCGGCGCTATCGGTCGGCAAGGGCCCAACCGCTGCCGTCTTCTTTGACGCGAAGGCACAGTCACTGACGACTTCGACTTACTACGCTCCGAACGGAAGGCTTCCCGAGTGGCTCTCCGACTTCATACGAGCAAACCCGGTCGAACGATTGCTCGAGGTGTGGGAGCCCGAACAACCCCGTTGGCTCGAAGCAAGACTAGGCCCGTACGCGCGAGACGCGCAAGACGACCAAGAAGGACAAGCCGCGCTTTCGTTCGCTCACGACCCCAAGCAAGCACCCGACCCTTATGCCGCCTTCTCGGCGGTGCCCGAGTCGACGGACTATTTGATCGCAGGCGCGTTCGCGGCGGTGAAGGCCGAGGGGATGGGACTCGACGAGAGTCCCGACCTGCTGGTGCTCGGGGTCTCGGGAACAGACATCGTGGGGCACATGTGGGGTGCACGATCATGGGAGTACGCGGACAATCTCCTCCGAACGGACCGGGCGCTCGGGCGCTTCGCGTCGATCCTCCAGTCCCGTGGGCCGGTGGCGTTCGTCCTGACCGCTGACCACGGGGTCGCTGCGATGCCGGAGCGGGTACGGCGGGAAGGCGGGATCGCGGGACGGATCGCCCATGACGCGGTGATGACCCATGCGGAACGGGCCGCGGATGCTTCACTCGGCGCGGGGGATTGGATCGCTGCGTACGTCCCGCCGCTGATCACCTACACGAAAGCGGGAAGGGAGCGCCACCGAGAGCTCACCCGAGTGTTGGGCAAGGCCATGCCTCGGCTCCAAGGCGTGCGAGCGGTCTACGACGCGCCCCGGGGCGCTGATCTTCGGGCCAGCAACCAGCTGATCGAGCGACTGGTCGGCGCATCGTTGCCAGCCGATCCGCCGGGCGACCTCTACCTCGTCACGGACGAAGGGTGGTTCGACGCCCTCGCGGATCGGGGTGGCACCAATCACGGCACACCATGGCCGTATGACCGCCAGGTGCCGATCTTGATGTGGGGCACTGCGATCGAACCGCGGGTCAGCAACAGGGTACATAGCGCACTCAGCGTCGCTACAACGGTTGCGGCTCTCCTCGACGTTCCCGCGCCCGCGCTCGCGCCGCAGGAGCCACTTCCCGGTGTCATGCGGCTTCACGATTGAGTATGCTGCGCGCATGAAACCGGTGGTCATCTTTGGGAAGCTCCTCGTCCTTGCGGGGTGGTTCTGGGGAATTGCGTCGTTCGTCTCACCGGGCTCGGTGCCGCGGCCGGACATTGGACGCATGATGGTACTCGGACTGCTGGCGGTGCACGTTGCCGAAGCGTTCGTATTCGCCAAGAAGCTCGCCTCCGAGGATGGCGGTAGCGTCGGGCAGCACGTAGGTCAGCTCATGGTGTTCGGGTATCTCCATGTGCTCGGCGTTCGGTACGGGTAGCGGCATGCGCTGGCTTTGCGACGCGCGTTTGATGCGCAATAACTAGAAGATGGGTCAGAAGCGAATTCACTTGGTGGTCCGCGGACGAGTTCAGGGCGTGTACTTCCGCGCCACCGCGCAACGCGAGGCCCGTCAACACGGTTTGAGCGGTTGGGTCAAGAACCGCCAAGACGGCTCGGTCGAGATCGTCGCCGAAGGTGAAGAGGACGACGTCAAAGACTTCCTGTCGTGGTCGCAGAAGGGGCCATCAACCGCACGGGTCGATGGGGTCGACGTTCGCTGGCGAAGTTACACGGGGGAGTACACCGACTTCCGGATCACGCGTTGATCCGCCTCTTGTCTTCGAACCGTTCGCGTGGGGCCTCGGTTCGGAGGGCCGTGGGGCGTATCCTGGGGCGGCGCTCGGGGCCCGGTGAACCTGGACCGCCATACCGATGAGCAGAGTCGACGCGTCCTACGCGTCGGGGTCACCGGTCACGCGGCGTCGCGACCGCTTCTTTTCGCCCTGCCTTCGCTTGTTATCGACGCGTCTTCTCTTGACCCCGGCCGATGGCTTCGTCGCAACGCGCCGTTTGGGCGGTGGCAGCGCGGCGAGGATGAGGCGTCTGAGTGTGTGCCGGGCGCGCGATAGATTCCGACGCTGGGTGCGCTCCGCTTGCGCCATAATCAGAAGCGCGCCGTTCGCGTCTAGCCGTCGCCCGGCGATCTTGCGCAACCTCGCCTTCTCGAAACGATTGAGAACCCGCGTCCCTCGGAGGTCGAAGCGAAGGGTGACCTTGGTAGCCACCTTGTTGACGTTCTGACCGCCGGGCCCCGAGGAACGAGACGCCGTCCAAGACAGGTCCGAAGCGGGCACCGTCAGTGCGTCGTTTATCACCAGGTCGTCGGAATCCTGAGTGTTCTTCACGGGTCAGCCCCAGCCTCAACCGTTCGGGACCAGCCAGGAACCGGTCAGGAACGCGGACCTACCGTTGAGCGGCTTTTGCGACACTTCGGAGCACATCGTCCTAGATTTGCACACGATGACGAGTGTTGGGCAAGGCCTCAATGGTGGATCGCGGCTCATGGGAATGCCCGTGGGCTGGTACACGATCGCGGAATCGAGTGAGCTCCGAAAGCGTCGGCACCTCGTGCGCGCGTACTTCGGGCAGAAGCTGCACCTGTACCGCGACCGCAACGGCGAGGTGAAAGCCACCTCGCCAGCGAATCTTCATCGGTGGCCCGTGCGCGAACACAACGGACTGATCTTCGCCTGGTACCACCCGGAACGGTTGGAGCCCGAGTGGGGCATTCCGGTCCTTCCCACCGAGGGATGGACGGATTTTCGGGTTCGGTCGCTCACCGTACGCAGCCATCCGCAGGAAACGAGCGAGAACAGCGTCGACATCGGGCATTTCGTTCAGCTTCACGGGTTTCGCAATGCTTGGTACGAGGGGGACCTCGAGGTCGAAGACCACGTACTGCAGGGCGCTTACGGAATCGATTACCCGCTCCCAGGTGGCCGGAGCTTCCTGGCCAAGTTCAAGGTCGAAGTACACGGCCTCGGTTACTCACTCGTGCGAATCCACGTTCCGCTCGCGAACGTTCGATTCCACACGCTGATCCTTTCGACACCCGTTGATGAGGAGCACGTGCACGTTCGCATGGGGATGGCCATGAAGCACTGGGGCCCCCTGGGGATACCGACCCTGATCCGTGAGATCGCGCTCGGGCGACTGGCCTACGAGGTGTCCCAAGACGCCCCGATCTGGGAGGCCAAGCGCTACCTCGACAAGCCCCTCCTGGCGGAGGGCGACGGCCCCATCGGCGCCTACCGACGCTACTGCAAACAGTTCTACCCAGCCCTCCCCGCCCAAGCCGAGCTCCCCCCCTCCGCCCCCCACCGCACCGCCGCATAGGGGGTCACTCCGCCCCTCCAAAACCCCTTCGCTTCCGGCTACCTACGCACCGCACCGCGAAAACCCGCAGCGGCCCACCCTCCCGGTGACAAAACGTGCGTGAAGTCAGGGCCGATCGCACCCTCGACTGGGCGCACCCGTGACCCGAACCCGGCGCCGATTGGGTTTTCGCGGTGCGGTGTGGAACCGCTTGAAATCGCTTCGGGTTTGGAGGCGCGGAGTGACCCTCTAGTTGAGGAACTCGATGAGGGACATGGGGGCGTTGTCGCCGCGGCGGTGGTCCACCTTGATGATGCGGGTGTAGCCGCCGCCTTTGTTCTCTTTCGCACGCTCGACGTATCGCGGCGCGATGTCGGTGAAGAGCTTGTGCAGGAGGTCGACGCGCTCGACGGTGCCATCACTGTTGGTCTTGACCAGCTGCTTCGGAAGGAATCGGGCGACCTCTCGACGAGCGTGAAGGCGCCGGGCAAGGATTCGCTGGCGCTCTTCCTCGTCTTTGACCTTAGCCACGTCGACGGTGAGGTCGTCACCGAGACGAACGGCCTTGGTCACCAGCCGCTCTGCGATGCGCCGAAGCTCCTTCGCCTTGGCGTCGGTCGTCTTGATCTGCCCGTGCAACACGAGATTGCCGGCCATGTTCCTGAACATGGCGCGGCGATGGCTGGTATTGCGCCCGAACTTCCTGCCTGCCTTCTGATGCCTCATGACGACCCTACCCGTACACCGCGGTTACTGATTGGCCTGCTGGGTCTTCCAGCGCTCGAGCATCTGCGACCAGTTGTCGATCTGCATGCCGAGCGAAAGCCCCATGTCAGCCAGGATTTCTTTGATCTCTTTGAGCGACTTGCGCCCGAAGTTCTTGGTTTTGAGCATCTCGCCTTCGCTCTTCTGCACCAGCTCGCCAATCAACTTGATGTTCGCGTTCTGAAGGCAGTTCGCGGAGCGAACGGACAGCTCGAGCTCATCGACCGAACGGAAGAGGTTCTCGTTGAGCGGCTCCTCGCTGCTTTCTTCCTCGACCGGCTCGTCCCGCTCCTCGAAGTTGATGAAGATGGTGAGCTGGTCTTTGAGGATCTTTGCGGCGTACGCCATGGCGTCCGCAGGCTTCACGGCACCGTTGGTCCACACCTCGAGGGTCAGTTTGTCGTAGTCGGTGATCTGCCCGACACGCGCATTGGTGACCGCGTAGTTGACCTTGCGGATCGGCGAGAAAAGCGAGTCGATCGCGATGGTCCCGATTGGAATCCCGGCCGTCTTGTTGCGGTCGGCAGGGACGTAACCGTGGCCTACGTTGATGGTGAGCTCGGCAGCAAACCGGCCCCCCTTGGCCAAGGTGCAGATCTTGTGGTCGGGGTTCAGGATCTCGATCTGGTCGCTGACCTGAATGTCTCCCGCCGTCACAACGCCCGGTCCTTCGCGTTCGATGCGCACCGTCTGCGTACGCGCCGTGTGGGACCGAACCACGACCTCCTTGAAGTTGAGGACCATCTCTGTGACGTCTTCAACGACGTCGGGCACGGAGGTGAACTCGTGCAGTGCGCCGTCGATCTTGACGGCGGTGATCGCTGCACCTTGCAGCGACGACAGCAACACCCGTCGAAGGGAGTTGCCAAGCGTGATCCCAAAACCACGCTCGAGCGGCTCCACCACGAACTTTCCGTAGGTGTCACTCAAGCTCTCTTGATCGACCGGGACAGTTCGCGGTCGGATTAGCTCTCGCCAGTTACGTGCAACCAAATTCGGGCTCGTCATCAATTGCCTCCGAAGCCTTTAGACGCGCCGCCGCTTGGGCGGCCGACAACCGTTGTGTGGGATGGGGGTCACATCTCGAAGCAGGGTCACCCGCATGCCGACGTTCTGAAACGCGCGCAAGGCCGACTCACGACCCGACCCAGGACCCTTCACGAAGATAGCCACGGTTTTCATGCCTGCATCTTGTGCTTTTCGAGCGGCATCTTCCGCGGCGAGCTGTGCAGCAAACGGCGTGCTCTTGCGCGACCCCTTGAAGCCACGTGCGCCCGCTGACGACCAAGACACCACCTCCCCTTCGAGGTCGGTGATGGTGACGATGGTGTTGTTGAAGGTCGACTGAATGTGGGCAATGCCGCTCGAAACGACCTTCTTCTGCTTGCGCTTCTTGCCCTTGGTGGTCTTCGCCTTTGCCATGCTCTACCGCTTCCTCGCCATCGCGCCGCGCTTTGGACCTTTGCGCGTGCGGGCATTCGTGTGCGTGCGCTGCCCCCGGCAAGGAAGACCCTTGCGGTGGCGGAGCCCCCGGTAGCACCCGAGGTCCATGAGTCGCTTGATGTGCATGTTGACTTCGCGGCGGAGGTCTCCCTCGACCTTGAAGTTCTGGTCGATGCACTCGCGGATTTTGCGAACGTCGTTCTCATCCAGCTGTTCGGCCGGCTTGTTCTCGGGGATCCCTGTCAACTCGCAAATCTGCTTCGCGTTGTGCAAACCGATCCCGTAGATGTATTGCAGCGCAATCACCGTATGTTTGCGACCCGGTAGGTCGACGCCTGCGATACGTGCCATCTGTCTCTATCCTTGCCGTTGCTTGTGGCGGGGGTTCTCGCACAAGACCCGCACGACACCCTTGCGGCGTACGATCTTGCACTTCTCACAAATCTTTCTGACGCTTGGTCGAACCTTCATGTCAGCCTCTCTTTGATTCGTCCTCTCGTCGGGTCGTAGGGGGACCGCTCGACCATCACCCCGTCTCCAGGGT
>JBCCHE010000008.1:0-131735 GCA_039028875.1 Myxococcota bacterium | reverse complement strand
TCGTTTGGCGACCGTGGTAGGCGCGGCACTCCTGGGCTTCTTGGCCCTGTGGCCGAGTCTCGATCGCTGGTTGCCAGCGCCCGACATCGTCAAAGAGTACTTTGACAATCAGATCAACCCGGGCCTCGACATCAAAGGCGGCTTGCGCCTCATGTACGAGGTGGAGGTCGACGAGTACATTCGTGACCGCCGCGATCGCATCGCCGAGCAGGTGCAGCGCCAGTGCGGCGTGCTGATCGGCGTCGTCCCCGAGGACGAGGTCGACGACATCAGCAAAGAGACGATGGCCGAGGTCCAGAGGCGCTGCAAAGTCGAGCGTGTCGACAAAGATGGCGGGGCGGTGCGCGCCATTCGGATCACGTTCGCCGACCAGGCCGATGCCGACAAGCTGTCGAAGACCTGGGTGCGTGACTACTTCCGGGACTTGCGCGTGGCGAGCGGGGTTGGCGACCTCGTGGTCGACCTCCACATGCGGGAGGAACAGCTCAGCAACATGCGGGAAACCGCCGTCCGGCAGTCCGAGCGCACGATCACCAACCGAATCGACAGCCTGGGCGTGCTCGAGCCGACGGTGATCGCGCGCCCGCAGGACGGGGACATCATCATTGAGGTTCCCGGCGCTCAGGAGAGTTCGTTCGAGCGAATCAAGTCGATCATCAGCCGTACCGCACAGCTACAGTTCAAGATGGCGGACGACGAGGCCCCCGGCCTGGCGCAGCTTCTGTCGAATCCGCCCGCAGGCATCTACTACGATGTCGGCGCGCAGCCGTTCCTCGAGGCGTTTGGCGAAGACGCGCGGGACTTGCTGCGGGATCACATCGCGACAATCCCCGTACCGGACGATCACGAGCTGTTGATCGGCCGTCAAGACCCGGATCCCGAACGCGGCGGCGAGGGCTGGCGCACCTATTACCTGTTTCGGATTGCCGAGGTCACTGGTGAGGACCTCGACGATGCCGCGGTCGGGTTCGACCCGCAGAGCGGAAGCCCCGAGGTCGATTTCACGATGAACGCGCGCGGCGCCTCTCGCATGGCCGACCTCACCGGCGCGAACATCGGCAACCGCATGGCGATCGTGCTCGACGAACGGGTCGAGTCGGCACCAGTGATTCAGGGGCAGATTGGGGGCCGCGGCCGGATCACACTTGGCGCGTACCTCGACCGCAACGAGCTCCTCCAAGAGGCGCGAGACTTGGTCGTCGTCCTTCAGGCCGGCGCGCTTCCGGCACCACTCAGGCCCGCCAACGAGCAGCTGATCGGTCCGACACTCGGCCAGGATTCGGTCACCAAGGGCGCACGAGCCGCCCTCATCGGTGTGAGTCTCGTCTTGCTCTTCATGCTGATCTACTACCAAGTCGCAGGTTTCGTCGCCGACACGATGGTGGTCTTGAACCTCCTCTTGCTGCTCGGGATCATGTCCGGCATCGGCGCCACGCTCACGCTCCCGGGTGTCGCTGCAATTGCATTGACGGTGGGTATGGCGGTGGACGCCAACGTGCTCATCACCGAACGCATTCGTGAAGAGTTGAGGCTTGGGAAGTCACCGCGGTCCGCGGTCGAGCAAGGGTTTGCTCGGGCCTATTCCTCGGTGTTCGACAGCCAGCTCACGACCGCGATTGCGGGCGTCGTGCTTTGGCAGTTCGGTACCGGGCCGATCAAGGGCTTCGCCACGATGCTGCTCATCGGTATCGCCACCTCGCTCTTCACCGGGACCTTCTGTTCCAAGGTTCTCTTCGACTGGATCGTGCGCGGGCTCCGCGTCCAACGGCTGCGGGTGGGCTGAGATGGAATTCATCAAACCCGGTACCTATATCGACTTCATGAAGTACCGTACGCCGATCATCGGCGTCCTCGGGCTTTTGGCCACGCTGAGCCTCGTCTCGCTCTTCGTTCCCGGTCCGAACTACGGGATCGACTTTGCGGGCGGCACCGAAATCCAGCTTCAGTTCACGGGCGAAACGACCCCGTCCGAGGTGCGCGATGCCCTCGAGGAGTCGGGCTACTCCCGGCCTGACGTGATCAGCGTCGAGGGGGCCGAAAATGAGTACATCGTCCGCGTCCGTGAGGTCTCTTCGCTTCCAGCCGACCAAGTCGACAAGATCAGAACGGCGGTCGACGCGTCGCTTGGTGCGGACACCGTTCGCGAGATGAAAGTGTCTCCGGGCGGCGACAAGATCACGCTTCGTGTCAACGGAGAGGTCACCCCACAACAACTCGAAGAGGCGCTCACCGCAGGGGGCGCCCACGTCCGCTCGGTCAACGCGCTCGCCGGCAGTCGTGACCCACGCTACGAGGCTCAGCTGGTCGGTGTGGCGGACGAGCTCCTGGACGCGCTCCAGTCGGCCTTTGGCGACCGCGCGCCAGCGAACCCGCTCCGCGTCGAGTGGGTCGGTCCCAAAGCGGGCCAGCAGCTCCGCGACGCCGCGATTCAGTCGCTCCTTTACGCGATCGCGTTCATCATGCTCTACGTCGCGTTCCGCTTCGACCTTCGGTTTGCGCCGGGCGGCGTCATTGCGATGTTCCACGACGCGCTCATCACGCTCGGCGTGTACGTGCTTCTCCAAAAAGAGGTGAACCTCACGACGGTGGCCGCACTGCTCACCATCATGGGTTACTCGATCAACGATACGATCGTCGTCTACGACCGGATCCGAGAGAACATGGTGCGGGTGCGCGACAAGAGCCTCCGCGAGCTGATCAACATCAGTACATCCCAGATGCTGTCTCGCACGATAGTCACGTCGCTCACGACACTCCTGTCTGTGTTTGCCTTCTTCTTCCTCGGGACAGGCGTCATTCAAGACATCGCCTTCGCGCTCGGCATCGGGATCTTGATCGGGACGCTGTCGTCGATCTTCATCGCCGCGCCCATCACCGAACTGATGGACCGGCGCCTCTTCAGCCGGGTGACCCGAGGCTAGCGGGGTGGGGACGGTCGGCGTTCGTTCGGCTTCCCATGCATCGAGCCCCGAGGGCTTCTCGGTCCTTCCACACGACGAGCTGGCCGCGACAACGCTCGGCCGCGCTTGCGATCTCGGCGCGTCTGCCGCCCAAGTGCTCCTCCATCGAGGGGTCGAGGAGCCCGCCGAGGCACACGATTTCCTCGATGCCACCCTTCAAGGTCTGAGCTCACCGGCCACGATGGCCGACCGGGCAGCGGCAGCCGACCGGCTAACGCGAGCTGTACGAAGTCGCGAACGGGTCGTGGTCTTTGGCGACTACGATGTTGACGGTACGACGTCCGCCCTAATCCTCGCCGAAGTCCTCCGCGCACTCGGAGGAGATGCCCAGATCGTGATCGCGGACCGGTTTCACGGCGGCTACGGCTTGAGCGAGCAGGGTCTCGATCGGTGCCTCGAGGCCGATCCCGCGGTCCTCGTGACGTGCGACTGCGGATCGAGCGACCACCGCCGAATCGAGCGGGCTCGCGATCGCGGAGTCGATGTCCTCGTGGTCGATCATCACCTCGTGCCTGACGAGCCGCTCCCGGCGCTCGCCTTTCTGAACCCAAACCGGCCCGATTGTGGATTCGCCTTCAAAGGCCTCTGCAGTGCGGGTCTTGCGTTCTCTCTTGGGGCGGCCGTGCGAAGTGAGTTGGGGGCCAAGCTCGACCTTCGACGCTGGCTCGACCTCGTGGCGATCGGGACCATCGCCGATCTTGCACCGCTCACGGGAGACAACCGGCGACTCGTGCGCGCCGGCCTCAAGCGCTTGGGCTCCCCGGGCACCCGTCCCGCGTTGCGCGCGCTTCGTCAGGTGACGAAGCTTCGGGATTCCGACTACATCACAGCGCGCGACGTCGCGTTTCGACTGGCACCGCGGCTCAACGCCCCAGGGCGATTGGGCCACGCCGATCTCACACTCCGCTTGCTCGCTGCCGACACGCCGGCGGCGGCTTGGCGTCTGGTCGAAGAGGTCGAGCGGACCAACGACGAGCGAAAGGCGCTCACCGCGCAAGCGACTGAAGAGGCGCGCGCCCAAGCCCTCGAGGTCTACGGGGAGGCGCCGCAGGGTGGCATCGTCGTCGCGAGCGAGGCCTGGCACCGCGGGGTTGTCGGTATCGTCGCGGCTCGGCTCGTCGATACGTGGGGCGTGCCCGCGGTGGTCATCGCCTGGGACGGCGACGAGGGTCACGGCAGCGCCCGGACACCCGAGGGGTTCGATGTGTACCGCGCGATCGCGGCGTCTTCCGGCGCGCTCGAAGGGTGGGGAGGGCATCGCGCCGCGGCCGGACTCTCGCTCCACAAAGCGCGATTCGAGGCTTTTCGTTCGGCCTTTTCAGGGGCGAGCGCGCAAGCCCGTACGGACGTCGGGGGGACGAAGGCTGCCGACGTCGAACTCGGTGGCGTGTACGGGGTTCCGTCGCTCGACGATCTTTGCCGCCTCGGTCCCTTCGGCGAAGCGTTCCCGACTCCGAAGTTTCTGGTCCACGCGCATCTGGTTTCGGCCACGGGCGTCGGCGAGGGCAAGGTCCACGCCAAGCTTCAGCTGCGGGTCGCCGATGCGGCCGTGCGCGCTTTCGCGCCTCAAATGTACGAGCGACTCGCCGGCCGGAAGACTGCGACCCTCGTCGGTGAGTTCCAACCCGACCACTTCATCGGGGGACAGGCGATCGAGTTCCTCGTGACCGACGTGATCGACTAGCGGCCCTTCCATTCGGGCGCGCGCTTCTGGAAGAACGCCGCCAGGCCTTCCTTGGCGTCTTCGGTGCTCAGGAGTGCGTAGAGCTGCTCCCGAAGGTAGGGCAGCGCTTCTTCGACGGGCATCCGTCGTTGGGTGTTGTATGCGCGGAGTCCCATGCGCATCGCGGTCGGGGACTGCGATGCGAGTTGGTCGGTCAGGGCGCCGACACGCGCGTCGAGCTCGTCATCCGGGACGACCGCGGTCACGAGACCGATCGCCTTGGCATGTTCGGCGGTAATCTTTTCGCCGAGCAGCATCAACTCGAGCAGGTCTCGCGGTGCGATCACGCGTTGGAGCACGGCCATGATCATCATGGGGAACAGGCCGCGCTTGACCTCGGGAGTCCCGAGGATCGCACTCTCGCAGGCGACGACGAAGTGACAGCATGCGATGATTCCCATCGCGCCGCCCATGACGTACCCGGGGACTCGGGCCACGACCGGTTTCTCGAGCTTGTCGAAGCGCAGAAGCAGGTCGTCGAACTCGCCTTTCTTTTCGAGCTTGCCTCGATCGGCGTTCATCCCCTTCAGGTCGGCGCCTGCGCTGAACGCGTTGCCGGCACCCGTGAGCACGATCACCCGGACGTCGTCGGCTTCTTGCGCGTCGTCGAGCGCCCATATGAGCTCGTTGACGAGCCCCTGACTGAGTGGGTTCTTCTTCTCGGGGCGGTTGAAGGTGAGGGTGAGAACGTGGCCGTTCTGCTCGACGAGCAGGGCCTCGAAACTGCGGTCGGCAATGGGCATGGGGCGGATTCTTGGGCGCCGCCGTTGTGAAATCAAGGTAAAGCTCGAGCGGCATAACGTCGCGAGGTTGCCCGGGTTTCTGGTGGCGTGTAAGGTCGGACGGAGGCGGTCCGGAGGGGGCAGTTGAGCGCGAAACGAGCAGGATACGGATTGGTGATTGCGGCGCTGTTGGCGTTGGCCGCGCTTCCGCGCGAAGCGCACGCGCAAGATCTCCCGTCGGAACCCTTCGACGCGACCCCCAAGGGCACCATTGGGCTCGGCCTCGTCGGCGCCGAACTCGGCCTGATCATTCCGTCGGCCGCGGGTCTCAACGAGGTCTGGTCGCTCACCGTCTTTCCGGTGATCGGCGCCGCCGGCGGGGCGCTCACGGGGTACTTCACCCTCGACGAACCTGGCCGAGAAAAGGGCGCCGTCGCGGCACTCGTCGTCGGGATCGCAGGCGTGCTCCCGGCCATCCTGGTCACCATCCGCGGTGTCCGCAAAGAGCGCGAAGAACGGTGGGAGCCGCAGAGCGTCCCAATCCGTAGCGAAAAAGAACAGCGCGCCTTCGAGTTGGCCGAAGCCGGTCCAGGCTTGTTCAGGCGTTCGCGTTCGGGCTTCCGCGCGGCCATGCCAGGCCTCTCCTTCGGCCGCACAGAGCCGACCACGCGCCAGTCCGCCAACCTTCCGGCACTTCAAAGGCGCACTGAGATGCGTCTTTCCTTGGCGTCTGGCGTGTTTTAGCGTCTGGCTATGCTCCCGAACCAAGTCCAACGTACCCTCGTCGAGCGCGCGCTCGTCGCAACGGGGGATCACGTGCTGGTGGCTTGCTCTGGCGGGCCCGATTCGACTGTCCTCCTTCACGTGTTGCATCGCATTCGCCGTGACGTGGGGATCACGCTGTGCGCCGCCGCGATCGATCATGGACTCCGAGTCGAATCGGCCGAGGAGGTGGAAGGCGTGCGGGCGCTCGCCAACGCGCTTGGTGTGCCGTTCGCCACCAAGCGGATCCACGTGCCCAAAGACGGCGCGTCGGTGCAGGGGCGCGCGCGTGCCCTCCGGTACGAGGCGCTTCGAGAGCTGGCAGCCGAGGTGCGAGCGACGCGCATTGCCGTCGGGCATACACTCGACGACCAGGCGGAAACGGTCATCGCCAGGCTCCTCCGCGGGTCTGGAATCCGGGGGCTCCGCGGTATCGAGCCTCGCCGCGAGGACGGGGTTGTCCGGCCGCTGATCGACTGCCGTCGTTCGGAGGTGTTGGCGTATGCCGCGGCCTCGGACCTCTCTTTCGTCCTCGATCCTTCAAACCAGGCCACCGCCTTCGAGCGTGTTCGGATTCGGAAGGAGATCCTCCCGGCGCTCGTTCGAGAGGACCCGCGTGTGGCGGAGCATCTGGCAGCGCTCGCCGATGAGGCGATGGCTGTCGAGGTGATCCTCGACGAGGCGGTACCCGCGCTGCCGGAAAACGGCACCTTGGAGGTCGACGCGGCGACACTGCGAGCGCTTTCGCCACCGCTGCGCACGCGATGGTTGCGGCGGTGGTTGGCCCGCGAAACGGGGGTCACCCCAGGCAGAGTCCACCTGGACCAGGTGGGCCGACTTCTTACCGGCGCCGGCGAGGTCCTGCTAGGATCGGGTTGGGCCGTTCGTCGTGGGGGTGGGCGGCTTTACCTGGAATATCGTGAGCATCGGCCGACACGTACGCATCGCTCCTAGCCGCCTTCGGCGGCAAAGGTTGCCAAAAGGCTTCGGCAGCCTCACAAAGATTGAAGGGATGTAGGCCCCATGCTAGCCCAACCAGTGCAGCCTAGGGCCTCCTTACATATATGAAACAAAGCCAAAAAACTCTGCTCTTCTGGGTCCTCGTGATCCTCATGTGCATCGTCATCTTCAACTTCGTGGCGCGCGACGAGCAGCCCCGAAGCGTGCCCTTCAGCGAGTTCGTCACCGACGTCACCGAAGGCAACGTCAAGAAGGTCAAGATCCGCCCCCAAGAGAACAGCGGCGAGTACACCTACTGGCTCAATTCCGACGAAGAAGTCACGCCTTCGATGGGCAACCGTGCTCCTCGTTCCGAAAAGGTCACCGTCGGGATCATGGGCGAGCAGATCAACCAAAAGCTCCTCGATAACAGCGTGAGCGTGGAGTACCTGCCCGAGGACCAGAACAGCCTCTGGACGAGCATTCTCGTCACTTGGCTTCCGATGATCTTCCTCGTCGGGATTCTCCTCTTCTTCATGCGGCAGCTTCAGGCGTCGGGCGGCAAGGCGATGAGCTTCGGCAAGTCCCGTGCACGCCTTCTGAACGAATCTCAGAACAAGGTCACGTTCACCGACGTCGCTGGCATCGACGAGGCCAAAGACGACTGCGAAGAGATCATCGCCTTCCTGAAGGACCCGAAGAAGTTCCAGCGGCTTGGCGGCCGCATCCCGAAGGGCGTGCTTCTGATGGGCTCTCCGGGCACCGGCAAGACTTTGCTGGCGCGCGCGATCGCGGGCGAAGCGGGAGTCCCGTTCTTCAGCATCTCGGGCTCCGACTTCGTCGAGATGTTCGTCGGCGTAGGCGCGTCCCGAGTGCGCGACCTCTTCGAGCAGGGCAAGAAGCACGCTCCCTGCATCATTTTCATCGACGAGATCGACGCCGTCGGCCGGCACCGTGGCTCCGGTCTCGGTGGGGGTCACGACGAGCGCGAGCAGACGCTCAACCAGCTTCTCGTCGAAATGGACGGGTTCGAGTCGAGCGAAGGCGTCATCATCATCGCGGCGACCAACCGACCCGATGTCCTCGACCCGGCGATTCTTCGGCCTGGCCGATTCGACCGACGGATCATCGTACCCCGGCCCGACCTCAACGGCCGTCAGGGGATCCTCGCCGTCCATACGCGAAGGGTGCCTCTCGGTGATGACGTGCAGCTCGACATCATTGCGCGCGGCACGCCGGGCTTCTCGGGGGCCGACCTCGAGAACCTCGTGAACGAGGCAGCGCTGTTGGCCGCGAGGCAAGACAAAGACCTCGTCTCGATGTCCGACTTCGAGATGGCCAAGGACAAGGTTATGATGGGCTCCGAGCGGCGCTCGATGGTGATCAGCGAGCACGAGCGCAAGACGACCGCCTACCACGAGGCAGGGCACACCTTGGTTGCCTGGTCGCTCCCGAACCACGACCCGATCCACAAGGTCACCATCATTCCTCGCGGGCCGGCCCTCGGCCTCACGATGGCGCTCCCAGAGGAGGACCGTCAGAGCTACAGCGCCGAATGGGTGCGCGATCGCATTGCCATGGCGCTCGGCGGCCGTCTGGCCGAAGAGGTGGTCTTCGGGCAGCTCACCACGGGCGCCGCAGACGACTTCAAAAAGGCGACCCAGCTCGCCCGATCCATGGTCACCGAGTGGGGCATGAGCACCCGCCTCGGGCCGCTTTCGTACGTCGAAAAAGAGGAGTCCGGTTTCCTCGGTCAGAGCTACCACAAGGACTACTCGGAGCAGACGGCCAAGGAGATCGACGACGAAGTGCGACGCATCATCAACGCCCAGTACGATCGCGCCAAGGCGGTCCTGGAAGAGCACCGCGAGAAGCTCGATGCCCTCGCCGAAGCGCTCCTCGAGCGAGAGACCCTTGGCCGCGAGGAGATCGAGGCGGTCATGGCCGGCCAGGAGCTGCCGCCCCCCGTCATTGTGAGCGTCCCGACTTACGCCGAAAAGCGCCGTGAGAACGAAGAGAAGCGCAAGGGCGCCATCTTCCAGCCCCGCCCGCGCGAGGTGCCCAGCGCCGGGTGATGACGGACGTTCTGAAGCCGGCGCTGTGGGGGGTCATCAACGTCACCCCCGACTCATTCAGCGACGGCGGACGGTTCCTCGAGGTTGAAGCCGCGATCGAGCATGGGAGGCGCCTCCTCGCGGAGGGTGCGTCGGTGCTCGACGTCGGAGGTGAGTCGTCCCGGCCTGCAGGAAAGGCGTACGGCGATGGGTTTTCGGAGGTTTCCGAGGCGGAGGAGATCGCGCGGGTCGTACCGGTCGTCGCTCAGCTCGCGCGAGAGCACCATGCCCGCGTGTCGATCGATACAGTGAAGCCGGCCGTGGCGGAGGCGGCGCTTGCGGCCGGCGCTTCGATCGTCAACGACGTCAGTTGTGCCTCGAACCCCGACCTGGCCGCGACGACGGCCGCCCATAGCGGGGCCGAGTACGTGATTATGCACCGGCGAGGCCGCGGCGAGGTCAAACCCCCTTGGACCGACTACGAAGATGTGGTCACCGAGGTCCTCGAAGAGCTGGCCGAGGCCGCAGAGACGGTCGCGGCCGCCGGGGTTCCCCGCGCCAAGATCTGGCTCGACCCGGGGGTGGGATTCGCGAAAACGGCCGACCAGTCGGCAGCCCTACTAAGATCTCTTGGGCGATTCCGAAAGACCGGATACCGTGTACTTGTGGGGCCTTCGCGGAAATCCTTCATCGGCCAGCTTGCGCCCAATCCGGGTGGTGAGTTGCCCAGTGCCCAGGCACGCCTTGGGGGCACGCTTGCGGCGGTCGGGCGATGCGCCGAGGCGGGCGTCGACGCCGTTCGCGTCCACGATGTGCACGCGGTTCGTCAGTTCCTTCAGCTGCGCGCGGTCCTCGGCGTGGCAGGTGAGGTGACGCCATGATCGAGGTGCTCACCGGCGCGCTTGGAGACTTGCTCAACGGCTTCCTCGGGTTCTTTCAACGAAGCCCGCTCGACGTCTTGCACGACTGTCTCGACATCGGATTGGTCGCGGTCCTGATCTACTGGGCGCTCGTCATCCTCCGCGGGACGCGGGCGATGCAAGTGGCGATCGGCCTTTGCCTCGTGTTCGTGGGCTACTTGTTCGCTCGGCGCGTCGGCCTCGTGACCGTCACGACGATCTTGGACTCGGTGCTGGCGTACCTCGCCGTGATCGTCGTCATCATCTTCCAGTCCGACATTCGGCGCGCGCTCGCACGCATGGGTCGTCGGCCGCTCCTTCGAGGGCAGCGCACCGCGAAGGAAACCCAAACGATCGAAGAAGTCATCAAGGCGACTGGCACGCTTGCGCAAAAGCGCATCGGTGCGTTGATTGCATTCGAACGGAGTGCCGCGCTCGACGAGTTCATCGAGCGGGGCGGAGAAGTCGATGCGCGCGTCAGCAAGGAGCTCTTGCACAGCGTGTTCGTCCCGAGTTTTGAAAATCCGTTGCATGATGGCGCGGTCATCATTCGGGAAGGTCGTATCTGGCAGGCGGGCGTGTTCCTGCCAATGGCGGGCACCGCAGGGGGTGACCGCACGCTCGGCGCACGTCACCGTGCGGGGCTCGGGATCACCGAAGAAACCGATGCGGTGGTGATCGTCGTGAGTGAAGAGCGTGGCGCGATCTCACTCTGCTTCGACGGGAATATCGTTCGAAACCTGGATGTCACGTCGCTCCGGGATGCACTCTACGGCCTGTTTTACGCGCCAAAGCCAGCGCGCCGGAAGTCGGACCGACGAAGCACGGTGGTCCCCCCGGAGCCTGCACGGTCGGCCAGCCAAGACTCGGTGTTGTCGGTGAGTAAGGCCGAGGAGACCTCGTGAGCGGCTTCCTCGACGGCCTTCAAGCGATCCGTTTCTTCTTCACCGACAACCTGGGCCTCAAGGCCGGGGCGCTCGGGATCGCGATCCTGATGTTCTCGCTCGTACACGGCGCCGAAGACATGGAGCGCAACGTCTATGTCGATGTGGTCGTCCAGCCGCCCGCCGACGCGCAGGACATGATCCTCGTCACCGACATCCCGGACCGCGTTCGCGTCCGCCTCAAGGGAAGCCGCGCGCGTCTCAACGCGATCCGACAGGAGACGCTTCCGCCGGTCGACCTCAAGCTGAAGAGCGTCGAGGACCCTCGCTACTACTTCGAGAAAGAGGCGTTCGACTTGCCGACTGGCGTCACCGTGCTCGCGGTCGTGCCGCCATCGATCGCGTTCAAGTTCGTCCCCAAAGCCACGCGCGAGCTTCCGGTGGAACTCTTTCTCGACGGTGAGCTTCCGGATGGCCTCGAATGGGCCGGGGAAGCGGAGGTGTTTCCAGGGTCGGTCGAAGTCGAAGGTCCGCGCGATGTCGTCAACTCCATGCGAACCGTCCGCGCGATGGAAGTCGACGTATCGTCGTTGGACGAAGGCGTGACCCAGCGTGAGCTCCCCTTGGTCAGTCCGCCCGCCAACACGACATTCGAGGCGCAGTCAGTGCTCGTGACGCTTCGCGTTCGTCCCGTGATGGTCGAACGGAGGCTCTCGAGGCTCCGTGTTGAAACCGAGGGTGGAGACGCCGCCTCGATTCGACCGAGGGCAGTCAGTCTCCTGATTCGCGGTCCCCAAAAGGTGGTCGACGCTCTCGATGCCTCGGCGGTCTCGGCTTTCGTCGATGTGTCAGCTGTCGGCGGCGAGGAGCCGGTGTCGGTGCCCGTCGAAGTCCGCGGGCTCCCCGAAGACGTTACGGTGGAGCGTGTGGACCCCGATGACGTCTTGGTGCAGCCCGAGGCCACGCTCGAGGCCCCTGAAGACCTCTAGACCGGGCGTCACACCGCTTGGAACTCTCGCTCGGCCTCGGAGGCGATCCCTTGGGCCATGGCCAGGATGCGGTCCTCTTTCGGACCCTCGATCATGACTCGGAGCTTCGGTTCGGTGCCGCTCCACCGGACGAGCACGCGGCCCTGCCGGCCCAGGGACTTCTCGGCTTTGGCAATCGCATGGGTGGTCTTCGGGAGGTCGTCGAGGGGGCATTTGCCCGGAAGCGTCACATTCACGAGGACTTGGGGCACCCGCGTCATGACGTTCGCGGCCAGCTCGGACAGCGGCCGCCCTTCGCGGAGAAGGATCGAAAGAACCTGCATTGCGGCGACCAGACCGTCGCCGGTGGTGGCGTGATCGAGGAAGATCAGATGGCCTGATTGCTCGCCACCAAAGTTCAGACCCTTGCGCCGCATCGCCTCGACGACATAGCGGTCCCCGACACTGCATCGAAGGAGCTTGCCGTTGTCATTCTCGATGGCCCGTTCGAGGCCAAGGTTGCTCATCACCGTGGCCGCAAGGGTGCGACGTCGGAGCCGCTTTGCGCGCAACATTCGTGTCGCGCACAGCGCCATGATCACGTCGCCGTCGATTTGGTTGCCTTGGTCGTCGATCATGATCACGCGGTCGGCGTCACCATCGAGCGCGATTCCGAGGTCCGCGCCGCGCTTCTTGACCTCTCGGGCGCAGGCTTCCGGGTGGAGGGCGCCCACGCGCTGATTGATGTTCTTGCCGTCGGGTTTGATGCCGATGGCATGGGTGGTCGCCCCAAGTTCGGAGAAGACCAGCGGCGCAGTCCGATACGCGGCGCCGTGGGCTGCGTCGACGACGATCTTGACGCCCTCGAGGGTGAGCTCGCTTGGGAACGATGCCTTGACGAAGGCGACGTAGCGACCGGGCGCATCGTCGAGCCGCTCAGCTCGGCCCACTCGCGTACCCGTTGGTCGGTTCTTGTCGATTTCCGCGCCGAAGATCAGTGTTTCGATGTCTTGTTCGACGTCGTCCGGGAGCTTGAATCCGTCCGGCCCAAACACTTTGATGCCGTTGTCGGCATAGGGGTTGTGCGACGCGCTGATGACGACGCCCGCGTCCGCGCGCATGCTCGTCGTGAGGTGGGCGATCGCGGGTGTGGGGAGCGGCCCAGACAAGAGGACTTCGCCTCCTTGGGCACAGATCCCCGAGGCGACCGCGGTCTCGAAGAGATACCCCGAAAGCCGGGTGTCCTTCCCGACGACGATGCGCGGCACGTGTTTCACCCGCTTTCGCGCTTGGTAGGTGATCGCCGCCCCGATTCGAAACGCGACCTCGGGAGACATGTCGCCTGTGTTGGCGAGGCCGCGAATACCGTCTGTCCCAAATAGTTGTCGGCTCATGTTGACTTCAGGGCTCCCACGTCACGTCGATACTCCAGTTGGACGGTGGAGCAAACGTGGCCGTCGTCACAAAGCTTAGCGGCCAAAGCGCCTCGACCAAAAACCCTGGCCTTTGCGCCTGGCCGGTCGAGTTGGGACCGCCTTCGTTCCGCCGTGCGACGAACTGGCCTTCGACGTAGAGCCCGCGGATCGGCACGTTGTCGGGGAGAATCGAGTCGACGTTGAAGCCCACTTGCACCGTCGTGTCGGCGGCCGTTTCGTCGAAGCCCTGACCGGTCTGGACCCCGAATGTCGGGGCGAGGCCGCCGAACTGCGATTGCAAGGAGGCGCTAAAGAGACCCGCGGCGACGCCCGACAGGAAGTCGGTGGTTTCGGCGTTCGCCGCCTCGGTGGTTGCGGCCAACCCTCGCTGCTGGCGGGTGGTCCCCGTGACGAGCAACGCGATGACCTGGGCCTCGCTCGTGGTCGCTGCGGTGGACGTGAACTCGATGGTCGGGTCGCTGAGCCTCCCCGACACGGTGACTGTGACCGAGTCGCTACTTCCGCGAAGCTGGTGGCGCGCCACGAGGTCGACCTTGGCGTCCATGTCCGGGTCGCCGTCGAAGACCATGCTCCCCGATCGCAGCTCGAACCTCTTGCCGAACACCTGAAAGTTACCTCCGCGGAGGTTGACGTTGCCCTTGACGAGGAGCTCTTCCTCGAGCGTCGTGTCGAGGTTCGTACTTGCCTCGACCAAGAACCCTTGGTCTTTGCTCCGAATGATCACGTTGTCGTCCGAAATGATCTGGAGCGAGATCCGGTACGGGTCTGTGCGAACCACCGGTGTGTAGTCTTCGCCGATGAAGTACACCTCGGGGTGAGGAGCCAGGTCTTGGGGGGTGGCCGAGCTCTCTGGGATGTCGAGCGTGAGCTTGCGCAGCCTGACCTCGCCATCGAGTGCGTCTTCTTCGAACTTCGCGCGGAGGCGCGCATCGCCGTTGAGCCGCGCCATGATCGACCCCTCCTCACGGACGGGGAAGGACTTGGTATCGACTTCCACGTCGAGCTCGGCTGGCCTGAGCCCATCGAGTACGACTCGCCCGTTGGCGTTGGCCGACCCTTTGGCGTCGGTGGCCGTGACGTCGGTGATCGCGATCCCGTCCTCGTCGAAGATCGCACGCCCAGTGACGTTCTCGAGCGTTTGGCCGACGTTGCGGAGGTCGACGCGCCCATCGGTCAGCTCGACGCTCCCAACGAAGTTCGGCTGCTGGACGGTCCCTTGGGCGGTCACGCTCCCTTGGAGGATCCCCTGCACGTTCACCACGCCGGCCATCCAAGCGAGGACAGCCTGCAGGGGCATTCGGTCGAAGTCGGCGCGGCCTTCGACTTGGCCGCGATCCGCGAGCTCGGGCACCATGTGTTCTCGATCCCAGACCACTGGGGCCGTGGCCTGGATGTTGGTCCCACCACCGTTCCACCAGTTCATCGAGACCCCCACCTTGGCCACGCCGTCGGCGTAGTCGGCCGAGACGTTGCTTCGTGCGGGTGGCGTTTCGACGATGGTGTTCACCAGGACGCTGCCTCGCCCTGGCTCGAGGCGTCGTGCCCTCAGCTCGTCGGTGTCTATCGCGAGTGAAAGCGTGGGGTCGTCACCAAAAAGATTGGTCGCTCGGAGGCGCCCTTGGACTTCGCCTGCTGCGTACTGACACACGTAAGGGATGTCTTCGGTCGGCGCGTCGTACAGATCGGCGCTTAGCTGCATGACGGGGATCTCTGGGACCTTGGCTGCGCGGAGCCACTCGTCGAGCGGCGTGGGGGCCGATGCGTCGACTCGGAGTACCTGCGCGTCCGCGACGACGCCATCCATCCCGACCTCGGTGACATCGTTCTCGAGGGACGCGCGCATCGTGAGTCGCGGATTCGCGTCGCCACCACAGAGGCCCTCGGAAGATTCAGACTGCCAGTCGAAGCTTCCGTAGAAGTCGCCACGGGTCTGGAAGGCACCACCTGCCAGCGTGAGGCTTGCCGAGAGTTGTAGGCGATCCGGGTCCGGCACGAGGTCCCGTCCAAGAATGTCCGGGAGGTCCGATAGCTTTCGTGGAGGGACCCGCATGGAGAGGCGCCACGGCGATGTCTCGAACGTCTCGATCGCCTGGCTCGGGTTCTCGACGAGGTTCACGAGGTCGACGAGCAGGCTACCCTCACTGTCGAACAAGGGCCCTTTGTCGTCGGCGAAGCTGACCTGTGCGAGCAACGCGCCATACTCGTATCGAAACGTGGACCGAAACTCAACGGCGACCCAGTTTCTGACCTTGAGTGCGGGGACCTCGATCTCACCCTCGAACGAAGGGGCGTCGAACGAACCAGAGAGCTTGATGCTTGCGTCCGCGAACCCCGTGATGTCCGGCATGTCTTCCTCGAGCACGAGCTCGAGCAACGTGAGGTCCATGGCGCCTGTGCTGAGCGTCATCTCGTAGACGCCGCCACGCAGGGCCGTTCGCACGTTGGGCGCCTCTGGGTCGACGAGCCCCGACGTGCTGAGGGTGAAGTTTCCGCGACCCCCCATGTCAACCTGAGCGTCGGCATCGACTCGGCTCGCGTCGTAGTGGATCAGGTATGCCGCGTTGACGGGCGTCACATCCCATAGATTCGCGTTCGTGAGTGTGCCCTCGGCGACGATGGTCGGTTGCTTGTCCAAGTCGCCACGGAACTCGAAGTGAAGGTCAACGCGACCGGTGAAGTTCGGCGCGCTCTCCGGGTAGAGGATCTTCAGAACGGCGAGGTCGAAGTTCTGGAGATCCGCTTGAATGTCGTCCGGTCCATTGAAGAGCCACTCCCCGTCGGCTTCGAGTCGTTGTTCGCCACGGCCGATCAGGACCCGGTCGAACGTGACACCGTTGACGGGGTCGAGAACCAGGTTGTTGACCGAGCCGCGCCAAGACAAGTCGCCCACGGCGAGCTCAATCGTGTCGACATCGAGGCGGTAGAGCCCGTCGCTGGCTTCGACGCGCGCTTGGAACTCCGCTTTGCGAGCACCTGGCGCCGCGAAGGAACCGTTGGCCACGTACTGATCGGGGCCACCGCGGACGATCGCTTCGCCTTGGCCGATGGGGTATCCGGCGACTCGGATCTCTGTGCCGAGCAGGGTCGCATCGACCTTGGGTCGTTTGGGATCGCCAGAGACCACGCCCTCGAGCCGAAGCGACTTCGCGTCGAGCGCTCCGTAGTCGAAGTTGGTGAAGCTGACCCAACCCGACGTTTGGAAGTCGCCGGCCATCGTGGTCATGATCTCGAGATCGAACTTGGCTCCGCCGCGAATCCCTGGGGCCCATTCGACGAAGTTCGGATCGGCGCTCACGTCCGGGATCGAGCCCCGCGCCTGGATCTCGGAGACCCCGGTGTACTCGACGTGGCCGCTCAAGAAGAGCTCGCCACCCGCGTACTGCGTCTCAACGGACTCGACATCGATGCCGTCAGGGCGCACGCGACCCTTCGCGACGAAGGGAGGGATCTGGATTTCTTCGTAGCGAAAGCCCTGGCTTTCGATCTCGACGCCGAACACGTCTGGGTTTTTGTCGTTGATGTCGAACTTGATGGTGCCGTTGGCGTCCACGTCTGGGGCGCCGTTGATCACCTTGGCCAAGCGTGCGCTCTTCGAGGTGATCTCGATCTTGGTTGTGCCCACGTCTGGGAGCTCGCCTTTGATGCGTGCCTTTCCACCGTCTGTCGTGATGTCGGCTTGCAAGCGATAATCGCTCTCCGATCCCCAGAGCCGGACCCATCCGGTCGCGTCGCCCCGAAGAGACTCCGCCCACCCGAAGCCAACCTCGCGCAGCGTGTTGCTGCTGACCGGATCGACGCGAACGTACAAATCGAGGTCGAAGGGATCGTCGTACGTGCCGCCGGCAGGGGGGCGGTACACGATCTCGGCGGACATGTGCTCGCGGCCTCGGCTCAGCTCTGCGAGTACCTGGGTGCCGCGCGTGTCGGTGTACACGGTACCTACGACATTGTTGAGTTGACCTTCGAACGGGAAGGGGCTGACGACGCGTCCGTCGCCCGACCAGATCTCGATCTCCGTGACGTAGTAGAATTCCATCCGCCCGCGCGTGTGAAGGTCGAGCACGCGGAGGTTTTCGAGATCGAGGATTTCTCCGAAGACCTCGACGTTCTTGATGTCCATGTCATCGACGATGGCGTGAAACGGTTCACCCACCGTCGGCGACTTGTCGGCGGGTTCGAATGCGTCGAGAAAGGTCGGTTCGCCTTCGCCGTTGTCGATCAGGCGAACCCAGCCGTTGGTGAGGTCGGCATAGTAGAAGCGAAGCTTCCCGCGGAGGCCGGCGATGGGGTCGATCCCAAGCTCGACGGTTTCACCGTAGATGATCGGCGTGCCGTCCGGGTCGTACACGAACGTGTCTTTGACGATGGTTCGCCAGAGTCGGAGTTGCGTGATGTAGCCGGCCTGCATCCGGCCATCCATTGTTTCCGAAACGAAGTCGTTGAGAATGTCACGCCCGAGCTCTCGGCCGAGGTTCGTGTCGAGATGGAACAACACGCTCGCAATCAGCGAGAACACGGCGAGCGCGGGCCAACCGAGAAACCAACTGACCAGGCGGTAGATCCAGCGCACTAGAACGCCTCGCCAATCGTGAACTGCACGGCGCCCGGGACGCCCCCTCGAATGAAACGAAAGATGTTGAACGCGTTCGGCGGCGCGGGCTCGCCGACCACCTGCCACTTGGGTATCAGAAACCCAAAGTCGAGGCGTACCGGCCCGACGGGGGTCTGATAGCGGAACCCGAAGCCGGCGGCGGCGCGAATGAAGTTGAAACGGTAGGCGCGGCCGCGGTTGACATCGCCGAAGTCCATGAACATCGCGGTCGTGAAGCGTTGGGTGACGGGGAGCCTCCACTCGATGCTCGCCTCCCATCGCCGAAGGCCGCCGTCGTTTCGCGCGTCGTTGCCCTCGCGGGTGAGTGAGTCGACGCTGCCGGGGTCACCGAGGAAGCCGCCGAAGAAGCCACGATGGCTGGTCGGGCCACCCGAACGGAGGCGGTACGACTGCGGGCCGAGCTCCTGACCAATGAGGTCGAGCCGGTTTCGGTCGCGGGAGAACAAGAACATCGCGCCGATCCCGAACCGAAAAGCCAGCGTGGACGAGAGTGGCAACGGAACGTAGCCACGAACTTCGGGCGTGACGCGGACGTACTGCCAGGACCGCTTTATTCGCGCTGGGGACTGCTGGCTCCCCACCTGGAAGAAGAAGCCGGCCCGCGGGCTGCGAGAGTCGTCGCGGAGGTCCACGACGACCCGCTCGTCGAAGAACACGACCTGATAGCTCGTGGGGAACCGCGGATCGTTGTCGACCACCAAGTAGGCGTCGTAGTTGAGCCCTCCCGTCAGCAGCAGACGGCCTTCGAGGAACGGACGCGAAAGCTGCCCCGACATCTGGAGGTCATGGCGCCGGAAAAGCTCGTACGGGTCCGGCCCCCAATCGTGGCGGAAGTTGAGGGCGGCAGTTGTTCGGGGCTCGATGAACGCGGGCCTCCGGTACCCGATACGAACCTCATTACCGAGAATGAACCCCTGGCCGAAGCGAAAGAACTGGTTGGTCGCGACGATTTTGGGTCGGTCCTCGATCGTGAGACGACGAAACCCGTCGATGAAATTCCGATGCTCGAACCGCCCTAGCAGATGGACGTCGGAGATGCGCGTGTCTTGCTCGAGCGTCAGGGTCGAGATGGTACCGCTCTGAACGCCAGCCCCGATACCCCACCGAATTTGCCGGCCAGGTTCGACGTCGATGTTGATGTCGACGATGCCAGTGCACTGGTTCTGCTCGTCGACGCGGGGTGTGTCGATGATGTTGACCGAGGCCAGTGCGCCCAACGCGTAGACCGCGCGCTGTGCGTCGGCGAGCTTGAGGAGGCTGTACGGCTCGCCTCGCTTTAAGTTGGCAACCGCGAGGATCGTCTTCGCGGGAAGGTCTTGGTTTCCCGTGACGACGATGTTTCCAATCGTGCATGGTGGGCCCGCGCTGACGTAAAACTCGACGAACGCCTCTCGGGCCTCTTTGTCGATTTCGACACGGCCTGTTGCGATACCGCACGCGTAGCTGGCCTCGCGAAGCTCTCTGCGAATCTCGCGCTTGCTTCGTTCGTAGATCGATTCGTCGAACGCCTTGCCGATCTCGAGGCCGATGGCGTCGTCGATGGTGCCGCGGTCGTCGACGCTCCACGTCTCATAGCCAACGACATCAATCGACCGCACGAGGACGGGTAGCCCCTCATCGACTTCGATGTCGATCTCGAGCTCGCAGCCTTCGTCGTCTCCCTCACGCTCGCAGGGAGCTTGGCCGTCGGGGCCGACGGTGAAACGGTCCGACGACGCGGCCGAAGGCGGATCAAACGCGGTGCTGATCACCGCGGCATCGTAGTAGCCTCGGGCTTGGTACCACCGCTCGATCCGGTCTACGTCCCGCTCAAAGACGGCCGAGTCGAGGGTGGGCCAGCCCTTGCGGAGCTTTCGCCACAGATCGAACGAGACTCGCTTTCCGTCGAACGGCGGCACCCCGCATGCCGGGTCCGCGCTCGTCCCAAACGAGATGGTCACCCGCTCCCGCGGCTTGGTCGCGAGGCACGCCTGAAGCGCCTGCGGATCGAGCTCCTCCATGCCCCCGAAACGAATCTTGTTGATACCGTAGCTATCGTTGGGAATCGTCTTGCAGCCCACTGCCAGAACGAGCAGGAGACAGATGCATCGCTCCGGGGTCATCTACCTACGGCTTGTAGCGCGAGGGGCCCCAATTCCGCTAGCAATCAGCGTGATTTCGGCCATTTGGCGCTTCGAGTGGGGGCTGCTACACGTACCGCCGATCGCACGATGAAGAAGTACTTCGTCCAAACCTTCGGTTGCCAGATGAACGTCCATGACTCGCGGCGGATCGAAGAGGTGTTGCGGGGCGAGGGGTACGAGGAATCCGAGGAGCCGGCCCTCGCCGATCTGCTGCTCGTCAACACGTGCAGTGTGCGCGAAAAAGCCGAGCACAAACTCATGAGTTTGTTGGGGACTTTCCGGCCGTTCAAGGACGCCCACCCCGGACGAGTCCTGGCGGTCGCGGGCTGTGTGGCGCAACAGGAAGGGGAACGCCTCCTTCGGAAGGCCCCGTTCGTCGACCTCGTCCTCGGCCCGGACAACATCCCCGAGCTTCCGTCGCTGCTCCGCGAGATCGAGCATGGCGCTCCCCCTGCGGCGCGTACGGTCTTCGATTTGGATCAGCCCAAGTTCTTGCGCGCCAAGCCGATCGCCGATCGCCGTGAGGTCACGGCCTACGTGACGGTCATGAAGGGCTGCGACGAGCGGTGCACCTTCTGTATCGTTCCTTATACGCGTGGCTCCGAGCGGTACCGACCGGCGGACGAGATCGTCGGCGAGATCCGCGATCGCGTCGCGGGGGGGGTCCGCGAGGTGACACTTCTCGGCCAGACGGTCAACTCCTGGTACGAGCCGTCCCGAGCCGCCGCCAAGCCGCGTTCCAAGTTGGCCGCGTCGACCTCGGAGTTCGCCGGTCTCCTTCGTCGAATCGCCGAGGAGGTGCCGGACCTCTGGCGGTTGCGCTACACATCGCCTCATCCTCGTCATGTCACGCCCGAACTGGTGGCCGCGCACGCCGAGCTCGATGTCCTGCCGGCGCACGTCCATCTCCCGGTGCAGTCGGGTTCCGATAGGCTCCTCAAGAAGATGGCGCGCCGTTACACCGCGCGCGAGTACCTCGACCGAGCGCGTGCGCTTCAACGGGCAAGGGCCGGCCTCACGATGTCGGCAGACTTCATCGTTGGCTTCCCAGGAGAAACCGACGCCGACTTCGAGGCGACCCTGGGGTTGGTGCGCGACGTCGGTTTCGTCTCGGCGTTTGGCTTCAAGTACTCGCCCCGGCCTTATACGCCCGCGCTGCGACTTGGCGACGCGGTGCCCGAAACGGTGAAAGACGAACGACTCGCGCGGCTCTTCGCGCAGGTCGAAACGCAGCAGCGGGCCCATCTCGAGTCTCTCGTCGGATCCTCGCAGCGGGTATTGGTCGAGGGGCGGTCTCCGGGTGACTCGGGTCGTTTCACCGGCCGTACGGATCGCAACGAGATCGTGCACCTCGTGGCGCCCCCCGCGGTAGATCCCACCGCAAAGATGGTCCACGTCACCATCGACGATGCCTACAAACACAGTTTGTCGGGGATCATGCAAGGCGCCGACGCGTCCTCGAGTACGCGAACGAGGATCAAGCTTTCGGTCGTGAACGCTGGAGGCGCGGGCTGAGTGTCGCCGTTGGGTGGGGGCGCCTCCGGGAATGGCGATTTGCCATCGCCTACATGGTGTTGATCTTCGCGGTTTCTTCGATCGCTGTTCGTGTTCCCGCCGTGCGCTACTTTCCGTGGCGCGACAAAGGCATTCACTTCATCGAGTACGGGGTCCTCGGGTGGCTCTGCGCGGTCGCGGCGTTTCGCACTTGGCCCAACCACGCGCGATGGCGAACGGCCCTCTTCGCGTTGTTCGTCGCGGTCCTCTGGGCGCTCTCTGACGAGATCCATCAAGCCTTCGTCCCGGGCCGGTCGGCCGATGCGCGCGATCTCGTCGCCGACGCGCTTGGGGCCACGTCTGGCGTCCTATTGCACAGGTTCTTTTCGAACAAGAGTGTGAGCTAATCCACCGTAAAATTCACCTGATAGGCCTACATAGCATTGACGGTTCCGCTGTGGTTGTTTAGCTTTTAATCCATGGGGACGCAGCGGCGTTCCCTGCAAAACTAGCCCAACAATAAATCCGGCGGACCCCCCTCAAAGCCGCCGGTTGCCCTCGCCCGGTCGTGTTCTCCCCCCCTCCAACGACCGGGCGACTCTTATTAAGCGCTGCCGTCCGGGTTGTCAGTGGCACGCGATGGGAGGCGCCCCTAGAGTGCGGCGCCATGACCCAATCGCGACGCCTTCTTGGGCTGACAGCCTTCGCCTTCCTCGCGGCCGCGTGCGGCGGGTCGACAGCGACTTCGGTCGCCGAGCCCACGCTCGCTCCGACCGCGCCCGCAGATCCCCTGCCGTCCTGGAACGACACCCCGACCAAGCAGCGGATCATCGAGTTCGTCCAGCGCGTCACCGACCCCAACCAAGTGACCTACGTCGAGCCGGATGATCGCATCGCGACATTCGACAATGACGGCACCCTCTGGGTCGAGAAGCCCCTCTACACCGAGCTCACCTTCACGGTGGCGCGCGTCCGAGAGCTGGCCTCGATGCACCCGGAGTGGAAACGAAAGGAACCTTACAAGTCGCTCTTGGCTGGCGACGCGGAGGGCGTGGCCGCTGCGGGAGGACGCGGCATCATCGAGCTCTTGTTGGCGTCGCACACTGGAATGAGCGCATCCCTGTTCGATACAATCGTACTCGATTGGCTCCAGACGGCGCGCCACCCACGCTTTGACCGCTTGTACACGGAGCTCACGTACAAGCCGCAGCTCGAGCTCCTCGAGTACCTCCGCGCAAATGGCTTCGAGACGTACATCGTGTCGGGTGGCACGGTGGAGTTCATGCGCCCGTGGACCGAGGACGCGTACGGAATCCCCCCAGAGCAGGTCGTGGGTTCGGCGATCGAGACGCGGTTCGAGATTCAGGGTGGGAAGCCCTCCTTGCTACGCCTCCCCGAGGTGGCCTTCGTCGACGACAAGGGAGGCAAGCCGGTGGGTATCCATCAGTTCATAGGGAAGAAACCGATCCTAGCGTTCGGCAACGCCGACGGTGATCTCCAGATGCTCCAGTACACGACCGTTGGGAGTGGCGGCGCGCGGCTCGGACTGATCCTGCACCACGACGACGCGGAGCGGGAGTATGCCTACGATCGCGATTCGACGGTGGGTCGGCTCGATGTCGCGCTCGACCAAGCCCCGGATGCGGGGTGGGTCGTGGTGTCGATGAAAGACGACTGGAATGCTGTGTTTTCGGAGGAGGAGAGCCCATGAGCCGTCTCGCTATTTGGTTGGCCGCTGCGTGCGTCGTTCTTGCTGCCCAGGCGTGCACCAAAGACAAGCCGACCGAGACCGCGGCGACCGCAGCCGCCGGGAGCAACGACCCGGTCAAGCTCCTCGACGCGGGTCGAAGGAAGCGCTTGCCGCTTCGGTATCGCATTCCGGAGGGCAAGACCACGACCTCGACCTCCACGTTTCGGATCGCATCGCTCGTGTCTTCCGAAGACGCTGCGGTGGTGGCGTCTCCGCCCGGCCTTCGGATCGAGGTCGTATCCGGACCCGCGGACGTCACGGAGCGCGGCGTTCGTTTCGAGGTCGACATCGTGAATGCGGAAGCGATGCTGCCCCCGGGCCTCGACGACAAACTCGTCGCGGATCTGCAGGCAAGCGCGAGCATTCTTGATGACGTCGGCGCCGAGGTCGAAATCAATGATCGTGGGATCATCGTCGAAGGCCGGTTCAATCAGGCCGCCAAGCGCCCGGACATCCCAGTTCGGTTGCTGCGCACGCTCGTCAACGCGCGAACGACGCTGACCCGCGTACGGCTCCCGGTCGAGCCCGTGGGCCTCGGTGCCCGCTGGGAAGTGAAGCGCGAGATCCAGGTGTACGGGTTCGAGGTGACGCAAGTGGATACCTACCAGCTCGTGGACCGCGCTGGAGACGAAGTGATGCTCAACGTGACCGTTCAGCAGATGGCCGCGCCGCAGACCGTGTCATTTCCAGAAGAGGGGATCGACATCACCGTCGAGTCCATGGAAGCACAGGCCACGGGTCAGATCGTCCTCGACCTCGACGCCCTAGAGTCGGACGCCGAGGCGCATGGAACCTCCACGGATCGCATTTCGTTCACCACGGAAGAGGGCACCAAAGAGCTCGTGATCGCCGAACGCTTCGACATCCAGGTGGCCAACACCACCAACCTCCTCCCCGACGAACCCGTCGAATAGCGCGAACCGCGAAGCCGCGAGGAGGAAAGCCGCTAATCCGTGGTCTTGCATCGACCCATGTTCCTGAGGGGGCTAGGAGGTGTCGATCGGCGAGCGCCCCCACAGTGGCGTAGTGAGGAATACGTAAGTATTTCGCAGCGAAGCCGCGAGGAGGTAAGCCGCCGAACGGCGCCTCCTAGCCCCCTCAGGAGTCGACCTTGAGGATTGCGTGAAACGCGTCCTGCGGAATATCCACGCTCCCGACCGCTTTCATCCGCTTCTTCCCCTCTTTTTGTTTCTCGAGGAGCTTTCGCTTTCGGGAGATGTCGCCGCCGTAGCACTTGGCGGTCACGTCTTTTCGGAGCGCGCGCACCGTCTCGCGTGAGATGACCTTCGAGCCAATTGCCGCCTGGATGATCACTTCGTACTGCTGTCGAGGGACGATCTTCTTGAGCTTGGCCGCGAGCGCGCGGCCTAGGTAATACGCCTTGTCCTTGTGGACGACCGCGCTCAGAGCGTCGACCTTTTGGCCGTTGAGCAGCATGTCGAGGCGCACCAGCGGGTTTTCGCGGTAGCCGGACAACTCGTAGTCCATCGAGGCGTACCCGCGCGTCGCACTCTTGAGCTTGTCGAAGAAGTCGAAGAGCACTTCTGCGAGCGGCATTTGGTACACGATGATGACGCGGTCGGACGAGGCGTATTGGATGCCTTCTTGCTCGCCGCGACGGTCTTGGCAGAGCTTGATGACGGGGCCCACGAACTCCGCCGGTACGTGGATGGAGACCTTGAAGTAGGGCTCTTCGATTCGGATGCGACCGTCGGGAATTTGGGAGGGGTTGTCGATGTCGAGGGTCTCTTCGTCGGTGTGGACCCGGTACACGACGCTTGGGGCAGTCGTGATCAGCCCGATGTTGTACTCGCGTTCGAGGCGCTCCTGGATGATCTCCATGTGCAGGAGCCCGAGAAAGCCACAGCGGAACCCGAACCCAAGCGCGTCCGAGCTCTCGGGTTCGAACATGAACGCGGCGTCGTTGAGGTTGAGCTTCTCGAGGGCCTCGCGGAGCTCCGGGTACTGATCGCTGTCGGTCGGGAAGATCCCGCAAAAGACCATGGGCTTCACTTCTTGGAAGCCCGCGAGGGGTTCTTCGGCGCGCTGATGCACCAAGGTGATCGTGTCGCCGACCTTTGCGTCTTGAATCGACTTCACGCTGGCGGCGAGATAGCCGACCTCGCCTGGGTCGAGGTGGTCGACCTCCTGCTGAAACGGGGTGTAGACCCCCAGCTCGGTGACTTCGTACTCGGCGCCGGTCGCCATGAGACGGATCTTGTCGCCTTTGCTGACCGTACCGTCTTTGACGCGGATCATGCATACCGCACCGCGGTAGCTGTCGTACCAGCTGTCGAAGATTAGAGCGCGGAGCGGCCCCCCCTCGATCGTCTCGGGCGGTGGGATGCGCTCGACCACGGCCTCCAGGATCTCCTTCACGCCTTCACCGGTTTTGGCACTGCAGGCGAGCAGCTCCGAGCAATCGAGGCCAACGACGTCTTCGACCTCTTGCCGGACGCGGTCGACGTCGGCGCTCGGGAGGTCGACCTTATTGAAAACAGGGATGATCTCGAGGTCGTTCTCCACCGCGAGGTACACGTTCGCGAGCGTTTGCGCTTCCACCCCTTGGGTTGCGTCGACGACCAGAAGGGCGCCGTCGCATGCGGCGAGCGATCTCGAGACTTCGTAGCTAAAATCGACGTGACCAGGCGTATCGATGAGGTTCAGTTGATACGTCTGTCCATCGGCGGCCTTGAACGGGAGTCGAACGCCTTGCGCTTTGATCGTGATTCCGCGCTCTTGCTCGAGCTCCATGCGGTCGAGGAGCTGCTCTTTCTGCTCGCGCGCGGAGATCGCCCCGGTCACATCGAGGATCCGATCGGCGAGGGTGCTCTTGCCGTGGTCGATGTGAGCGATGATGCAAAAGTTGCGGATTCGCTGGAGATCGCTGCTCAACGTGCGACCTCTCTAGCCTCCGCCCATGCGCGCAGCAACGCGCCGGCGCGGCGTCGACATTAACCCTTCGCCTGCTTCACGATTTGTCGGAGCTCGCATCCAGCGACATCTGGCCGGGAAGCTCGTCTTGGTGACGATCGAGAACAAGATCGATACCCTCGCGGATGTACACCGCCACCGGGACCTTCGTGCGTTCGTGCAACAGCTTGAGCCGATCGTTTTGCTCAGGCGTGATGTACACAGTGGTTGAGATCTTTTTCCGCGCCATCGGTGACCCTCACAAAAGTGGCATGAACCTACATGGCACCATATATATTGTCAAACAACCCCAGCGGGGTACTTGCGCGGTGCGGCAAACCGACCCTATCCTTACCAGAGTCCACCCCAGGGGAGACCCAAAGTGTCTGGAAACATGAGCATTTTCCTAGGTGCCGTTTCCGGGCTAGCCGTACTGGCTTGCCTGACCACGTCGGGGTGCGCCAACAGCCCCAAAGCCTCCGTTCCGACTGGCTCCAAGATGGAAGCCCGCGTGTGCGAAGGGAAAGAAACCGACCGCATCGACGTTAACGGAGACGGAAGGGCCGACATTGAACACGTCATGCGCAACGGGCGTCGGGTTTGCACGAAGGCAGACATGAACTTCGACGGGAACATCGATGTGGAGCGCTTCTACGAATCGGACGGGGTCACGGTGGCTTACGAACGGCATGACTTTGATTTTGACGGCCAAGTGGACCAGCTTTCGTTCTACGAGGCCGGGCGACTGACCCGCAAAGAGATGGACACCACCTTTGACAACGCGATCGACACGTGGCTGTGGTGCAGCGATGGCTGGGTATCTCGGTCCGAGCGCGACCGCCGCTCGAACGGGCAGGCCGACGTGTGGGAGACCTACGATCGCGGCCTTATCGTCGAGGCCCGCTACGACGAGAACAACGACGGGCGCCCGGACCGTTGGGACGAGTTTCGCGCTGGGAAGCTCGTGGTGAGCAAGTACGACGACAGCGGCGACGGAGAGCCGGACCGTATCGATGAAATCCCACCGCGAAGTGTGGGCCCTGCCGACGACGCACTCAGGTGCGAGCCGATGCAGGTAGCAGACAACGCGCGCGCGTCCGCGCCAAGCCCCGGAGCCGAGGGCAGCGAGGACGCGTCGCAGGGGGTACAGGAATGAAGCGACTGACCGTATGCATGACTGTGATGAGCCTGGCGCTCCTCGGGTGCGGTTCGAAGAGTGCCGATCCGGTCACGAGTCCGGGCGCTGCCCAGTCCGAAGGAACTACCGGTGGTGAGATCGCCGACGCGGGTCGCTGCAACGCGCCTGGTGCCGGCTACGAGGTGACCGAGTACGACACCTCGGGAGACGACTCCCCCGATGTTCGGAAGCTCTTCAAGACCATGGGCGAAGGGAGCCTCGCTCGGCTGGTCCTCGTGTGTCGCGAGGCCGATTTGAACGGCGATGGCCGTAAGGACATCGTTCGGTTCTACACCGACGAAGGACGGCCGAAGCGGGAAGAAGCCGATCGTGACTTCGATGGTCAGATCGACGAAATCACCCATTTCGCCGAGGGCCGCGTGAACCTTCAGGAGATCGACACCGAGGGCAACGGGGTCATCGACACGAAGATCTTCTACGAAGGTGGGCAGCCGGCACGCGCTGAGCGCGACATGGCGGGGCGAAGCACAGCCACCGAATGGAAGCCCGACCGTTGGGAGTACTTTGTCGACGGGCGCACCGTGCGAATCGGGACCGACCTCAATGGCGATGGCAAGGTCGATCGTTGGGATCGAGACGAAGAGAAGCTTCGGAAGTCGGCGCTGGCGCAGGACAAGTCGTCAGAAGACTCCGCCAGCCAGTAGTGTCCTGCCGCGCCGGCGTGTGACTCGTCCCCCGGTCGAGCAGAGCGAAGGCCTGATAGGGGAGCAGTCCCCTTTTGTCGAACCCCTGCTACAAGGGAACGGGCTTGTTTATGGAGCGGTTGCAAAAAGTACTGGCACGGGCGGGCGTCGCGTCTCGCCGCGCGTCCGAAGACTTGATCACCGCCGGACGGGTTCGGGTGAACGGGCGGGTCGTGAAGGAGCTCGGCACGAAGGTCGACGCGCACAAGGATCGCGTCGAGGTCGACGGCAAGCGGGTCGTCGCCGAGAAGCCCGTGTACTACTTATTCCACAAGCCGCGCGAGATGGTGACGACCCTGGACGACCCGCAGGAAAGGGCAACCCTCGGCGAAGTGTTCCAGCGGGTTCCGGAGCGAGTGGTTCCGGTCGGCCGGCTGGACTACCACACCAGCGGCGCGCTGTTGGTCACCAACGACGGCGACATGGTCGATGCTTTGCTCCGCCCCAAGTCGGCGGTGCCGAAGGTGTACGCCGTGAAGTTTCAGGGGCACCTCGACGTGCCCGAGCTCGACGCGCTTCGAAACGGCGTGACCCTCGACGATGGGTACAAGACCAAGACCGCCGAGCTGTTCGTCCTTCGCGAAGAGCGGAATCACACCTGGGTGCAGATCACCCTCACCGAAGGCAAGAACCGGCAGATTCACCGCATGGGCGATGCGATCGGGCACCGCGTGATGCGGTTGGCGCGGCAGTCGTTTGCGGGCCTCAGCACCGACGGCCTTCGTCCCGGGGACTACCGGGAGTTGAAGCGGGACGAGCTCGCGAAGCTCAAGAAGAACTTCCTCAATCCGTATCGCCGTGCCCGCGGAGCCGCCAAAGAAGCGTGAACGCGCTCGGGACGACGAAGAGGGTCAGCACCGTCGAGAGCAAGAGTCCACCGAGCACGATCGCGCCGACGCCCCGGTAGAGCTCGGAGCCGGAGCCGGAAAAAATCACCATGGGCAAGAGGCCAGCGAGGGACGTTGCGGTCGTCATGAAGATGGGGCGCACGCGGGCTTCGACGGCTTTCGGCACGGCGTCGCGCAAAGGTAGGCCTGCACGCAGCCGGGCGAGCGAGCCGTCGACCACAAGGATTGCATTGTTGACCACCACGCCGATCAGGATCAGGAACCCGAGCGCCGTCATCAGATCGAGGGGCTGCGTGCCGAGTAGGGCGTTCACCAGCCAGAGGCCCCCGGCGCCGCCCGCCGCGGCGAGCGGCACGCTGACCAGCACGGCGACCGGCGAGACGAAGTCCTCGAAGAGCGCCGCGATGAGCAAGAAGCAAATCACGAACGCGAGAAGCAGGATGCCGGCGAACTGTTTTTGCGCGAGCTCGAGCTTGCCGGCGGCGCCACTCAGGCTGAACTCGACGCCCTCGGGGAGGGCCCCCGAGTCGAGTAGCTGGTTGATGACGGTGCGAATCGTGCCGATCGCCTCTTCGAGTGCGACGTCTTCGGAGGGCGACACATTGAGCGTGATCGCGCGACGGCGTTCGAGGTGACGAATCACCGAGGGGCCAAGCTCCTCTTTGACGGAGGCAAGCGCGCCCAGCGGCACGGTGCGGCCACTCGGGGTGGCGACCGGCGCAGAAAGAAGTGCGGCGGCATCCGGCAATAGCTCGCGATCGGCGTTGACAGCGCGCAACACGACATCGAGCTTGGGCTCGCCCTGGGGCGTGTACTCACCGATGATCGACCCGTCGATCAGGGAGTCGACCACCAGGCCGAGCTCGGCGCCTGGCATTTGCAGTTGCGCGGCCTCACGGCGCCTCGGGACGACCCTGAGCTCCGGTGCGCCGGGGTCGAGGCTTGGGATCGGACGCACCTGTGCGCCTGGCAACGCCTCTTTGAGCGCAATGAACAACGCCAACCCAGCCTGGCTCATCGTCGCGAGGTTCGAGCCCTTTACGTCGATCTCGACGACGCGGCTTCCTCCGATGGAGCGGCCGAAGAGCGAGGCCTGGGTGGCAAACGAGATCATGCCGGGGATCTTCGCTTGCACGCGTCGGACGAGGTCGAGCATGCGACCGACGTCTTCTTTGTTTTCGGCGACGGCGCCCGCGAATACCCGGTCCGGGCTTCCGACGAAGAATGCGCGGCGGATATGCGGTTCGCCGTCGACCTCTCCCTCCGTGTATTGCTTCATCTCGGCCTGGAGCCGGTTCCCGGTTTCTTGGAGCTCGTCGACGGAGTAACCGGGTGGCGGCACCAGGATCCCGAAGACCAGATTGCGGTTGCCGGTGGGGAGATATTCCATCGGCGGAAGCAAGAGCCACGCGACCGTCAACGACCCGATGACCGCCACCGCCAAGATGGTGAGTGAACGCGTGGTGGTCGCGCACAACCACCGAACGCGGTTGGCGACCCCGGTTCGAAAGCGTGCGCCGAAGTCCGCCAGGTTTCCGACGTCGAGTGTCTTTCCGCGGGACAGGAGCCGTGCCGCGAGACTCGGGATCACCAGAACCGACACCACGAGAGAAATCGAGACCGCCAGCGCGATGGCGACGGCGACGTCTCGAAGGAGCTCGCCGACCTCGCCTTGCCACAGAACGATCGGGATGAAGACCGCCACCGTCGTTGCGGTGGACGCGATCAGTGCGCCCCACACCTCGCGGATACCCCGATACGCCGCCACTTTGGTATCCGGGACGCGGTGGCGCCACGTGTCAATGCTCTCGAGCGCGACGATGGAGTTGTCGACCACCATCCCGATGGCGAAGGTGATCCCGGCGAGGGACACGACGTTGATGGTGCGACCGAACGCCTGCATTCCAAGGGCGGTGGCGAACGCGCATACGGGAATCGCTACGCTGACCACGGCCGATGCCCCCACGGTCCGCAAGAACAGGAACAACACCATGACCGCCAAGATCGCCCCGAGGAGAAGGTTCTGGCGCACGAGGTCGAGCGCGCCTTCGATGTACTCGACTTGATCGGCGAGGATCTCGATCTTGAGGCCCTCGCGGGCGAAGTGTTCCGCCTGCAGGCGGGCGATCACTGCGTGTACCTCCCGGGTGACCTCGAGGACGTTGGTACCCGCCTCTCGCTGCAGGAGCATCACCATGGCCGGCCGATCCTCGACGATGGCGACCCCGCTCGGCTTCCGAAGCGCCATCTGAACACTGGCCACGTCCCCGAGCATGATCGGCGTGCCGTCTGGGCCCGCGCCGAGGACGATCTGTTCAAAAGCTGTCGGAGAGTCGGGAGCGATCTCGGTCCGCACCAAGTACCGGCGCTTGCCGAGGGTGACATCACCGCCCGAGAGGTCCCGAAGCTCGGTGCGGACCCGCTCTGCCACCGCGTCCACCGAAAGTCCTCGGGCCGCTACGGCCTCGGGGTCGAAGAGCACGTGAATCTCGCTCGCCTGTCCACCGATGAAGAAGATGCCCGAGACCCCTGGGACGCGGTCGATCTCGGGCAAGATCGTGTCGTCGACCCACGTGCGGTAGGCGGCAACGCTTCCGCCCTCCGGATCGCGAATGGCGATCACCGCGAGGGGAGGGCCCGCGCTGCTGGCCGTTTCGACCACAGGCTCGTTGACCGTTTCGGGGTAGCTCGCAACCTGGCTCAAGCGGTTGGTCACGCGAACGAGGGCCTCTTCGATGTCGGTGTCGACTTCGAACTCGAGGGTGATGCTGCCGTTGTCCTTGTTGGCGCTCGACTCCATCAACGTGAGGCCCTCGAGGTTCTTGAGGACCTCTTCTTGCGGTTCGAGTACCTCGGTTTCGATCTCGACCGGAGCCGCGCCCGGCCACCCCGTGTTGATGGAGATAGTCGGCGTCTGGATGTCGGGGGTGAGCTGAATCGGCAGATCGACCACCGAGAGCGCCCCGAAGAGCACCACCAACAAGATCCCGACGATGACCGTGACGGGGCGTTGAATCGCGATCCAGGTGAGCCCGGCGGGTGGTGCATCGGGTGGGCGGGAATCGTCAGGCATTCGCCATCAGCTTTCGGGGACGACCGTGAGCGGCTGGCCGGGGAACACCCGTTCGTTCCCGCGGGTGACCAGCTTGTCGCCCGGCTGAAGCGACTCGGCGACGACCAAGAGCTCGTCGCGGCCGCGCGCCACGACCTCGACGGGTATCACTTCGGCCCGTCCGTCGAGGTTTCGCACGACGTGCACGTCGGCAACTCCGTAGACGAGCGCGTCGCGCGGGATCACCAAGGCGCCCGGCTCGCTTCGCTCGATGGTGAGCACGACGTCGATGGCGGCGCCCGGAAGAAGCCACGTCGCGGGTTCGTCTGGGGTGAGGCGGACGCGGATCGTGCGAGAGGCGTCGTCGAGCGCGCGCACCACGCCCACGACGGTTGCGGCGGCCGCCTCGCCGTCATGGCGAAAGAGTGCTTTGTCGTTCGGTTGGAGGTAGTGGACGAGGTCGGGTGGGGCGCTCACCAACACCTCGACCCCTTCGTCATCGACCAGTTCGACCACCTCGTCGCCCGGGTCGACCCAATCTCCAGGATCGACCATGCGGTCGGCGACGACACCATCGAAGGGTGCGCGCACTCGGTGGCGGCCGAGCTCGGCGCGGGCCTCGGCTTCGGCGGCCTTCAATCGCTTGCGTTCGGCGAGGGCGCGCTTGCGCTCCGAGGTCGCTTGTTCGATCTCTGCCGCCGCGGCGATGTCGGGGCCTGCGCCAGTCAGTCGTTCGGCATCGCGTTGAGCACGCTCGAGCTCCGCGGCGCCAGCGGTCTTCGAGGCTTCGGCCGCGCGCACCCGAGCGGCTGCCAGTGAGGGGTCGATCACCACGAGCAAGTCGCCCTTGTTGACCCGATCCCCAACGCGCACTTCGACCGATTGGACTTCGCCCGGCGCTCCGGCCGCGAGCCGGGCGCGTTTGAGCGCGCGCACGTCGCCAAGGAACGACCACTCGGCCTTGATGCCTCCGGCTCGCACCTCCCCAACCTGCACCCGAGCCGGGGGCGGCCCCTGGCCCTCGTCGCTCTTGGCGGGCGTCTCGGCCTTGCAGCCGCCAAGCAGCAGCGCGACGGCGACCACGAATACTGCCATTGGCCGCGAACCCCGGGAAATCATCCGAAAAAATCTAGTCCCATGCCCCATTTTGACAAGTCAACGGCTTGGCCCCCGCTGCGGTCCGATTGAAACGGCCCCTGGCGCGCGTACCCTCCGGCGCACGGACCGACGGATGCGTGCGGTCATGTGCGTGGTCCGGCGCACGGCCCGGAGTGTTGAGATGAAACGAATCACGACATGGGCGGCGTGTTTGGCGGTGGCGTTGGCGGGGTGTGGAGATTCCGGCTCGGCGGATCCGCGACCGAGTCCCCCTTCGGGTCTCGACGAAGTGTTCGTCGCTTCGCAGCGTGTGTTTACCCCCGACGGCCGCTTCGTCCTTGCGCACGTGCTGACGGACCTTGGCCCGCAAGAGCTCGAGGTCGATACGGGGTTCGAGTTCCCTGGCGTGAGTCGTGTTCAGGCCTTCAACGGCAAGGTGTTCATCTTCCAGAGTGAAACGGGCCAAGTAATTCGCTACCGGGTGACCGATGACCTTGGGATCGAAGAGGAAGCTCGCTTCAGTATGGCGAACCAAGGGATTACCAGTTTCACGGACACCAACACCTTCGTCTCGCCGACACGCTCCTTTTACTTTGACGGCAGCGGCCAGATGGTGGTGTTCGATCCTGAGGCGATGGAGATTGTCACGACCATCGTCGGGCCCGACGTGACCCGCGAGGGGTTCACGCGCCCGGGCTTCAGCCAGCCGGTGCAGGTCGGTGACGAACTCTACGTCTCGCTGGCCTGGCAGAACTTCGACGCCGTTTCACTGATCCCGACCCTCACCGTTGCCGTCTTCTCGATTTCGGAAGAACGCCTGCTCCGGGTCATCGAAGACGAACGCTGTGGCTTCGGGTTCCGGGGTTTCGCGCACGACGGCGCGTTCTACGTGGTTGGGGATCAGCGAGACGGGATCGGCAACATCTTGTTCGACCTACCGCCGGCATGCCTCGTGAGGATCCGAGAGGGCGAAGACCAGTTCGATCCCGACTTCTACGTCGACTTGACCCAAACAGCCGGTCGCCCGTTCCTGGCTAACGGACCCGTGGGCGTAGGCAGCGGACGGTTCCTCAACATGGTGTACGACTCACCGACAGACCCGGCGGAGTTTATCCCTTCGGACCCCACCAATGCCGAAGAGGTCGTCGATGTGCTGACGCCGTTCGAGCTCGGCGAGATTTGGCGCTGGGCCGTCTTCACCTTGCCGGACGCGGAGATGACCCTCCTCGAGGGCACACCCCTCACAGGGACCAACCCTTTCGATGCCTTCGTCGTCGACGGCGTCCCCTACGTTCCTATCCTCGATGGCAACGCCGCCTCAAGCCAGGTGTTCCGTGTGGATAGCTTCGAGGATGGCACCACCACGCTCACCCTCGAGAGCAACATCGGCGAGATCCTCACCGTCGAGCGCGTCTTCTGATCCGACGACCTCCCGAGGCCGCGAATCCAACGAATTCCGGGCGAAAACCCAACCCCACGCCTCGTTTTGACAAGTCAAAGCCCCTGACTATAGTGGCGCCCTCTGCCGCGGGGTGGAGCAGCTTGGTAGCTCGTCGGGCTCATAACCCGAAGGTCGTCGGTTCAAATCCGGCCCCCGCAACCAAAAGCGCAAAAGGCTCGTCGACTACGTCGGCGAGCCTTTGTTTTGTGCGCTTTTGGCCGCGGGGGCCGGATTCGGCTCGCACGTGAAACGCTCCGGCTGCGTGGACTAGCGTCCACTCCGCTCGGAACCTTTCAGTGGACGAGAGCAAATCCGGCCCCCGCAACCAATGAGGTTGGGCACTTGGTGCGTTCGTGGCTGCGGGAAATGAAACGAGGATGCTTTCGCAGACCATCAGATGTGCGCCGCCACTATCGGTCGGCCGATTTCGTTGGGGACGACCGCGTGATCTTCAATATCGGCGACAACAAGTATCGGCTCGTCGTTCACATAAGCTATCGACGCCAAATTGCATTCATCAAGTTCATTGGGACTCAAAAGCAGTACGATCGAATCGACGCTGCAACCATCGGAAGAGCAAAATGAAACAGATTCAGCCCATTCGAAACCAGAAGGATTGCGACGCCGCCGAGCGTGAGATCGAGCGTCTCATGAATCGGGAGACGACCAAGAAGCTCACGAAGGCGGAAGCGGCGCGGCTGGAAGTCCTTGCGACCTTGGTGGACGCATACGAGTCCGCGCTAGTTCAAGACGTTCCCCCAGACCCGGTCGAAGCGCTCAAGTTTCGCCTGGAGCAATTGGGTTTACCTCTTGCGGATCTGGCAAGAGTCCTCGGCAGTCGTCCGCGCGCGAGCGAAATACTCAGTCGAAAGCGTCGGATGACGCTGCCGATGATTCGAAAGATTCACGACGAATACGGACTCCCGCCCGAGGTCCTCATCCAGGACTATCCGCTCGAGCGCACCGGATCTTGAGCCACGCCCTAGTGTCTCCGCGCGCTGTCGCGACTGGTTTCGTCAAAGCCGGCGACCTCGACGGAGTCGACATGTGGGACAAGGCCGCAACCCCTCCGAGGTCGAAATGCTCGTCACGCGTGCTTGCCGCGTCCCCGTCACGAGGGTGTCGTTCGTCGACTTGCCCGCGGGCCGGAAGCCGTGATAGCCGATCATGATGCGGTGGTGTGTGATCGTTTTGGTGGGCTTGGTTGTGGCCTGCGGTGATGGGACCGGAAATGCTGGGGGAAATGCCGGCTCAGGGGGCGCGGGCGGTTTTGACGCTTGCTGTGAGTCCGGCGATCGAGAGGGATTGGCGTGCTGTGCCGATTTAGGCCCGGACGTCAACGTCAACGATGGAGAGGCATTCGTGATCGACGGGCAGATCAACAACATCAGCGTCAACCGGGGCATGGTGCTTTTCACCAAAGACGCGTGTGTGTGCGGGTTCTTGAACCTCAACTCGAACGGCGCACGGATGTATGTGGACGCGTGGGACGATGCCCCCCCGCTTCTGGCGAACAAGGACGCAAACGTGAACGCGAATGCATACCTTTACGTGCAGCAGGGTGGCCTGTATGTGGCGAACAACTTTGCCAACAACTCGGGTGGTGCCACGTTGCTGGAGGGAGACCTCGATGTCGCCGCGAACCTGTACCTCAATTCGGCGGCATTGATGTGCACCATGGAGGGGGATTTTCGCGCCAACCCGGTGGTCGACAACGGGGGTGACCGATTGGTGGTCGGCGAACCCGACATCGAAGTAACGATCGACCAGACCTTCACCGGCGACCTCGACGACGTTTCGGCGGAAATCGCCGACGACCTTGACGGTCGCCTGCCGGACGAGCCCGCGGGCACGACGTGCCGCGTACGATTTGGCTACGACGCCGACACGCTCGATGCGCCAATCGAACTTCCCATGCTGTTCGAAGTAGAGTCTGGACGCTGGTCCGAGGTGGGCCGGTAGTCAGGGCGTTTGTGACCTCCTGACCCCTACGCGCGTTTACAGCGAAACGCTCAGGGCCTACCCTGGCGCCATGACTTACCGTTCCGCATTCTTGGGTGCGTTCGTTTTGCTTTGGCTCGCGGCCCCTCTTGAAGGCTGCGGCGACGACGCGACCGGAAATGCAGGCGCCGCTGGCGAAGCAGGCACGGGTGGCGCTGCGGGCGTTGCAGGGACTGGTGGCGCTGCGGGCGTTGCAGGCACTGGTGGCGCCGCTGGCGTAGCAGGCACGGGCGGTGCCGCGGGCGCTGCAGGGATGGGTGGTGATGCCGGCGCCGGCGGTATGGCTGGCGCGGGAGGAGTCGCGAACCTGGCGGATCGGGAGAGTCTCCTGATGTGCGCGGAGGAGTCCTCGTGCCGCACCGCGCTCGCGCAACGGATCGAGGGCGGCGAGACCTTCACGATCAATGATGCAGAATGCCTTCTGACGTCGCTGCGAGACCGCGTCGAGGGAACCTACGAGATCAAACTCGACCACACGTTCAGCAGCGGAAGCGTCACCGACGCACACTTGCTCGTCATCACGGAGACGGGGCAGGTTGAGCGAAGCGTCGAGTTCGTCGAAATCGATGACATCAACGCCCAGGTGACGACCGTCTATCGTCCGACCGAGCGTTGCACACCGAAGCCTCCAGCGTTCTTCGACGACTGTTTCCAAGAGGATCCGGACGATCGGTTTCGCACCGATGGCGCGTGGGACTGCATCTTTCCGGGTCTCGTTGACGGCTTTGCGCCGATGGACCTTCCCTGGTTCGAAGATTGCGTCGAACAGCCCCCGACCTGTGAGTGAGTACGGCGCTCGAACCGTTGGGACTGCAGACGAAACCGGCCCATGATCCGGAGGTCGCCGGGTCTCCGTTGGCCGTCAAGAAGTCGCAATGACTTTGCTGTTGGCGCCGCTCGAGCCGAATCGATAGCCGACCTATTTGCCGGAAACTTTCGGTTGTCGGAAACTTTCCCAACGGAAACTTCCCAGGTTGAAGAAAGGGCATCACAACGCTCGTGAACGACATGGCGTCGAGGAACTCGGCGACACGCTCTGTCACGACGACCATGTTTGGGTTTCTGTCCAGCAGAGAAAATCTGAACCGACCCAACGACCTTCATATACAGCCAGGTTCTCGGGCGCCGGGAAGCCACGCCGTCGGGAGACATCGCACAACTTGAGGCTCTTCTCGCTCGATCCGAGGAGCCAAGCTCTTTCCCGTCAACTGGCGGTTTTGTGCTGCGCCGAGACGCTCTGTTTGAAGCCGGGCTTCTCGAGAGGCTCGCGCGGAAAGGTCGACTCCACTTCTCGACGCACCGCGCTCGCTGTCTCAGGCACCCCCGTCTCCAGACCTGTCACCGCCTTCGGAAGACTCGCGAGCCCCGGCGGATCGAGTAGGTTGCGGCATGCTCCCGGCGGAGGCCTGAAGCGAGTCGATTCCGACCGGCTACGGTTCTTTGGCCATCTCGATGAACGCGCGTAGTCGCCGAGTCATGTGACGTTTCGTTCGATAGTTGAGCGAGTATCGGGGAAGCGATGGAACTCGGTCCGCCAAGACCTCGACAAGCCGGCCACTCTCGATCCCAGGCGTCGCTGGCTTGGCGTACACATAGGCGAGCCCGAGACCTGCCTCGGCGTAGCGAATGAGCGACGCGAGATCGTTGACGACGATGCGCGGTTTCGGCATCGCCGCGTAGTGGCCGTCGTCGCTTTCGAAATTCCAAGGGGCGATCCGGGTCGCGTCGCCGAACGCGAAACAAATACCGTCGTGCTCCAAGAGATCGTCCGGGTTTTGCGGCACGCCCCTTCGATCCAAGTAGGCCTTCGAAGCGACGATCGTCATCTCGAGGGTTGGCCCCACGGCGATTGCGTGCGTCTCCGGTTCTAGAAGGGTCTGGGAACGAATGGCCGCGTCGATCCGGGTTTCGATCAGGTCCACTTTGCGATCGTTGTAGATCAGCTCGACATTCACCGCGGGGTAGCGATTGCCAAACCTCGTGATCAACGTGTCGAGAAAGAACGGCCCTGCACTGTAGGGTGCGGTTAGACGAAGCGTTCCCGACACCGTATCCTGGTACTCGTGAAGTTCCGCCATAGCAGATTCAAGATCACGGATCGCGGGTAGGCTCCGTTCGTAGAGTTTCTCTCCGATGGCGGTTAGGGCGACGGAGCGAGTTGAGCGTTCGAACAGTCGCACCCCAAGCCTGTCCTCAAAACGCTGGACGGCTTCGCTGATTGATGCAGGGCGGAGCTTGAGTCGGTCGGCGGCGGCGCGGAACCCGTTTGAGCGCGCCACTTCGACGAAGACGGCCATGTCGCTGAGATGATTTCGCTGCATTGTTCGGAATTTCTAACATACCAAAAGAAATACTTCTATTTACCCTAACACATGGAGTCGCTAAGTACGGAGTTGTCCACGATTTCTGGAAGCTCGCATCGCGAGAGACGGGAGGTGCCCATGGGTGACATTGAACAGGTTAAGGCCGCCCTTAACGAATGGACCGAGGGTCTGGATGGAGGCGACCTCGAGCGAATGATCCGGACCTGCGACCCCGAAGTGGTGATCTGCAACGAACGGCAGCCCACGACCGTCGGGATCGCAGCCGTCCGACAAAAGTATGGCCCCCGCATCGAGGCGGGTACGTTTAGGTCTGGATTCGATATCGAGCGTATCAAGGTGTACGGGGACTTCGCGCTCATCGTTGGCCATTTCACCGTGGACTACACCCATCGCGGCACGGGGGACAACGGAGGCGGCGAAGGTCGACTCGTGATCGTTTACCGTCGCCACCGAGACGGCTCGTGGAAGATGTTGCTCGACGTTGACAACAACGACGAACGCTCTGGAGCGAAACCATGAGCGCCCTTCTTGAAGAAGTTCGTCGTGAGATCGTCGGCCTGCACGGGTTCTTCCTCGACTGGTTTCACGGGTCCGCGAGCAGGGAGGACTTGGACACCCGTTTTCTTTCGCGCCTCCATCCCGAGCTGGTTTTCGTCCCGCCGGAGGGTCATGTCCTCCTGGCGTCGGCGCTGAAGGGTGCGTTCGACACCGCTCACGGGACCAATCCTGATTTCAAGATACAAATCCGTGATGTCGCCATCCGTCACGTGATCGATGACCATGTGCTTGCAACGTACACAGAATGGCAGGTGGGCGCTCGTACGTCCCCGCAAACCAACAACGCCCGCTTTAGTACGGTCCTGATGAAACGCGGCGACCCCTATCAGTGGCTGCATATCCAGGAAACCTGGCTACCGAAGGCGGACCAAAGCGCCGAACGGTTCGACTTTTGAGCGGGTCTCGATATTCGATTTCAGACAGCAAACAGGAGACGAAAACCGATGACAGCTTCAAGAAGAAGAGTGGCGAAAGAGCCGCGGGAGATCGCCGACTGCGTGGGCGCATATCTGCGCGAAGGGGATCTGGAAGGCGTCGTCTCGATGTTCCATCCCGATTGCCTGGTCTTCTTTCCACCCGATGCGCCACCGAAAGTTGGCCATGCGGGTGCGCGGGAGGCATTTGAAGGATTTCTCCAAGCCCCGCCCGAGATTCGCAGCGAAGTCATCAGCGAAGTGATCGCCGGCGACATTGCACTGGTGCGCGCGAACTGGAGCTTGGTCGCTCCCAATGGTTCGGTCATGGCGGAAGGTCAGTCGACCGAGGTGGCCAAGAAACTCGGCCACGGTGGCTGGGGATACCTCATCGATTGCCCCTACGGCCCGCCGCCGTCGGGGTAGTCAGACCACGGTGACCGGTCCGTGGTCGGCGTGGGGGTGATGCAAGTGGCCGCCGACGAGGTTGGCCGGAAACCTTCCCAGGCCGGAAACCTTCCCAGGTCGAAGAATGGCCGGAAACCTTCCCAGGTTGAAGAAAGTGCAACACGCCCCTCGTTAGTCCTGCCCATCCAACCTTGGAAGGCTCGTTCGGACGTTGCGATGCCATCTTTCTTAGTACGGGTGGCACCGTTCCAGCGAACGCCGTCAACGAAGGGACGCGTGCCTGGCGAAAGGCCATGCGCGGCCTCCCGAAAGACCCGATCGACGGAGGTGAGTAGGACTCATCCAACCTGGGAAGATCTGCTGCCGGGGAAGATCTGCTGCCGCAGGTCCGCATCCAACCTGGGAAGATCTGCTCCCATCCAGCATCCAACCTCGGAAGGTCTGCTGGCTTGGGAAGGTCTGCTGCTCCTGGGAAGGTCTGCTGATCGGGGAAGCTCCGCTGGGGAAGGTCTGCTCCGCTGAGATCCGTCGGGCCATCGATGACGCTCGCGTCTTCAGGGAACCTAGCGCAATGACATGCGCGAGATCTTGATGTGCCGCCGACGGCCGTCTCTCCCATCACCATGGAGGTTTCCGCCGGCGCGCATCGTTCCGGCCAAGGTCGGTTCGATCTTCCTTCTCAGGCCAAGTGCCGACCCGGGCACTCTCCTTCCGAAGGCTACGGTGCCTCGGTGTCCGATCTTTCAGCGGGGAGACCCTCAATCACCTTGCCAATCTCACTATGGTACGCGTTCACCTGGATGGTGTTGATCGCCTCTTTGAGGATGAGAACGATCGCGATGGTGGCCAGACAGAGCCCCACGGACGGACCAGCGAGCCACAGCGCCCCACAGGCGAGCGCGGAGACGAGGAGCGTAAGCGTCATGCCGAAGAGAAGAGACTTCCAGGCTGCGTCGATCGCAAACGGAAGCTGAGGAGGTGGGGTGTACGGGTCGCCGCCGAGCCTTGCGTTCAGTTCCCTGACGCGATTGCGGATGTTGCTCGGTTCCATGAGGCTGTGGACGGAGACGCCAACCGTGATTCCAGTGGAAAGGACAGCGAGGGTTTCGAGGGTCATACGGGCTCCGGGGGTTGGGAGGGAAGTGCCGATCGAATCCGTGGGAACTGGCCGAGGCGCGCTTCGCGCATCCACCGCCTCAACTTGCCGCCCGTCGATGCCACGAAGCTCCCGCCGATGAACCGCGAGGAAGGGAACGGGGCACCACCGAGCACCAGGGCGCGACATCCCGTGTCGCTTCGGAGTGAAGGCGACCGGCTTCCAAGGACGTGCAGTGCATCGCTCGCCAATGGTGTGCCGTCGATGTGGGCGTTGCCCTCGAGGAGCACGATCGCGACCTCTTCATGGTCCACGTCAATACGTCGTTCGGCGCCAGCTTCGAGGAACAGGTCCGCGAAGACGGTAGGGACGTGGCATGTCGTGGGAGCTTGGAGCCCCCACGCGTGTCCCATCGCGACCCGAACCCGGGACCCGCTGCCACTGATTTCGGGGAGATCCGCCGCGCGATGCAACTCGAAGGCCGGTGCCATCTCCTCGAGCTCGTCGGGTAGTGCAAGCCACATCTGCACGAAGTGAACCCGCTGATTCTCGTGAGACGTGGGTCCCTCCGGGAGCTCCTCGTGAGAGATTCCTCGACCGGAGGTCATGAGCGCGATGTCGCCCGCGTAGACCGCGCTCGAGTATCCCGCGCTGTCGCGGTGCCGAAGGGCGCCGTCCATGAGATACGTGAAGGTCGACAGACCCGCATGCGGGTGCTCGGGAACGCCACGCGCGAGATGTCGTGGAACCTCCGTCGGCCCGCCGACCTCCATGAAGATGAACGGGCCGATCATTTGGCGCTCGCTTGCGGGAAGTAGTCGTCGGACGGTCAGTGAACCGAGCGCATGCGGTCGAGCGGGGATCGTCAATCGAATCGACACTGCGAACAGACTCTAGCGACTGTAGTCGTTGAACGCAGCGCTTCTTATCTGCTACTTTCGTTTGCGAGAATGCAACCCAACCTGCGAGTCAACCTGAACGATCTGGACACCTTCGAGCGCGTCGCACGCCTTGGCACGATGCGCGCGGCCGCCAAAGAGCTCGGCGTACCGAAATCGACCATCGGGCGTCACATTACGCGGCTCGAGGAGGCCATGGAAGTCGTGCTGCTCCATCGCGGGCCCCGTCAGGTCACGTTAACCGAATCCGGAGTGGAGCTCGAAGCGCGGAGCCGGCACGCGTTGCGGGAGCTCCGAGCATTGTCGTTGGGGCTGGCGACCGATGAGCCTCATGGCGTGCTTCGACTGACGGTACTTCCAGACTTGATGACCTCTGCGCGCTTCGGTCTGTTGTTGGCCGACTTCCGACGCGCTTATCCAGAGGTCGTTCTCGACATCGACGCGTCCCCAAGGATCGCCGACATCATCGCGGAGGGGTTCGACGTCGGCTTGCGCCCCGAAACCGCACAAGCGGACACCGATACGCTCGTCCGACGCCGGCTGGGTTCGACGGATAGTCGCCTCTTTGCCTCACGCACGTATATCGAGCGCCGCGGTATCGTGTCCCAAATCGAAGAGCTCGAGCGGCACGATTGGGTCTACCTGAGTTCGCGTGGCTCATCGCCGCTCGAGCTATCTCGCGGCGACGAATCTCGATCGGTGACACCTCGTGTCGTGGCCTACGGAAGCGACGTCTCCTCCGTGCTCTCTCTCCTTCGCGCGGGGTTGGGGATCGCCCTCATTCCGCCCATGTACGTGCAAGACGAAGTGGACGAGGGGACGATCGTTCCGTTGCTCCCTGACTGGGAAGCCGAGCAGGAGCGCCTACTCATGGTTTGGCCTCGTCAGCGCTTTCTGTTGCCGCGAGTTCGCGCGTTCTTGGACTTCATGGCGAAGTCCTTCATGAGCGAAGGCTAGTGGGCCCAGAGGTTTGGCCCGGCGAACTCGCCGATACCTCGCTGGACCGAGAGAAACCTACGGAGTGGAGATGATGGCTGGAGGTACGCTCTCGCCCGCGGCAACGAACTCGTGGAGTCGATCTGCGAAAGAGTTCCTGGCTTCCGGCGCGTCGAGGTTTCGAAAGTGCCCCGCCTCCCGGTTGACGAAGAGCAGAGCAACTGCGTAGTCGTATACCGCGTTTACCGCATCGAGGTCGGAGATCAGGCTCTGGGTTTGGGCGTCGGTCAGCGTGATGATGTCCACGGTGCCGCGCCGGTAGAGGTCCGTGACTAGCGTGAGGTTGTCGGCGGCAGCTTTCGCGGCTCTGCGGGTCAGCGTCACCGAGGCGAGGGCGGCCGCAGCACTGTAGAGCTCCGTACGGACGCCCACGTCGATGTTCTGCTCGACGCGGGCAAACTCGGCGGTCAGCCGCTCCACCAAGATGGCCGCTTGTCGCATCTCGGCGACCTTGGCACCGCCCCGAGACAGCGGGATCGAGAGGAAGATGCCCACGTCCCAACCGAATTTGTCGGGGCCAGGAAACGAAACTGACGTTCCATCGTCAAGCTCGAAGCCTAGGTCGAGTGCGTCGCTACCTTCTCCGTCTCGCCAAAAGTCGTGCTGTACGCCGCCCTCGATGAAGAACTCGGGAAGCCAGAGCTCGCGGGTCCGCCCTTCCTGGATCCGCACTTGTGCGTTCGTCCGCTCTTGGATCTCCCTCGCCTCGGGCGAGTTTCGGAGCCCCTCGCGGACCATGAAGGCGCGAAGCAACTTGAACGAGTGCGGGTCGGCCATGTAGAGGCCGATCGGGTCTTGTGGTGGCGCCACCATGCCGTCCGCCTCACGCGGCAGGTCATTGGGCTGAATCGGCGTTTCGGAGGGTCGGTTGAGCACTCGGTTGAGCTCAATCTTCGACTGTTGGACCAGCGCACGAGCGTCGACGACCGAGCTCTGGTTCTCCGCCAGCGTGACTTGCCAACGGTAGAGCTCGCTGGCGTTCGCGACCCCGACCTCAAGTCGCAATCGTGCAAGCTCCAGGTACTCGCGAGTCAGCTGGATGTTGTTGCGCTGGATGCGTTCCTGCGCTTGAGAACGAAGGACATCGATGTAGGCGACGCCAGCGAGCAACATGACGTCGAGCACATCCACGAAGTAGCCGTACTCCCGAGCTTCCTGGAACAGTTTCCGCGATGCGAAGGCCGTCCATGCGCCTTCCGAATAGATGCGTTGGGTGGCTCGTGCCGTGTACGTGCCCTGCCTTTCGGTGACGAGTCCGCCGGGTTGGATCCGATCAGGATCTTGCTGCGTGACTCCAAAGTCCAACACGCCTTCGGGCAGCAGTGGACCACGGTCGATCTTCACAGCTTGTTCCCCCGACTCGACAAACTTCCTCGAGATCAGCAAGTCGAGGTTGGCGTCGATCGACTCGTGCATGACAGCGTTCATCGAAACCCGATTCAGTGCATCCTCGGGCACTTGGTCGATCACGTTGGCTTCGAGCAGCAACTCGAATGTCGGTCGCACACCGATTGCGCGCGCTGTGGCCAAGTTGATCAAGAGTTCCTGACTGTCTTCGAAGTCGACGTGAATTCCACTGGCGGGTCGCCCTTCTAGAATCAAGTCCAGCGCAAGGGCGGCGCGTTGTGCGCGCCGGCGTTCGTTGTTGACCGAGCGGATCGTCATCATCGCGCCCTGGTCGACCCATGTTGGGGTTACCGAAATGCTCGCAATCTGTCGTCGGATGAGGCCATCTGCGAGGCGTCGCCGCTGGTCGGCGCTGAGCCTGCGCATTGGGGCGAGAATCACGCCGTCGGCGGTGTTTGGAATCGCATTCAGCAGTTCAGGAACGTTGGGGCCTGCGAAGACTTTCTTGACGCGCTTATCGCGGACGTCGGGCAGCGTGGCGCTCTCCGTTTGCTCGGTGAGAAACACGATCGTCTTCGAACCGGCGACTTCGCGGAGCCGTTCCGCCTCGTCGCTGATGTCGAGCTCCTCAGTGATGTATGCGAGGTTCTCGCGCCCGCTGGTGTCTTCGCGCCTCGGCAGACCTTGCTGCGTGCCGCTCGTGACGAAGGGAAGGATGGTCGGCTTCGGGAGTCTTCTCCGAGATGCGACCTCGGCGACAACGTTGTGGCCGAAGCCGTAGACTGCAGTGATGTTCGGGTCCGCGTAGGCTTCGTCGAGCTTCTGTCGGATGCTCTGCCTCGTCCAATCGCCGATCAGCGTGGGCGCCATCACGACGTGGTAGCGGTCAGAGAGTTGGTCCTCTATCTCTTCGGCGAGGTCCTGCTGGGCGACGTCGAATCCCGGGGACGCACCGTCCACAACCGAGACGATTCTCACCGTGGGTTTGGCGCTCTGCGCGACGAGCGCCGCGGGCGCGAGCAGGAACGCACTCAGCAACACCCAAACCACTCGCATCCATCTCCTCCAACGCGACGGTTGATCGAGCGCCGCGTTCAACCGACCGGAACGTAGTCGACCGTGTTCAGTCTCCCTAGGGCTCAATTTGTCACCCCTGGGTTGCGGAAATTGCGCTTGGCACTGTTGCGAGCGCTTTCTAATCTCGCGCAGCCGTCTGGATCGTTCCGGACCGTTCGAACATTGGAGTCTCGAATGCCCCTTCAAGGCGTGGCCTGGCTATGCCCAGCTGTTGCGGTAATGTTTCTCGCATCGTGCAAGTCGGAAGAGGTCGTCCCGGTCGAGCCTCCACCACGGCCGATCAAAATTCACCGTTTGGGCGGCGCGGGCGGCGGAGCGCAGCCCGACTTTCCGGGTCGCATTAAGTCGGGCAAGGTCGTCGAGCTCGCCTTCGAAGTGCCCGGGCGCATCGTGGATTGGCCTGTCGAAGAGGGGCAGAAGGTCAGCAAGGGCCAAGTGCTTTCGCGGCTCGACCCTCGCGACTACCAAGCAGACGTCGAGGCGGCTCGTGCCCGACTCCGCCTCGCCGAGGCCGAGTATCGTCGGGAAAGTAAGCTCTTTGCCTCGGGTTCGGGCACGCAACGTGACCTCGACGTCGCGATTCAGTCTCGCGATGTGGATCGCGCTGAGCTTCGCATCGCGCAGAAGGCCCTCGATGATACGAGGCTGCGTGCCCTTTTTGACGGGGTCATCGCACGCAAGCTCGTCACCGACTTTCGGAACGTAGCCGCGAAGGAAGCTGTGCTGTTGCTGCAAGATGAATCCGTCATGGAGGTCGTCGTTGACGTGCCCGAGCGAGACCTCGCGAGCACCAATCGCGAAAACATCGAGTTCGATCGATGGAACGTCGAGGCAAAGCCTGTGGTCGAACTCTCGTCGATGCCCGGGAAGCAGTTTCCAGTGCGACTGACCGAGCTGGCAACGGCCGCAGATCCAAGCACTCGTACCTTCCGAGCGACGTTCGTCATGGACAAACCCTCCAATGTCGGGGTCATGTCCGGAATGACAGCCAAGCTCATTCTCACGGGCTTGTCGACGGTTCAGGACCAAGATTTCGTCGTTCCCGCGAAAGCCGTCATCGCGGACGAGCAGCAGAAGCCCTATGTCTGGGTCGTCGAGGGCGATCCCATGACCGTCAGCAAGCATCCTGTCGTAGTCGGCATGGTGACGGGCGACAGTATCGTGATCGCGGAAGGTCTCGAAGGTGACGAAGCGATTGCCACGAGTGGGGTGCACCTTCTCACCGAGGGTCTCGAGGTCACTGAGATGGAGCACTCGGACGAGACGCGGAAATGAATCTCACCGACTTCTCGCTCCGAAACAGGACCATCGTCGTCGTCCTGACGATCGCTGCGCTGTATGTCGGTTTCAGCGCGTTCAGTTCCCTTCCCAGGCTCGAAGATCCGGAGTTCACCATCAAGGAAGCGCTGGTCATCACGCCGTACCCCGGCGCAACGGCGTATGAGGTTGAAGAGGAGGTCAGTGACGAGATAGAGCTAGCGGTTCAGAAGCTCGGCAAGATCAAGAAAATCGAGTCACGAAACACCCCGGGGCTCTCGACGGTTTCCGTCGAAATACGTTCGACCGTTCCGGGGGCTGCCCTGCCGCAGGTGTGGGACGAACTTCGTCGCAAGGTTGGGGACGCAGAATCGAACTTGCCCCCAGGTGCCGGGCCTTCGATTGTCATCGATGACTACTCCGACGTGTACGGGGTATTCCTCGCACTCTACGGTGACGACTACAGCCCTCGCGAACTCTACGACTATGCGAAACTCCTCCGGCGCGAGTTGGCGTTGGTGCAGGACGTCGCCAAGGTGGAGCTGTTCGGGGACCTTTCCGAAGTCATCTACGTCGAGTTCGATCGCGAGAGGCTCTCGCAAACAGGCATCTCTTCAGACGACATCGCCAACCAACTGGTCGCTGAGGGTGTCGTTTCGGACGCCGGCTCCGTGAACGTTGGGGAGGAATACGTTGAGATTCAACCCGACTCGTTGATCAACAGCGCACAGGAACTCGGGAACGTGTGGATCAGCAGCGGCGACGATTCCCAGCTCCGCCTCCGAGACATCGCAAACATCAACCGTTCCTACGAGGACCCGGCGCCAAACCGACTCCATTTCAATGGACACCCCGCAATCGGCATCGGTGTCTCCACCGAGAGCGGCGGAAACGTCGTGACCATGGGCGACGCGATCAAGAACCGGCTTGTCGACCTCGAGGGGCAAACGCCGCTCGGAATGGAACTCGGCGTCATCTACATGCAGTCCGACATGGTCACGAACTCGATCAACGCGTTCGTCGTCAACCTGGTCGAAGCCGTGCTGATTGTGCTCGTGGTGCTTCTGGCCTTCATGGGGTTTCGGAGCGGAATGATCATCGGGTTCGTGTTGGTTTTGACCATCGCGACCACGTTCATCTTCATGGGTCCCGCCGGCGTGGCGCTCGAGCGAATCTCGCTGGGCGCACTCATCATCGCGCTCGGTATGTTGGTCGACAATGCGATCGTGATCATCGACGGAATGTTGGTACGCATCAACGCGGGGGAGGATCCAGAGGCGGCTGCCAAGGCTGTCTCGGGCCAGACGGCGGTTCCTTTGCTTGGCGCCACGGCGATCGCCATCTTGGCCTTCGCTGCCATCGGCACGTCGCCCGACAGCACCGGCGAGTTCTGTCGCTCGCTTTTCACGGTGATCTGGATCTCGCTCTCCCTCAGCTGGGTCACAGCCATGACGATCACGCCGCTGTTGGGCGTATATTTCCTCAAGCCACAGAAACCCAAGTTGGACGAGGACGGCCAGCCAAAGAAGGCTTTCGACAACGCATTCTACAACGGATACCGGCGCGTTCTCCGGATGTGTGTTGACCACCGGGCGGCGACTGTAGTGGTGGTCCTCGTCATGTTTGGCGTGTCGCTCTTCGGGTTTACGTTCACCGGGCGGTCGTTCTTCCCAGCGTCGACCACGCCGAAGTTTCGAGTCGACGTGTTTTGGCCGCTCGGTCAGCACATCGACGAGACCGAGCGCCGTGCCTCCGAGATCGGACAAGAGCTTGCACAGATGGACGGGGTCACGGCGGTCGCCACGTCCATCGGCGAAGGACCAAAACGCTTTATCCTCACCTTCACGCCCGAAGACAAGCACAGTGGCTACGCTCAGTTCCTAGTCGATATCGAAGACTACAAGACGTTGAATCGGGACATCGGGCGCGCCGAGGCCATCGTCGAGCTAATGGCACCTGAGACGATCACGTTCGGTCGAACCTTCGACCTCGGTCCGAGTCCCCCGGGAAAGATCGAGGCCCGGATCACCGGTCCTGACCCCCATGTCCTGAGGAGCCTCGAAGCGCAGGTGCTGACGATATTTCGCGCCGATCCCGACACCAAAGGTTCTCGTGGCAACTGGTTCGAGCGCGTCAAGGTGATTCGCCCGCGGCTCTCGGAAGAGCAGGCCGACGCCCACGGGATCACGACGGACATGGTTGCCGACGCCATCAAACGCGAGTTCGAGGGATCGACCGTCGGCGTCTACCGTGAGGGCGACGAAGTGATCCCAGTGAAGTTCCGTGCGCCGAACCCAGAGCGCTTGACCGTGGATGCGCTCAGACAGGTTCCAATCTGGAGCCCCGTGGCGCAGCGATACATCCCGATGGCCAACGTCCTGACCGGCATCAACACCGAATGGACGGACCAGGTCGTCGAGCGGCGCAACCGCAAGCGAACGCTCACAGTCATCGCCGATCCTACGAACGACACCGCACCTACGCTTCTCGACCGCTTGAAACCGCAGGTCGAAGCGCTCGATTTTCCGCCAGGCTACTTCGTGGAATGGGGTGGTGAGTTCGAGAGCACGAATGACGCCCAATCGGCGCTCTTCGAGCCGATCCCAATGTTCCTTGGAATCATGGTTCTGATCGTCATCGCGCTCTTCAACGCCATTCGTCAGCCCCTTGTGATATGGCTCGTGGTTCCGTTGGCTCTGATCGGCGTGACGCTCGGGCTCTTGGTGACCGGCCAGCCGTTCGGCTTCATGGCCTTGCTCGGCTTCTTGAGCTTGTCGGGCATGCTGATCAAGAACGCCATCGTGCTCGTTGACCAGATCGATCTGGAGATCCGCGAAGGCAAGACGACCTACACGGCGATCATCGACAGTGGCGTGAGCCGTCTGCGACCCGTCGCCATGGCGGCGTTGACAACCATCCTTGGGATGATTCCGCTCCTATTCGACGCGTTCTACGTCGCGATGGCGGTGACCATCGTCGGAGGGCTAGCGGTGGCGACGATCCTCACGATGATTGTGGTTCCAGTATTCTACGCGATCTTCTTCAAAGCGGCAGAGAACTAACCCACGTTGGCGCCGCGGGAAGGGAAGCGCGTCGATCGCAGGTGTCGACGACGGGGTCCGGAGCCGCCTCCGGTTCGCTGCTGCAGCCCACTGCCGCAGCACATACGAAGCGGCGAAAACGGGTTCCCGCTAGGGACAGACTTTGCAGTCATCGGACTTGGAGCTGAAGTCTATGACCCGCCCTCTTCCGTCGAGCGAAAGGTGGCAGCAGTTCTTCACGATCCCACGTAGCTCCTCCCTCGCCTTCTGAACACGAGACTTGAGTGTCGAGTAGTTCACGCCAAGCTCCTTGGCGTACGCTCTCTGGGAATGACCTTGGAGGTCGATCGCTCTTAGCAGATTCGCGTTTTCCTCGGGGAGCGCGCTGATGAACGGCTCAACACAGCGTGCGAGAACGTGAGTGGACTCATCGTCCTCTTCGTTGAGCGGGGCGGCGTCGGCCGCAGCGTCTTCGTCTCTCCGTCGGTTCTTGCGATAGTGGTCAATGATGGAGCGGTTCGCGATCTGCATCATCCAGGACTTGATGCTGGCGTGAGATTTCACCGTATGGAGGTTGGCATACGTTTTGAGCAGAATGTCCTGGTGTAGATCGTCGACATCACTCGGGTTCGACACACGCGACTGAAGAAATGCGCGCAACCCAGACTGGTAGCTACGCCACACTTCCTCGAAGTTCACTATGTTCGGTATCGCTTGCTCAGGTTTCAAGGCCTAGCTCCTGCTTGACAGTGCATAAGACGCGCTCCCGTCCGGATGGACGATTCTTTTCGGCAGATACGCTCTAAGTTATTGAAATTGTTTTCCAAGAAAACAAGCAGGCAACGGTAGCCAGGCGATGTCTACGTTTCCCAAGCGGTCGCCTTCGAAGTTGGGACCTTTCCCAGTTGCGCCTCTACGCGAGGAACGATTTGGAGAGCTGTGCCCTCAGTCACAACAACTCGCTGGCCCGCAACAGTGAACGTCGCCTGTGTCACTTCTGCGCTCGGCGCCTTGCCTCCCGAGGTAGGTGCGTTCGGAAAGGTAGAATTCGCTGAACCGATCTTCGAAATCGCCTGCGACCGATTTCGCTGGGACGCCTGTTTTCATCAACGCCGCCTGCCAGGCTCTCGCCTTCGGAAACTCGGCGAGGAAGTCGTACCCCGAGTGCCTTCTAACGATTTCCGCACGGTGGAGCAGAGGGAGCCACGCGATATCCACGTTCCCGAGCATGTCGCCGCCGAAGTACGGTCCGTCGCCCAGTTGCTTCTCAGCCCGCCCGAACGCGCTAGAAAGTTTCTCGCCTCGTTGACCCAACGTCTCTTCGTCGGGGCTCTGCATCGTCGAGCACTGCACAAGGTAGTGCTTCGAGGCTTGGTAGCTCCAAGCGCGGTCGACAGCGCGCTCTTCTGGTGTGACGTCCCGCAGCGGCGGATAGATCTCATCGAGGTATTCGACGATCGCATCCGACTCGAAGAGGGTTGTCCCCTCTTCGGTCACCAAGACTGGCACTTGGCCGGTGGGGGAAACGTCGAGAAACCACTGCGGTTTGTCCCTGAGATTGATGTATTCGATTTCGTAGGAAATCTTTTTGGCTTCCAGCAACGCTGTGACGCGTTGAACGAATGGGCAAATCTTGTAGCTGACAACCTTGAGCATTGAGTTTTTCCTCCGTTTGCTCAGGTAAGACGGTGCACGGTCGCGGAAGACGAAAAAAGGGGTCCCGTGGCTTCAGCGCTGAGACCACCGGACCAGTGGTAGCCGTGCAGAAAGCCAGTGATTGCTCTCAGGAACCGCCTTGCAACCGTCCACGGGAGTTTCTCGTCCGCCATCGTCCTAGCGCCCTTTTTTTGGCACCGACGTGACTGGAGAGTGCCGTGCCGGATTCGGCTGTGCGCAAATCCGGCTTGGAGGAGGGGGCCGGATCGGCGCCGAGCACGTTCGGGGTTCGCCGCCCGCCTACCCGGAAACGTCGCGTCGTTCGAGCACCAAGAGGTGTTGGGGTTGTTCGACCGACAGCATGCGGGCGCGGGGGCCTGTGAGTGTGAGCCGCAGGCCGAAAGCCTCGGGGTCGCGCTGTAGACGCTGGGAGACGTAATGAAGCATGGCTCTGAGATCCTTGTCGTTCGACGGGGTCAAGCCCGTGATCAGGGCGAGCGCGATTAGGTCACCGAAGTCGTTCGCGAAGAGTTTCGTCGGTTGGAGGGAACGCTCGATTACGCGAAAAAGGTCCTCGCCAAGTTCCGCCTGGAGCGCGCACTCGGACTCCCCGAGCGACCCAGACGCCCCGGGGTCGTCCGCCACGCCGAAGAACTGGTCGAACCGACTCCAGCGGCCGTCGTTGAGCGTTGGTTGCGGTCCCGGTTGCGTGGCCCAGAAATCCCGGGACATCGTGGTCGAGTACTGCCCCCCGCGTTCCGCGAAGACAACGACGATCCGTCCGCCTGGCGTCAAGGCCGAATGCAACGCACGGAACAGGGCTCGCAGATCGGATGCAAAGTAAATGGAGTGCTGAAGCAAGACGAGGTCTACGGGGCCGCCAAGTCGATCGACGCCTTGCCCGCCTCCAGCCACGAACTCATCGATCGTGCACTGTATCGTGTCCGGGACCGAAACTTGTGCGCACCGGCCCTCGACCCTATCGGCGTACTGCGCGAGCGCACCCTCGGACGGATCGAGCGGCAAGAGCGTCAGCGGATCCTCTCGCCCGACAACCGCGTGCCCGATGGTCTGCCCGTCGCCCGACCCGAGATCGAGCAGCCGTCCGCCTGGCTTCACGGCGGCGATCCATTCTGCAATCCGTGGCACCGCGTAGTCTCGCTGGTCGGTTCCCAGCATCAAACATCGAGGTTCGGCATCAACGCCGAGAAGACTGATCGGGTCGGGCTTCAGCACACGTGAAAAAGCGAGGTCGTAGAGTTCGTACTCGCTCTTCCCTCCGAGCTCGAGCTCCAGCAGGCGTTCGAAGTTCCGAAACTCCTCGGCGCTTCTCTCGAGCATGGCCCGGGTTACCGGCACGCACTCGCTCGGCACCCAAGCCCCCGGTCTTGGCAGGCTGGCGAGGGCAGGGACTTCTGGACGTGTGAAGGCGGGCGAGGTGCTCGAAGTTCTCATCAACCGTAATACCACTGTCGGAAGGCGAGTATTCCAAAAACGAAGGCGAGAGCGGGACGATCGACCGTGATGCTAAGTCGGTTCGCAAGTCAGCATCGCGCACCCCGCTTCGTCGGAGCCATCGTCGCAGTCGAGAATCAGGTCGCAGCGATACTTTGCCGGAATTTCGCTGCCGTCACCGCACTCGAACTCCGTCCCTTCGCAACCCATTTCGTCGGCTCCGTTCGGGCAGTCTTCCCGGAGGTCGCACTCGTAGTAGAGCGGAACGACAAAGCCGTCTCCGCACACAAAAACGAAGCCGTCGCAATCGGCCTCATCGGATCCGTCGTCGCACTGGTCGACCCCATCGCACTGGTCACGTCCGGGAATCATGTCGCCACTGGCGCACTCGAACAGGTCGCACTCAGGGCAAAGCCCGCCGGACCCGCAAAATGCGTCGTCGAGTTCCTCGCAAGACAGTCTGGCAAAGCACGCCAGGTCGCACAGGTCTTGCGGGTGCGAGAAGTCGACGTTGAAGGCACCGCCCTCGAGCAACCCACAATCCCGCAACTGCTGCTCGAGAGCCGCCGTCGGGCCACCACCGCCGGGTGCCGGAGGGTTGTCACCATTGTCCGACGCAGGGGGTGTTGTCCCATCGTCGTCGACTTCGGGCATCGTGGTCCCGTCGCCGCTGCAACCCGCAAGCGCGGCCACTGCCACCGCCGCGCAACTCACCATCGAGATTCGGCTCATGTCTCAGCCTCTACTTCGCTCCTATCAAACGGCGAGGCCGAGAGCAAACCTTACCCACCAAGTCTTCCTTCCCCGGTCTGGGGAACCTGTACCGGTTGAGAGTCGACCTGTCATCGTCCCGCTACGCGATGCTGCCATCGTCAATGATGTGCGCTCTAGCGCTTCCGTTTGTTGTTGCTCTTGGTTGTGGGGGGAGGGCGGCGAGAACGTCGACACCACAGACAGCGAGGCACTCGCGCTCCTCAGAAGTCGTCGTTTCGGCTCGTGTGGGCAATATGAAGGCCGACGAGGCGCGCGATCATGACGGCGAGGTAGAGCTGCCCCAATACGCCAGCCACTGCCGAGAGGGAACGGGCCAAACTGGACACCGGGACGACGTCGCCGAAGCCCATCGTCGTGAAGCAAACGAGGCTGTAGTACATGATCGCCGAGTAGAGCTCGTTTCGGTGGCTGATCTGTGTGTCCGGAAGCCCGGAGAATGATCCAGGGTGGCGGACCTCAAGAATGGTGAATACCATCGCGAAGGCCATCGCGATCAACAGGTATGCCACGATTGCGCCAAAGATGGTGTTGAGTGTGACCTCCCGGCGGCGAAACAGGTGGCCGACGACAATCCAAATCGCATAGACGAGCCATACGACCGTCAGTCCCAGGGCGCTCACGTCGAGCACACCGGTTCCCGTGAGCTGTTCGCCCCAGCGGAGTCCGAGCGTGAGCACCGTGAGCAGCAGGAACGGGATCCGGTGTTTGCTCGGGCCGACCGAACGCACGCCCGCAAGCAAGACCAGGTCGAAGAACAGTTCGAATACGATCCCCGATCCTGCGTCCGGTAGTTCGGGACTCGCAATGATCAACAAGATCAGCACGCCAAGAAGAAGGCCGTGCGTTGGGAGATTGAAGTTGAGGCGGGCCATGAGAAATGTGCGGGAGGCCTACGTCATGGGACGAAACGAAGGAGGTTCCAATGGCCGTGTCCATCACGAGAGGGCTCGACGATTGAATGCACCAGTTCGGTGTGAAACCTCTTGCTGTGGTCATTCAAAGGCCCAGTCGGCCTCAATCACAGATTTGCCAAAGGCTCGGTACGCATCACCAACTTGCTTCGACATCGGATCCGGCCAAACGTGGAAGGTGCCTGAGTTGAATGCGTCGAGGATGGCCTCGACGACCAGAGAGGGGGGCTGAGCAACCGATCCGAACCCGGACGCGTCCGCCATATCCGTGGCGATCGGGCCAGGGTGAACACTAAACACCGCCGTTCCAGTTTGCGCGAGTTGCATTCTCAAGGCCTGAGTGACCGAGTAAGCCGCGGCCTTCGAGGCGCAATAGCTCGTAAAGCCCGGATCGAAGCATTTCAGCGAGGCGGTGGAGTTTATTTGAACGAAGGCCCCACCTCCATTCCGCTCGAGGACGGGGGCGAAAGCGCGAACCAATCGAACCGGACCGAAGAGATTTGTGTCAATCTCCCACTGGAGTGTCTGCAAGAAGTCGTCGTCCAGCACTGATCCGGCTCCCATCACACCAGCATTCGAAATCAGAACCTCTGTATCGGAGGCGAACCGAGCGGCGCCAATAGCAGATTGCTCGTCCGCGAGATCGAATTGGACAGGTGCAAGCAACCCTTCGCCGAACTCCGTAACGAGAGGCGCCAGTGAATCCGGGTTCCGGACTGCGCCGTAAACCTTCGAGGCTCCCGCGGCAATGAGGCCTCGAACGAGCTCTTTTCCGATTCCACGATTCGCGCCTGTGACGAACGCAACCTTACCGTCGATGTCTACTGGCCTCACCATGCTCTCCTTTTTCGATGTCACCCATCCAAGTCTGCGCCGTACCGTCCTGCCTATGCGCCAAGAGCCATGTGTTCTTGCTCGGCCACCCACGGAGGTTCGGGCGCGGGGTCACAGCAGCCCATCAACCGCGCCGTTCGCGATATCCTTGAGCACGGCACGCTTCTCTCCGGCGCGTAGTAGAACCAAGAGAGAGACATGCACACCGTACAGCAGCCTGGCCGCCCTACGAGCCCCCGCGTTGTCCAACTGAATCTCCCCGGCGGCTACAGAGTTCCGCAGTGCGCCTTCCAGCGCGGTCTCGACTCGCTTGAAGTGCTTGCGGACAAGCGCTTGCACCTCTCGGTCCTGACTGACGATCGCCTCGTGCGACGTATTGCACACGAGGCAGCCCAACTCTCCAGCCTCGGTCCCGTACAGTGAGGAAACTTGCAAAAGAAAACGCCGAATGTCGTCTAGAGTGCCGGATTCGCCAAGAGCCTTGAGGCCGTTATCCCAGCCGATTTGAAGCCTCCGCTCCAGCGCGAGTATGAACAGATCCCGCTTGCTGCCGTAGGAGCGAGAAAGCTGTGCGCGGTCTAAGCCTGTCGCGGCCTCGAGATCGGAGAAAGATGTGTGCGCATACCCGGTCCGGCTGAATGCAACGAGTAGGTCTTCGATGACTTGCTGCGGATCATGTTCTCGTGGCCGGCCCATCTGGTCGCTTCCTCTGGCAGAGGGCAACGCGCGAGGCGCCAAGAAAGTGCTCGCACTTGGCCATAGTAGGCGGAGTGCTCTGAGTTCTTCAAGGCCTACCCCGCCGACTGCAGGTCTCCGAGGAGCGGCCCTTTGATCTTCGGCACGGCTTAGTTCAAAACATGCCATTTTCGTGCGCCATTTCCGCCGGGATCTCCTGCAGCACGTCCCAGTGCTCGACCAACTTCCCGTCATCGACGCGGAATAGGTCGTAGAACGCGTAGGTTTTGGCTTTAACCTCACCTTCGCTCTGTGTCAGGACGAAGTTGCCCTCTCCGATCACGCGATGGATCTTGTGGATTCGCGCGATCTGGCGCGCGCCCTCGAGTCCTTCCTGTCCATCCTCGAACGCAGGGTTGTGCTGCTTGTAAATCCCGTCTCGCAAGAAACTCTGAAATTCTTCCCAGTTTTCGTTGATCAGCACGGAGGTCACGAATGTTTCGACGAGCCGCTTGTTGGCCTCCGTTTTGTTCCGATCGATGACCTCAGTCGGACCGTCCGTCTGGGTTCGTCCGCCCACCGGGTCCGAGGCCAGAGGCTCGATGCAGTCCCAGTGCTCCACGATTTTTTCGCCCGCAACTCTCCATATGTCGAAGACTACGACCGTCTCCGCCCCCAGTACCTGCGCGTTCCGGTAGGTGGCGTGGGTCAGAACGAGCTGGCCGTCCTGGATTGTGCGATGGACGTCGAACGCGAAACCAGCTTCCTGGAGTGTCGGCCCGAGGCCCAGAATGAACGCACTCCCTGTCGGGGCGTGCGGGTTGTGCTGGATGTAGCCCTCGTGGAGGCAGTCGCCCATCGTCTTTGTGTCGTACCGTCCAAGGGCGTCCATGAAGGTTCCTACGACTGCTCTCGGTTCGTTCATCTCGATCTCCGATTGGTTGATCCCGGCGCTGCGGCTGATTCGTGGGAGTCTAGTCCTCGGATTTTATTCGTCAACGATCGTTGCGTATTCGGCAGAGCGGCTGTAGGCTAGCGCCTTGCCCGGGATGAAGACGTGAGGAACCGCTGGCTTTTACGTTGCGCCGCGGGGCTGGTGGTAGGCGTCATGACGTTCCAAAGCGTCTTTGCCGAGGCGCAGCGCGCAAAGCGGACGTTTCGCATCATGGTGGTGCCGGACGGGTCGTCGGAACCGTTCGACGAGAACCGCGCGTTGCTCCAGAACGAGATTCTCGAGATCCTCAAAGAGGACGCCAACGTGGTGTTTCTCGAACCGAAGACGCCCACGAACTGGAGCTTCTCACGCGTCGAGACCGCCCTACGGCAGGCGCTCGCGGATCGGTCGGTGGACATGATCATCGCGTTCGGGACCATGGCCGGCGTCGCTACCGGGAAGCTCCAGAAGCTGAACAAGCCGGTCATCGTTCCCTTCGCGGCGCCGGAGCTCATGGGATTGCCGCGCGACGGAAACCGGAGCGGCCGACGAAATCTCGCCTACATCACAGGGCTCATCGACTTCGAACGGGAGGTGCGGCAGTTCGAGGAGATCGTCCGCTTTGAACGCCTAACCATCATCGTTGGCCAAGAAGTCATTGGCCACCTCGAGCGTCCTGAGGGGCCGGTGCTGGAAGCGGGCCGGGAGCTAGGCATCGAAACCCGGTGGGTCCCGGTGAGCGGAGGCCCAGAACAGGCGCTCGACGCTGTTCCCGAGGATAGCGACGCCGTCTATATCGGCCCCGTCTTCCGATGGTCGGATGAGGAGATGCAGACGCTCATCGACGGTCTGAACCAACAGGACCTTCCCACCTACTCGGGCGACGGGGTCGAATGGGTCGAGCGAGGCGCACTGACGACCACCGAAACCCAGGAAGACGAACTCCGACGCTTTCGACGAACGGCGATCTTCGCGCAACGGATCTTTTTCGGGGAGCAGCCGAGCACGTTCTCGGTCGCGTTCGAGCTTCGACCTCAGCTGGTGATCAACATGGGCACTGCGAGAGCGATCGGAGCCTGGCCGAGGTTCGCAGTGATGTCTGAGGCACGGTTGATCAACGACGACGCGGGCGAGAGAGGACCGGTGATTACGCTCGAGTCCGCGATGACTAACGCGGTCCGCGCCAATCTCCAGTTGATGGCCGCCGGCATCGATATCGAGGCGAGCTATCAAAACGTGAAGGTCGAGCGAGGAGCCTGGCTCTTGAACGCCGACGCGGCCGGCAACTTCACGCTCACCGACCCGGACATCGCGAACCCGTTTGGGAACGCTGCACGGCAGTTCGACTGGGGCATCAGTGGCTCGCAGCTGGTGTACTCGGCTGGCGCCCACGGTGCGCTTCGCGCAGCTCGGGACCGCTACCGAAGCATCGAATCTGACTTCAACTCGGTGCGGCTCGATACGATGCTCGCGGCCGGCGAGGCTTTTCTCGACGTCTTGCGAGCGAAGAACAACGAACGCGTGCAGCGCGACAATTTGCGGCTGACGCGCAAGAACCTAGCCCTCGCAGAAACCCGGAACGAGATTGGCGTAGCGGGTCGGGAGGAAGTCTTCCGCTGGCAAACCCGGATCGCGGAGAGCCGGGCGGCTGTGATTCAGGCGAACGCCACGCGAAACCAGGCCGAGATCGAACTCAACCGTGTGCTCAACCGGGCGCTCGAGGGTCCGTTTCAGACACCCGGTGAGTCCGAGATACGCCGGGTTCTGTCTGGCAGTGACCCACGACTCCTGAAGTACTTCGACGATCCCTATTCGTTCGAGGTGTTTCGAGAGTTCATGGCGCTCGAATCGATCCTGAACTCACCCGAGATCCGAAGCATCGACCAGAGCATCTCCGCGCGGTCGGAGATCCTCAAGGCGGAGCGTCGTACACTTGGCATCCCCGACGTCGCCGTCGTCGGCGGCTTCACCCACACCCCCTACGTTGGCGGAACAGGGAGTCAACCAGCTCAGGACAATATCGGCTTTCCTGGACGCCAAACATTCACGTGGACCGTCGGCGCGCAAGCCTCACTCGTGTTGCTGGATGGCGGTTCCAACTACGCGCGAATTCGACGCACCTTGAGGGAGATCGACCGCTTCGAAACCGACCGGGCGATCATCGCCCAAACCCTCGAGGCCGATGTCCGTTCCGCGCTACATCAGTCGGGGGCATCGTTTGCCAACATCGATCTGAGCGCGCAGGCGGCCCAAGCGTCCGACAAGAACCTCGAGCTCGTCACCGACCTCTACCAAACAGGCGCTGCCGACATCATCCAGTTGATCGACGCTCAGAACCAGGCGCTGAGTGCCGCCCTCACCGCCTCGAACGCCCGGTATGATTTTCTCATCGACGCGCTTCGCGTCCAACGGGCCTCCGGGTCGTTCTCGCTCGAGGGCACCCCCGAGGTGCGAAACGATTTCATCCAGCGGCTCGACGAGTTCAATGCCGAACGCCGAAACGAACCCGTACGTCCATCGTCCGCGCGCTGGCCGATGGAGCTCACCCCCCCGGAGCCCAACTGATGTCCAAAACGACGATGCTGTTCGCAATCGCGGTACTCGCCACCACGCTCGGTTGCCAAGAAGAGGTCGAAGAGACCGAAGCCATTCGGCCGGTGCGGTACGAGGTGGTCGAAGGCACCGATTCCGGCACCCAGCAGACCTATTCGGGTGTCGCCCAAGCCGGCCAGGAAAGCCGTTTGAGCTTCCAGGTGTCAGGGCAAGTCCTCGAGCTTCCGATCAACGTCGGCGATGCGGTCAAGAAGGGCGACACGATCGCGCGCATCGACCCGGCCGACTACGCCCTGCAACTCCAAAACGCGCAGGCCAGCGCCGCGCAGTCACGCGCCCAAGAACGAAACGCCAAGGCCACATACGAGCGAACGCGCCAACTCTACGAGAACCAAAACGCATCGCGTCAGGACCTCGACGCCGACCGAACGGCATACGACTCGGCCAAAGCTGGGCTCGCATCGGCCATTCAGAACGTACGTCTGCGGCAACGTCAGCTTGGGTACTGCCGCCTCAAAGCGCCCGAACCGGGCACCATCGCGACGGTCGACATCGAGGTGAACGAGTACGTCAAGGCTGGCGAGCTCGTTGCAACGCTTCTTGCAGGTGAACAGATCGAAGTGAAGGTCTCTGTGCCCTCGTCGGTCATTCGCAACATCAGGCGAGGAGACGAGGCGCAGGTCCGCTTCAAGGTACTCGGGGGCAAGATTCTTCCCGGCCGGGTCACCGAGGTGGGTGTTGCGAGCACGGGTGGGGCGACGACCTTCCCGGTCACCGTACGCCTCACCGAGGGCCAGGATCTGGTGCGGGCCGGTATGACGGCGGACGTCACGTTCTCCTTCGCATCTGCGACGGGTGCACCCAAGTATGCGCTTCCACTGAGCGCCGTCGGCGAGGACCGCGAGGGCCGCTTCGTGTTCCTGCTCGATGACGTGGCCGATGGCCTCGGAACGGTGCGAAGGGCGCCCGTCGACGTCGGCGAAATGCGATCGGACGGCATCGAGGTTCGGAACGGGGTATCCCTCGGCGACATGGTGGTCACCGCGGGGCTCAGCCGCATCTACGACGGCCTCCAGGTGAGGGTGCCCGACCGGCCGGGGACGGAGCCGAGCAACGTGGCACCCCCAGGGTCCGCATCGCCGGCAGCCCCGGATCGAGCCGGGCCGAGCAAGCCGGAACCGATGGATCAGCTCGCTGAGCCACCCATCGGTGGTGAGGGTTCCGAGACGCCATGAGCCTCACGGAGTTCGCACTCGAACGTCGCACCGTCACGGTCACGCTGATCGTGATCCTCGTCTTGTCGGGCCTCAGCGCCTACGGGGAAGCGCCGCGCCAGATGGATCCGGGGTTCATCATCCGGACCGCCACCGTCACCACGTACTTCCCGGGGGCCAGCCCGGAGCGCGTGGAGCAGCTCATCACCGACCCGATCGAAAAGGCGGTGCAAGAGATCCCCGAGCTCGACTGGGTCAACAGCGTGAGCCGCACCGGCGTGTCGGTCATCTACGTGAACATCCGCGAGGAGTTCAAGCAGATGCGCCCGATCTGGGACGACCTCAGGCGCAAGGTGGACGCGGTCGCCCCGGATTTACCCGAGGGCCTCGAAGGTCCGATCGTCAACGACGAGTACGGAGACGTGTACCCCATCATGTTCAGCATGACGGGTGATGGGTTTTCTTACATGGAGCTCAAGGACGTCGCGGACGACATCCGTGATGAGCTGCTTCGTATTCCCGCCGTCGCCAAAGTAGATATCATCGGCGCCCAAGAAGAACGCTTGTTTGTCGAGTACAACAACGCCGTGCTGAGCGAGCTCGGCATGACCCCCAAGTACCTCAAAGACTACCTTCAGCAGCGAAACATCATCCAGCCCGGCGGCGAGATCGACGTCGAAACCGAGTCGATTGCGCTTGAACCGAGCGGCAATTTCAGCTCGGTCGACGAGCTCAAGCGGACGGTGCTGCGGCTCCCCAACACCGACGACCTCGTATACCTCGAAGACGTCGTCGACATCTACCGTGGCTACGAAGACCCGCCGAAAGGCCTCGTTCGTCTCGACGGATCGCAGGGGCTGACCTTGGCCATCTCGATGTCGGACGGCGGCAACCTCATCCAGCTCGGGGAGCGCCTCGAGGACCTATTCAAGTACGTCGAGGAGCTCTATCCGCACGGCATCGACTTCTATCGGACCTACTTTCAGCCGAGACTCGTCGAAGACAAGGTGAACGACTTCGTCGAGAGCGTGCTTCAAGCGGTCGGGATCGTTCTCCTGGTCATGTTGCTGACGCTTGGTCTCAGGACCGGCTTGGTCGTGGCGACCCTCGTCCCCTCCACGATGATCATCGCCATCTTCGCGATGAGCCTCTTCGAGATTCAACTCGACCAAATGTCGCTCGCTGCGCTGATCATCGCGCTTGGTCTTCTCGTCGACAACGCCATCGTGATCTCCGAGTCGATTATGGTGCGAATGGCGGCAGGTGAGGACAGGATCTCGGCGGCATTGGCGTCCACCAAAGAACTTCGCGTCCCTTTGTTGATCGCCTCGCTCACCACGGCCGCCGCGTTCCTTCCGATCCGACTCGCGGAGTCCGCGGTCGGCGAGTACACGGGCGTGCTGTTCTCCGTCGTCACCATTACCCTACTGATCTCATGGGTCCTCGCGCTCACGATGATCCCGCTTCTTTGCGTTCGCTTCCTCAGACCCGAGCCCACCGAGGAGCCGTTCGACTCTCGGTTCTACCGAACCTATCGGCGAATCATCGTGTCCGTGCTGAGGCATCCGATCATCAGCACCGTCGTCGCGGTGGTGGGGTTCTTCGGGGGCATTCAGCTCTACGGCTTGGTGCCGCAGCTTTTCTTCCCGGACCAGGGCGGCAGCTTCTTCGTTGCCGAGTTCACGCTCCCACCGGGCACTTCGATCCAGACCACAGAAGCGATGATCGAAGACATGGACTCGTATATCGAGAGTGACTTGATGGCGAGCGAGGATAAGGAAGGTATCGTGCACTGGGCGTCGTACGTGAGTGCGACGCCGCCGCGCTTCACCCTCGGCTACAGCCCGGACGCGCCAAAGCCCCGCTACTCGGAGTCGATGGTGCACACCACGTCGGCCGACATCGTGCCCGACATGATGGCGAAGCTCGAGTACTACATGACGGAGCGGCATCCCGATGTTAGGCCGCACGTGCGTCCATTGCCCAACGGGCCCCCAGTCAGCAAACCCATCGAGGTCCGCATCTCCGGCAAGGACGTCGACAAGGTGTTTGAGATCGCGGACACGGTGAAGCAATGGCTCAACGACCGGCCGGACACGCGTAACGTCGGCGACAACTGGGGCCCGAAGGTCAAGAAGCTATTCATCGAGGTGAGCGAGGACCGGGCGCGGCGGGCCGGCATCGCCAACGAAGACGTCGCAACCTCACTTGAAACGTTCCTGAGCGGCTACGAGACGACACAGTATCGCGAGGACGACAAAGTCATCCCCGTCGTGCTGCGTTCGGAAGCGGAAGGGCGGCGTAACATCGACCGACTCGCCACGCTTAGCGTGTTTGCCCAGGACGGGAGCTCGGTGCCGGTCACCCAAGTGGCTACCGCCAACCTCGAATGGGAGTCGTCGGAGATCCTCAGGCGGGACCGGTATGCGACGGTTACGGTCGACAGCGACACTGTCGAAGGCGTGACGTCGTTCGAGGTCATCGCGGAGCTCGAACCCTGGCTCGAGGAGCAGAAGAAGAAATGGGGCATCGGCTACCGTTACGAGTTCGGCGGGGAGGTGGAAGGGTCTGGCGACGCGAACGCCTCCATCGCGGCCAAACTGCCCATCGCAGGCATGGTGATCCTGATCCTGCTGGTTTGGCAATTCAACTCGCTTCGGAAGCCGGTTATCGTCGTGGCTACAATCTTGTTGGCGCTCGTCGGTGTGGCGATCGGTCTCGTCACCGTCGACTCACTCGGGCTTTCGGGGGGCTACTTTGGCTTCATGACGTTGCTGGGGATCGTGTCGTTGGCGGGGATTGTGATCAACAACGGCATCGTACTGATCGATCGCATCGACATCGAAATGAACGAACACGGCCTCGAGCCGCCTCATGCGGTCATCCAAGCGGCGCAGCAGCGCTTCCGCCCGATCATGCTCACCACCGCGACGACGATTAGCAGCTTGATCCCGCTCTACGTCGGCGGCGAGGCGATGTGGGAACCGCTGGCGATCGCCATCATGTTCGGCCTCGCCTTCTCCACACTCCTCACGCTCGGCTTCGTCCCTCTGATGTATTCGCTCTTCTACCGCGTGAGCTTCAAGAACTTCAGCTACCCAGGCGACTGACGAAGGTCGTGGCTACTGGTACGACAGGTCGATGGCCACGGTCGTATTGTGCCCGCTCAGCAGTTCTCCACCCGAATCCGAGCTGAGGAGGTCTCCGAAGCGTTGCCACCACGCTTCCGAGTCTTCGAGCGTCCAGCGCGAGAGCGGCAGGCATTCGAGTGCCCGGGCAAGCGCACGTGCCGACGGTGGGCGGCCCTCCGGGTCTTTCGCGAGGCACGCCATGATGAGGTTCTCGAGCTCGGCGGGGATCGGCTCGCCCCGTGCTTCCGAAACCGGTGGCGGTGTCGACTGAATGTGTTGGACGCAGACCTCCATGATGGTCTCTCCGTCGAAGATATGGCGCCCCGTGAGGAGATAGTAGCCCACTGCGCCGAGTGCGTAGATGTCGCTCTGCGGACACACCTTGCCTGCGGCATGGATGGACTCCGGACTCAGGTAGTGCGGGGTTCCCATCACGACACTCGAGTCGGTCCGATCCTGAGATGCTACGTCGTTGTTCTTGACGAGGCCGAAGTCGAGCACTTTGGTTACGTCGAACTCGCCCCCCTGTTTCGCGAGCATGATGTTGCTTGGCTTGATGTCCCGGTGAATCAGGTTCATGGAGTGGGCTTCGTTCAGCGCAAGCGCGGCGTGGCGAAGGACGTGCACCACGCGGGCCACCGGCTGCGGACCGAACGCTTCGACGATCTCCCGCACCGTCGCCCCCTCGAGGTACTCCATGGCGTAGTAGAAGATGCCGTCCGGGGTCCTCCCGTAGTCGTGGATGCGGACGGTATGCGGATGAGTGAGCTTGGCTGTGAGTTGGACTTCGCGTTGAAACCTGGCTTGGGCATCGAGGCTCACTTGCTCGGATCGCAGGAGCTTGATGGCGGTAGGCCGCTTCAGCATTCCGTGCGTGGCCTGAAACACCACGCCCATCCCGCCTTCCCCGAGTTTGCGCTCGAGGGTGTACTGGCCGAGTCTCTTGATGTCTCGGATCTCCTTGCGGAGGCCATGTATGACCCGCGTCGCCAGTGCCGCGAGGCCGACTGCCAACATCCACCACATGGTGGTCACCGAAGCCGACACCCTTGCGATCACTTCGTCCGATTCGGGGGGCTCGTCCCAACCAATCTTGTCCCAGTCGAGCTGCAGGTTGGCGTCGCGGTAGTGAAAGTACATGGCAATCACGAGCGGAATCCCCATCGCAACGCCGAGGATGATCGTGTGTCGCACGGTGCTCGGCACGTAGACCACGCGAGCAAACAGCACGAACGACAAGAGGAAGGCCGTCATGGTGTCGGCTCCTACTTCGGCGGGAATGTACGTGCCCATCGCGACGTACAGGCCGGCCGTCGTCAGGATCCCACAGGCCTCCAGGACCTTGATGCTCATCACCGGCAGTTCGCCGCGACGACAGATCCACCACATCGCCGCGCCAGGCAGTATCGCAGCGACAGCGAGCGGGAAGATTGGGCGGGCAAGCACCGTCCCAAACGTACCGGAGATGAGGGCCCTACAAACCGCGCAGACGATTCCGATGACCGCGAAACCGGCTCCGACCGACGCGACCCTCTTCTGGAGAAAGGCCCGTGATTCAGGATCGGAGAAGTCGGTACCGGTGCTCATCGGGTCTCTCTACTCTGCCCGCAAAGAAAGTTTTTATCAACAAACGTTGACTAAGATCACCAGAGCCCATACCTTGCCGATCACGCGGAGAACCGAACAGCGCTCGAATTCAATGCGGGTGCCTGTTGTCGAGCGGTACGATGGGCGGACGCGACCCGAGCAGCTTAACCCTTGTCCTGGTCATGGCCGTAGCTTGTGCGGGCGCTTCGGCCCGTGCGCAACCGGCTCTCGATCCCAGCGAGGACGATTCCAAGTCGCCTGACGGGCGTGAGTTGGCCGTGACGATCAGTGGCGGCGTTTCGCTTGGCGCCTATGAAGCCGGCTACCTCTACCTGACGACCCAGACGGCACGTCACTCACGAGGCCGCTACGATCTGCGACTCGTGACCGGCGCCTCTGCGGGCAGCGTCAACGCGGTGATCACGGCGATGAACTTTTGTCGTGACGACAATCAGGACCCGACGAAGGACCTTGGGTGGTCGCTCTGGACCGGGCTTGGGTTTGAGCAGCTCTACGACAAGAAGCAGGTCGGCCCCACGAACGTGTTCACTCGGGACGGCCTGCGTTTCGCGGTCGAGGAGGTGAGGCGCGTCTGGAATGAGGGCCTTCCTACCAGCTGTGACATGGTGCTGGGCATATCAGCGACACGGGTTCGCAGCTATCCCGTCGAGCTGAACGACTCTCTTTCCCTTCCCCGCCAGGAGGAGAAGTTCGTGATTCGCATGGAAGGCCGCGGCCCGGGAGTGCCCGGGTCGTTCAGCAACTACGTGAGACCTCATTCCGGCGTGCCCGAGGCCCTCCTGCCGCTCCGTGGAGATGGCCGCCCAGAGGATTTCGATGCGGTACGGGATCTGCTCTTCGCGTCCTCTGCGTTTCCAGTCGCCTTCAAGCCGCAAGAGCTCGACTACTGCCTCACCGATCCCCTCGACGCTTCGACGTGGACCTGTGACGCGCCGACCGAGCGAGCGCCCTTCATCGACGGAGGCGTGTTCGACAACAACCCGCTTCGCCTCGCAGCAGACATCGTGGAGTACGGGCTCGTCCGCGGCCGAGATGGACGGGGCGTTTGGTCGGACATCGCGAACGACGGACTGCCTGACCTGCGGCCTACGTACGAGGACACAGTCTACATATACTTCGACCCGGATACCAAGGCGTACCCAGAGCCCACCGTGATGACGAAAGAAGACGAGTTGAGCACATTGAGCTTCGTGCTGTCGCTCTTGGATGGCTTCGTGAGCACGGCGCGGTCGAAGGAGCTCTATACGCTCGCGGAGGAGAACCCTGTCCTGCTAAGGCAGCTCTTCGTGGCACACCGCAACTACCCGACCATCAGCGGGCTCTTAGGGGCGTTTCTCGGCTTCTTCGAAACACAGTTTCGCGAGTTCGATTACTACCTCGGCATGTACGATGCCTACGCAGAAGCCGGCTATACACTTGCTCTCTCGGAAGACGAGGCCACGTTGTTTGCGCTCCTCGACGCTCTTCATCCTGCGTTCGCGTCGGGCGACCCCGAGAACCTACCGGAGTCGTGGAAGCCGTTCGGATGTATGGTTGGCTGGTACGAACCCGCGGCGGCAAGGTTTAGGGCCGCGTGTGCCGGGGAACACATGCGCGACTTTCGAGTCCTTCTCCAGGTATCGCTCGATCGGCTGTACTCGCTCTGCCAGAACGCGTCTGACACCAGCACGCACGCGGGCCACAAGCACCACCATTGTGAACGAGCCGCCGCGGGGCAGAGCCCGCCCGTAGTCGTTGCAGAAGCATCCGAGAGCGACTTCTCGAGACATGGAACCGAATCGGAGTTCGACTACGTCATGCGTCTCCTCGAGGAGTATCAGTTTCATTTCGTGGACCTCGGCCTCGAGCGGGATGAAGCCAAGTACGCAACCACACAGATTCGGCGCCGGCTTCTCTCGATGGCGACCAAGCTTGCAGATGCTCAGCCTACCCGGTTCGAGCGTGCGGCGTTGCTCACCGCTGGCCGTATTGCCGTCAACTCCCTCGCCTACGAACCCCCTCAGCATTGGGGCTACTTCACACTCGGAACTGGCGTCGAGGTCGGAGGGAGTGTTCTCCCCGTGAGCCTCCATCGGAGCTACATGCGACTAAACCTCGCCTTGCAGGTAGGGAGTCTTCGCACGCTCACCGATCCGTCCCCGGCGGCGATCACGTTCAGCCTCGTCGGCGGTCCAGAGCTCGAGATGCTCTGGTGGTCGAGCCAGGCCGTTCAACCGATGCTCGGGGTTCGCGCAGGATATCAGTTCGGAACCGCGGACAAGTTCACGTCACGACCCTGCACCGTCGATAATTCACGGGACGACGCGCGCAACTGTAGCCAACCAGTTTTCCAAGCATACGTCGTCCTGGCACTGCTTGAGCGAATCCGAACGCAATTCACCTTCGTGTGGTACCCGAAGGAACAAGCCGTGGGTGACCAGCGGTTCGACCTCCTCGCAGGGTTCGGCTTTCAGTTCTTCTAACAGGCGCGGCCGAATCGCAGTACTGTCCAGGCGATTTTACGTCACCGTCCCAGGGTGTTCATTCGTCCCCGGTGTCGGCGAGCCGTTCCGCGGCAACCTCGAGTCGCTTGATGAGCCCGCAAAGTCGCTGGAAGTCACGACCGCCGAGCTCTCGGCGAAGGTCCGCCTCGACGCCTTCGAAAGTCCGAAAACCAGCGAGGATGTCCTGCCGGCCCTGCCGCGTGAAACGAACCAATCGGGCACGTCCATCATGCGGGTCGGCGACGCGTTCGACGAGCCCCATCGCGACGAGCTCGCCCACCAGTTGCGCGACAGCCTGCGGTGTGACGCCAAGCTTCGCGGCGAGGACCGTGGGTCGGGTGCCGGCAAGGGAGATGTGGGCGTACAGCGCTGCGTGTGCCGTCCGTGGTTGTGGCGTTGAAGACGCGCGCTGCTTCCGGTCTACGGCGACTTCTTTCAGCAAGCGCGACGACCGGAAGAGCCCTTGCAGCAGGCTATTGGATTTGGCTTCAGCGAGTTGCTCCTCGAACTTCGACACGGGACAATCATAGCCGAAGTCGGAAAATTACCAAAGCATACTTGACTAATTACTAAAGTTAGCTTAAGTAAATGCTGTGATCCCGACAGCCTCCTCAAACCGCTCGCGCCTCGCCAATCAGATCGCCGTCGTTTTCCTCGGCATGTACACGGGGGTGATGGTTGCCATCGGTTTGGGCTTTGGTCGCTACTGGCTCAGCCTCAGCTCGGCCGACTTCGTCCGTTGGTTCACCGCCAATTTCTGGTTTCTTCTCCCGACCATAGCGGCAACGCTTCCCCTAGCGCTCGTCGGGTCGCTCTGGTCGCTAAGGCTGAGCCAGGGCGGCCCTCAGCACGGACGGTGGCGCATCGTCGTGGCGCTCCTAGTGGCCACATTGCTGGTCACCGTGGGGTATCACCTGCCCGCCAATGTTCGCCTCGGCTCCGGTGAACTCGGCGGCCCAGGAGTCCACACCGAATTGGTCCGGTGGCTATGGGCGCACGCCCTTCGCGTCGGCTTGGCCTTCGCCGCGACCTGGATCTCGCACCGTGCCAGTCTTGAGCCGCAGGATGGGGAAGCCGAGCAAGCTTCGATGAAGAGGGTTAGGGCGCGTCTATGATGCCCGAGAGGCAGACCGCAGTTCCAAACTCGCACGCCCTCTTGCAGGATCGCGCCGCAGGCCTTGGGCGGGTTGCGTTGACCGCCGTCGTCGCCGCCGTGTACCAGCTCCTGATCGCGGTTGGACTCGCATCGCTTGCTGCTCGCATCGCCGGTGGCCTTCGACGAGAGGCCCGAGACGCCCGGTGCCTTGGGCAATACACGCTCGGCCGCAAGCTCGGGGAGGGCGGCAACGGCGTGATCTTTCGAGCCACGCATGCGACGCTCGAACGTCCCAGCGCGATCAAGCTCCTGCGGACGGAGTGCGTGAGCCTCGATGCGCAAGCGCGGTTTCATCGTGAGGCGCAGCTAACCGCAAAGCTCTCGCATCCGCATACAGTTCGGGTACTCGACTACGGGGAGACACCGGACGGACTACTCTACTATGCCATGGAGCTTTTGGATGGCGCGACATTGCGCGAGATCGTCGAGTCCGCCGGCCCGCAGACGCCGGCGAGGGTAGTGCATATCTTGCAACACACTGCCCTTGCGCTTGGTGAAGCACATTCCCTTGGGCTCGTCCATCGAGACGTCAAACCGAGCAACATCATGCTTGCCCGACAAGGAGGGGAGTTCGACGTGACCAAGGTTCTGGACTTCGGCCTCGTGAAGGCCACGGCCGTCGACGCTGAGAACCTAACCCAAGCCAACGCCGTCGTGGGAACACCCAGGTACCTAAGTCCGGAGGCGATACGAGCTCCCAAAGAAGTATGCCCGCGAAGCGATCTGTATTCGCTTGGCGCGGTCGGGTACTATCTCGTGACCGGGCGACATGCGTTCGACGCCGAGACGGTCGTGGAGGTATGTGCGCAGCACCTGACGTCGACACCGCGGCCCCCCACGCAGGTCACAGGAGAGCCGATCCCCCCAGAGCTGGAGTCCATCATCATGACCTGCCTCGAGAAGAACCCGAATGACCGCCCGGCTTCCGGACGCGCGATGGCCGAGGCGCTCGAGCGGGTGAAGGTTCCGCGCTGGAGTCGGGACGACGCAGAGGCGTGGTGGGGTCAATTCGGTCAGCGAATAGACCTAGGTAGTCGCAACGAGCCGGCGACCGAGCAGGCGCCGAGAGCACACGCCGAGGATGACCGCAAGGTCGTGCGCCCCACAAGGAACGCTGTCAGCGTCGTTCAAGGTTGGTAGCCCTCTACCTTGCCGGTTCATGATCTCGCGGGTGCCGCCACCAATGGGGTGGAGCCGCGCGTCCTGGTAGAGGCGCTCGACGACGTCTTCTCGAGTTTGCTCGGGATCGAGCACAACGTTCCGTTTCGCGAGAAGAGTCACGGAGATTCGTCTCTCGACACCCGGTTGACAAGCCGACACCCCGGGCTGACACTCGAGGCCAAGCGAATTCACTCAGGCCGAGGGAAGGGCCAAAGAGACGTGAAACCAATGTCGGCGAAGCGCGCGCTCGCGTCCCTTGTGTTCCTGGTCGCCTGCAACGGTCTCGTCGCATGTGGCAACAGTGATTCGGATCCTGCGGTCCCATCCGTCAATCCAGACGGTAGCCTTTCGCTTCCCCCCAGATTGCCGATGACGCCGGAGGAGCGTGTGGCTGCGTTGGCCGAGGTGACCGACGTGGTCGACACTGTGTTCCCCGATGCGTCCGTACCATGGGCGGCGCGAGACCGAGTCGCGGAGCTTCGGGCTGCGGCTCAGAAACTCGTCGAGCTGTCGGAGGTGATCGGCGTAAGCGTTTCGGAACCCGACGAAACGGCGACGGTCATTTTTTCGGACGGTACGACGGCCACGCTGATCAACAACAAGCCCATGTCGAGCGCTTCTGCTGCCGACGACAGCGTTTCGTCGCTGAGTTCCACGCTCACCACCCCTGGCGTGCCACCGACCAAGCGCGCCGTCGTTACGTCATACGATGGCGGCGCGGCCATCGAGGCGGAGATTCGTAGGCGGCTCACGGCCGCGGATTTCGACGTGCGTGCGCTAGGCACGTCCCTTGACAGCATGCGTCAGTACCAAAACCTTGGCGTGCTCTACCTCGATACTCACTCGGGCACCCACGACCTTTTCGACGTGACGCGCGACGCGGCAGGCCAAGTCACGAACCTGGGCTATGCGACTGACAGCGCCGGCAACAAGCTTTCGCGGGTCTACATCTACCAAACCTCGACCAGGGTCGCTACGTCGGCTCTTCGTTCGTTTGGCGATGAGATTGAACGTCGCGAGCTAGCGTTGATCATCACGGATAGCGAAGAAGGAAGCCAAGCGTACATCGGAATCACCGAGAAGTTCATCGACCGCTATTGGTCGTTCGACAACGGCGTGGTCATCCTCCACTCGTGCTACAGCGGTTCCGGCCCCTTCGTTCCGGGAGAAGATTGCACGGGCGGCTGTCCCGTGGGTTCGGTGGCCTATGATCCCGACCCGCTGCGCGACGCGCTATTGAACGCCGGGGCCAACGTCGCGATGACCTTCGATAGAGGGACGTGGGCCGACCAAGCTTCACCGAGCATGTACTATTTCCTTGACCGCTTGTTGGGCACCAACCAGGAACGACCCGCGAGCCCAGCCAATCGGCCGTTCGATTGGAGAAGTGTACAAACCGCGATGGCGGAGAACCGGTTGACGAGTTTCCAACTGGGCAACAACACCGTCAACATCGTCCTCGTCGGGGATGAGACACCGGTTTCGCTGGCGCCGAGTTTGGAGAAAGTCGACGTGGCTGACGACAACGACGCGGCCACCGCGACGGCGACGCTGCACGGGTGGTTCGGCCCTGAACAAGGCCAAGTGACCCTCGGCTCGTCGACACTCGACGTCGTCAGCTGGGCCGAAGACGAGATCGTCTGCCAAATTCCCTACAACCCGACGCCGGGGGAGGTTCGCGTACGTTCTGCCGCCGATACGCCGAGCAACAGAGTCCCGATTACCGAATGGACCGGAAAGATAAGCTTCACCCACGTTCGAGACGACGCGCTGACGTCCCGTACCTCGATCGACGTCGCTTTTCGAAGCGACGTGCATGCCATTCGCAGCGCAGTCGATGCCGAACCAAAGCACCGGGTCTCCACCGCGTATATCTCTTCGAACGCAGTCACCGGCGCGGTTACGGCGACGGGGGCCTACACGACCATGCTTGGCGTCGAAGAGATCTGGAGCGGGGGTGGCGGGCTCGAAGTCTACGGCAAATCTATCGTCGACGATCTCGTCGCCGGCAATCGCCCCACAGCTCAGGGCGCGGGCGTGAGCGAGTTCGCCGGCCTGGTTGAAATCGACCCCGCCCAGAAGAAGGCGCGACTGTGCCTTTGGATCGAAGGGTACTACGACGTCTTCTTGGACGGATTGATCGAGCCCGCCGAGGCTTCGTTCACGTCCTTGAGCCTCGTGTTCTGGCTTGCCGACCGAACCAAGGGTCAGCTCGAGTGTTTCGACGCCGATCTGGACGACAACTACAACATCCAAGACGGCAAGAGCACGTACGACATCCCCGGAACGTTCTTCGAGCTGGAATGGAAAGATTTCCAGGTGCGAGGAGCGCCGGACGCAGCGACGGCAGGCTAGGCCGCACCCTGCGAGGCCGCGAGCGTGCACCCAGGAGAAGGTGTCGCTCGCTTCTCCAGCATCACCACTAGGCGGCTTCTCTCTCAGTGAGGCCGACCGGAGTGATGGGGCCGTAGATCAGCTCACCGAGGGACGGGTCTGTCCTAGCTGCTTCGGCTAGGTCCTTCTTGGCCTGTTCGATGATCGGATGTGCATGTGCCGTGATGGCCTCTGACCAGGCCGGGCGGGCTTTGAAACGTTGGAAGTACTGGGTGACCTCTGGAATGTTCGTCGTTTGCTCGAACCAGCGCAGCCATCCGGTCTCTTCGAGGCGCAGCAACATGCAGCCTATCGAGATGTCAGCCAAGCTAAACGCATTGCCGAGAATCCACGGCCCACCATGACACATGAGCGCTCGGTTGAGCGTTTCGAGATGCACCTGCATGTGATCGCGGCTCGCATGGATCAAGTCTCGAAGCTTCTTCTGCTTCAGCATCCCTCGCAGTCCGAACAGTTTGAACGCGGAGAACAACGCGGGGCTCTTGACCGTGGGGTGAAACAGAAAACCGACGAGGATGCGACGAAGCGGAACGTACCGAATGGCGGCGATGAACATCGGAAAAGACAGTCCAGGAATGCAAGCTCCCGCACGTTCTTTCATACCGCCCAGGAGGTCCGCACTGACGATCGCGCAGAAGGACAACCAGTCGTTCATCTTGGCGAGCGAGTATGGGTCGGATGGCACCAGTTGCGGCGCATCCTTCCCCGCGATGGTCTGAGCGTAGGCAAGGATGTCGTCTGACTCGAAGACGGGGTGCCCTTGATGCACCAGCGTCGGGACCAGGCCGGCTGGGTTTACCTTCAAGTACTCGCTGCTGATGGTTTGGTACCAGCCCGTCTCGATCAGATCGATCGGATGGTGCTTGGTTTCAATGCCGAGCTCCGAGAGCACGAACCGGGCCTTTCGTGAGCAATGCGAGAAGCCATTGCTGTACAGCTCGACCGGATGCGTGTGGGGAAGGGTGACCGACCGATCGATGCCGCCCACAACCGGATGGGTCCTGCGCTTGAACTTCTCGAGCGCAAACCAAGCCAACCCCGCCAGGACTACCGCGACTAAACCGAAGAACAAGATCGTCATGATGCCAGCGTCATGCGGTCACAGCGCGGTCAAGCGGTGAAACTTGGAGTTGTGGAACACCAGAGGTGCCTGTGTTGGGCGAGCGTGCAGCGCCTCGATCCGTAGCAGGACGATGGTGTGGTCGCCTGCTTCGATCTCGTTGTGCACGGAGCAGTCGAGCCACGCCGCGGCGTCGCGCAAGAGCACGGCACCTTCCGGGGTAGCGCTGATGTCGAGCCCCTCGAGGCCTTGCTCCACGGGCTTCGCCAGTTGCCGGCAGACGTGCTGTTGACCGTCGCCAAGGAAGCTCAGGCCCAGCCGCGCAGCGTCCCGAAGCAGTGGCCAACGCTCGGAACCGTTCATGATGCAGATCGACACCAGCGGGGGCGCCAGTGACACGGATGTGAACGAACTGACCAGGAGTCCGACGGGGACTTGGTCGGCGATTGCGCACACCGCGGCAACCCCGCTCGGAAAACACCCGAATGTGCGTCGAAGCAGCGAGGGGCCCGAGACCTCCTCGAGTGAGTAGGGTGGATTCGGCGTCACGATTCGACTCCCGCCTGCCTCGCTGCGGGCGGGACGCCGTCTGGCGGCCACGCCGCGATACCGTTTTCGAGTGGCACTTCCAGACTCTTGAGGAGCTCCGAGATCATCTTCCAGCTTCCGATGATCGCGACGAGCTCGAGCCGTTCTTGGTCGGTCGGGAAGTGCTTCGCGCACTCGTCCCAGGTTTGCTGCGAGACGGCGCCGCCTGCGAGGGTTTCGTCGGTGGCGCGAAGGATGGCGCGATCGGCGGCCGACCAATGATCGTAGGCCTCCCAATCCCTCACCGCGAGCAAGTCGCGCTCGTCGACACCAAACTGCCGCGCGAGCAACCAGTGTAGCGACCACTCGTACACACCACCATTCGACCAACCGATGCGCATGATGATCAGCTCGCGCAACCTCGCGTCGAACTCGCTCTGCGTCGAGAGCGTCTCCATGATGTCGTTGAGGCGTTTCGCGAGCTGCGGCTGGCGAAGTAGGACACGATACATCGAGAGGCCGGCTTTCACCTCTACGATGCCGACTTCGGCCGCGGCTTCCTTCGCTTCTTCAATCGATAGTAGGGGAACGCGGGGTACGTTCATCGAGTCCTCCGTCCATGTCCAAGGCTGCGCTGAGCTCTCGCTCGGGCAGACGTTCTGTGGGAAGCTGGAGCGTCGGGGGAGCGCGCGGAGGCTCCCCCGATCGCTCGCTACACCATGATGCTCTGGATCGGCTGACCCAGAAGCGTTCGACCGTAGTCGGCGTACCTCGCCTCGCGATCGAAGATCACGTGATTCGATCCGGTAGAGATGTCCCTTAGCGCACGCTGGATCGGACTTTCCAGCCGGCTCCCACTCGCTCCCGTCACGGAGACGATGTCCTGCACTGCACCTCGGCACATGAAGACGGCGTGGGCCATGCGCGTGATCCAGGTGCCCCGCTGCTCTGGTGTTGCGCTGTCACGCTTCTCCATGACGTCGCGCAGGACATCTCGCAAGAGGAGCTCGGCGGCATCGATTGTGAGCGCCGCGCTGGCAACGACAGACGGCTTGCCCTCGTCCTTGATCGTTCCCCCGGCGCGGAGCTGCCCAGCAGCGATCTTCGCTTTCGTTTGCGCCTGGTATTCCTCGAGAGCCCCTTGCGCTGCGCCAAGCATCGACAGCGCCGATGCGAAACCAAGAATGGGGACCAGAGGCGTTCGATAGAGTGGACCATCATGAAGACGGCTCGCCGCGACCGCGTTGGTGAGATCCATCATGGCCACAGTGCGGCTCTTCGGGATGAACACGTCGTCGACCTTGATGTCGAACGAGCCTGTCGAGCACATTCCGGACACGTACCAGGTGTCGATGGCCTCCACTTCATCGCGGGGCACGGCGAAGAAGATTGGCGCTGGCGTTCCGTCGGCGCCCGCCATCATCGCGCCAACAAGGACCCACTCGGCATGAACGATGCCGGTTCCCCAAGTCCATTGACCGCTGAGGCGGTATCCGCCCTCGACCTCTTGTGCGAAACCGCCGGTGATGTTGAGCGTGACCGGAGCGAGGACATACGGTCGCTCAGAGAATACTTGCTTCTGGAATTCCTCGGGGAAACCGCAGAACCAGTATGAGTGCTCCATGTAGAAGGCCACGAGCCACCCCATGGAAGCGTCCGCACGCGACAGTGTCAGCGCGACTTCGAAGAACGTGTCGAGATCGGCTTCGTGACCGCCGTAGCACTTGGGGACCATCAACGCGAAGATCCCACTCTCCCGGATCGCGTCGATCACCTCATCGAGAGGCTTCCGTGCGAGCTCGGCCTCCCGTGCTTTCGCGCGCAAGAGTGGCGCGAGTTTCTCGGCGGCTTCAATCAGTTCGGCCGGTGTGAGCTGCTTGTTCGACATCTTGTACGCCTTCGGTTCGATCGGCGCAGCAGGTTCGAGTTGAGTGTTCGTCATCGTTCTCGCTCCTTTTTTGGGATCAGCCATGCGTCAGGCCGCGCAACCGAGAATCCCGGTTTCAGTTCGTTAGTGGGTCTCCAGTGGTTCACGTGCGATCTGCGCGGCTTCCTCGGCGGGGATGCCAAGGACGCGCAGGACCAACTCGGCGGTGGTTTCGGCGACGTCACCGGCGCAACGACCTTCGCTGAGGGCCGTGATCACGCCGACGAGCGCGCCGTCGACGAAGCTCCAGGTGGCCGGCACGTCGGGGACATCGAAGCGACCGGTCTGGATGCCACGCTTCACGTCCTCGAGGGGCGGTGCGCCCAAGTCCGCGATCAGTCGCCGAAAGGGCGTCCGCGAACGCGCGTACCAGCTCCACAGCGGGTCTTCAGAGATCGCCCGGAGAAGGATGCGGAGGCCGAGCGCCATGCGGAGCGCTGGGTCTTGGGCGCCCCGGGCAGCACGGTCCACCTGAGTGTGGACCCGCTCGGATAGGCGCTCGATGACCGGGCGGAGTGCTTCGGCCTTCGTCTTGAAGTGAAGGTAGAAGGTGCCGTGGCCCACGTCGGCAGCGTCGGTGATGTCCTGAATGGTGACGCCGTCGCCTCCGCGCTCGCGCATGAGCCGCTCGGCAGCGTCGACGATGCGCGCTCGAGTCGATGCCCTTCGACGCTCATTCCGATTTTTGCCCAGTTCCCGAGTGTTTTCGGCGCTCATGAGTCTATTATGACTATCGTCAGTTTAAATGCAAGCATCAATAATGACAAATTTATCATTTTCTTGAGCGGCCGTACGCCGGGTCAGACTTGCTCTGCCTCTCCCATCTAAAATAGTATTGACAATATTGTCAATGTTGATAGATAAATCGTAATCCGACTCAAACGCGTGCTTCAGAAAGGACTCGTTCCATGCAGCCACTTGAAGAGACGACGCGTGCGCAGGCCGTCCTGGCCGGTCTCGTGCGATGCCTGCCCGACCTGCTCGCGCGTGGGCGCGCCGCCGCCAAGAGGAGTTGCCAAAGCGCCGACGCGCGCTTCGGCGGGGAGATCTCGCGATGAGCCGAACTGCTGCCGCCCTCGTCATCGGAAACGAGATCCTCTCAGGCAAGATCAACGACACCAATACGGCGTGCCTCGCGCGCGGCCTCTTCAAACTCGGGATCGAGCTACGCCGAGTTGTCGTCTGCGGCGATGAGGTCGCGACGATTCGCGACGAGCTCAACGGGTTACGTTCGACACACGACTTAGTCTTCACCAGCGGTGGGGTTGGGCCGACCCATGATGACGTCACAATCGAAGGCGTCGCATCTGCGTTCGGTCGGGACGTCGTGCGTTCCAAGGCAGCGGCGAAGGTCGTTCGACAATACTGCGGCGACGACGCGACCGAAGCCCACCTTCGAATGGCGGATATGCCCGAGGGCAGCGAGATACTCCGAAGCGCTGAAGCGCCATGGCCCACGGTCGCGATCGAAAACGTGTTCGTCCTGCCCGGGGTCCCAGAGTTCTTCGAACTCAAGGTTGCCGACCTTCGGAAGCGCCTCGACACCGGTCATCGGTTTCACTTGGAGTCGGTCTTTACGCTTAGTGGCGAAGAAGCGATCGCCGACTTGCTCGAGGGCATCGCGCGTGCGTTTCCGAGCGTCATCGTCGGCAGCTACATCAACTGGGGCGCCGACGACTACAGGACGAAGGTCACGTTCGACAGTCGCGACGCCGCCGCAGCGAAGCGAGCAGCGGACATGCTGGTCGACGCGCTTCCGACAGAGCTGCTCGTTCGTCGAGAGCCTTCGAACGCCAGACCTACTCGTTCAGAGCCGAGGTCTCTCGGGGGCAATGAGCAGGAAGGGAAAGGCTGATGCTGCAAGTCGCTCGCTTCAAAGTCGACGACCAGGCGCGGTGGGGCGTCGTCGCGGGCGATGCCTGTATCCCGCTCGAGGGTCGGTACCGGACAACCGGGGAGCTTCTGGCGCGAGGGCGCGAAGACATCGCGCACGCTAAGAAGAACGGCGGAGCCTGCTTCCCGCTCGCCGATATCGATCTCCTCTCACCGATAACCGAAGAGCAACAGGTCTTGTGCCAGGGGGCGAACTACCGAGATCACATGATCGAGGCGGGCATGGATCCCGACAGCAAAGCCTTCAACATGTTCTTCCGAAAGGCCTCCTCGTGCTTGTGCGGTGCGAACGATGCGATCGAGAAGCCCGCACACGTGAAGTTGCTGGACTATGAGGTCGAGCTTGGGCTGGTGATGGGCAGGGACATCACCTCGCCGGAGACCTTCTCGGGCGACGAGCTTCCCGACGCCGTCGCCGCTCTCGTCATCCACAACGACGTGAGTGCTCGCGATGTCCAAATCCCCCAGATGCAGTTCTACAAGGGCAAGAGTTATCGGACATTCGGGCCCACCGGGCCGTACCTGACCCTCGTTGACGACCTCCTTCGCAAACGATGGCGAGAGCTGCGTTTGGCACTGAAGGTCAACGGACAGACACGGCAGAGGGACCTCGCGCAAAACATGGTGTTCAAGCCGGCGGAAACCCTCACCGAGATGACCCACCTGCAATCGGTCCGCACCGGGGACCTCGTTGCGACGGGTACGCCATCCGGCGTCGCCATGCAGATACCGTCTCCTCTGCTCGTCAAACTAGTGCAACTTCTGCCCGAGAAGAGGAGATGGGAGCTCTTCATCAAGAAGCAGGAGAGCTCCGGGCGGTATCTCCAAGCGGGCGATCTCGTCGAGTGCGCGATCGCAACCGAGGACGGCATCCTGAGTCTCGGAACGCTGTCGAACCGCGTCGAGGTGCCCGAGGAAGGGAATTGAATCGATGATCGCGCTCGCCACAACGTATCCAGCCCGATGTCTAGACCCCGCGGCCAAGGCCGTGGAGCTCGCGTACCTCTCGTTCGAGCGGTCAGACCTCGAGGAGGCCGAACGATTTCTCACTGACTTCGGACTCATCACAGTGGAACGCACCTCGGACGCCCTTTGGATGCGTGCTACCGGATCAGCTCCGTATTGCTGTGTGATCACACAAGGTCACAAGGCGCGCTTCCTAGGGTTTGCCTTCCGTGTCTCAACGCGAAGCGAGCTCGTCTCCCTCAGTCGGGTTGGAGGTGCCTCCTCGATCGAGCCAATCGAAGGGCCTGGAGGGGGGGAGTGCGTTCGGCTCGTCGATCCGAACGGTTTCACAGTCGACGCGGTCCACGGCCAGGCGCTGGCCGAACCACTCCCCCACCGTCTGCCATTGTGCGTGAACAGTCCGAATACGCATTCGCGCATCAATGGCACACAGCGCTCGCCCGTGGCGCCCCCCGAAGTCACGAAGCTCGGCCACATCGTGCTGGACGTGGTTCGGTTCCAGGATACGTGCGGGTGGTATAGCCAACACTTCGGCATGATCCCTAGCGACGTCCAGGTGCTTCAAGACGGATCGCCGGCGGTGGTCTTCATGCGGATGGACCGCGGCGATGTTCCGACCGACCACCACACGCTGGCTATTGCTCAGGGCTTCGCGGCGGGTTTCGGGCATTGCGCCTACGAGGTCGTCGATGCGGACGCGGTATGCATGGGCCAACGCTACCTGGAAGAAAGGGGCTGGCGACACGCATGGGGGGTAGGGCGGCATGTTCTTGGAAGCCAGGTGTTCGACTACTGGAACGATCCCTCGGGAGCGAAGCACGAGCACTACAGCGATGGAGATCAGTTCACGGCGGACCACCCGATGGGGGTGCACGAAGTGAGCCGTCGCGCGATGTCGCAATGGGGGCCGGTGATGCCAAAGAGCTTCGTCAAGCCGAAGTTCACGGCGTCGAACCTCCTTGCTCTTGCCCGGGTGTTCGGTCCCAACGCCGCTGTGAAACCGAGCACGGTGTTCAACCTCATGAAAGCGATGGGCTAGGCAGGTGGCGGCAAGCAAGGGAGCGGACGAGAATGACTGAAGTGTCTGGGAACATCGCTTGGATCACCGGAGCCTCCTCTGGCATTGGCAAAGCGCTCGCGCAGGTCTTTTCTGAGAACGGCGCGGCAATCATCCTGTCAGGAAGGCGCGTTGAGGCCTTGGAAGCCGTCGCCCGCGATCTGCAAACAGAAACACTGGTCCTTCCCTTCGAGGCCACCGACTACGACAAGCTTGCGTCTATCACGGCGGAGGCCTGGGATTGGAAGGGTCGGGTGGGCATTCTCATCAACAACGCGGGCGTCGGTCAACGAAGCCTCGCCATCGATACCGATCCTCAAGTCTACGCCGATCTCGTCAACATCGACCTCGTTGCGCCGCTTTGGCTGACGCAGTTGCAGCTTCAGAGAATGGCTGCCGTTGGTGGCGGGCACGTTGTGGGAATCAGTTCGGTCGCCGGGCGCATTGGAACCCCGATGCGAACCGGATACTGCGCCGCGAAGCACGGCTTGATCGGCTACATGGACGCCCTTCGATCGGAAGTGTCCAGTCTCTACAATATTCGAGTGACGAGTTTCCTTCCGGGGTCGGTCGCTACTCACGTTGCGCGCAATGCGCTCACGGCGGACGGGTCAAAGCGCGGTAGGTCAGATACAAACATCGAAGCGGGTACCGATCCGAGGGACTGCGCCGAGGCCATCCTAGCTGCGGTCAAGGAGAACGCTCCAGAGCGTTTCTTTGCGGAGGGCATGGAGCTCGAGTACGCCAAGATGCGTCACGCCGACCCGGATCAGTACTTTGCTCTATCGGTGCAAATCGGGGCACAGATTGCCGCGACGGGCGTGCCGGATTCGCAGTAGGCTCAGGGGGGCGCTCGGCGACTGGACTATCGTACTCTTCGAGCCACCTATGCGAAGCCGAAACCGACGCGATGACCCACCAGTTCACCGTCATCGATGCGTCGGATCATTGCGGTCGCGACGTCGTCAAAGGTGAGTTTCGTCTTTGCGACGCGTGGAAGTACGAATGCGGTGCGCAGCGGGTTCGGGAGCTTCGCTGCGGCCGGGGAAAGCGCCAATGGCATCTCATCGATCGAGATCCTGACCGACCCCTCTCGCGGCGTCGGGTAGTCGGGGATCATGATGCCGGGGCAGGCCATCGACCATGCGAGCTTGGACTCACGCAATCGCACGACGTTGTGCCGGTGCAGTTTGAAGGGAGAGGGGACCCAAAGAAGTTCATGTCCGGGCTTTGCGGTATGTGGCACGTCGAGCGCGGCCATACCTCCCAGCACCCAGGCGCGCTTTGTTCCGTTGAGGGAGCTCTCCGCTGCGCGAACGAAGATCTCCGATAGCTCGAGAAATGTCTCGCCCATGTTGACATGGCCCGCCGCGTTAATGGCGATGTCGGAACCCTCCATGGCGTCCGCAACGCTCTCGAGGTCCAGCGAGTTGGCATCGTGCACCGTCAACGTTGCGGCGAGGTCCGGGCCAAACGTCGAGACGACGTCGTCGGGTCGACGGACTGCAATCGCCGTCTCGTGGCCTTGGGCCACGCTCTGTCGGACGAGGGCCTGCCCGACTTGGCCGAGACCACCAAACACGACGATGCGTTTCTTGGCGGCGGGGTTGGAAGAGGTCTTGTTCGGCATCCTGCTACCCGTGCTTTCCAATCTGCCAACGGTCGCCCAGAAGCCTTTCGGCTGCTGCGATCGGCTCCGCTTCGAGTGCTGTACCCATCGTTGCGTTCCACTGATTGAGGAAACCGAAATAGGCAATCACCAAAACGATATCGAGCACCTGGTCGTCGTTGAAGTGTCGTCTCGCCGCTCTAAAATGCTCCGGTGTCACCGCGTTGGGCACCTGGCCTGCAGCGAACGCGAGGTCGAGTGCCGCACGTTCGCCGTCCGAGTACAAAGCGCTGCTTTCGTACTCGAGAAGCTGTGAGATCTTTTCTTCGGGCACGTTCTCGTGAGCCGCAGTCATTGCGGTGTGTGCTTGGCAGTAGCGACAGCCGGCCGAGTAGCTCACCGCCAAGGCGATCAGCTGGCGAAGTCCAGCGTCGATCCGTTTGCCTTCCTTTGGGCTCCGGAGCGACCTCACGACGGAAACTCCCAACCGCCATAGGTCTCTGACCGACCCTTGTTGCTTCATGTTCATGGCCCGAAGCGACAACAGACCGAGCCCGGCCATGAGTTCTGGGTCTCTCGCGACCGTGAGGGCGGAGTTGGGGACGAAGCCGAGCGTGTCTTCAGCCGCTTTGAAGAGCGCCTTGTACTGCGGCAGGTCTTCGCGTTTGAGGGGCGTCAGTGTCATTGCCTTATATATTAACGATGTATCTATCAGAAATGATAAAAACGTCAATCTCGATAATCGATCGCAAGAAAGTATTTGACAAGTACCTCATTATTGATAGAAACATCATAATCAGCGAGTGGTCATGGTGGCGCGGTAGCCGGAAGGACTCCAACCCATGCAGTCATGCAAGAGAAATGAGTGTTTTCGGACAGTTAAATCTGCGAGCCGTACGAGGCTCGCCCAGCCGGTCGCTGTCATCGCGCTCCTCTGCGTCAGTGCTTCCGCGGGTGCTCAAGACGCGTATCACTGTATCGACACGCTGTCCGACGAGGAGGTCTCCGAGAATATCCACATCATTGAGGAGACCTTCCGACGAGGAAAACACAAGGCGCTCGGCTGGCGCATCGGTTGGATCGGAGGATTCCTGGCGGGCGGTGGTGCACTCGCGGCGCTGGCGGTCGAGGCCAACAACGACAACCGGCCCTGGGACCGGTTCGCGTTCGCGTATCAAGCCGCCGGCGGAGCCGCCTTCGCCATAGGGTTCGCCGCAGTTCCTTGGCGGGACGCTTGGGGCCTGAAGCGTATCCGACGGCAGCCCTCAGACACACTCGAACAGCGTCGGTCGAAACTTCGCTATGCGACCCGCCAACTCGAAAGAGGCGCGAAGCAACAAGCGTTCCTCGCCGACGCGGGCGGAGTCGCGTTGAGCGTTGCCTTCGGTGTTGCGGGTGGCACCGCGAAGGCCGTCAAGTGGTCGGGCAAGACACCCGGATTCACGGCGCTCATGTTCGTCCTGCCGCCAGCGCTCGCCATCGGCAACGTACTAAGCGCACCCACCAACCTCCGAGATGGTTGGGAAGGGTACCGAGCCAACGCCTGCCACGGGAAGTACTACGACCGCGGCGCCGAAGATCTCGAATTCGATCTGGGTTTGTCGCCCACAGGCATCCGATTCTCGATCCAGTTTTAACGCCGCGGTCAAGGAGCACGTCGACATGAATACGCCCAAGAGCTTCCGAAGAGCGCCACTCACGACGGGCATCGCGTGCTGCTTCGCACTCACCTTGTCCCAGCTCTTGGTGCCTGTGTCGGCGCGGGGTGCTGGCTTCGATGCCCCGGTTCTCAACTCCGCGAAGTACGCCGGGATGGGTGGTACCGGGATTGCGTTCGTCGATGGCGGGCCTTCGCTCTACATCAACCCCGCCGGGCTTGGTCGGATCGACAAGGGCGACCTCTATCTGGCCGTGACGATCATCGTCCCAAAGTTGCGTGCGTCGCCGACGTTCCTTGAGCCGAACCTCAACCTAGAGCAGGTGGTACTGCCGGTGGCGGCGCCCAACGTAGGCTTCAGCGTCCGACTCACCGATTTCCTCTCTGTGGGTGCGGCGGCGTTCCCAGCGGGCGCGGCCGGCGGCGAGTACAACTACCCCCTGAACGACACCTCCGTCGAAGACCAGGTCAAACTGATCCTCGTCGAGGTGGGGCCTGCCATCGCGTTCAACTTCGACAAGATCGGTCTCTACATCGGAGCCGGGTACCGGATCACGGTCAGCCGTCTCCAACGCGATTTCCCGGTGCCGCCTCTCGATTTGAACCTCGACATGCGTGGCGTCGATTTCGCCGGGTTCCGGGTAGGGCTTCAGTGGCAATTCACCGATTGGCTGTCGATCGGCGCGGTCTACCGGAACGAGGTCAGTGTCAACACCAACCAGAAGTCCGGAGAAGAGGCGATCGCAATCGGGCCTCGCGAAAGCGTTTCTGCGAACGTCCCGTTGCCGTCTCGGGTCGGAGGAGGTGTACGACTCGATTTCGGCTCCTTCGGCACGGCCGTCGAGTTCGAGTGGCTATTCAATGGCGAAGTGCAGACGATCCCCATCGTCGCGGATCCGCCACTTCCCGAGAACGCGGCGTTCGTTCTGGACTGGAAAGATCAGTTCTTCGTCCGATGGGGTGGGGAGTACGCGTTCTTCGACGATCAATGGCCGGTGAGGCTCGGGTTCGTCTACGGGTCGAGATCGCAAAGCTTGGAGTTCCCAAACGCGTTCGGCCCGACTCCGGCGCCCGAGTACGTGATGACCATCGGCACCGGGTACAACCACGGCCCCTGGCAGATGAGTCTGGCGTACGCGCGCTTGTGGTCGTCCACCAACATCGAGGTCGACACGACTGAGTTTCTCTTCACCTGCCCGAACTGTGGCGGCAACGGCGAGTACTCCGCCAAGGGGAACTTCTTCTTTTGGGACTTCACCTACAGCTGGAGGTAGTGGAAATGACAACGCGAAGCCGTCAGTGGGCTCTTCTGGTGTTCTTGCCGGCGCTCGCGGCATGCGACACCGCAGCATTCGTTGCCGACTCGAGTGCCGCGGTCCTCGAGCGAATCACTCCGACGCTCGCCGAGTACTGGGACTACGAGACTGCGGGTGATGCGGCTCCGGGGGCCATCATCCAGCTCGAGGGCATGCTTCGGATCGTGCCCGAGAACGAGGTCATTCTCGAGCAGCTCGCCCGTGCCTACATCGGGTACGCGTATGGGTGGATCGAGGCCGATGCCGAGGCGCTCGAGTTCGAAGGGAAGTATGAAGATGCGGACGGTGTGCGTCGGCGAACGCGCATGATGTACTTGCGGGCGATCGACCTCAGCCGTCAGTGGATCCGCGTCAACGAACCCGGGATCGATGAGGCCCTCAGTGGGACCCTGCCGGAGTTCGAGCAATGGGTGAGCGAGACCTTTCAGGAGACGGGAGATGCCGCGAAGCTGGTGGTCGCCGGTTACGCCATGGCCTCCTACACCAACGCGGCGAAAGACGACATGGATGCCGTAGCGCAACTCGGTTATGCCGAAGCCCTCATCAGGCGGTCGATCGAGCTCGACCCCGACTACGACTACGCTGCCGGCTACACGTTCATGGGAGTCATGGCCGCCGTCGAGTTCGCGGGCGATCGTGAAGAGTCCAAGGCTTTCTTCGAGAAAGCGCTTGAGATTACCGATCGACGCGCGCTCCTCGTTCAACTCAACATGGCGCGCTTCTACGCGGTCCAGACTCAGAACCGGGAGCTGTTCGACGCACTGCTCTCCGAGGTGCTCGAAGCCGGCGACGTGCTGCCAGCGGCGCGAATGCCAAACCGAATCGCCCGGGTTCGCGCGCAGCTCTACCTGGATAACGCCGATCAGCTCTTCTGAGGCGGTGACGCATCCCCGACTATCGACAACCCCTCATCACCTCTCCGAAGGGCAGGCGAACAAGATGAAGAAACGATTCACCCTCACATTCACACTGGCCGTTTTCGCGTTCCTCGTCCCAGGATCCCTTTCGCGCCCCGCGGATGCGGAGCAGGCGACCGAGATCAGGATCGCGACGCTCGCACCCAACGGCACTCCCTGGACGAAGGTGTACAACGCGTGGAACCGGACCCTGCAAGAGGAGACGAACAACACCCTGAAGTTCAAGTTCTATACCGGCGGCAGCATGGGCGACGAACGCGACTACATTCGCAAGATGCGCGCGGGGCAGTTGGACGCGGCGTCGCTGACGACGTTCGGACTCGGTCAGATCGTCCGGCCCGTGCTCGTGTTGGCCTTGCCGGGAGTGGTCGAGACCTATCAGCAGCTCGACGCGGTCCGGGCGCAGCTGAACGACCGTTTCGAAGAGATGTTCGCGGACGCCGGTTATCAGCTATTGATCTGGGGCGACGTCGGCAAAGCGCGTCTTTTCTCGACCGAGAAGGTGGAGCGCCCCGGTCAACTGAAGAAGCTCCGTCCGTGGGCCTGGAAAGACGATCTGATCTTCACCGAGTTTTTCGATGTCATTGGCGCGAATCCGGTTCGTCTGGGTGTCCCAGAGGTGTATCCCGCACTCCAAACCAGCATGATCGATACGGTGCCAGCATCGGCGCTCGCGGCGCTTGCGCTCCAGTGGTACACGCGGCTCAAGTTCGTCTCCGCGCAGAGCATGGGACTGATCGTGGATGCGTCGCTCATGCGCAAGGATAAGTGGGATGCTCTGACGCCGGAGCAACAGACGGTGCTTCTAGAGACCGGTAAGCGCGCACATCGGGCCTTGGTCAAAGCCTCACGCAAAGATGACGACCGCGCCTATCAGACTCTTCTCAAACGCGGGCTGACACCAGTCGATACGGAAGCCTACCAAGCAGAGTGGAACCAGGCTGAGGCCGACCTCCGTGCGAAACTGATCGGGCGCGTGTACACGAAGAGCCTGTTGGACGAGGTCATCCACGCGGCGGAGAACTAACTAAAGATTGTTGAGGGGGTTTGGAGGCAGCTCGACGTCTGGCAGTGGGCGATTGGCGATCTCGTCAGCCTCCTCCGGCGTGACACCGATCAGTCGTAGGATGACGGCCGCGGCACGCTCGGGAATCTCTTGGACTTCTTCGCCCAGCACGCTCGCGAAGCCGCGTTCGACCCCTTGCGGACTGGACAGTCGAGCTTGGACATCGATGGCACTGAGCATCACGCCGCGAACCGCAATGATCGTCATGGCGAGATCACGGTCTCCGAAATGCCCAGCGCCGACAGCGCCTTGGATCTGGCGAATCACGCGCAGACCGAGGCCTTGTTCGATGGCTTGGGGCCAGAACATACCAGTGTGCACCAGGAGACGCCCCCAAAGCGGTTCCTCCGCGGTGCGGCGGAGCACATAGCGGAAACAGGCGACGAAGACCTCCGCCGGATCTTCGATCTTCTCCGCGATGTGGTCGAGCGCAGCGCCGAAGTCCTCGAACACTTCATTGACCAACGCCTCGTAGATCGACTCCTTGGAGTCGAAGTAGTTGTAGAAGGTGCCGAAGCCGACGTCTGCCGCCTCGGTGATCTCGTTGATCGCGACCCCCTCGATGCCGCGGTCCGCCATGAGCTGGAGGGCGGCTCGCAGCAGTCGAGCACGGGTCCGGCGCTTTCGGCGTGTGGTGCGGGGCTCGGGTGCCGCTTCCGCAGAAGCTTCGCGCTTGGCCATACTCGGTTTTCATAACACAATACGCATGCTTGACAAGCACATCGAACCTGACGAGTGCATCACAAAGTCGATGCGACCGGTGACGAAAGGTTGTGCGTAGCGCAGCTTGGCGAAGGTGATCGCGCTTGGGCTTCTCCTGGCGTCCGCGTCAGAACGAGAATGGCCCCACAGCCGCCTCGCAGCCGTTCCAGCATACCTTGATGTTCTCGGGATCGCGGAGAAGAGCTTCGGGGGCAAGCTTGTTCGGGAAGCCGGTCCACCGTTCGGGGCCGTAGAAGTCGCCCGACTGCGCCTCCGGATCCGCGCATGCCCGAATGATCCCCAACGCGCCGTCCTCCGAGCTCTGGGCGTTTGTCATCAACCCGCTGTTCGGATCCATACCCCCGGTCTCAGCCGTCGTGCTTTGCAGGTTGGTTGCAGCGAGCCCTGGATGCGCCAACAGCACCTTGACGTCGCCGATGTCGTTGTCCCGGAGCTTGCTCTGGAGACCGTAGGTAAAGGTGCAGTTCGCCAGCTTCGATTGGTGATAGCGCTCCCAACGCGGTCCTTGGAAGGCCGCATTCTCTTCTTCGCTCCCGTCGCCCCCGAGATCGCCGCCGCGCTTGTTGAAGTACTTGGCTTCGTGGGGTGCGCCCAAGCGAGCCATCGAAGTGTGATTGACGACCCGGCCCTCTTTGGCGTTCCGCAGCAGTGGGAGAAGCTCGTTCGTAAGCAGAAAGGGCGAGATGCTGTTGGTCTGCATCTGAACGTCGTAACCGTCTTTGGTGGCTTGGTCAGGCAAGGCCATGACGCCGGCGTTGTTGCAGAGGGCGTCGAGGGCATCGTGCTGCTCTCGGATCCGCTGAGCGGCGCCACGAACGCTTTCAAAGTCCTGCAGGTCGCACGCCACGGCCGTGAAGTGACCCGTCGGAACCTCCTGCCGCAGCTTCGCCAACGCGGCTGTGGACCGCTCGCTCTCGCGGTTGAGCAACAGGACCCGGGCGCCGAGCTTGGCAAGCTCACGGGCGCAGACGTAACCCGTGCCACTTGTGGTCCCCGTGATCGCGACGACCTTGCCGGTCATGTCTTGGGTGTGACCGTCGATCACGCTTTTGAGGTGCTGGGTCTGGATCTCGCTCATGGTGTTGCCTTTCGTCGGATTACCCTAGCGAGGCGCCCGCGTAAGTGCGTGCCTTATCCTCCGAGGATTTTGCCTAATCGTCGTTTCGTCGAGATTCACTTGCCCCGGAGCTCCTCTGACGCGCTAGTGTGGGCGGACCGAAAGGAGCGGAATACGAGTGACGATCGCGAAATTGTCGGAACGGGTCAACGCGCTGCTGGACTGCGATTACGGCTCGAAAGAGGACACCGTTCCGGGCCTGTTCTTGCTGCGAGAGCGGGCTCCGACCGAGTTCGAGGCCGCGATCTACGAACCCATCGTTTGCCTCATTCTCCAGGGCGAGAAAGAAACGACGGTCGGTGACCGCGCGTTCACCGTGTCCGAGGGTCGCTGCATCGTGGTCAGCCACCACCTTCCCGTCATGGCCCGCATCACGAAGGCATCGCCGCGAACGCCCTACCTCGCGGTCGTCATTCGGCTCGACCTCGCCGTCTTGCGCAGCCTCTATGACGAGGTCGGTGATACGAAACTAGGATCCGACGGGTCGTGCTCCATGGAAGTTGCACAGGTAGACGATCCCACGATCGACGTCGTCGGCAGGTACCTCAGTCTTACGAGCGACCCGGTCGAAGCCAAAGTCCTCTTGCCGTTGGTGCGCAAGGAGCTGCACTTTCGACTGTACATGTCTGAGTCTGGCACGACACTTCGCTCGCTGTTGCGAAGAGACAGCCACGCCAGCAACGTGTCGCGCGCCATCACCATGCTACGCGCGAACTTCCGGCAGAGCCTCGCGGTCGCTGACCTTGCAAAAGCGGTCGGGATGAGCACGTCCGCATTCCACAAGCACTTCAAGATGGTCACGATGACAACGCCCCTTCAGTACCAAAAGGATCTGCGCCTGACTGAGGCGAGACGCTTGCTTCGGTCGGGACGGTCCACCGTGTCGGTGGCGGCATTCGAGGTGGGGTACGAGAGCCCATCCCAGTTCAGTAGAGAGTACACGCGGAGGTTTGGCGCGACGCCCAGCTCGGAGATCCAGTGATCCTGGATGCTACCAGCTGCGATTCGTACTCGTTGTCACACCGGAATTCGGCTCCGTCTCGGTTGCGCGGCTCACGCCGTGTCACCGTTCCCGCTCGGATAGATGATGGCCTTGAGGCCGCGATTCAACAACTTGGCCAGTTGTCCAGCTGCGACCTCCTTGGGCGTTGCCGATGAGTCACCCAACCAGTGTTGAGCGGCGAATATGAACGCGCCCACGACCGCGTGCGCGACCAGGGCTCCGTCGGCGCTTTGTCCGCACGAGCGCTCTATCGCGACCTCGATAGAAGTCACGACCGCGGCGTAGAACGCAGATCGCATTTCCGAGAGCCGATCATCGCCTTGCCACGCGATGGGGGCATGACTCATCAGGGCCCGAAACCCGTGCGGGCGCTCGTCGAGGTAGTGGAAGAGCGCGTGGCATGTGAGTTCGACGGCGGCTTCGTAGGTGACCGCGCCGTCCGACGCCTCCTCGACAAGCTTCACAGCGCGTCGCATCTCCCGTTCTGCGATTGCGTCGAAGAAGTCCTGCTTGTTCTTGAAGTAGTGATAGACCACCGGCTTCGTGACGCCCGCGGCGGCGGCCACGTCGTCAAGGTTGGTGGCGTCGAGGCCATCCTTCGCGAACACCTCGAGCCCGACGTCCAAGAGCTGGGCTCGACGGACGTCAGGCTTGAGCCGCGTTCGTTTCCTTTGTTTGTTTGCGCGCGCCACCATCCCTCGTCGCCGCTTGGCAGCGTAGCGCGGAATCCCCTTTAGAACAGGTCCTTGAGGCTATCGAGGCACGTGTCGAGGTAAGCAATGTTGATGTTGCCGTCTCCGCAAGGGAGGCCCTTGGGAGCGTACGGTCCCATGTTGTCCTCTGAGGCCGCGAACGACTCGGGCGCTTCCGAGAACCGCTGGAACTTGTACGGAAACATCGGGTTACCCTTGCCATCGCTTTCGAGGGTCGAGTAGCAGAGGACGCTCTGGCGGATGCTGCAGTACTTGCCCTCTGGTGGTACGCCGCCCGTTTGGCTGCAGTCGACGCCGTCTTCGGAGTTGCCCTTGTTTCGGTAGATTAGGACCGGGGCGAAGACGCCGTCTCCGCGGGAGCTCGGCATCACGTTGAGTTCGTTCTGGCGTGCCCACTCGAACACCAGGGCTTTCGTGGCCGCGTTCTCCACAGGGGCTCCGCTCTGCTCTGGAAAGAAAATACGGTCCGGTAGAGTCACGTAGACCGTATCGAGCCCTTCGACCTTGGTCGTTTTGACGGTGCTGAAATCGGGAACCATCGCGTTCTCGTTGATCGTGAGCGCCTGGGCCCCGAACGCACCGAGTGAGTAGTACAGTACGTCTTGACGCTCGTAGGTTGTGGTGGAGCCCGGCGTGAGCTGACTGTTGTCGAAGAACGTGGGCTGTTGTTTGAACGCCACCATATTGATCTGGTCGTCCTCGTAGATTCCTGCGGTGAGGTAGCCAGTGCACTCGAGCAGCTTGTTGACGGCTTTCGATCCATCCGGAGGAATGCTCCCAGCCCCCGCGTACTGGATGAGCGGGATCGGCAGGCGGTAGAAGACAACTTTTCCGGGCACATTCGGTGGATTTCCAAAGTTACCGGGGTTGAAGGGCTCCCCGGCATCCGGATCGTAGAACCCGTCTTGATCGGCCAGCAGTGGCTCCCCTTGAGGATCTCGCAATAGCGGGGCCGGCGGTGCCAGACCAAAGTTTTCGACGAAGTTGAGTACCTCGACGAAGAGCTCGTTGCTCGTGATGGGGCAGGCGCGCGGAGTCGTCAGATCGGTCGCATCGACCGCCCGGATCCTCGGAACCTGCACGTACCCTCGACGGTCGAACGCTTCGGTGGTGTTGAATGCGCGTGGGTCGTTCGGATCGCTGTTGGGGTCGAAGCGCTCCGGGAGATACGTACGCCAGACCAGCTGAAACAACGGAGCAAAACGTTCTTCCCCTAGATCGACGAGGTCAGGGTCGGGGTCAGGCTCGGGCGGCAGGGGAGGGGCGATCGCGATGACGTTGTCGTACCCGAGATCTATGGCCGTCTGGTAGTGTTGCGGCGGCGTGGCGACGACCGTCACCTTGCGACGCTCGAGCGGAGTGTTGATCACGCTCCCGTCGGTCCACGGGTTGTCGGACATGTCGCCCGAGTCGGGAACCCAATTGTCGGCATTGAGCGCTGCGTAGGGGATCCCTTCGAGCGTGTTCGTGTACGTGGTCACGGCGGCGTACGCCGCGTACTGCATCTCCGCTTCGATGATGAACGCGCGGTCTTCTCGCGTGGGCCCCGCAAACATGAGGTAGTTCGCGTTCATATCCATACGGATGCGCGGCCACGTCACCGAGTTCTTGAACTGCTCCTTGAAGAAGTAGCACTCGCCGAAGCGCGCGCCGTCGCCGCCCGTACCCCCGGTCGCGCCAGCACCGCCCGCTGCGCCGTTGCCGCCAGTTGCGCCCGCACCGCCCATGGCACCCGAACCCCCGGTCCCACCGGTAGCCCCAGTTGCGCCGGAACCTCCGGTCCCGCCGTTCCCGTCACCGCACGCCGATAGAGCCAACATCGCCGAGAAGGCGACAAACCACATGATTCTCCGTCGCATATTCCAAACCTCTCTCCCTACGTCACGCTATTTACTATCCAGTAGATAGTTATCTACTCGCGGGTAAATAACATGAGAGGAGTCGGTTGGCCAGGGTCGACCAGAACGCCACGCGCTCGCCGGGGTGGGTGGGTTATCGCTTCAAGAACTTGTCGATTTCATGGGCGATGACGCGCGGTTGGTCTTCCTGCATGAAGTGGTTCGCGTCCTCGATGAGGATGGTGTCGGCTTGAGGAAGCGAGTTCACCATGTCGGCGTGAGCCTCGACACCAAGGTCCGAGTTGGGGCCTAGGAGAGGGTCGTCCGTTGCCCAGAGAAACACCGCGGGCCGATCACGCCACTCGTTTGCGAGCCTCTCGGTGATTTCGTTGAACAAGGGGCCGCTGTCGTTCGCGTTGTTGAACAGGCCGATGCTGGCGCGAACGCGGCAAGCGCCGAGTTTGGGATCGGCGAACGGGACGGCGTACGCCAGCCGGTCGAAGAAGCCGAGCCAGCGGTTGGTGAAGACCTGCATGAACACTTCGACCGCCGCCGGCGAGAACGTTTCGAGGACCGGTCTGTTGGTGGCGAAGAGGGAGCCTGTCAGGGTTGTGAGCGTGCCGATGAGCCCCTCCTCGCCGAACCACCGGAAGAACGTGTTGAGAATGACCAAGTGGCTCATCGCGTCCGCATGGCGAAGCGCCGCCGCGGTACCGATCGGGCCTCCCCAGTCGTGCACCACGGCCACGAAGTCGTGAAGATCGATCGCTTCGATGAACTCGTCGACGCGATCGGCTTCATAGGTCGGCGTGACCATGCGCCCGTCCCCCGGGCAACTCGATCTGCCGAAGCCGATCAATGCGATGGAAATGCATCGGTAGGGTGTGCTCGATGGGGCGCAGAGTTCGCGTACCACGTTCCGGTACAGATACGGGGACGCTGGGTAGCCGTGCACAAAGAGAATCGGTTTGCCGTCCTCTGGTCCGGTCGTGGTGTAGTGCATCGTGTCACCGCTCGGAAGCTCGATGGCGTGCTCTTCTGCGCGAAAATCGCGCGGACGCCGAAAGAGTGCTTCGTCCCCACTACTGACGGGGTTCGTGTCGCCGCATCCTGACACTGTCAACAGGACACAGGCCATTGCCAGGGCCCTGGCCCCGCCGTTCCAAGCGTGCATTCCCTTCTCCCCGGGTACCGCCTCCGAAAATCCACCCATAAGCTATCTACTCACGAGTAGATAACACTTCGAAAGGGCAAACGCTAGTGATTCCTGTGCGGATCGAGAACCGACCCCGGTTGGACCGTTCCGAAGGTCGGGCTTCGCGTGGGTCCAGCACACATTGTTTCTCCCCGAAACGGCACGGGAGCTGGTGCGACACTGGACTGGCGGTGCTTTCGCGAACTCGCCGCCTTCGTCGAGCGCTTCACCTCCACACGCCCCGATCTGGTCCACAATGAACGCAGCCATCAACGCTCGGAAAGGAAACCTGGCCATGAAATTTCGCGCGGTGCTCATCGGAGTCGCTTGCGTCCTTGTCGCGGGTTGCGTCAAGGAGGACGGTAGCGCGGTAATTGAGAACTCGTCGGCAGAAGCGGCAGCGGCACCAACGTTGCCCGGTTCCGACCGCGATGAGCATGGCTGCATTCGTTCCGCCGGCTACCAATGGTGCAAGCGCACGCAGCAGTGCGAGCGTCCTTGGGAGCTCGCGCAGCGAGAGGGTTTCGACAACACCTTGGAGTCATTCGACGCGTGGTGCCGTGACTCCGAAGGGAAGGCGGAACTTCCACTTGGCGACAGCGGCCAGTGAGAACCTGGTACCGCTGACCGGGACTTCGCCAACGGTTGCCGTCGTTCTTCTCGAGGCTCCGTGTGGATAGCGATCGGGGTTTCGATGGACTGCGCTTGGGTCTCCGGCGCGCGACCCCCTGACCTCACGTGGCGATCGGCCGATCCGGTGACGTCGAGCCACCCTCGATCCGTGCCTTTTCGCTGTCGAGCCACGCGACCATCATGCCGGCCAGCATGCGATGGAATTGCTTGCGCGCCTGCTCTTCTTCTCCGAGCTGTAGGACTTGGGAGAAGAGGGGGGCCGCGACCGACTCACCGAGCCACACGATGGCGCTGAGAAGAAGGTTCTGTCGCACGTCTCGGTCGCTCTGCTGATCGAGCGCGCTGCCAAACATGGCGCGCTGCCAGTTGCGCACCGTCTGGACCAGTGGCTCGAAGTTCGGCGCGTTCTCCTCCGTCAGGTGGCCACTGAGGATCAACCACGCGTAGAGCCTTCCGGTGCCTTCCTGCTGAATGGCATCGAACACCTTGGCGAGGGCTTCCACCCGCGCTTCAGGCGAGGACGAGAGCCCCTCGCCGAATGCCCGAATGGCTCGCGCGGCGCCGCGCTCGAACGCCTTGGACACCACGGCATCGAGCAGGGCCTCACGCGAGCCGAAATGATGCAGCAGGTTGCTTTGATGCATTCCGGCACGCTCGGCGATATCGGCGAGTCGAAACCCGTCTGGCCCATCCTTACGAATCTGGTACTCAGCGGCTTCGAGGATAGTTTCCCTAGCTTTTTCAGGGGTTCTGCGAATTCGTCCGGCCATCTGTTGACTATCTAGCAGATCGCTACTAAATAACAATTTAGTAAGGGGCTGCAGTCGCGGTCCCGTCAATCCCGACTCCGAGGACGCGACCATGACGGCAAGCACCCAGGAACCCATCTCAATCAGGCCCCCAAAAGAGGTTTCGCGCGATGAAGCGATCGCGCGCACGGTCGACATCGCCACGCGAGCCTTCGAGGAGGGTCGGACGCGCCCTCTCGCATGGCGCCGCGAACAGCTCGGTAAGCTAGCGGAGTTCATCAAGGGCGAAGAGAGCGCCATCGAAGCTGCGTTGACGGAGGACCTCGGTCGGCATCCCTTCGAGACCTACGTGGCCGAGCTTTGGCCGCTGCTTCTCGAGATCGCGGACGCCCGAAAGCATCTCGCGGCCTGGGCGGCTCCGAGGCGTGTTCCGACGCCCCTCACGCTTCAGCCCGCATCTGCGACCGTACGGCCCGAGCCCCTCGGGGTCGCGCTCATCATCGCGCCTTGGAACATCCCAATGAACCTCACCTTGGCTCCACTCATCGGCGCGATGGCGGCGGGGAACTGCGCCGTGCTGAAGCCGTCCGAGCTTGCGCCCTCGACATCGCGACTCCTGGCCGAGAAGCTCCCTCGCTACCTCGACCCCGAGTGCTTTCCCGTCGTGGAAGGCGCGGTCCCCGAAACAACGGCGCTCCTCGAGCAACGGTTCGACCATATCTTCTACACCGGCGGCGGTCGCGTCGCGCGCATCGTCTTGACCGCGGCGGCCAAGCACCTGACGCCCACGACGCTCGAGCTTGGTGGCAAGAGCCCTTGCATCGTCGACGACAGTGCGAAGCTCCGTGTGGCGGCAAGGCGAATCGCGTGGGGCAAGTGCCTCAATGCAGGTCAGGTTTGTGTGTCACCCGACTACGTACTGGTGTCCGAGGACAAGCACGACGCGCTGGTCGACGCGCTCAAGTCAGCCCTGGTCGAGTTCTACGGAACCGACCCGCAGTCGAGCCCGTACTACGGGCGAATCATCAACGAAGGTCACTTCGACCGCCTTACGGCCCTCATCGATCGGCACAAAGTCGTGCATGGAGGGGAAAGCGACCGGGCGGACAAGTACATCGCGCCCACGCTCATGACGGAGGTCACCCCGGACGATGCGATCATGCAGGAGGAGATCTTCGGGCCCATCCTGCCAATCCTCAAGGTCCGCGATACGAACGAGGCCATCGAGTACGTGGCTCGGCGTGACAAACCCCTTGCGCTCTATCTCTTTGCAGAGGATCGCCGCGTGCAGGAACAAGTGCTTTCGCGCACGAGCGCTGGCGGCGTCACTCTCAACCATACGGTGTTTCACCTCGCGCATGGTGGGCTGCCCTTCGGGGGCGTCGGGCCAAGCGGCATGGGCTCCTATCATGGCAAGTGGGGCTTCGACACGTTCTCCCACTTGAAGCCCGTCTTCAAGAAGGCGACCTGGATCGATCCACCGTTCACCTATCCGCCTTACAGCGATTGGAAGCGGAGCGCGATGGGAATGTTTGTGTAGGAAGGAGTTGACGGATGTCCACGCTAAACGATGCGATCACGTTGAGGTCCGGAGCCGTGCTTCGGAACCGAATTGCGAAAGCGGCCATGAGCGAAGTGCTCGCCACCGCCGACGGACGAGTCACGCCGGCCCATCTTGGTCTCTACGACACCTGGTCCGACAGCGGGGCCGGTCTCCTCGTGACGGGCAACATGATGGTCGACGGTCGACACATGAACGAGCCTCTGGTGGTCGATGCCCTCCACTCCGACAACTTCACTTCGCTTCGGAAGTGGGCCTTGCTCGGCAAGGAGCACGGGGTGCACATCTGGCCGCAGCTCAGCCACCCCGGCAAGCAGTCGCCCAACTTCGTCAACGATGCACCGGTCGCACCGTCGGCGATTCCGATCGACAACCCGATGTTTCACCCGCCGCGCGAGCTCGCCGAGAGCGAGATTTGGGACATTGTCGACCGCTTCGCCCAAGCCGCAGCGCGCTGTGAGAAGGCCGGATTCACCGGGGTGCAGCTGCACGGCGCGCATGGGTACCTGCTGAGTCAGTTTCTGTCGCCTCACCACAACCAGCGCACGGATGCATGGGGTGGGTCGTTTGACAAACGCCTGCGTTTCGTCTCGGAGGTCTACCAAGAGATTCGCAAGCGCACCGGCGATTCCTTCAGCGTCGCGATCAAGATCAACTCGTCAGACTTCCAAAAAGGCGGGTTCACGGAGGAGGACTCGCTGCGCGTCGCGCAGGTGATCGACACCATGGGCATTGACCTCATCGAGATCTCCGGAGGAAGTTGGGAGAATCCCGTCAACCGTCGAGGGACCAAGGAGAGCACCAAGAAGCGCGAAGCGTACTTCCTGGAGTACGCAGAGAGGGTCAAGGGGCTCATCGACGCTCCTCTGATGGTCACCGGGGGGTTTCGAACGAAGCGCGCGATGACATCAGCGGTCGAAAGCGGCGCGGTCGACGTCGTCGGTCTTGCGCGCGCGTTCGCCGTGGATCCCTTCGCGGCCAAGCATGTGCTGCAGAGCGAGGTCTATGCTTCCTCAGTTCAACCCATCACCACGGGCATCAAGAAGATCGACGCCATGGCTGTGATGGAGATCAGTTGGTACACGATGCAGATCCACCGCATCGCCCGGGGCAAGTCCCCGAACCAAAAAGCACGCGGCGCGCTGTCCGTTCCGCCCGTGCTCTACAACTTCTGGAAGAACGGCCGAGCCGTAAGACGCGTGCGCGCATAGAAGGGAGGAAGCAGGCCATGAGCGAGAAGAGAAGGTTTGTTGTGCTGGCTTCGGTTCACGAGGCCGGAGAGGCGTTGAACCAAGCGAGGGCCCTAGAACGCGACATCAAGCGCGTTTACGAGCGGCACTTCGGAAAGCGTACATCAGTCACGTGCATCTGGATGGAGATCCCCCAAGGGCAGGCTTTCATTGCAGGCTACCCGTCCACTGCGTCGACCGTACTTGCACCGGTCCCGGACGATATTGAGCAACATGGTCGCGAAGCGTTCATGAGCGACATGTGCGATCTGTTTCGGGTTCGTACGGACTGCGACGTCAACGAGATCATCGTTACCGCCATGAACGTGAGCGACGCGAAGCGGTACGCCAAGAAAGCGCGGCGCCGATTCGACCCGAAGAGAGCCAAGCAGACGATGTTTCAGATCGTGGCTCGCATGATCCTGAAGCGCCCCGCCACGGGCTACCTGAAGACCTCGCTCAACATGCCGAAGTAGGAGAAGACCATGCCGCTCTACCAGATTTCGACGCGCGAGCCCCTCAACCCCAAAGTGAAAGCCGATGTCGCGATGATGATCACCGACGTGCATTGCAAGCATACCGGCGCGCCTCGGACGTTCGTCAACGTGATGTTCGTGAACCGCGTTCCCCTCAGCCCGGCAACAGACCTACACGTGTTCGGATCGGTTCGGGGAGGGCGAACTCTTCAAACGAACGACAACGTCGAGGAAGATATGGTCGCACAGCTCGCGGCGCTGACCGGGGTCGACCTCAGGAAGATAGAGTTCATGATCTTCCCCATTCCAGCGAGCCACGTGATGGAAGGAGGCGTGGTCCTCCCAGAACCGGGTGAAGAAGCGAGCTGGCTCGAACAGCATCATCACGCGGCAGAGTGAACCGGTGCAGGATCTTCCGCAGATACCGGTGACTCACCTTGCGATACCCGTTTTCGCACTCGGAATGCTGATCGAGTTCGCCGTCAGTAGGATCCGCAACACCGCCAGTTACGAAACCCGCGACACATTGGTTTCCGTTTCGACGGCGATTGTCGGCAGCTTTGGCGGCCTTTCGGTCGGCGCGGCCTACACAGGCGTGTTGATGTTCTTCTACCAGTACCGTGCGTTCGACCTCGAGTTCAGCTGGGGCCTGTTGGCAATCTGCTTCCTGCTCGACGACTTCAAGTACTACTGGATGCACCGCATCGAGCATCGCGTCCGGTGGGCCTGGGCGAGTCATGTGAACCATCACTCAAGTCAGCACTACAACTTCTCGACGGCGATGCGCAAAACGTGGACGTTTCCGCTCACTGGTTTGTTCCTGTTGTCGGTCCCGTTGGTGCTGTTCGGCTTCCACCCCGCAATGGTGGCGTTGTGCATCGGGCTGAACCTTGTGTATCAGTTCTTCGTTCACACGCAGATGATCGGAAAACTGCCCGGCTGGTACGAAGCGATCATGAACACGCCGAGTCACCACCGGGTGCATCATGCCACCAACCCGAAGTACCTGGACGCGAACTACGCGGGAACCTTCATTGTTTGGGATCGCATGTTCGGAACGTTCGTTCCTGAGGACGCTGCGGAGCCTTGCGACTACGGTATCGTAAAGAACCTCGATACCTTCAACATCATCACGGTCATCTTTCATGAGTGGGCGGCGCTGCTTCGAGACGTGACACGGCGAGATTTGGGGTTCCGAGATCGACTTGGCTACATGTTCTTGCCGCCTGGATGGAGCCACGACGGCTCTCGGCAGACCACCGACATGATCAAGCTCCAACATGTCCGGTCGAATCCAGAAGTGGCGGGCCAGCCGGGGCTGCCCTCGATCGTGCCCGGTTTGCAGGCGCCGCCTGCCGAGTAACCGACAATCTTCGAACGCGGCAGGGGAAACTGTTTCCTAGTTGCGGCGTCGATCCCTAGAGGTCTCCGATCTCACCGAGTACTTCACACGGAGATTGTGATGTATGCTCCCGCGATGCGCTCGCGACTTGCAGCCGACGATGGCATCGGGACGACGTACCCACGTGGCTGGTACTTGGTGGAGTGGAGTGAACGCCTTGCTCCGGGCGAGGTCAAACCCGCGCGCTACTTGGGTCGCGACTTCGTCCTGTTTCGGAGTGAGGCTGGCGAGGCTCGGCTGTTCGACGCGCACTGCCCACATTTGGGCGCGCACTTTGGCTACGGCGGACGGGTCGAAGGGGACTCCATCGTGTGTCCCTTTCACGCCTGGCGCTTCGACGGTGCGGGCGCGTGCACTGAGGTTCCCTATGCGACGCGCGTCCCGGCGAAGGCGAGAGTCCGTTCGTATGAACTACGGGAACACAGTGGGATGATTCTCGCCTATTTCGACCGACCCGGCCGCGCTCCCGAGTACGAGGTGCCGCCCCTGAGCGAGTACGGCCACCCTGGCTGGACTGAACTCGTGGTTTCCGAGATGGAGATCGCGACGCAGGCTCGCGAGGTCATCGAGAACGTGGCCGACAGAGCCCACTTCTCCCCGGTTCACGATACGAATATCCACTCGTTCGAAGTCGAGGTGGACGGCCCGCGGGCCACGCAAAAAAGCCGCGTGGGGCGCTTCATCCGCGGTAAGGAGATGCTTGGTGACAGCTCCGCGACGTATTACGGCCCCGCGGTGCAGTTCACGACCATCGCTTGGGTCCACCCCACCGTGTTGATCAACGCCCACATCCCGCTCGACGAGGAACGTCTCCTCCTCCGTTTCGCGGTCTTGATGAAGAAGCCTGAGGGAGTCGAAGTCCCCCGTTCCGCCCTCCAGGTCCACATCGACGCGATGAGCGAAGGCTATCTGCAGGACGTCACGATCTGGGAGAACAAGCGATGGCGTGACCAGCCGATCCTCGCAGACACCGACGGCCCCATTGGCGCGGTCCGCCGCTGGTACGCGTCCTTCTTCGACGCGTGCCCGTGATCGGCGAGGCATTCGTCACCATCGTCTGGGGCGCCGCTGGTGCTGAAATGGTCCGTTCGCCCAGGGGAGGGCTGATCGAGAAAGAGGTGGTCCTTTGAATGACAGACCTAGTTTGCGGAGTCGTCGGCGAAGATCAGGTCGATCTTGACGCGGGAGGCTGCGTCGAACTCGCGACCCGCGAAGTTGGCCATCAGGAAGTGACTCCCGAACTCGAGGTCAGTCATGCTGACGTCGAGCGTGGTTTCGTCATGGTCGATTTCGATCCCGATGATATCGGGGGTCAAGCTGAGGGACTCGATGAGATAGCCGTCGACTTGGGCCGCAGCAAACGCGCTTGCTTTCGCGACGGTCGAGAAATCGAAGACAACGCTGTGGGCGTTGACGTCAATACCCATCGCGACGCTTGATTCGTCGCTGCAGTCGACGCTCAGATGGGCAACGTCATCGCCGGTAAACTCCGTCGCCTCCCCCACCAACGCCAGAGCAACCTTGGTGGTTTGTCCCTCGCAATCGGTGGTTTCACGCAAGAGCAAGACGGTCGCGCGGCTCCAATCCTCGAGCGCCAGGCGCTCGGGGTTAGCATCTGGAGATTCGTAGAGGCACGATGCCGTGATGACGGCCAACGTAGCGAGCCCCGTTGTCCTTGCTGCATGTGTCGAGTACCTCATGAGGATCCCTCCGTGGCGATCGAAGGTGCGATTGCCTTGGATCGATCCGTAGGCCGTTCAGGGTGCGCGCGTCTATACGCAATTCTTGACGTCGATGGTCTACGTTGACGACGACGCGTTGGATTCCAGCCGAGCGGACTCCTGCATTCGCGCGACCAGCTGGGCGCGATTTCGGGTCTTCAACTTGTGCATCGCGTTCTGTAACGCTTTCGAAACACGCGATTCGGAGAGCCCAAGCCGGTATGCGATGAGTTTGTTGCTCTCACCGAAGCCTGCATAGGTCGCTACCTGTCGTTCGCGCTCCGTGAGGGCGCGTGGATCGCGGATGGACGGCGGGTTCTTGAGCCCGAGCACATATCTCCGGCCATCTGTGTCGAACCAGTCGACGATCGACCAGCGACCCCTCGACAAACCGCGCCAAATTGCGAGGGCCTCTTCCGGCGAAGACTTGCGGAGCCGGCCGCGCGCGGTGTCGACGGCAACGGCCGCCTCTCGAAGCGCCCGCTGCGCGGACTTGTTGAGCCCGCTGCCTGCTGCTTCGGTCGTCCGAAAATTCTTTGCGTCCAACACCAGCTCGGCACTGTGGGGTAGGTCCGAAGTGGCCTCGGACGGTTCTCGAAGGGAACGGTGCAATCGATGGCCGGCGGCGAGGTGTGCGCCGATCATCTGCCAGCGTTGCCGGGTACGAGCACTGAGCTTCGTGGGTTCGGCGAGGGGTGCGATGATGTGGATCCCCTGCCCATCGGGATCAACGGCCGTGACCCCAAACGCGTCCTTCGAGTAGTCGAAGTACCTCCGCCAGCGATCAACTGCGTCCAGGTACTTGTCCCCGGCGCATTCGGTGAGCGTCATGGCCATTCCCGGTCGGGTCATGGCTTGGCTCAGCTCCGCATCACCCTCGCTGGTGAAACGCATGTTGCGCTCGGGGAAGTCTTCTGGCCCCGAGGCCACGTATTGCTGATGGATCATGACCTTCTCCCCGTTGAGCGGTCGGGAGAACTCCAGGGCGCCTACTCCGAGGCCTTGGTCGAGCAGCGGTAGGCCAACCGTCATCACGTGCGGAAGCCACGCGGGTTCGCTGACACTTAGGTCGTAGGAGGCTTCGACCATGTTGATGATCGTCGAGGTGGCCTGGTCCATGGGCTGAGTCTCCCGAATCAGCCGTGCCCGTCCATACGCAATTCTTCAACGCGGATGAGGAACGCCTCGTCCTCTAGGCCACCACGTTTCGACCATGGCGCCTCCAAGCGGCGAGCTCTCGATTGCGAGGCGTCCGCCGTGCCGCTGCAAGATGCGGTTGACGATGGCCAAGCCGAGCCCAACGCCGCCCGTCTTGCGATCTCGGGCGGCCTCTTCCCGGAAGAACGGGACGGTGACCTTCTCCCGGAGTTCCTTTGGGATGCCGGGTCCATCATCGTGAACGACGACCCGAACATGCTCGTCATCCTCGGTGAGCTCGAGCAGCACGTTGCCGCGTGCGTACTTCATCGCGTTTCGGAGGATGTTCTCGACCGCGCGCTGAAACAGTCTCGGATCCGCGAAGATATTGGCTTCATTCGGGAGCGCGAGGTCGAGTTCGACAGCGTGGTCATCTTGAGACTCGAGCCTCGCGAGCTCGGCGAGATCGTGGAGACCGCGATTCGGGTCAAAAGCGTGTCGATCGAGTTTGAGCTCGTCCGACTGCACATACGCCAGCAGCTCGGCCACGAGCTCGTCGAGCGCATCGAGCTCGCGGGTCATGGCCTTGAGGCGCTCCTCCCGTTCTCCGTCGGATTGATTCTCGAGGAGCTCCACATGAAAGCGAAGGCGTGAGAGCGGTGACCCGAGCTCGTGGGAAACCGCCTGTACGAGTTCGTCACGACTCCGAATCAATCGTTCGACGCGTTCGGCCATCGCGTTGAAGCTCGCGGCGAGCTCGGCAGATGGACCTTGGGGGTTGTCGACGCGCGCACTAAGCTCCCCGACTGCGAGCGCCTGACTCGCGCGTTCAACCTTCGTGAGCTGACGCTCGACGCGAAGTGCGAGCAGGGCGGCGATCATCGGGACGATCACGATGGCAATAATCACGCCGATCGGGACGCGGCCTGGCGGTGGCATGGCAGGATGAACAGGGCCGGCTGCGAGTGCTCCCTGCCCATCCTGAAAAACGAGAAAGTACCATTCCTCCTGCGGAGAAACGCGTAGGGGGACCTCTTCGCCCGGGCTGACCGATCGGCCCACGCGACGCTCTACCTCATCGACCGCCACCAGCGAGAAGTCGACTGCGAAGTTCGGTTGAAGCTGACGCAAGCGTGCCGCGCGGTTCGTCGCCGGCTCTTGGTCGAGTAGATCGTGAACCAAGAACACGCCGTCGCGCTCGGCCCTCACGTCGGTCCAAGTTTCGCTCCTTGCGTGCAGTACCAGAACTACGAACCCGATAGCCCAGCACGTCAGGACGCTTCCAATGACCAATCGCACGAACGATCGTTTCATCTGAACGCCAATAGGTAGCCCACGCCGCGCACGGACTTGAGTCGGCTCGGGTCGAACCCTGCGCCTTGGAGTTTGCGGCGGATGCGGCTTACATGCACGTCCATGCCACGGTCGATGCCGTCGTATTCGACGCCCATGACGTTGGTGTAGAGGTCGTCTCGTTTGACGACGCTCCCGGCTTCGATCGCAAGCCTAAGGAGAACGTCGAACTCCATGGTGGTGAGCGGGACCGGCTGACCTTCGACGCTGACGTCGCGCGATGCCATGTCGATCTGAAGCGGCCCAACGTCGAGCACACCGTTTTCGTCCTGAACATGCCGACGGCCGTTGAGTCGACGCAACTGCGCTCGGACGCGCGCAAGCAACACGCGGGGCTCGATTGGCTTGTTGACAAAATCGTCGGCGCCGAGCTCCAAGCCTGCGACATGGTCCGCCTCACTTTGGCTTGCTGTGAGCATCAGGATCGCCCCTGAGTACGCGTCACGGATCTTCTTGCAGATGTCGAGGCCGTTGTCGCCCGGTAGCATCAAATCCAAGATGACGAGGTCGGGCTTCGACTCGGTGATCGCCGCCGCCGCCCCGTCCCCTGTCGCCAGCCGCGAAAGCTCAAACCCATGCTGGCCGAGATACTCCAAGAGCAACTGTGCAAGCTGGTCGTCGTCTTCCACGATGAGCAAATGTCCCCTGTCGGCCTGCATGGTCTTCGAATCGAAGGTAAGCACATTCGTTGGGCGAGGCGAGCCACTCTACGCTTCGCTACCAAACGCTGCCAAGAGTTCACAGATTCGCGGGTGGGTCGGCGGTAGGGTGCACTCACAACCCAATCAACACCGAGCTACATCCCATGAAACGATTTGTACTTCCCTCCTTTGTCCTCGGACTCGTCGTGAGCGGCGTCCTGAGCGCACCCACGGCTCGCGCTCAGGACGCCCTCACCGGGAGCTGGACGCTCGTCGCCTCGAGCACCGAGACGGCGCAGCGGCGCAGCGCAATCGAGGCGGCGACCCAAGATCTCCCATCGTTCATGCGCGCGCGGGCAAGCGAGCGCCTCACCGAGCGAACGACACCGCTGTCGGAGCTGCGGATCACCGTGAAGGGGGACCAGGTCGAGCTCACGGGCCGCCGCAAGACGTTGCGTCTCACCGTCGGTGGCCCAGCGGTGCCCCTCGAGGCGGAGGGCCGTCGTGCAAGCGCTCGGGCCACCCGTCGAAGCGGAGACCTCGTCGTCAAGATTGAGGGCGACAACGGATTCCGGACGACCACCTACCGGCCTTCGAAGGACGGTCAACGGCTCGTCCTTGACGTCGAATTCCACCCGCAAAGGCTCTCGACGCCCGTGCGCTACCAGGTGACGTACATATCGACTATCACCCCCCGCAATGGTGACTAAAATCCGAACTGCGGTCGCGCTCGCGATCGGGTTGATTGCAGGTTGCGGTTCGAGCGCAACGAACGACACCGAGGCCGTGGGCTTCGAGGACAGCGTGCTCGACACATACGAGATCCAGGAGCTTCCCGGGATAGACGCGCTTCAAGCGCTTGGGTCGCGCCCTGCCGAGCGCTTTGTGATGTCCAACTTCCTGGTCTACCGAGACCAAGCCGTCGGTGAGGGGTTTGAAGGGCTCACCGGGGAAGAGGCCTACAGCCTCTACGTCGAGGGGCTCGAGGAAGCGCAGCAAGGGATCGGCTCGCGACTGGTGTGGGGCGGCAACGTCGACGCACAGGTGGTCGGGCAAAGCGACCCGACGTTCCAGACGATCGCGTTCCTCGAGTACGCCAGCCCGCAAGCGTTCTTGGGTTTTGCAGCCCAACCCGGCGAAAACCCCGAGGCACGATCGGCAGGACTGCTCGGCCAGTGGCTTGTCGCGTCAACGACCATCGATGAACCAGCGGGCGAGGTCGGTAGTGCAAGCGGCGACACCTTGCCCGGCACGACCGCTTTGGCGACGGCCACAGGCTTCACCGAAGCACAGGTCGCGCGCGTGCTCGACGGGCCAGCCGGCGAACCTGTGCACATTGTCGAGTTGTTGAGGTTCGTGGACGGCGGACGAGAAACGTACGCTCAGTACGAGGCGGAGGTTGCGGCTGCGCGCACCGACCGCGGAGGCGCGTTGGTGTGGACGGCATCTGGCGACGCCTTCGTCATCGGCAACGGATCCCCGGCGTTCGACGAGATCGTGCTCTCCGTCTACCCGAATCGCGCCGAGTACCTATTGACGATGGCCGACCCCCGTGTTGCCGACGCCTCCGCAACCCGTGCCGCCAGCGTCGCGCTCGACTGGATCTACACCGCAACGGCGTCCGCGGACTTTTCGCTCTAGCGCCCGGACGAGCCGGGCGACTCTACGCTTCGCTACGAAACGCAGCCGATTGCCCATGGTTTTGGGCAGCTGTACGTCACAGAATCGAGTCACTCGATCGGAGTCATCCGGTCGAAGCGGACTACTTGAAGCTTGAGAGGAGACTAAGAATGAAGCGTGCGACCCTTGGGCCCGTCCTGTTCGTCATTGCGCTGGCTGGCGGATGTACCGACGACTCTGCGAACACTGACTCGGTTGAGGCCCCGTTGACGTGCGATGCTGAGCCGGCGATCATGACGACTCCCGCGGGCGTCGACTTCGTGCGCACCCCCGATTCGTGCTTCGACGACATCGACGATTTCCCCTACGAGCCGATCTATGTCGAGATCGACGGCTTGCGGCAGGCCTACTACGCCGCGGGCCCCTCCGACGCTGACCCTGTCCTGCTCTTGCATGGGCAACCGTCGTGGTCGTACCTGTACCGCAAGATGATGCCGGTTCTTGCCGAGGGTGGGCAGCGGGTGATCGCGATGGACCACCTCGGCATGGGTCGGTCCGACAAACCAACCGCCATCACGGACTATAGCTATCTCGGGCACATCGATCGCCTCGAACGATTCATCGAAGAGCTAGAGCTTCGCAACGTGACCCTGTTCGTCCAAGATTGGGGAAGCCTGATCGGCCTCCACGTCGCAGGGGACAATCCCGATTGGTTTGCGCGCATCGTGGTCGGAGACGGGGCGCTGCCCGTGGTTCCCGCTGACGTAGGCAGTATTCAACCGCCGGTGCAGAACCCCAACGAGATCGACGAGAGCCTCGTATTCGTCTTCAGTGCGATCCCTGCGCAACAGTTTCCGTTCTACGACGAGGACTGCAGTCTGCTCTTCGACGCCGAGGAAGAGGGAGGCGGCTTCGGCGCATGGATGGAGTACGCGATGAAGGCTGCGACGTTCCGTCCCTCGCAAGTGCTCGAGGCGCTCACATGGTTCGACATTCCGGACGCAGCCGAGGCGGCGTACGACGCGCCTTTCCCGAGTCGCACCTATCTCGCGGGTCCGCGCGTGTTTCCATCCTTGATCAACGAGCTGCCCGGCGTGAACCAAGAAGCCTGGAGCGGTTTGACCCGCTACGAGAAGCCGTTCCTCACGATCTGGGCCAGCAACGACCCAGGAGGCCTCGGCGCTTGTGCCTCTCAGGATACGTTGATCGACAACGTGCCCGGGGCTGAAGGACAGCCACACACGCGCTTGCCCGAGGCGAGCCACTTTCTCCAGGATGATCAAGGGGCCGAGATCGCTCGGCGGATGCTCGAGTTCATCGAGGGCAATCCGCGCTGACCGCTGGGCGCCCGATCTCCCGCGGCGACGGTCCCAGGCCGGTCCCGCCCGGCACGGCCAGTCGTCGGCCCTCGGCGCTTTGGCCAGGAGGGCGTGCGTTTGACAGCTGCTCTTTATCACACGATAAAACAGCTCCATGAGCCCCGTAAACGCAGGCCCCGTCGGGAGCCGACTTCGTCTCTGGCATGCGATGCTCCCTTTGCTGCTCGCCTCGGCGTGCGGAGGTGCGCAGGGCGACGCGGGCACCGGTGGGCAGAGCGGCTCGGGCGGCGCAGCGCCAGCGGGTTCACCGCTGTACGCGGTCTGCGGGCTGACACTTCAGCCCGACGGCAGGTCGGGTTACCTCGGACTCGTTCCGGACCTCGAGGCGGGCACGAGCCTCGACCTGGCCGATACACTCGAGTTTCCCGGCGGCAGTCTCTGCGCCGCGCCCGGCAACTCGAATCGACTGTTCCTCGGCATTGCGGAGAGAGCGGTCATTCAGCGTTACTCGCTCGGCGAGGGCGACACCTTTCGTTTGGACGACGAGTTTGGTCTTTCGGGCCTCGGCATCACCGCCGCCATCGCACGCAACCCCTTCCACTTCCTTTCGGAAACGCGCGCGTACTTCATCGATGGATCCACCCTGCAAGTCGTCGTTTGGAATCCCGACGCCATGCAGATCGACGGTTCGTTCGAGATCGACGGACTCCGAGCCGAAGGCCTCCAAATCGATGTGAACGAAGTGGTTCGCGACGGCGATCGCTTCATCATGAGCGCGCGTTACTTCCGACCCGACGATTCCGCAGAGGTGTTGGTGAGGGCTGTCTTCATCGACTCGACCGACGACTCCGTGCAGTACGCCGAGGACCGGCGGTGCGGCAACATCGCGTGGACCGCCACGGCGCAGAATGGCGACATCTACTATGCGTCGCACCCCGCCCAAGCGACGCGCGTTCGCACTGGGCTCGCCGGAGACCCACCAAGTGAGCCTTGCCTCTTGCGAATTCTCGCAGGACAAACGGAGTTTGACCCCTCGTTCTTCGTCGCGCTCAACGATCTCACCGGGGGGCAGCCCACCGGATCCATTCTCTCAGGCACCGGTGACACCGCGTACGTCATGGCCTACGACGAGCAGCTGGTCCCAATCGCCGAAGACAACGCCGGCGTGTTGACGATCATCCCGGCGTGGCGCTACTGGGCGATCGACCTCGCTGGCGACTTCACGTCGGCCACTGAGGTCTCCGCCGTTCCGCCCGGACCGGTCTTTGCGGTCGGCTTCACAGTAGACCGCCCCTCCGGCATGACACCCTACATCGTCGGTGTTCGCAATGATCTGTCCTCGGGCACGTTGTTCGACATCAGCAACGCGGACGGTTTCGTCGAGGGGATCACAGTTCCGGGCTTTCCGGTTCTCGCCCTCCGAGTTCGCTAGTTGAGGTGATATTTCCCTGCGGTTCGTGGTCCGTCGTTGGCCCCGATCCCGATCGAGGTGCTATCTCCTTTTGGTGGCGGTTTCTTGGTCCACCATGCGACCTGAAGAGCGGGCGTTTCTCCAAGACCGAATCGGGTTCTTCGGCTGGTTGTCCGGCACGGTAAGCTTGATCGCGTACGTGTTCCTGCTCGTACTTGCCGTGTTGCGCGGAGACCTACTCGAGACCATCCGCGCGCCGGACATGCTGTGGCACCTTTCAGCCGTCGCTGTGATGGCGATGCTCTGGGTTCTGACGCGCGGAGGCCCCAAGTCGGAGCGGTACTTGTACGCAGTCGAGGCCGTTGCGATCGTCTGCGTCGCTGTGGCGTACACCGGGATGTTGGCGGCCATCCCTCCCGGCGAAGCGCCGGGGTTGGTCGGAGCGTTCGCCATGACCTACTTCCTGCTTGCGCACGCGATTCTGGTACCCAGTACCGCCCTCCGCACTGCTGTCCTGGGGGTTGCCATGGCGATACCGTTGTTGGTGGGGGTGTATTGGAAATTCTCGCAGGCTGGCGTCGAATCCGTCTCCAACTTTGGTCAGGATGCCGTGTCGGGTAGTGGCATCCCCTTGGCGGCGACACGCACGGTTCTGACTGCGATGTGGTGGACGTGCACCACGGTATTCTGCACATGGACGAGCAGAGTCATTTTTGGTCTCCGGCGGGAGATTAAGAGCGTGCGGAAACTCGGTCAGTACACGCTCGAGCGCCAGCTTGGCCAGGGCGGCATGGGCGTGGTCTATCGCGCGAGCCACGCCATGCTTCGACGTCCGACCGCAGTGAAGCTTCTTCTCGAGGAGCACAACAGTACCGGGGCGATGGCCCGATTCGAACGCGAGGTACAACTGACGGCCAACTTGACCCACCCGAACACCGTCAGGGTATTCGACTACGGTCGGACCCCAGACGGCACCTTCTACTACGTGATGGAGTACTTAGACGGCGCGGATCTTGCGGCTGTAGTGTCGCGCGATGGTGCGCAACCGCCGGCGCGCGTCGTGTCGATTCTTCGGCAGGCAGCGAGCGCGCTTCAGGAAGCTCATGGGATCGGTCTCATTCATCGAGACATCAAGCCGTCCAACATCCTGCTGACCCGTCAAGGAGGTATCCCCGACATTGCCAAGGTCCTCGACTTTGGGCTGGTGAAGGATCTACAGGCTGACGACGAAGATGGGTTGACGCGCGGAGAAGAGATCCGGGGGACTCCCCAGTACCTCGCGCCCGAATCGATCTCGAGGCCAGCGGCCGTCGATGGGCGAAGCGACCTCTACGCACTTGGCGCGGTGGGTTACTTCCTGTTGACGGGAGAGCATGTGTTCTCCGGAGCCACGATCGTCGAGATCTGCGCCCACCATCTGCACAGCACGCCCGTCCCACCGTCGGAGCGTGCGAACCGACCGGTGCCACAAGAACTCGAAGCCCTCCTCCTTCGTTGCCTGAACAAGGACCCCGCCGACCGTCCATCGAGTGCTGCCGAGCTCGTGGAGGCCCTCGACGCGCTGGGGGAACCAACGTGGACTCAGAAAGAAGCCGAGACCTGGTGGGCGAAGCATGGCGCGTGGCTGACCAGGCAGAGCGCAGGGACGACGGAGGCAAGCGGCAAGACCATTGCCGTCGACTTCGCGGCTAGGGCCCGGAACGAGGGATCCTGAGTCCTCATGTCCATGTTTGGCGGCGCGTATCGGGCTTGGGCTGCCTCGGGCTCTGCCCCGATGTCTCGCGGCCCGCGTTCGTCGCGCTAGTTGCCGGCCGCCCGGGAGGTCTTGCGCGCCTTGGCAGAGGCGCTGACACTCCCGGGCGTTCCGCCATCGCCCGTCCGATCTGATTCGGTTTCGGTGCTTTGCGATGCCCGCGACGAAGTCTACTTAGCCACTTGCGAACTCGGCCATGGTGACCACGTCACTAACAGCCGGCTCGAAGTGCTGGGCTCGGACGGCCTTGTAGCGGTCATCGCTGAAGAAGCGGACTCGGTCGTCTTGGCTCGGGAACGAGATCGTGAACACGCGATTGAAACGTGCTGACACGGGACTCTTGAGCACGTCGCTCACGATCATGTCGTATTCGAACCGACCGCTGTACTCGCCGAGGATCGGTGTCATCTCGGCGCGGTACCGCGCGTATCCCTCGTGATCTTGCACCTCGACGCCGACGAGGATGGCGAAGCGCTGACCGTCAACGCGCATTGGAGTATCCCCCATCGAGATTGAGAATGGCTCCGGTGACAAAGGGTGCTTTGGCCAGATAAAGCAAGGCGTCCGACGTGTCAGACACCTCGGCGATGGTCTTGAGAGGATGGATCTCGGCGAGACTGTCCGCCGCGTCTCCAATCAACGGGGTGCGGACGATGCCTGGTGCCAGAGCGTTGACGCGAATGTTGTAGGGCGAAAGTTCCGCGGCGAACGAGCGAGTGAGCGCGTGCACACCACCTTTGCTTGCCATGGCGGCCGATACCGGGGTCGAGACCATGGGTTGGTCCACCAGCACAGACCCCACGTTGATGATCGCGCCGCCACCTTGCTGGATCATGGACGGGACCACGGCCTGCGTGACCATGTAGGTGCCCTTGACGTTGGTCTCGAAGAACCGTTCGAGGTCTTCCACGGTGGAATCGAGGAGTGGTTTCACTTCGAAAATCCCCGCGTTGTTCACGAGCAGATCCACACCGTCGAACCGACGCCTCGCGGCTTCGATGAGACGGGTCGCGGTGGATGGGTCGTCCACCCCGCCCGCGACAGCCTCGATGCGTTCGGGATCTCCGAACGACTCGGCGACAGCGGCCAGCTTGGCCTCATCGCGCCCGTTGATGACGATCTTGGATCCTTTGGAAAAGAGCTGTTTTGCGAAATCGAGCCCGATTCCGCTGCTGGCTCCAGTAATGATGACTCGGTCGATGTTGGACATGAGAACCTCCTTGGATGAGGTTCATCTAGGCGCCTCCATTCATAATAAAAAGGCATTATTTTCTTATATATTTCATAGTTAAAAACTATATAATCAGGATGTGACCTACGACCAGCTTGATGCGTTCGTTGCTGTGGCCGCCGCGGGTACGTTCACTGCGGCGTCGGTCAAGCTGCACAAGTCGCAGCCCGCCGTGAGTAAGCTCGTCGCCAACCTCGAAGCCGAACTCGGTCTGCGGCTCTTTGATCGCGAAGGCCTTCGCCCGGAGCTCACCGATGCCGGCAGGCTGTTCCTCGACCGTGCGCGACTCGTACTCGATGCGACCACCGCGCTCGAAGACTACGGAACCGCACTCTCTTCGGAGCCCGAACCGATTGTGCGCTTGGCGGTCGAGGCTGTCGCGCCGCTCCACTCGGTGCTCGAGTCACTCGCGGCGACGCGCAGCCGGTTTCCCGCTACACGGTTCGAACTTCGAACGGAGCGCCTCTCCGGCGCGATCGATGCGATGCTGGGTGGTGAGGCGCATCTCGCGATTTCGAGCGTTCGACCGCGCGACGGGAACGCACTTGAAACCCGCCGCGTCGGCACCGTGCGGGTCTTCGCGGTAGTGCGGTCGGACCATCCGATTGCCCACGCGGACCCGGATTCGATGCCCGCGCTTCTTCGTCAACACCCTCAAGTTGTGCTGACGGACAGCACACGCGGCGACCTCTCGCAGTCGCTCAACGTGCTGCGCGGGGGGGTGCGGTGGACCGTCACCGATATCGCCTCCAAGAAACAGATCATCGTGTCGGGCATGGGTTGGGGTGGCCTGCCGGAGCACGCGATCGCGAAGGAGCTTGCGGATGGAACGCTGTGCTCGATCGACGTACCGGACTTCGACGTGGAGGCCATGGAACTCCTCGCTGTCAGGCGCCGAGACCGGCCGCTTCGAAGCGTGGCCCTGGCGCTTTGGGACGCGCTGACAAAGGGTCCCGCAGACGCCCCGGCCCATCCTCGGTAACCGGCAAGGGCTTGGTGGTACGGCCGGTCGCGATCCGGGACATCAAGGTTGTGAGCGCATGCGCGAGTCGTCTGCCCAGGACAGCCGCGGCCGTGGCGTTCTCACTTTCGTCGCCTCACGACGGGTGGTACCGTCCCAGGGTTGCCCTCGAACCGGCCATCCTCCCGGGGAGCTCGCTCCAGAAAACATTGGTGGACGTGCGTCTTCGCACACGTGTTGGCGCCGCAAGTCGGGTCTCCGTGCGGTGACACAGCGTCAAAGCGTGCTCGGGGGCTCAAGAGATGAAGGCCATCACTTTCGTGCCACCCGCAAGTGGGAAGGGGCCGCCCACGCTCAGGCACATCGAACTTCCGGAGCCTCGCCCCGAGGCCGGAGAGATCCTCGTTCGCGTACACTACGCGGCGCTCAACAACTTCGACCTCGAAACCTCCCGCGGGGACCGAAACAAGGCGATCGCGAAAGCGGCCAAACGGAGCCCGATTCTGTCTGGGATCGAGATGGCGGGCGTCGCAGAAACGGACGGCGTACGAACCAAACGCGGGGACCGGGTGTTCGGTTACACCAACATTTTCAAAGGGCCGTGGTTCCATGCACAGTACGTGGCAGTCTCCGAGAAACGGCTGGCGAGGGTGCCCGAGAACTTCTCGCTCGAAGGGGCCGTGTCCGTCGTCGGAGGTGCGCTCACAACAGTCGCGGCGATGGAGCGCATCGTCAAAGTTCGCGATGGCGAGACGGTGCTCGTGACCGGCGCCACCGGAAGCGTCGGAGTCACGGCGGTTCAACTGGCGGCGCATGTCGGAGCCCGGGTTGTTGCGGTTTGCCACTCGTCGCAACGCGATTTCGCGCGTGAGAACGGCGCCGCCGAGGCCTATGCCTACGATCGAGAGGAGCTGCCCGACGCCGCGCACCAGTTTGACCTGGTCTTCGACACCGCGCCGTCGCTGTCGTTCTCTCGAGCGGTCGGTTTCTTGAAGCCGAAGGGCGCGTACGTCACCACGATGCCCCAGCAAGACATCCCCGGCTTCTTCCGGGCACTCGTGTCCAGACGCCGATGGGGCTTCCTGCTCGAGAGCGACACCGACGAGAAGCGCATGGAACGCGTTAGCCAGCTGATGTCGGAGGGGGCTTTTCGACAAGTCATCGACAGTGTTCACTCTCTGGAAGAATCCGAACATGCGTTCGCGCGCCAACAGGGCCGAGGCAAGCGCGGCAAAATCCTGATCGATTTTCGATAGGCCGAACGCCCGGGAGGCGACCGATGCGCCGACCCACACGGGCGTGAGCTTTGCCGGCGACGCGCCTCAGCCCCGGTTGCGGAGCATGCGCCGCAGGATCTTGCCCGAGGCGGACTTCGGGATCTCGTCGACGAATTCGACCAAGCGTAGCTGCTTGTAGTGCGCGACCTTGTCGGCGACGAAGGTTTTGATGTCGTTTTCGGACAGCGTAGCGTTCGGTTGCAGCGTGATGAAGGCCTTCGGCAACTCCCCGGCTTCGGCGTCCGGGACGCCGACGACAGCAGCGTCCGCAATACCGGGATGGCCAACCAAGAGAGCCTCGAGCTCCGCCGGTGGAACCTGGAAGCCCTTGTACTTGATCAGCTCTTTGAGCCGGTCGACGATGGTGAAGAAGCCTTCCTCATCGACCTGGGCGATGTCGCCGGTGTGGAGCCAGCCGTCCTCGTCGATGGTGGCTTTGGTGGCTTCCTCGTTGTTGAGGTAGCCCTTCATCACCTGCGGCCCGCGTATCCAGAGCTCGCCTGGCTCGCCGACCCCAAGCCGCTCGCCGCTGTCGGGGTCGACGATCACGCACTCGGTTGACGGGGTGAGCGTGCCGATCGTGCCGGCCTTCGTGTAGCCGTCCGCAACCGCGTGGCTCACCGGCGAAAGCTCGGTCATGCCATAGCCCTGCGAGACTTCGCAGTGGAGTCGCGCGCCCGCCTCCTCGGTGAGCTCTACACCGAGAGGCGCGGCGCCGGAGAACACCTGCTCGAGTGACGACAAGTCGAACTTGTCGACCAGCGGATGCTTTGCCAGCGCCAGCACCACCGGTGGGACCACGAAGGCTCGTCGCGCCTCGTGCTGCTGGCAGAGGTTCAGGAATTGCTCGAGGTCGAAGCGCGGCATCGTCACGACTTTGGCGCCTGCCGCGAGCGCGCGATTCATCAAGATTTGCATGCCGTAGATGTGGAAGAACGGCAGAAAGGAAAGCACCGCTTCACCGCGTCGGATGGGGAGCATGACGTCGGTCTGCACCAGGTTGGCAACCAGGTTGCGGTGGGTGAGCATGACGCCCTTGCTCAAGCCTGTGGTGCCGGACGAGTAGGGCAGACACGCGACGTCGTCGAGCGAGACTTCCGCGTGCTGTGACAGTGGTTCGCCCAACAGGCTCTTGAAGTGGCTTAGGGGGCTCTCGTCGATCGTGAACACTTCTTCGACGCCAGTGCCTTCGGCGGCTTCTTTGGCGACGTCGGCGAACATGGATACGGTCACCAACAGTGAAGCGCCGGAATCCTGGAGCTGGTGCTTGACCTCTCCCGCCGTGTAGGTCGGGTTGATCGTCGTCACGATGCCGCCGGCGTAGGCCGTACCATGGAAGACGACCGCATACTCGGGCACGTTGGGCGCCATGATCGCGAGGACTTTGCCGGGCCCGAAGCCGCGCGCGGTCAGGCCGCCGGCGAGTGCTTTGATAGCCCGAGCGAGCTCTCCGAAACGGATCGTACGTCCGCTTGCGCCCTCGACCAGCGCTGGCTGCGAAGCCAGGTCCTCGGCCTGTCGAAGGACAAACTCGGTGACGGGCAGGCTTGGAACATCAACGTCGGCATGACGGCTGGTATGAATCATGGTTCCCGATACCCTAAACAGGGTTCGGCGGCCAGCTCAGTCTTCGGACGGGGGAAACCACGTGAGTGAGGAGTGGTGCAGCGAGATGAGAACGCGCCCGGTTAGCTTGTGGTACGCGAACGTGTAGTCGGCGCGGGTGGCGTTGCCCTCACCGTCGACGAAAGTGTAGTGACCCATGTCCTTGTACCCGAGGCCCCCTGCCTTCAGGATCGGGCCCGCGGCGCTCTGGAACTCCACTTGCTGCCAACCTCGATTCAGGAAACCGTGGTCGTGAGGATAATCCGGATCACCGCCCACGAAGTAGGATCGCGCACCGGCGCGATCCAGCCGAATCACGTCTGCCAACGTGGGCTTGAACAGAAGCGGTTCATCGGGTGTCCCGAAGTCGTAGAGGGCCAAGAGCTGATCGACATCGCGCTCGGTGACGAACTTCGCCCACGCGCGCTGTGCCGCGACAACCTCAGCTTTGGTCATTGGCTCAAAGGTGCGAACTGACATTCTTCAGACTCCTCGTCTAATTGGCTACGGATAGGGCGGCACCATGCCGCCCGGGTTGGTTGGGCCGCAAAGTATCTTGGGCGCGTTCGGGACCCCGCTTCCACTACAGTTCAAGTTGCATCCCTTCACGGGCAACGAACGCACCCGTCCAAGTGGTCTTCGCATCGGCTCTCAGTCGGTCCATGAAATCGTCGTCGTGGTCTGGGTCGTGGTGGAAGATCGCCAACTGTTTCGCCCCCGCCCGTTGGCACAGTCGGACTCCTTCCTGCCAGGTGGAGTGCCCCCAGCCGAGGTGGGCGGGAAGCTCGGGATCCGTGTAGGTCGAGTCGTAGATTACCAAGTCGGCACCCTCGATGAGCGACAGAACGCGCTCGTCGGGCTTGCCAGGCGTGTGCTCGGTGTCGGTGACGTAGCAAAGCACCTTGTTCGCGTACTCCACGCGGTAGCCGGTCGCCCCGTCCGGATGGTTCAGCATCGCCGTTTTCACCCGCACGCCCGCCGAAAGCACGAAGCTATCGCCAGCGACAAAGTCCTCAAACGCGAGATCGGCATGAAGCGCGTCGAGGGGTATCGGGAAGTTTGGGGCGGCCATCTGACCGGAGAGCACCTCACGGATGCCCCCAATGGACTGTAGGCCTCCCGCGATCAGCCGCATCGCACAAGCCTTTGAGTACACTGGCTTAAAGAAGGGAAACCCCGCCGTGTGGTCCCAATGCATGTGGGTGAGAAGGACAGTGGCCGTGCGCTGGCCGCGAGCGAGTAGCTCCCCACCCAAACCCCGCATTCCCGTTCCGGCGTCGAGGATCACCTGAGCACCACCGAGGTCAAGCTGCACGCAACTCGTGTTGCCGCCGTAGCGCGCGTAGGCGGGCTCGGGGCAGGCGATGCTGCCACGGACTCCCCAGAATTTGATACCGAAGGCTGACATCTTGGCGTTTACGTGGTGGTGCGAAGGGTCACGGCGCCCTGGTCAACAGCTTGTTTCAAGAGATGGCCTAGACGCAAACGAATTGCAAATGCCAAGCTTGCCCGGTAGCCTGAGCGACGGGTCGTGAGAGGACTGTGCGAGAACTACGAGCAGTGGAAGCACTGCATCACAGTGGAATGCCACATACCACTGACACCGGAGTACGTGGCGAGCCGTATCGCGGCGCTTCGCGACGAGCGCGACCCGACAACGGCTCGCTTCGTTGCGCTCTACGGTGATTCGTACCGGCTGCGCACGGTTGGTTGGTTTGAGCAGGCGCGCGCTGAGCTCGCCGGAACGCCCAAATCCTAGTGCCAAGTCGCTACAGCCAGATCGCCAGAAGACCCATCAGCCCGTAGCCGGCCGCGGCGAGCAGCCACTTCACGGCGCGAGGGCCTGGCTGGAGAAACTCATCGCGGATGATGTCGAATGAGGCGATGTAGATGAAGCTCCCGGCGGCGAGCGCCAAGAACACGGCATCGAAGATCGACTGGGCGCGACCGTCGAGCGCGTTTGTCACGAGCAGCCCGACGATGATCCCGATCGGGGTCACCATGGCGAATAGGCCGATGAGCCTCAGTGCGCGCCGCCGAGGCACGTCGTTGCGAGCCAGGCTCACGCCAAGCGCGAACCCAGCGGTCGACTTGTGCGCGACGATAGCCACGAAAATAAGCACAACGTTGGCTATCGTTCTTTGTGCACCCATCGCGATTCCCGCGATCAGAGAGTGGATCGAGAGGGCGACGACAAGCGCGTACGGGTATAGGCGGGAGGCGTGTGGCGTTCCGACCCCGTCGCTTGAAGGCTGATCGGGATTCAGACCGGAGATTACGCCGCCGGGTTCATGAAACGCGTCATGAACTCGTGCGGGCAGGGCCACGTGCTCGAACCAAAGGAGAAGCAGGAACGCGCCGCCCGCGAGCAAGAGTCCCATCGGGTAGTCCCACCCGAGCGATTCGCGCCATGTCTCGGAAGCGTCTCCGAGCATGTGAATGATCCCGATGCCGAGAAAGATCCCGGCCGCGAAGGCGTTCCCAAGAGACAGGAAGCGCGGCGAGTCGGCGCTAGCCTTTCGGAGGGGAACCAGCCCCCCAATCCAACCCGATGCGAGAATGACGAGGAGGAGCATCAGTTTGAGGCTCTCGATACTCATGCGGTGCTCCTCCTCCTGGGTGTCGTCGACCTACGAACGCGCGCGAACCGAGCGATACGCGCGAGTCGACTGACTTCCAGGGAACCCTGCAAGGTAGGTCGCACGACGTCGATCTAAACGAGGTTGACGCCTATTGCAATCCGCTTGCAGCAGATGTCTGCTTGAGATAAGCCGCCGCAGTGTCGTTGGGTAACCACATAACGGAGGTGGTTTGGGGCGCGTCGAGCGCCGTCTGCCGTGCCGGCGTGTCAGGCGGCGCAGCAGCCCTCTTCGATGCATCCGCAGTCGGCGCAGTCTCGAAGGCTCGTCACACCGCAGTGCTCCAGCATCGACTCACGAAGGGCCTTTCGCGCGCGGTGGAGGCGTACGCTGGCGTTGTTGGCAGAGATGCCGAGGGCTTCCGCGGCTTCCGCGATGGTGACCCCTTGAATGTCGACGAGGGAGAGCACCTCGGCGTAGTTGGGGTGGATGTTGCGCGCCTGAAAGATGCTGCAGTCACATCCCGAGCCGGCGAGTTCCGAAGGAGCCTCGGGCGCCGCCGACGCCTTTTCGAGCAACCGCTCCTGCTGTGCGCGCTTTCGGAGGACGTCGGTCGCGGCGTTCCGGTGAACCCGGTAGAGCCACGACAACGCGCGCTTCGGGTTGTTCAGGGTGCCTGCACCCTCGATGGCACGCACGGCCGCAATTTGGAGCACGTCGTCCACGTCCGACGACGGAACGCGAGCCCGGACGAACGCCTCGAGCTTCGTCCTGTGCGTTCGCAGCAAGGCCGCAACGGCCTCCTTGCTACTCGATCGTCGGGTCGGCTTCGCCATCGGTTCGAGCTTAGCTCAACTCTTCGCGCTTGGGCAGCCGCAGCTCGTGTCGCAGGCGCAGCCCGGCCCACACGTGCACTGTTCGCCGCAGCAGCACGCGGCGTCTGTTGGGGCCTCGTGGTGGCACGAGCAGGTCTCGACGCAGTTGTCGCAAGGGCATTTTCGGGTATCGGCCATCGTCATCTCCATCGTCAACGAGTCTCCTTGAGGAGGCTTCTGTGTGTAAGACGACTCGGGCCCGTCAATTCTTACACCAGCGCCCGAGGAGTGTTCCTGGCCCCAAAAAGCGCGGGATCCACATGACTCGCGAAAGATCCAAACCCGTCGACGGCAGCCTGGACAAAGCCGGTGCGTTGTCGAGCACCGTCTGCGCCGTCCACTGCGCATCGACCGCGGCGGCGCCTTCTCTGATCGCCGCCCTCGGGCTCAGCGTGATCGCCGGGCCGCTCTTCGAATGGGGGTTCACCATCCTCGCGGTCGTGCTTGCGACGTCGGCTCTGGTGATCGGCTGGCGGCGTCACCAGACCCTCTCGATCGCGTTGGTGTTGGGGGCTGGCATCGTTGGGCTGCTGCTCGGGCGCCTTCTCGAAGTGATGGAGTTCCACAGCTACGGCACGGTCTTGAGCATCGTTGCTGGGCTCGCGTTGGTGATCGGCCACCTCGCGGGAGTGCGTGCGAGTCGAGCCATGCGCGAGTCGGCGGAATGAGCGCAACCTGGCTCATCGTCGGCGGGGGGATTCACGGGGTTCACATCGCCGTCCGTTTGATCGCCGAAGCGGGTTGCGATCCGGACGATGTTCGCATCTTGGATCCGGCCGATGCGTTGCTCGCGCGCTGGCGGGCCTGCACGGCCGCGACCGGGATGACCCACCTTCGCTCGCCCGCCGTCCACCAGCTCGACGTGGAGCCTTTTGCGCTTCACGAGTTCGCTTCGAGTACGGAACATCAGCGGTCCGACCTCTTTGCGCCTCCCTACGAGCGGCCGTCACTCGACTTCTTCAACGAGCATTGCGATCGGGTGATCGACGCCCATGGGATCGATGCGCTCCACGTTCGTGGCGCGGCGGCGAGCTGCCGTGTCGACTGCCGAGAGGTGACGGTCGACACCATCGATGGGGGATCCGTGTCGGCGGCGAACGTGGTGTTTGCGATCGGCGTTGGCGAGCAGCTCCATTGGCCGGACTGGGCACCGTCGGGCGACGCTCGCGTCGAGCACATCTTCGCGCACGGGTTCTCCTACTCATCCACCGGCCCTGGAAGCGAAGTCGCCGTGGTCGGCGGCGGGATCTCTGCGGCCCAGGTCGCGCTCCGGCTCACCAAGAGTGGCCACCGCGTTAAGCTGGTTTCGCGCCGCTGCATTCGGCAGCATCAGTTCGATTCAGACCCCGGCTGGCTTGGGCCGAAACACATGACGGGCTTCGAGCGCGAGACGGACCTTGGGCAGCGCCGCGCCATGATCACCGAGGCACGCCATCAGGGCTCGGTGCCTCCACATGTGGTGCGGGCGCTCCAGCAGGCCATTCACGACGGGCGTATCGAGTGGCACGTTGCCAGCGTCACCGGTGTCCTCGCGGAGCAGGGGGCTCGGCGCCTACGGTTGTCGAATGGGAGAGAGGTTGTCGTCGAGCGGGTCCTACTCGCCACGGGCTTCGCACCTCATCGACCAGGGGGGGCCATGGTGGACGAGCTCATTCAGAGCGCGTCGCTGCCTTGTGCCGAGTGCGGGTATCCAATCGTCGATAAGGCCCTTCGTTGGCATCCGCGCGTTTACGTTTCGGGCGCTCTTGCTGAGCTCGAGCTCGGTCCGTCGGCAAGGAACATCGCGGGTGCCAGGCGGGCGGGCGAGCGGATCGCACAGGCTGCTCGATCCGTTGCCTGACGGTACGGCCGGCGTTCAGTCGCAGCAGGTGAGGGCGGAAGCGGGGATCTCGTGCCCGTGATCCCGTTTGGCAGACAAGTATCGTTGGTTTCGGGAGCCTACGCCCGCGATGTGGGTCTGCTGGATCACGTGAGGAAGTCCGAATTCGCGCATCTGTTGCACCTTCTCAGGGTTGTTGGTGAGCAGGTGAAACGGCCGATCGCCGAGTAGGTCCTTGATGAGCGCTGCCGCGTGTCGAAAGTCGCGTTGGTCATCGAGGAAGCCTAGCTTTCGGTTCGCCTCGTACGTGTCCAGCCCCTCGTCTTGGAGAAGGTACGCGGCAGCCTTCGACCATAAACCAATGGCGCGCCCTTCGTGGGCCGACATGTAGACCACCATGCCGCCGGAGGGTGACTCGGTCATCTGTCGAAGCGCGAGCTGGAGCTGCGGACCACAGTCGCACCGGAGCGATCCAAGCACATCCCCCGTGAAACAGGTCGAATGGATACGGACCAACGGAGGGGCGGAGGTGGACTTTTGATCGCCGACGGCGACGACACTCAGGTGCTCGCTCTTTCCCGCGCTGCGCTGGCGCGGGCTCGACGGGGCGGCGACATACCACCGTGCGTCGACCTCTTGATCGCCAACGAGCATTGGAAGAGGAACAGGACCCACCACTTCGAGCATGGACTCGCGATGTGACCGCGGTGGCGGGGGAGGGCTGTTCCCCTGTGGGATCGCGACGCTTCGGACGCGCCCAGCCTGTCGGAGTCGTTCGAACGCGTTGTTGGTGGAGTCAGGAAGCATGGCTTACCGATACGGCCGGCAGGAAGTAACGCAATACGATTGCATTTGCAATTCGGGGCGATCTGGGCGGTCACCGAGGGCGCCATCGTGTGCCATTTTTCGACTTCGGACTTGCAGCTGCAGATCCCCCCTCGTATCGTAGGCGCCGCATGGGAAGCCTGACGCGAGACGAGGCTCGGCAACGGATTCACGGGGCGGGGCTCCGGGCCACCGCGCCGAGAGTGGCGGTCCTCCGACTGCTCAGCGAGACCGAGAAGCCCTTGTCTCACTCGGAGGTCGTTGAAGCGATGGGCGGCCGGGATTGGGATCAGGCGACGCTCTATCGAAACCTCGTCAAGCTTGCCGACGTCGAGTTGGCGCGAGTCGCGAGCAAAGTGGGCGGGGTCGCCCGCTACGAGGCGCGTGAAGCGGGAGAGAGCGCGCACGTGCATCCGCACTTCTGCTGCAAGACTTGCGGTGCTGTCGAGTGCTTGCCGGAGGCCAAGCTTTCCGTATCGGTCGCTCGACGGTGGAATCGGTCCGTAAAAGCGTCAGAGTTGCAGCTCATTGGCGAATGCCCCGATTGCCTGGCCGCGCAGAAGTCACGACGTGGACCACGAAGCCGGAAGAGACGCGGTTAGTCCGGAGTCCGCATGCATCAGGAGCAGCTCAAGGACTGGCAACACAGCCACTCATTCGGGAACACAGACATCCCCCTAGGAGAGCGGCGTACGCGATGGGTCATCGTACTCACCCTGGCGACGATGGTGGCCGAGCTGTACGCAGGGTTCGTCTTCAACTCCATGGCGCTCCTTGCCGACGGTTGGCACATGGCGAGCCACGCGGCGGCTCTTCTCGTGGCCGCGTTCGCATACCGTTTCGCGCGGCGGCACGCCCACGACCCGCGCTTTAGCTTCGGCACGGGCAAGGTCGGCGCCCTTGGGGGCTTCGCGAGCGGCGTCGGGCTGGCGATTGGTGCGGTGCTGGTGTGTGTGGAGAGCATCGGCCGACTGATTGCCCCGGTTCAAATTCAGTTCGATCAAGCCTTGATCGTCGCCGGCGTTGGTTTGATCGTGAACCTGTTGAGTGCCGGGATGCTCCACGACGGCGGGCACCACCATCATGGGCACGACCAACACCACGACCACAACCTTCGTGGCGCGTACCTCCACGTGGTGGCCGACGCCCTGACTTCGGTCTTCGCGATCGTCGCGCTGCTCGCCGGCAAGTATTTCGGCTGGTCGTGGATGGATGGGGTGACGGGGGTTCTGGCTTCGGTCGTGGTGGCGCGGTGGTCACTCGGACTCATCCGGGACACCGGCGCGGTACTGCTCGACGCCGAGGTGACCGAGGATCGCAAGACGCAGATCGTCGAGGCGATCGAATCTCACGGCGACAACAGCGTCTGTGACCTGCATCTATTCCGCGTGGGCCCCGCACACTTCGGTGTCATCGTCTCGGTCGTCACACACGCGCCCCGCGAGCCTAGTTACTACAAGCAGCTTCTCGAAACCTTCGATGACCTGGCCCACGTCACGGTCGAGGTTCACCAGTGCAAGCCGCGGGCGTCGGCGTCGGAAAGCACGACTCGGACCCCACGGCCGCGTTCGATGTCTTCACGGAGACAAGGCGATGCGGAATCGAGTGAGGTCGTGTGAAGTATCGCGAACACGGCCACGCGGTTGAACGCTAGCGAGTCGCACGTTCCCAAGGCGCCACGGGGGAGAACCGTTCGACGAGAAAGTCCAGCATCGCACGTACGCGTGGCGGGACCAGTCGCTTGCTTGGATAGAGGGCCCAAATGGCCGACTCGGTGACGAGGGGGAAGTCGGGCAGCACTTCGACGAGGCGTCCCGAGTCGAGGCTGGGGCCTGCGTTCCAAAGGGAACTGACCGAGATGCCAAGGCCGTTCTCCGCCATTGCGCGCGTCGCCTCACCGTCGTTTGCGCCGAACGAGCGAGGCACGGCAACGACTTGCTTGGTTTCGAATTTCCAACGATTGGCCTCAGAGAGGACGACGCAACGGTGCGACTTCAGATCGTCGGGTGTAGTTGGGGCACCGTGACGCGCGAGGTAGCTAGGCGCTGCGACGAGTAGGCGACGGTCGGGGGCAAGCTTGCGTGCGACCACGGTGCTGTCGCGCAGCGGAGCGTTTCGGATGATCAGGTCGTACGCGCCCTCGATGAGATCGAGGACCTCGTCCGACAGGCGGAGGTCGAGCGTCAGCCCTGGGTACCGGTCGTGAAAATCATTCAGCAAAGGAATGATGTGCATGCGTCCGAAGGATCCGGGCATCGTCATTCGGATCAGCCCGGTCACCTCGGCCGACTCGCCGCGGACCACGCTCAATCCCGATTCGAGGGTCTCGAGCGATTGCTGTGCGTAGGGGAGAAACTCCGCGCCGTCCGTCGTCAGCGAAACCGCTCGGGTCGTACGGTTGAACAATCGGAACCCAACCGCCTTCTCGAGCGCCGAGAGACGCGCGCTCGCGCTGGCGGGTGAGAGCGCGAGATCGCGCGCGGCCGCGGAGATGCTGCCGAGGTCGGACACCCTGAGGAACAGTCGGAGGGATCGCAGATCCATTTATCAAAAATATACGAATAATGTTTCAACGTAAAGGGTGATTATCATTTCTAACAAACGAAGTAGGTTCGTCTTTGCCAAAGCTTCGGGGATGCAGCCCCAACAAGGAAGGACTCCGCCATGACCGCCTATTCCGTTCTGGAAGTGACCCCGACGCAGGAAGCGTGGGTCCCGAGTTACGTCGCCGAGACTGGCGCGATGGTGGCCCGCCACGGCGGGAAGTACCTCGCGCGCACGGCCAGCCACGAACGACTCGAGGGCCAGGGAGAGGCCGCGGCACTCCGCATCATCATCGAGTGGCCATCCAAGGAGGCGGCAACCGCCTTCATGGGCGACCCCGCTTATGCGCCGCATCTGAAGGCTCGAACCGAGGGCTCGGTGAGTCATCACTTCCTCATCGAAGGGAAGGACGATCTCGCGTGAGCGCGTCCACGACACTTGAGCCGAGCGTCGCGCGGTCATTCGAGTCGATCAACGCGGGCTACGATGCGGTGTTTCGCCCAGGGAGACTCAGTCTCGGCCTCGTGGTGCCCATCGAGCGCTATGCGTCTGGCCCCGTGCCGACCATGTCCGATCACGTCGCGCGCGTGAAACTCGCTGAAGCGCTCGGTTTCTCGGCTGTGTGGTTGCGGGATGTGCCGTTCACGGTCCCATCCTTCGGGGACGCAGGCCAGACGTTCGACCCGTTCGTTTATCTCGGGTACCTCGCCGCACACACCCAACGAATCGCGCTTGGGGTGGCGAGCATCGTCTTGCCGTTGCGCCACCCCGCCCACGTTGCGAAGGCGGCAGCCAGCGTCGACCAACTCGCCGGCGGGCGGCTCATCATGGGCGTCGCGTCTGGGGACAGGCCGGACGAGTACCCGGCCATGAACCTCTCGTTCTCAGACCGTAGCGATCGGTTCCGGGAGAGCTTCGACTACATTCGACGAATGGCCGAACGCGCACCGACGTTCGACAACGGGTACGGCAGCGTGGGCGGAGGGATCGACATGCTGCCCAAGCCTGTGTCGGGGCGTCTGCCCCTCCTGATCACAGGAGGGAGCCAGCAAGGGCCCGAATGGATCGCGACAAACGGAGACGGTTGGATGGTCTATCCCCGCGAAACCGCCGTCCAACAGAAAGTCATCGCCGACTGGCGGCGGCGTACCCAAGCGTCAGGGATGCAGCCAAAACCCGTGATGCAACCGCTCTACGTCGACCTGCTCGAAGACAGCAACGCGCGACCCCAACCGATCCACCTTGGTCTCCGACTTGGAGCACGGCATCTGCGGACCTACCTTCGTCGGCTAGAGGCCATCGGCGTGAATCACGTCGCACTGAATCTTCGCTTCAATCAGGCCAGTATTGAGGCCACACTCGAGCGCCTGGCGAACGAGCTCGGCCCGAACTTTGTGAGCTAGGGGCAAGCCATGCACAAGACCATCCTCATCACCGGCGCGACGGACGGCATTGGCCTCGAAGCCGCCAAGCTCCTGGCCGCCTCGGGACACCATCTGCTCCTGCACGGCCGGAACCCGGAGAAGCTCCAGCAGGCAATCGAGGCCATGCAACCAGGATCAGGTCGCGTGGCGGGATACGTCGCCGATCTCTCGCGGGTGGACGAAGTCGAGTCCTTCGCCGAAGAGGTGGCCAACGCGCACGACAGCTTGGACGTGTTGATCAACAACGCCGGTGTCTTCCGCGTGCCAAACCCCCGTACCGATGACAACCTGGACGTCCGCTTCTTGGTGAACACGATCGCGCCGTTCTTGCTGACCCGACGACTCCTGCCGCTCTTCGGGCCATCGGGCCGCGTGATCAATCTCTCCTCGGCAGCGCAAGCGCCCGTCAATCTGCGCGCGCTGGCGGGGGAGGTTCAGCTCCCCGACAACGCGGCTTATGCGCAAAGCAAGTTGGCGATCACGATGTGGTCGAGCGCGTTGGCGGCGTCGCTCGGCGCAAAGGGTCCGACGGTCGTTGCGGTCAACCCTGGCTCCATGCTGGGGACGAAGATGGTCAAGGAAGCCTACGGTGTTCCTGGTGGCGATATTCGAATTGGCGCCGAGATCCTCTGCCGCGCCGCACTGAGCGCCGAGTTCGCGGACGCGTCTGGCAAGTACTTCGACAATGACGCTGGCCGCTTCGCGCCGCCGCATCCCGATGCGCTCGACCCACGCAAGTCCCAGGATGTGGTTCGCGCGATTGAGGCCACGCTTGGCAGATTGGAAGGACGCAGGCCATGAAAGCGATTGGTTACACCCACCCAGGTCCGATCACCGCTCAAGGCGCGCTCGTCGATCTCGAGCTCCCTGTGCCCGAGCCCGGTCCGAGGGACCTCCTGGTCGAGGTTCGTGGCGTCTCGGTCAACCCCGTGGATGTGAAGGTCCGCGCGAACATGCAGCCAGACGGACCTCACCGGATTCTCGGGTTCGATGCTGCCGGGGTCGTTAAGGAAGTCGGTTCGGACGTTACCCGGTGGTCCACCGGCGACGAGGTTTTCTATGCGGGTGACATCACCCGGCCCGGAACCAACGCCGAGTTTCAACTCGTGGACGAGCGTATCGTCGGTCGCAAGCCCTCGTCTTTGGGCTTTGCCGAAGCAGCCGGGATCCCACTCACGGCGATCACCGCGTGGGAGATGCTCTTCGATAGCTTTGAACTGCGCGAAGGCGGCGGAGAAGAAGAAGGGATCCTCGTCATCGGGGGCGCTGGTGGGGTCGGCTCGATCCTCGTCCAGCTGGCGAAGAAGCTCACGGGCCTCACGGTGGTCGCGACGGCATCGCGGTCGGAGACCGCAGCCTGGGCTGAAGAGATGGGCGCCGACCACGTCGTGAACCACCGCAAGCCTCTCGATGAGGAGATGCAGGCCCTCGGCGTTGCGCCTCGCTACGTTGCAGCCCTCACCAATACCGACCAACACTTCGCCGCCATCACCCAGCTGATCAAGCCGCGCGGCCACATCGCGCTGATCGATGACCCCAAGTCTCTCGATGTCTTGCCTCTCAAAACCAAGGCGATCTCGCTCAGCTGGGAGTTCATGTTCACCCGATCCATGTTCCAGACGAACGACATGCACGTTCAACGACAGCTGCTCGATCGCGTTGCTGATCTCTTGGATGACGGCACGCTGGTGTCGACCGTCCGGCGCCACGGCGGGGCCATGACCGTCGACAACCTTCGGAAGGCGCACACCCTTCAAGAGAGTGGTACCGCGATTGGCAAGACCGTCTTGGATGGGTTCAGCGCATCTTGAGGGGTGACCAAGTCTCCCTGGGAGATCCGAACCGCGCCGAAGTCGTGTCCGCCACCGTCCAACCAAGAGGTGCCTGAACGGACCCGAAACCTGGTTCGGAGGCCGAGACCCCGAGCGTGGCTGCACAGAAGTGGAACGAAGCGTCGGGGCGCCCACGGAGATTTCTTGGAGCTGGGTGGGCAACTAACGTAAAAACGTCCTATGCGTCGTTTGGACACTACAGTTCTTTCACTGCTCTTGCTCTTGCTGGTGGTGAGCTGCGAAGAAGGGGCCCCGGCTGCGCCCGGAACGCCCCAGGTCTCAAGCGTGAGAGAGGTCTGTACCTCGTGGTGCAGCCCGGTGAACTTGTGCAACACGGGTTCGCTGGAACAAACCGAGCAGTGTGTCGACGACTGCATCGCCAGGGAGATGTTCCAGGCGCCTCTTTGCACTGCCGCGCGACAAGTCTTCTACACGTGCCAGCTGGCCAATGTGGTTTGCATGCCGTCCGATACCTGCGTCTGCGCGCCCGTGGTGGATCCGACCTGCCAGGCGACTTGTGAGGGGCTCTGCCAGTGCGACCCGGACGGCGTGTGCGGCGTCTCGCCCACGGACAACCAGTTTGTCGACACCTGCGAGGCCCGTCTTGCCAACGTCTGCACCACTTGTGAGAACGAGGCAGCCGCCGCGGCGTGCCAGCTCGTCGGCGTGTGCAAGTCAGACGAAGTGCTGACCATCTGCGCCGCGTGCATCAACGACGAGCAGGCCTACCGTCGCTGTCTCGACACGTCTTCCTGTTCGCCCTGAGCTATCGAGCAGCGCACGGCGACTTCTTTCGCTACTCCGGCAACTGGAACAGGGTCTCGACGCTGACCTCGAACAGCGCGGCGAGTTTGAGGGCGAGTACAGTCGACGGGACGAAGCGGCCACGTTCGATGGCATTGATGCTCTTGCGCGTCACGCCTGCGTGTTCGGCGAGCTGCGCCTGGGTCCAGTCACGCATCGCCCGGTGCACTTTCAGGGTATTGCGAAGCTTCTCGCCGCTCATCGATTCAGGTACACGAAACGGCCCAGTCCTGCGATCACACCAACCGCAATCGACAGGGTGGCGACGAAGCTCACCGTCAATGCCGGGGCGGTCAAGCCACCGAGCACTTGGTCGCCCACCAGCGCCAGGCACTGCACTGCCAGGACGCCGACAAAGCCGAACTTGAGAGACTCGGCGCGTAGCTGGTCTCGACGCTCATCCTCGAGAACCATCCCGGTGCTGCTTGCCTTGGCGATTCGTGTCATTCGGACCGTTGCGACGGCGAACACCATCCAACCGATTAGGCTCAGGAGGGCAAGGACGACGACGGGTACGCCTTCGAACCCTAACATCTTGCAGAGTTCCTGGAGGGCGAGCCCGCCGGAGCCTGCGGTGATGCCCGCGAACATCGTGATTTGGAGGCGGTCCCGGCGCTCTTCGATGTCTGTGGCTACCATGGTGTTGCCTTCTGTTGGGTGAGTCGCATAGTACATAAAAAGTAACCTACACGACTCTTTATGGGTCGTCAAGTGCTCATTCTCGGGGAAACCGACAGGCGCTAGGGGCGATGGAGCGGCAACGCCCATCGAGGCGTCAGGGGTGAATCCATGGGCTGAAGTAGAGCCATACCGACACCACCACGACGACGAGGAGGAGGGAAGCCCATCGATCTCGCGTACGCCAACGTGAAGGCGTGGCGTCTTTCGATCTTCGGGTAGTTGCGAAGGTGAGGTCGCGGAGCTTCTGGCTCGTTGGGGCCCTGGTGAGGAGCGAGACGCCTACGAGCACCGCGCTACAGACGACGAAGAGCAGCGCCGCGAAGTGGAGGAAATTGATCTCGGCGTAGGCCAACACGAGTCCTCCGCTACCGTCTTTGGTGAGCTCGGCGACCAGGCGCAGGGCCCCGAAGACGAAGCCCGTCGCGAGGGCGGCGATGGCACCGGTGGCACTGGCCCGGCGCCACGCAATGCCAATGAGAAAGACGGCGGCGATCGGAGGCGAGATGTACGCCTGGACGCTCTGGAGGTACTGGTAGAGCTGCCCGGAGATGAACTGCATCATGGGGATCCAAAGAAGCCCGAGTACTACGAGCACGGTGGTGGCGGTTTGGCCGACCCGAACTTGTCGCGCTTCCGACGCGTCTGGCCGGAGCTTTAGGTAAATGTCGCGGGTGAAGAGTGTGGAGCAGGAATTGAAGACCGACGAGAGGGAGCTCATCAGCGCGGCGAGTAGCCCAGCGACGACCAGGCCGCGAACGCCCGACGGGAGCAGTGTACCGATGAGCAAGGGGAGTGCCTGGTCTGGGTTATCGAGGCTGAGCGCTCCGCGCGATGCAAGCGCCCGGGCGACGAGGCCTGGTACGACGAAGATGAAGAGCGGTAGTAGCTTGAGCAGGCCTCCGAAGATGGTCCCTCGTCTAGCGTTGTTCTCGTCGGCCGCGGATAGAACGCGCTGGACGATGAACTGGTCGGTGCACCAGTACCAGACACCCAGAATCGGCGCGCCGAGGAGGATGCCAGTCCAGGGGAAGTCGGGATCAGACAGCGGCTTCCAGACCGACATGAAACCGGGCCCGGCCTCTTCGACCATCGCACTCCAGCCGCCAAGTTCGCCGAGACCGATCCAGGTCACGGCGACCGCACCGCCGACCAGTACGAACATCTGGAGCAGATCGGTGTAGAGGACCGCTCGGAGACCGCCCCAGACGGTGTAGATCCCAGTGGCAACGACCACGACGAAGGCCCCCGTCCAAAAGTCGATGCCCATCAGCGACTCGAAGACGATGCCGCCGGCCGCGATCGTCACGGAAATCTTGGTCAACACGTAACCGACAATCGAAATCACCGCGAGATACCAGCGCGCCGCCGGGGAGTACCTTCGCTCGAGGAACTCCGGCATCGTGAAAACCCCGCTCCGCAAGTAGAACGGCACGAAGACCCATCCGAGAACGAGCAAGATCAGGGACGCGAGGATCTCAAACTGCGCGACCGCCACACCGCTGGCAGCGCCCGTGCCGGCGAGCCCCACCAGGTGTTCGGAGCCGATGTTCGAGGCGAAGAGCGACGCACCGATGACGAACCAACCGACGTTGCGGCCGGCGAGGAAGTAGTCCGTAGAGCTCTTGTCCGAACGCCGTTCCGAAAGGGTGGCCCCAATCGCGACCCCAAAGACCGTGATGAAGTAGAGGGCGACGACCACCCAGTCGAGCCCTCCGAGCGTGCTCATCAGGCGGAGCATATCAGCGGGCTGGCGATGAGGGCGCTTTTCCCTTTGCCGTCAGAATTGAAGCTCGATCTTCGCAGAGTCGCGGTCGAGTTGGCGAAAGAGAGCGGACGCAGCGTTCGCGTCGGTTCGCGTGGCGTCGAGCGACACGATCTCGAACGGAACGTCGAGTTCGACGAACCGAAAGAACTGCGCTCGGCCTCCGGTGCATGGTTGAGTGGCGCGACCGAGGAGGTGTGCGAACTGGAGGGCGCAGTCGAAGAGGTGTCCGGCGTTGACGTGGTCGCCACTTCCGGTGTGGAACGGGTGGGCCGGGTGAAACGCGCGGTTCGTTTGTACGACTCCTCGGCATGAGGTCTTGCCGTCGACGGTCTCGGGCGGGGCGAGAAAGCTCGCACCATCGGGCGGGAGTCCCGCCTCGCTTGCCGCGGCGAAGGCGTCGATCCCGGGGACCGAGGCGGCCAAGGCTTTGGTCCGGGACGCCGAGCGCCATGCGCCGACATCGCGGTCCGTAAACGCGAAACCGGAGCCTTCGGTCTTGGCGAGAACGACACCGTCAGGCCCGACCAGGGTCAGCTCGAACCGTGGCGCGCCCGGGCTCGAGCTGTCTACGTAGACCCCGCAGGTCGCGTGTCGGTCGCCCCTGCCAACGCATGCCCACTCGAACTGCGTGAGTGCGGTGAAGGTGGAGGTGTCCACGAGTTGCTGAGCCAAAACGGCCGTTACGGCGCCGAAGTACTGGTATTTCTCGATCAGCACGGGGTGCCGTGGCTCGAGAGAGAGCCAGGGCCACCGGTCGCGGTCCAGGTCGTACTCGAGATCGACCCGGTTTCCGGACGCGGAGCGAACCGCCGCGAAGTTCTGCGGGTACACAAGCGCTTCCATCGGCTAGTCGCTACTCCCGGGGCATTGACCCGGGATCGGAATTCGGTCCGTCGTCGGTTGGCTAAAAGCTAATGTCGTTCATGAGATTTTGTTCGGGGACACCGCAGATGGCGGCGAGGTAGGCGATGGGCGGGAGGCCGTCGAGTGCGGAATGCGGTCTAACGT